>JACPDH010000066.1 GCA_016184115.1 Acidobacteriota bacterium | reverse complement strand
CCGCCGCCTGGGTGTCCCATTCTTCGACCTTGACGAGCTCATCGAGGCCGCCGAGGGCATGCCTGTCCGCGAGATCTTTGCCGAGAAGGGAGAGCCGCATTTCCGGCGGCGTGAATCGGATCTACTCCGTTCCACGCAGCATCTCGAGCACGGCGTCATCGCCACCGGTGGGGGAACATTCACGTTCGAGGAGAACATTCAGTTCGTACTTGCGCACGGCATTTCGGTCTACTTGCAGGCGCCATTACCACTCGTGATGAAGCGAGTGGGTGCGAAGGCAGCCGAGAGACCGATGTTCCGCGATGAGATCGCGGTCCGCGATCTGTACCAGTACCGGCTCAGGTACTATAAGATGGCCGACGTCACGCTCGATATCCGCGAAGAGGAGTCGGTCGCGGAGATCGTCGAGCGGATGATCCTGCAGTTGCCTCGAGAACTGCTCGGGTCGTGGTTCCGCCGCCCCGGGCAAATCGGATGAAAACGCTCATCATCTCCGATCTTCACTCGAACCAGACCGCAGTCGACGCGGTGCTCGGTCACGCGCGCCGAAAAGGCACGACGCGCGTGATCTGCATGGGTGATTTCGTCGGCTATGGCGCGCAGCCGAATCAGGTTCTCGACCGCGTGCGCCGGCTCAAGGGTCGCAAGTGGTTTATTCGCGGCAACCATGATCGTGTCGCTTCGGGCGCCGATGACGGCGGCGGATTCAATCAGGCGGCGAGGCACGCGGCGATCTGGACGCGCGAGCATTTGAGCAAGGAGAACCTCCACTTCCTGAAAAGTCTCCCGCTCGGCCCCGTGACGACTGACGACGGTATCCTCGTTTGTCATGGCTCGCCGTTCGACGAAGACGAATATGTCTTCAGCGAGTACGATGCGCACAACATTCTGCGGAAGTTTCCGCAGCAGCTCGTGCTGTTTGGACACACTCACCTCCCGTCGTTTTTCGTCCAGGACGAAGAGGGCGGGATCAGCGGCTGGCTCGTCCGGCAGACGTCGACGTTCAAGCTGGAGAAGGGGAAGCGCTACCTTGTGAATCCGGGCTCGGTGGGGCAGCCGCGCGACCGGAATCCGATGGCGGCGTACGCGATCATCGATCACGAGCGCGCGACGCTTCAGTTTCTCCGCGTCGAATACGACATCTCGAAGACACAGAGATCGATCATGGATGCCGGGCTTCCGCGCGTCCTCGCCGATCGGCTCTCGGCCGGTGCCTGAGGACGATCGCGATGGGCGCGCATTTCAATGTCTCGCTCGACCTGCCTCATGCCGGCACGATCGCCTCTCGAATCGTACGCTTCGTGGAGACTCGTTCGGGCTCGGAAGGAGACGGCGACGGCGAACTGGTTCGAATTGCGGAGGAGATTCACGACGCGCTCGTCGGCTGCTCGATGAGCGGGGAGAATCCACCCGAAGCTGAAGCGCGCGAGCTGCGCGAGCGCGTCGCGGCCCTCGCGCGCGAGTTGGTTGACCGGATCGAGGCGGTCGGCGCCGCGCACGACCGACTCGGGCAGCACGTCCGGAACCTCTTCGAGTGCCTCGAGCTCGGCGAAGAAGGAGCCGAGATCTCGCTTCGCGCGGGCGAGGATCCGAGCTCGATTCAGCGTCCCGTATGATCGCTGTCGCTGCTCGGGGCGTCGTAGTCCCAGACCTCAGGAAGCGCGCGCTCGAGCTTGTTCGTTGTGCCTTTCTCGAGCGCACGAGGCTCCATCGCGAGCAGCTCTTTGCAGAAGGGGCTGACGAACGCTCCGAAGACGCTGCCGGCGGGTCTTCCTTTGCGGATCGCGAGGAATCGCTTCGCCTGCTCTCCGAACAACAAGGTCGCGAGAGCGAGCGAAATCCAGGTGTCGGACGTCGAGACATTGTCCGCAATCTTCAGCAGCGCGGATGCGGCGCCTACGGCTGAAACCACTGCGATCGCGGCCGCGCTGCGCATCCCCCACGCATACGGGTCGAAGCCGAAGGTCGCTGCGAGCCTCTCCTGGGCCATCGGCGGCAGCAGTGCGAGGAAGGGCTCCCGAAGTGCGAACGCGTCGCGCTCGCGCTCGAAATCGCCCGGCGGCCGCACAGACGCAGTTGCAGTCTGGCGCTGCCTCTCCCGGATGGCGATTCGGTCAAACGCTCGCGCTCGTGGCGTCACGGCACATGCCAGCCACCAGAAAAGCAGTCCCTCGATCGAGCCTAACGGCTGGCTGCGTGTGAGCGTGTACCAGCTTCGAATCAGCATCTCGATGAGCGCGAGCCAGCCGAGCAGGAACAGCGAGACGGGCCACCTCGGCCCGGCGAGCCCTTCGATCGGAATCCCGGCGAACCCGACAGCGGCGACTGCAAATTGCGTGAAAAGTGAAAGAAGCGTGAGGCGTGTCGCGACGAAGCCATACTCGCTTTCGACTTCGAGCTGCACGTGTGCCGGCAGTAGCCCGGCGAAGAGGCCAGCAACGAAGATGCCGCTCGACATCCTCGCCCTCGTTTCTGCCCGCCGTATCGACGACTCGAGCGCCTGCTCGCTCGCTGGGTCGTAGTCGGCCGAGACGCGGATGGCGTGATGATCCCTCCACGGAGCAAGCACATAACGCGAACTCGCGCCGACATGCTCCTCGCATGAAAGCACTTCCCAGAGCGTCCCGTCCCATACGATGGCCGTACCCGGGAACTCCGCGGTCGTCAGTGTCGCGCGGCGCCCGGCTCGCCAGCCCTTGGGGCTTGGAGACTCGATGCGAAAGCGGCCGCCATCGAGCGCCTTGACGCGGTCTCGCCCGTACGCTTGCGGCATACCTCGACTATAGGTTCGCACCGCCGCTCCATCAAGGGGCGGAGGGCCGTTGTCAGGGACGGCGGGCAGCATCTCCGCTGCCAAGCGCAGCCAGTACTTCGGCCGCGGCGCGCGTGCCGTGATCGAACGCCTCCTCGAGCAGGGCGAGGCCGGAGAGGTCCGAGTTTGCGAAGTGGATTCGCCCGCGCGGTCGCGCGGCATCGCGGAGCGAATCGCTGAACATGAAACCTGGGCGAGGAGAGACCATAGCGTGTCCCCAGCGCATTACATCCACGCGAAGGGTCAGGTCATCGATTTCCGGGTGGGCTAGGCGGAGATCGGACAAGACGGCATCTGACCAGTCGCTCCAATCAAGCTCGAGCAGCCGCCGCCGCTCGTTCTCGCGAGGTTCATGACAGAGCGCGTAGTACCAGGTGAGCACGGTCGGGCCGTGCGCGACCCCTTTTTGATGCGTCGCGCAGACGTAGCCGAGGGAGCGGCTTTCGTAGAAGACGTTGTCCCACGCGAGCGGGAAGTCCCGCTCGGCAGGGCGATCTCGAAGCTCCACGTTCGCAACGAGCCAGGGACTGTACTCGAATTTGTCAGCTCGCCACGAATCTCCGTCTCGCGATTCGAGCACGTGGGGGCGAAGGAACTGCTGCGCTGCGAAGATCACGCGCGAGGCGCGGATGCCTGCGACTGTTCCGTCCTGGGCGGCGGTCAGCACCTCCACTTCCGGCCCGTTGTCACGCACACGGAACGCCGCATGCGACGTCCTGATCCTGTCGCGGCCCGCGCGAGCGAGGTGGGCGACGAAGCGTGCGTTTCCCTCCGGCCACGTGATCAAAGGCTCGTCGTCGTCGCCGAGCTTTGCCACACGCGACGCGAAATAGAAGACTCCTGCCCAGGCACTCGTCGATTCGAGGAGCGTGCCGTAGTCGTCACGGCAGGCATACTCGACGAACCACCGAAGTCTGGGCGAGTCGAAGCCGCGTGCGTCCAGCCACTCTGCCATCGAGACGGAATCGAGAGCGCGGACGCGCTCGTCGTCGGACGAATGCGATCGCGGGATCGCGAACGCGCGCCGGCCCAGGTCGTCACGAAAACCGACCCACGCATCAATTGCGCGTTTGAACGCGGCAAGCTGACGCAGGTCTTCGGGAGACGCTCCGGCGTGAACGTATAGCCCTTCGTGCCACTTCCCCCGATGGAAGACGCGCTCCTGAGGATCGCGGCAGAGGTGCTCCTCTTTCACGATCGGACTGCCATCCTCGCGCCGTCCTTCGAGAAGCTCCATTTCGTCGAGCAGATCGATCAACGCCGCATTGTTCGCGAGAGGGACGGGGAGATAGTGGGCGCCCCACGGAAACGCCGAAACGTGCGATCGTCCGCCGGCCGATGTGCCTCCCGGCATCGGCTCGAGCTCGAGCACGATGTAATCTCGATAGCCTGCGCGTTCGAGTGCCCACGCGGCGGAGAGCCCGGCGATGCCTGCGCCGACGATGACGACGCCCGCTCGATTCCAGCTCGCCTCTGGAACCTGAACCTCCCTGCGCGTCCGCAATTCGTGACCGAAGGCGGCAGAAGCTCCGACGATCGTGCCCTCGAGTCGCATGCGCGGGCGACGGCGCGCGCATGCGGCGGCGGCGATCGGCGCACCGAGAATAGCGCTGAGAATGTCGCGCCGCGTCGGCTGAGGCAGGAAAGCCACGCCTAATCCTCCTCACGCGGAGCTGCAGATCCGGCGTAGCCGCCCACGGACCCATGTTGTCCGAGCTTGATCACTCCGGTCTCGACGCCCGCCTGAACGAGAGCGGAGACGATTGGTGCAGACCGATCGAATCCCATCTGTCGCGCGGCCGTGAACTCGAGGATCGGCCGGTCGTCGGTATGAAGCTCCGCGCCGGCTGACCATGTCCGCACAGCGCGTTCATCCGCCACGATCCCGGCGGCGATGTCGCGCGGACTCCCGATTCCAGCACCCGCAAGCATTGATCCGGCGACGCGATTCGCGGCGAGCCGCGCGTTCCAGGCCGCGGGATCGAGCTGGAGCGACGACTTCGACGCCACGATGAGAAGGTCCGTCTCGTCGACGAAGACGATCATGTAAGGGAACGAGCCCCCCATCGACGCCAGGAGGGTCTTCACGTCGCTGTCACCGACCTGGTAGAGGTGCAGCCATTGGCAGAAGACGCCTCGATCGTCGAGTTTCGACGCTGCGAGCTCGAAGAACTCGCGTGTGAATAGAAGTGAGACGCCAGACATCCATAGGTTGGACGGCTCGGAGGTGATGAGTCGCAGACCTCCCGGCGACCGGTCGAGAATGCGTCGCGCGTCGTCGATGCGGAGAGTCACCCGAGGGTTGTCGAGTGCCGATTGATTCTCGCTGGCGAAGAAACCGGCGGCCTTGGCAACCATCGGTTCGATCTCTGCTGCGATTACTCGCTCGTAAGGCCACGATGCGACGGCTCCCGCAGTAACTCCGCTCCCGAGACCAATCACCATTGCCTCGCCGGCCGGCGCCGACGGCGCAAGGAGCGCCGGCAGGTGTCCGAGCAGCAGCTGTGTCCTCATGTCGCCTCTTGCGTTCGACGCGTCGGCCTTCCCATTCAGCAGCAGCGATCGAACGGGTCCATTCTGGACGACAGCGACCTGCGCGAGCATGCCATCGCGCCAGAAGAGAAGCGACTCGTTTCCTTCCGCGGTCGCCTCGGGGAACTGCGCGGGAGAGGAGCCGGACGCGAACGGCGGATCGACGTCGAGCACGACTTCACGACGCAACGGGCCGATCGCGGTGGCGCGATTCTTCGTGTAGAGGTGCGCATAGGCATAGTAGCCGCCGGTCAAAACGCGCCAGTCCCAGGGAAGGAGGTTGCCGAGCCAGGCGCCCCAGAGCGCGACGATGAGTGCGCCCGCCTGCAGCGCGAGTTTGCGCGCTGCTCGATCGGATGAACCTCGAAGGGCAAGCGTGGCCGCGCAGAGCGAGGCGACGGCAGCTGCCGCCACCGTTCCTCGGACGCCCGCAGCGGGAACCAGTACGAAGCCGGCGGCGAGCGCGCCGGTGCACGAGCCAAGAGACGATGCAGCGTAAACCGTGCCTGCTTCGCGCGAGGCGTGCTCGCGCCGATCTTCAACCGCGAGCCGGATCGCGAGCGGAAGCGCCGCGCCCATCAGGAGCGTGGGCACTGCGAGGAGGATCGCGATGACGACGAAGGAGCTCGAGGCCACACCGGCGAACGCCCCGCCTGTCGATTCGAGGATCGCGATGTAGGCCACCGGCACGAGCTGCACGAGGAACGTGACCAGCGTCGAGGAGAAGGCGATCTGCCAGTGGACCCGTCCGAGCAACGATCGGACGTCGGTTTGTGCGTCGCTCCGTCGCGCGATCACGACCGCTCCGCCGCTCAATCCGCAGAGAAACGCGGCGAGCATGAGCGAGATCGCATAGACCGATGAGCCGAAGACGAGCATGAGCGCACGGAACCATGCGACCTCGAGCGCGAGCGCGGCGAAACCACCGAGGAATGCAATCGACACCGGAGTCGAGATCGAGGCTCTGGACGTGCGCGCATATTCATCGTCAGGCACGAGGCTCGAGACTGCATCGTGAGTGCGCGACGATCGAAACGCGAGTGCAAGGGCGGCGGTTCCGGCGCACAGATCGAGTGCAGCGGCGACGCGGATTCCGTTGGCAATGCCAAATGAAGGAAGGAGCCAAAAGCCGGCGAGCAGAGTGCCGGCGACAGCGCCGAAGGTGTTGACGCCGTACACCAGCCCTGAAGCGCGACCGACTGTCGCGCGCGATCGTGCGGCGAAGGTCAGAAAGAGAGGGAATGTGGTTCCCATGAGCACGACGATCGTGCCGAGAATCGGGAGGGAGAGCGTCGCCGGTACGGCAGGGGCCAAAGCGTCGGGCAGGCGCACGTCGAGCCGTTTGACCGCGGGAGCGATCATGTCGAAGAATGCAGGGGTCGCGAGGATCAGCGAGCCGATTACGATCTCCACCGCGCCGAACGCTGCGAGCGGGTTGCCGGCCCGACGTGCAACGCGGCCGCCGATCGCCGATCCGAGACCGAGCCCGCCCATGAAGATCGCGAGCAGGAGCCCCGTCGCGGTGAGCGCCGAGCCGAATAGCGCCGCCAGCGCGCGCGACCACGCGACTTCCGCGACCAGCCCCGCCATTCCTGATGTGACGAGGCAGGCGAGCGGAAGCGCGAGGGACGACCGCACGGCTCTTTCCGGAATCATCGGCGGTATGGTACCCGATCGCCGCACTGCATGCGGGCCGACTGCCGGGAGGGGTCAGGTCTGCTATGATTCGTCCGGAGGTGTTCGATGGCGAGACCGATGCGACTGGAGTATGCGGGGGCGACCTGGTTCGTAACCAGTTCGGCCGCGCCGCGGAAGGAGGTGTTCCGCGACGACGATGACCGCGCCGAGTTCCTGGCGATTCTTGGTCGTTCCGCGGCCATGCTCCGATGGAGGGTCATCGGCTACTCGCTCCTCCGCACCCGGTTCCACCTCGTCGTCGAGACACCCGAGCCTAACCTCTCCCGAGGGATGCGGCAGATCAACGGAGTCTATACGCAGTACTGGAATCGCCGGTACGGGCGCAGCGGAGCGCTCTTCAATGGCCGATACAAGTCGCTTCTGGTCGAGCGCGACCCTCACCTGGTCGAAGTGGTTCGCCATCTTGCATGGTCGCCTGTCGCGGATGCTCTCGCGCGCAGTGTTGCCGATTGGAAGTGGTCCAGCTATCGAGCAACGGTGGGGACCGTCACCCCTCCTGAGTGGCTTCTCACGCGTCCGCTTCTCGATTCGTTCGCAAAGACGACCAAGGTTGCGGAAGAGCGATTCCGCCGATTCGTTGCCGAGGGGAAGTCGTCGGGGTACGACCCGGCGCGGCATGTGATCGGTCAACTGTTCCTCGGAAGCGAGGCGTTTCGCGATGAGGCCATCCGCAAGGCATCGGGCCGGGGTGGAGCGGGACGGGCGACTCCTCGCGTGACAGGAATCGAACGGCCGAGGCTGCGCGCGATTCTCGCGGCCACCGCCGGCGTGTTCGGCACCACGGAAAAGGATCTTCGGGCGAGCCGCCGCGGACTCGCGCGGAAGGCAGTCGCGTTTCTCGCTCGCCGCGATGGTGCGCTCAAGCTTCCGGAGATCGGCGACACTCTCGGTATTCGAGAATTCTCAGCGTCGCATCTCGCCACCGAAGGAGAGCGGCTCTACGAGCGGGACGCGGCGTTCCGGAAACTCGTCGACAAAGTGCGGCACAAGCTGGGTACCGACTGACGATGCGGCTTCCCGCGAGTTAAGGCGCGCGTGAAGCGGAGAAAACGATGAGCGACGAATTCGACGAGAAGCTCGCTGACTCGCTCCTCTCGGAGGAGGAGTACGGCGAGATTCACCACATTCGCCATCACTTCGAGACGGTTGACGAGAAGGAGCGCGCGGTGCTCGGCTGGCGCGCAACCTCGATCTACGTCGAGGCGTTCAAGCGAGAGATCATCCGACTTCGACGTGTCGCAGCGCCGCTCGACGGACGACATTCGGCGGCCAACTGCCGCTGCGGGCATGGTGAAGCCGCGCATGCGAGTGTGACGGTGTGCTCCCGTTGCCGCGATGGTTCGGGAAAGGAAGTCGTGCTGACCGGGGAGTCCCAGTAGGCACGGCGGAGACGTGAGCTTGGACGAACGAGACGATACGAGCCCGGCGCCGCAGCGCACCACTCCGATGAGTGCCCGAATGGACATCTCGGGGGAGCTTACGGCCGAGCTCAGAGAGGATCAGATCGTCCAGAACCTCGGTGCGACTCGCATCTGGAGCTTTCGTCCCGACCAGACCGTCGCCGATCGCTACCGGATCGTGCGGACCATTGGGCGGGGAGGAATGGGTGAGGTTTACGAAGCCGAGGATCTCGAGCTCGGCGGTCGTGTCGCACTCAAGACGATTCGCGCCGAGGCGGCAGCACAGGAGACGTTGCTCTGGCGCTTTCGGCGCGAGATCCAGATCGCGCGCCGCGTCACGCACCCTAACGTCTGCAGGCTCTTCGACGTGTCGTACCACACGATCGAAATCGTCGGCAGCGAGCAGTTGAGCACGCGCCTGATGTGCGTGTCGATGGAGCTTCTCGACGGAGAGACGCTCGCGCAGAAGTTGAGCCGCGAGGGCGCGATGACTCCCTCTGAATCGCTGCCGATCGCGAGACAACTTGCCGAGGGCCTCGCGGCCGCCCACGCTGCGGGTGTAGTTCACCGCGACTTCAAGAGCGCCAACGTGATGTTCACGACGAGGCCTTCCGGCGAGTCCGGGGAAGGCACGGTCCGCGTCGTGATTACCGATTTCGGGCTCGCGCGGCGCAGCGACTCGAGTGAGGGAGACGCGTCGCTGACCGATTCCGGCGTCGTCGTCGGTACACCCGCGTACATGGCCCCTGAGCAGTTCGAAGGGAAGGACGCGACCAGTGCCTCGGATATCTACTCCTTCGGAGTGATCCTCTACGAGATGGTCACCGGGCGAAAGCCATTCGATGGCGCGACGCCGATTTCCCAGGCAATCCAGCGGATGAAGGCGTCGCCGCGCTCGCCCGCCAGGTTCTGTGAGGGGCTCGATCCAGCGTGGGAGTCGACCATTCTCCGCTGCCTCGAGTCCGATCCGGGTGCGCGCTTCGCCACCCCGCAAGACGTCATCGCTGCACTCGAGGGAAACGAGGTCGCGCGAGGTAAAGGGAGATCGAGAAACAAGACACTGCGTCGACAGCGGACGGAGCGAATTGTAGCGACGATCGGTATCGTCGCCGTGAGCCTCGTCACCGGGTACGGTATCTACAGCGTCGCGACGCGCACGCCTCACGCAATGTCGTCGAAAGCGGAGGCGACTGCCGTCGTCGCGGTCCGGCCCGGAGCCGCGGTCATCGGGTTCAAGGACCTGTCGGGCAAGACTCAGAGCGAGTGGATCTCAACGGCATTCGCGGAGATGATTCGCACCGAGCTCGCCGCGGGAGGCAAATTGCGCCTCATCTCGGGCGAGGAGATCGCGCGTGCGCGGCACGAGCTCGCGCTTGAGGGAAGCGACACCTACTCGAAGGAGACGCTCGAGCGAATCCGAGAGAGTCTGAGTGCGGATTATGTCGTCGCCGGTTCGTACGTGGCGCTCGGCACCGGGGAGACGACTCGATTGCGCTTCGACCTCCGTGTGCAGGACGCGCGGAGTGGCGAGACGATCACAGCAATCAGCGAATCGGGGTCCGAGACCGAACTGCTCGCGATGGTCGCCTCGGCCGGCACGAAGATCCGCGGCGTGTTCGGTCAGGGCGCACTCGACACGGAGCGGGCTGCCGGTCTCGCGGCCACCAGGCCGCAGAGTCCAGAAGTCATCCGGTTCTACGCGGAAGGGCTCGCACTACTTCGCGATTTCGACGCGTTAGGCGCAAAGGAGCGGCTCGAGAAGGCGGTGGCGCTCGAGCCCGATTTTGCGCTGGCCCACTCGTCGCTTGCGGAGGCATGGTCGACGCTCGGCTACGACAAGCGCGCGGTCGAGCAGGCGCAGCGCGCCCTCGATCTCTCCAAGACGCTCGGGCGGGAGGATAGCCTCGCTATCGAAGGACGCCTTCGAGCGATGCAGAAGGACTGGAAGAAGGCGGGCAAAGTCTATTCAGTCCTTCACGGCTTCGTTCCCGATGACCTCGAGTATGGAATGCGTCTCGCCGAGGCGCGTGCGATGGCTGGAGACCTTGCTGGCGCCCGCGACGCGATCCGCGACCTCCGTTCGCTTCCTCTGCCGCTTTCTGCGGACCCTCGGATCGACATCGCGGACGCGGAAGTCGCGAGAGTGCGGCTTGATGGTGTCGCCGTAGCACACCTGTCGAAGGTGGCGATCGACAAGGGGACGCTCCGGGGAGCAACGCTGCTCGTGGCCCGTTCGCAGGTACTGCTCGGCTGGGCGCTGCGCCTCGCAGGACGATATGACGACGCGCTTCAGACACTCGAAGCCGCGAAGGCGACATATGGGAAGAGCGGCGACGTCGGTCGTGTGGCCCTTGCCGAAATGCAGATCGGCGTTGTTCATTTTTATGCAGGTAACTTCGCATCCGCGCGGGGGCGCTTCGATGGTGCGAAGGCGACCTGTTCCCGGATCGGATGGAGAAGTTGCGAGGCGTCGGTGTTGAACAGTCTGGCCGGGATGGCATGGATTGAAGGGCGTTACGCCGATGCCGAGAAGTCCCTGCGAGAGGGGTTCGCGATCTCCCAGGAAACGTCGGACAAGCTTGCCGAGCTCATTGCGCGGCAGAACATTGCAGAACTCGAGGTCTATCGCGGTCGCTCTCAAGACGCCTGGACTCACTCCATGGAAGTACTTGAAGCGATCAAGGCGGGAACCGGCGCATACCTCAGCGCGGCGGCACATATCTCTGCGGGAACAGCAAGACTCCAGCAGGGAAGGATCGTCGAAGCACGGACCGAGCTCGAGACTGCGATCAAGGAGGCGATTGGATCCTCGAACACCTTGCACGAAGCGGAGGCTCGATCGAAGCTGGCCATCGTGCACTTCTACGATGATGAGCTCGAGAAGGCGGCGGCGGAACTCGAACGCTCTGTCGCGCTGCAGCGCCAAAGGGGCGAAAAAGCGGCGGAAGCGGACGGACTGACACGCCTCGCGGGGGTGAGACTGGCGGAGCACAAGTTCGACGCGGTGGCGCAAATCATTCCGGCCGCGCGGAAGACGCTTGCCGACCAGCACGTGCTTTATGACTGGGCGTACGCGTCGATCGTGACTGCTGAGCTCGCGCTCGCACGAGGGAAGGTGGACGAAGCGATTGTGGCCGTGCGGGAGATTCGCCGTGATGCGCCACGAATCGAGAAGCCGGCGTTGCGCATCCGAGTCGCCGTAACCGAAGCGCGCGTGCTCGCGGCCGAGGGCCGGAGAAACGAAGCAACCAGTACGCTGACTGCGGCGATCAACGAGGCCGAAGCGTTGGACCTTCCTCTCGACCTGATCGCAGCACAGCTCGCGCTCGGCGAGCTGCAGCTCGCCGCACCTTCCACGAAGGCTCGAGGTGTGGCGACGGTCGAAAGGGCGCAGGCACGCGCACGCAAGCTCGGCCTCCGCTACTACGAGCAGCGGGCAGCAGAACTGCTCTCGGGCTCGGTGCGCTGAGCGTCTACTTCTGTGTGCTCGGCCGGCCGCCCATGAAAATTCCCGGAGTAAGGAGTCGTGCGGCCTGTTCAGGGGTCTGCTGCATCGAGACCTGACCCCCGGCGTAGATGTTCACGATCACCGTTCCGCCCGCGGAGCCGGGCGAGATTGCAGGCGCGAGATCGCTCATGCTGACTTCCCGGAGCTCACCTGCTTCCCCTACCTGCTCAATCTTCACCGGAACGCCGGTGTCGGCGTCGACCGTGAGGAGGTACTTCACGTAGTTCGCCATTCTGACCTCCATTCATGATTGTCATCCGGCGTTAGGCCGGTCGCTGCAGTTGCCGAAAGTTCAGCGCGGACGTGTTCTCGCATGACCGCAAGCGTAACGAGCCTGGGCCCTACCTCGGCGATCAGTTCTGCCTCAAGCAGATGACTGAGCGCATCGCTCGCGGAGTTGCCTCGTTCCCGTGCATGGCGTTGTTCGACCTGCGCAAGCGCGGCTTCGGGCGTGCGAGGCACGTCACATGCGAGCAACAACGATCCCTCGGTTGCGTTGAGACGGAGCGATGCTTCCGCTCGGCACAACCTGCGATCCACGGCTACGGTGTTCCCGGCGACGTGTGGCAGTAGCTCGAGCTCGCGGCGATCGCGAGGTACGGTACGGGCGCGCCAGCGGTCGCAGAGCTCGATCAGCGGAGACGCCGCGGAGACCGATGCCGCGAGACCGGGATGGTCAAACTCGAAGAAGTAGGATGCGTTCGTCAGGCGCTCGGGCGGCATTTCGAAAATGTGCCGGTAGGCAGGCATCGGACGGATTGAAGAGAACCCCAGCTCACGCCAGGCGAAGAAGTTCGGGCTGAAGCGATCGAGCCGGATCACCCCGCAGAAGGCTGGAGCGTCGAGGTGAACGATCTTGCGCATGATGTCGAACTGCAATTCGATTTCACGCGGAGACTCCCCGGGGAACCCGATGAGCACGTTCCAGTTCGCGAGGATGTCGTGCTCCGCGAGCCAGCGCAGCGTTGCGATGTTTTGCGCGGCAGACACGCCTTTTCGCATCAACGCGAGGGTCGGATCGGACAGACTCTCGATTCCCGCCTGGGCGCAGAGAATGTTCGCATCACGCATCAGCGAGACTTGCGCGCGCGTTAGGTTCGATTTCACCTCGAAGAACTTCGGTGTCGCGTTCCGTTCCGCCGCCCAATGGGGCAGAAGGTCGCGGAAATACCCATTCGCGAGAATGTTGTCGGTGAACTGGAGCGAGTCGGGGCGGTATTTGCCGACGAGTCGCGCGCACTCTGCTGCGACGCGGCGCCAGCTTTTTTGCCGGAAGGTCATCGCGTCGCCGTTCAGCCCGCAGAACGTGCAGTGCGCCTTCTGTCCCCACCAGCATCCGCGGGATGCTTCCACCGGAATCCACGATACTGGCATCCGTGGCGTGCTCGCGTCGATCACGCGGAAGTAGTCGTCGAAATCGGGGTCGGGGAGAGCGTCGAGCTCTGTGAATCCGCCGGCGCGGGGAGCTCCGATGATCACTCCGTCGCGGCGGTAGAGGATTCCGGGAGGAACGGATCCTCCGTCTCGGATTGCCTCGCAGAGCGCGGGGAACGAAACGTCTCCTTCGCCGTCGCACACGAAGTCGATCTGCGGGAACGCCTCCATCAGAGCGCGGCCCATCACGGACTCGAAGTTCGCGCCACCGGCGACGATGGGGATCCGCGGATGATTGCGCCGGATCTCGCGAGCAAGCGACATCACCGCCATCGTTTGTTCGAAGGTGCTCGTGAAGCCGACGAGGTCGTAGCGGCTCCAGTCGCTCGATTCGTAGGCGACTTTCAGAAATGCGGGCGCCAGGTCGAGCATCCTTCGGACGATCTCGCGATCGCCATCACCCGCGCCCCAGAGTGGGTGCGAGAGGACCTCGCGATCGTAGCGATCCCAGTCGGAGATTAAGTTTCCGTAATATTGCTGTGAGAAGATCCACTCACCGGCAAGCGATGCCGACTGGAATTGTTTGCTGATTCGTTCGTAGTCGCGCGCGCCCGCCATGATCGCGAGCGTGACGTTGAAGTATTTGATGTCGCAAGTGATACCGCGCTCCGCGAGCTCGGACTTCAGGAGCCCCGCTGCCAGGCTCGGACTGTCGGCGGCGGCGAACGGCATCACGACAAAGGCGACGCGCATGGGTTGGAAAGCGATCGTAGCGGCGCACCGAGTGTGGGGTCAACGGGACGATCCGGCAGGACTGTTCCGGCCGCAACGCGGTGACGGGGTTCACGCACTCGTGTGATAACCTATTACGGGTGTACGTCTGAGGGCACTGCATGCCGACTCCATACAATCTCGAGGTTTTCCACAAGTGCTCCGACTGCAAGATTCGCGCGGAACGTACGTTCTGCAACATGAGCGAAGCCGGAGTGGAGACGCTCAGTGGCATCACGTTCACGAGCGTCTATCCGAAAGGCTCCGTTCTCTTTGTCGAAGGGGAAGATCCTCGAGGCGTCTTCATCATCTGCACTGGCAAGGTCAAGCTGACCTCGTCGTCGTCGGAAGGGCGGACGCTGATCGTGAAGATTGCCGAGGAAGGCGAAGTGCTCGGCATGAGCGCGAGTATTCTAGGCAAGTCGTACGAGGTCTCGGCGGAGACCATCGAGCCGTCGCAGGTCAATTTCATTCGTCGTGACGACTTCATCCGTTTCATCACGGAGAATGTCGAAGCGTGCATGCACACGGCCGAGCAGCTGAGCGATCGCTACCACTCGGCGCAAAAGGAGATCCGCGCGTTTGGCCTCGCGCAGACGACGGCGGAGCGCCTCGCACGCCTTCTGATCGAATGGTGTGACACCAAGGGGGAGCAGACGGCGCAGGGAACGCGCATCCAGGTGTTGCTCACCCACGAAGAGATCGCGCAGATGATCGGCACGAGCCGCGAGACGGTGACGCGCCTGCTGAGCGATCTGAAGAAGAAGAAGGTCATTGAGGTCAAAGGCGCCTCGGTGTACGTCAAGAACCGCGAAGCACTCGACGACATGGTTACGGTCTAGTGTTCTGTCCGTGAATTCGGCGCGAAACTGCGCCCAATTCACCGACAGAACACTCGTGTTCATCGGACGACGAAGCAACCAAAGAAACGGCCGGCGCGCGTGCGCCGGCCGTTTGGATTAGAGGCTGAATCGACTGCGATCAGGCGGGGTTCTCGGGGGGCGGACCACTCGGTCCACGTTTTTGTTCGGCGGCCTTTTCTTCGGCGCGCCTCACGGCTGCCACGATCTCCGACCAGGCTTTCTCGAAGCCGACCTTCAGCTCCGCGCCTGCCGGCTTGCTCGCCTTGGCAACTTCGCTCAACTGGACCTTCGCCTTGGCGAGCCCATCGCGCACCTTCTCCATGACGTCGCCGTATTCTTCCTTCGCCTCGCCGCGCGCCTTCTTTGCGCGTTCTTCGAACACGTCGAGGTCGAAACCCCAATCCTTCAGCTGTTCGCGAATCGACCGCGGAGGCTGCTGTTCGTTTTTGGGTTCTTCGGGGAGTGTTTCAAGTTCGTTCATCTTCGTCCCTCCTTGGATGGACACGACACGATCGGCGGGCCGAGGGCCCACTCTCACATGAATACGTCCATTCGAGTGAGAAGTTGCGAAAAAATGAGAACGAGCGGACGCGTCCACTCCTCGAATTCGTCTGATTCTGGCGTCCTATTTTGCCCGTGCGTAATCGATCACCATGGAAAGAAACATCTTGCCGTCCGCTCCGGGCATCCACATTTCCATCGTGTGATGGTCCGCGTCCTTGATCGAGATCTTTTCCTTCACGTCCATCATCTGGCCCGACATGGGGTCCGCACTCCTCGCGTTGAACGTCCAGGTGCCGTCACCCTCCATCGTTCCTTCGCTCATCATGATGCCCGTGCTCATGCTGTCCATCCAGGTGCCCCACCACTTCTTGGTCACGTTGTCGTAGCCGGTGAAGCCGAGGCCGGTGAAGGGCTGTTCCATGAACGAGCCCTCGAAGCGCTGCTCGAGGTAGCGTCCGCCCATCGCCCAGCTGTTCGTCGACTTCCCGGTCGATGTCGAAGGCGGGGCTCCCGGAGCCATCCACATCGTGATCTTCGTATCCCACTGACCGACGAAAGCGTCGAGCTTCTTGTGGTTGGCTCCAGGTGCGGCGATCTTCGCCATCGCCTCCATCATCGCCTTCTCGTCCATTTGGGGTGGGTCGGCCGCCACGAGAGGGGCCGCGCAGGCGAGCGCAACGAGAGCAAGGGTCAGCACACGTGTGATCTTCATGAAGTCCTCCTCGGTGAATCGGTTGTATTGAACGGTGCGATTCTAGATCGGCCCTTACTCGATGTGGTAGTTATCCACACCGAGTGGACTGGATCGCGCACTTCCGCCGATTTCGCGCGATCAGGTCTACGGTGAGTAGGACGGGAAGCGCGGTGTGGATCGCTGCACGAAGGGCCGATCGACCGAGCGAGTGGATGAAGCCGAGTTGCGCCAGCATTTGCGGACGTGCGCGCGAGGGGCGTGCTGCCCGGCGCGTTCGAGCGTGCCGTGCAGCGCGAGGGTAACCGTCAGTTCACGGGTGTTGCGCCAACGAAGGTCGACGCGTAGCCGGTCGATTTCGACGCCTCGTCGAGCACTCCCACGGCGATGCGATTCGTTGAAGCGTCGGCGGTCACGTCGAGCTCGAGAGTGATGTTCTTACGCCGCGATGCCGTCGCTGCAAGAAAGGCAAACCGCTGGCTGTTCTTCGCAATCTTCGAAATGCCACCGTCGGCTTTCACGAAGCCGATGTACACAACGATACTGCCGACGAGATCATCTCCCTGGGGAAGGAGCGCCATCGACGCGGTCGGAACGTCGATTCTCAGCTTCGTGCGCAGAGTTCCGTCGGGCTGAGACTCGGGGGACTTCGTCGAGATCGAGATGCCGAGATCGTTGCGATCGATGGGGTAGAAGAGCGCGGCGGCGACCGTTTCCTCAATCTCGTTCTCGAGGGTCCGTTCGAGGAACGACGATTTGGTCCTCACCTTCAAGTCGTTCCTTTTGACCTTCACGACGACTGACCGCGGCATGCCTGAGCGTTCGCCCTCGGGACGGTAGCCTATCGAGTAGTAGTTTTCGAGATCGGTCGCGATTCCGTTGAACGCGGCGTCGAAGTCGTTCCCTCCCATCGACATTCTGCCGCCGGTCGCGTTCGCGAGCGTGAGGAGCGGTGACATGTCGTTCGACCTGGCAACATCGGCCGCGGAGGTCACCGCCATCCCGAAGTTCAACTGGAGCGAGCCTGACATCTCGGCGCCTGGCGTGTCGTCGGCGAGCCCCTTCGCGTGAACGGGATAGAGGGTAAAGCCGGAGGCGTTCGCCGTGTCGGAGAGCGCCTGCACTTTGGGGGCGAGATCGTACTTCGTCGCCTCGGTGATCGGATTCTGGCTCCGCCCGTCGGGAAACTGGTCGCGGATGCCATCGAGGAAGACGAACATGTCTTCGCCGGCCCGTGCCGGAAGGGCCTCGGTCGCGAAGACGAGCACTTTCCGGCCGGGAATTGGCGAAAGTGCGGTCATGAGCCCCTGAAGTGCGCCGATCGTCTGGTTGGCGTCGTGCATCGCGGTGGCGGCGTAGACGCTGCATACGCCTAACGCATCGAGGTAACGTGGCGGCTCGTCGCGCTGGACCGCGTCGATGATGAGCTGGAGAATGTCGTTCTGGGCTCGCGTTCGACGCTGCGAGGTGAGGACTCCGGAGACGGTTTGGCCCTTCAGCTTCTCGAGCGCCTCGGCGACGACCGCCGGGTCGCCCGTGAACTGCAGCACAATCGTCGTCCGCTTGTCGAACGTGACGACCATCGCCTCGTCACCCGGACGCATCGTCTCGCGGGCGAACTTCGTGGCCGCATCGATCATCCGGTTGCGGTTGTGGGGTTTCAGGGTGTTCTGATCGAGGAAGACGATGATCTTGCGGCTGCGACGCTCGATTCCGCTGGTCGATGACGTCTCCGACGCCGATGCCGCGGACGAGTCACGAGGTGCGAGCGTCCCCGCCGCGCTCGAGACCTCGAGAAAGTTCGTGATCTCGCGCGGCTGACCCCCTTCCCTCACTTCGAAGTCTTCCTGCTCGAGCCCCGGAGCGTGATTGCCCGACTTGTCGGTGACGACGGCATCGATGTTGACCACGCGAACCTCGACACTCTCGACGAGAATCGGAGGCGCGGTTTTCGGATCGACCGATCTGATGGGAAGCGAAGGTTCGCGCACGGATGGAGTGGACGATGGAGGCGGTGCGGCCTGTGCGGTTTCGACCGGCATTCCCTTGAGCTCGGGCCGCGTGAGGATCGGCTCCGATTTCACGTATCCCCCCGGCGCGTTGAAACCGGAGCGCGGGAATGGGGTGTCACCGAATCGCGTCACGTCAGTGCGCAGTGTTTCCGTGAAGCGCTCGCCCCCTTCGATCGTGCGCGTGACGCTGATCATCTGCCGGAACGGGAAGCCGAGCCCTTGCAGCCTCTTCGCAATCTGGTCGTCAAACTCCTCGATCCCCGTCTTGAGCCCGAACTGGTGTCCCCAGGGGACGGCGGCGACGCGGTATTTTGGATCGAGCCACAACTCGGCCTCGGCGTCGACGCGGCCGAAGAACTCCTCTCCTTCGAGCGACATCCTGATCCGGTAACTAAACGTCAGGCGGTGCTTGACGGGACGGTAGGCACCGAGCCACGACTCGCGATCGAGCGTCTCCAGCACGAGCTCGAACTGATCGGCGCCGACCTGGTATGGCCCCTGGTACGTCGTGATGATGCCGGCCATCCCTTTCGTTGAGCGGAGGTAGAAGATTCCCTTCGAGTGGTCGACGACGCTCAGCACCTTGTTGTCGGTCGAGAGGATCGACATGTTCTTTTGGAAGACCGCGTGGTTGCCCTCGACGAAGTCGTAGCGGCTCGCCTGACCATCGATGAATCCCTGGCCGGCGAAGCGGATCGGTGGATTCCCGGAGCGCTCCCCGCTGAAATCAAAGTTGATGGCGGCGCTCGCCGCAGTTGCCGCTACGGTGAGGAGTGCGAACGCGAAAGTCGAAGTCCAGCGCATTGGTGATATGTCTCCCGGTGGAGTTCAACCGACACCGACTGCGATGACTCCGGTGCCGGAATCAGAGTCTCACTCTGTTCCCGGCTTCCGGAACACGGCTACTTCGCCTGAGGCGTACCGACGAAGGTCGACGCGTAGCCGGTCGATTTCGACGCCTCGTCGAGCACTCCCACAGCGATGCGGTTCGTCGACGCATCGGCGGTCACGTCGAGCTCGAGAGTGATGTTCTTCCGCCGCGACGCCGTCGCTGCGGGGAAGGCGAATTTCTGGCTCTGCTTCGCGATCTTCGAGACGCCTCCGTCGGCTTTCACAAAGCCGATGTACACGACGATGCTGCCGGCGAGATCATCCCCCTGGGGAAGGAGCGCCATCGACGCGGTCGGAACGTCGATTCTCAGCTTCGTCTGCAGCGCTCCGTCGGGTTGTGCCTCTGGGCTCTTCGTCGAGACAATGATGCCGAGATCGTTGCGATCGACGGGATAAAAGAGCGCAGCGGCGACCGTTTCTTCGATCTCGTTCTCGAGGGTCCGTTCGAGGAACGATGCTTTGGTCCTGACCTTCAAGCCGGGTCTGTCGACGTTCACGACGACGGAGCGCGGCATGCCTGAGCGTTCTCCTTCGGGACGGTAGCCGATCGAGTAGTAGTTCTCGAGGTCGGTCGTGATGCCGTCGAAAGCCGGCCCGAGATCGTTCCCTCCCATCGAAAGCCGGCCGCCCGTGCGGTTCGCCATCGTCTGCAGCGGCATCGTGTCGTTCGATCGGGCGGCGTCGCGCGATGCGCTCACCGCTTGCGCGAAATTCATCGCGAGCGAGCCCGCCATGTCCGCGCCCGTCGAGTCGTCGGCGAGGCCTTTCGCGTAGATCGGATACAACGTGAATCCCGAAGCGTTCGCGGAGTCGGTCAACAACTGCACCTTTGGCGCGAGGTCGTACTTCGAGACGTTGGCCAGCGGATTGCCCGCGCTGCCGGCGGGATAGAACTGCCTGATGCCGTCGAGGAAGATCCACATTTCTTCGCCGGCTCGTGCCGGTAGAGCTTCCGTCGCGAAGACGAGTACCTTGCGTCCCGTCACGGGAGAGAGGGCGCTCATTAGTCCCTGAAGAGCGCCAATGGTCTGGTTCGCGTCGTGCATCACGCTCGACGAGTAATTGTGACAGACGGCCTCCGCATCCTCGTAGCGCGGTGGCTCAGCGCGGCGTCCGGCGCCGGTCGTGCTGAAGTCGAGGATGGTCTGCTGGATCTCATTCTGCGCCTTCGTCCGCCGCTGCGACTTGACGATGCCCCCAACCGTTCCGCCCTTCAGTTTCAAGAGGCTTTCGAAGACGACGATCGGATCACCCGTGAACTGCAACGCGATTCGCATGTCGTTGTCGAATGTGACGACCATTGCTTCGTCGCCGGGCCGCATCGTCTCTTTAGCGAAGGCGGCAGCCGCGTCGACCGCGCGATCACGGTTGCGTTGTTGGAGTGTGTTCTGATCGAAGAAGAAGATGATCTTTCGATTCCGTCTTTCGATCGCGGGAGCCGCAGTCGCAGATTGTTGCGCGGCCCCTTCGGAAGTTGCGTCAGGCGCGGAGTCGCGCGGCGCAAGCGTTCCCGCCGCGGACGAAATCTCGATGAAGTGTGTGATCTCGCGCGGATGGCCTCCTTCGCGGACCTCGAAGTCTTCTTTGTTCAGGCCGGGCGCATGCTTGCCCGCCTTGTCAGTGACGACCGCATCGACGTTGACCACGCGAACTTCGACGCTCTCCACGAGAAGCGGCGCGGCCGTCTTCGGATCGAGCGTCCGGATCGGGAGCGCCGGCTCCTGTGCTGCCGGAAGGGAAGCGGGCGGCGGCTCGTTCTGCGCAATCGCCGCTGGCTCGCCCGTAAGCTCTGGCCGGACGAGTATCGGCTCCGATTTGACGTAGCCTCCCGGAGGATCGAAGCCGGAGCGAGGGAAGGCGGCGTCGCCAAAGCGGGTCACGTCGGTACGGAGTGTCTCGGTGATCCGCTCCCCGCCGTCGATCGTCCGTGTCACGCTGATCATCTGGCGAAATGGAAACCCAAGCCCTTGCAGCTTCTTCGCGATCTGTTCGTCGAACTCCTCGATTCCGGTCTTGAGACCGAACTGGTGTCCCCACGGTGCTGCGGGGACGCGGTACTTCGGGTCGAGCCAGAGCTCGGCGTCCGCCTCGACGCGGCCGAAGAACTCTTCTCCCTCCAGGCTCATCCTGAGCCTGTAGCGGAACGTCAGGTGGTGTTTCACCGGCCGGAAGCTGCCTAACCACGATTCGCGCTCGAGCGTCTCGAGACTCATCTCGAACTGGTCGGCACCGACCTGGTAAGGCCCCTGGTACGTCGAGATGATCCCTGACATTCCCTTCGTCGACCGGCGGAAGTAGGTCCCCTTCGAATGATCGACGACCGTGAGGATTCTGTTGTCGCGCGTGAGGATCGACATGTCCTTGTGGAATAGGGCGTGATTCCCATCGGTGAAGTCGTAGCGACTCGCCTGACCATCGACGAATCCCTGGCCTGAAAAGCGAAGCGGTGGATTGCCCGATCGCTCACCACTGAACTCGAAGTTGATCGATGCGATCGCGGACGGAGCCACGAGGACGGCGAGTGCGAGTGCGACGATGAGCGGCCAGCGCATCCGGAAAGCATATCGCTGGCGCGTGACTTCGGTGTTGCGGATCGGTCGCGAAGACCCCTTTGAAGCGTATTGTCTCGATGGCAGGTGCTCCAGCAAACGAAATCGCAACTGAACCCTCCCATTTCCGGGGGCCAAGAAGCGGCAGCCGGAACGATGATCGTAATCGTGCGTTATCGCGAGTCCGCCGGCGGCGCACCGATGAAAGTCGAGGCAAAGCCCGTCGACTTTGACGCCTGGTCGAGGAGGCCGACCGCGACGCGATTCGTCGAGGCGTCCGCCGTTACGTCGAGCTCCATCGCGACGTATTTACGTCGTGCTGCGGTTGCGGCAGGGAACGAGAACCGCTGGCTCTGCTTCGCGATCTTCGAAACGGATCCGTCTGCCTTCACGAAGCCGATGTAGACGACCAAACTGCCGACGAGGTCGTCACCTTGTGGGATGAGCGCCATGCTCGCGGTCGGCACGTCGATGCGCAGCTTCGTGCGAAGCGTGCCGTCGTCGCCGCGCTCGGGAGGCTTCGTCGAGATCGTCACGCCGAGATCGTTGCGGTCGATAGGGTAGAAGAGCGCGGCGGCAACCGTTTCCTCGATCTCGCTCTCGAGCGTACGTTCGAGGAACGATGATTTCGTGCGGACGTTGAGGTTGTGTTTGCTCACTTTGACGACGACCGAGCGCGACATCCCGGAGCGCTCGCCCTCGGGGCGGTAGCCTAACGAGTAGTAGTTCTCCAGGTCGGTCGTGATGCCGTCGAACGCGACGGAGAGGTCGTTGCCTCCCATCGACATCCTTCCGCCCGTCCTGTTCGCCAGCGTGAGCAGCGGCTCCATGTCGTTGGTGCGGCCGATGTCGCGGGCCGTGTTGACGGCCTGGCCGAAGTTGAATTGAAGCGACCCCGCCAGCTCGGCACCGTCGGTATCGTCGGCCTGGCCCTTCGCAAGGACCGGATAGAGCGTGAATCCTGAGGCGTTTGCGGAGTCGGTCAGCGCCTGGATCTTCGGCGCGATGTCGTACTTCGAAATTTCGGCGATCGGGTTTCCACCGCCTCCGAGAGCTCCCAGCTGCATCCGCACCCCGTCGAGGAAGTAGAACAGCTCGGCTCCTGGACGCGCAGGAAGCGCCTCGGTCGCGAAAACGAGCACCTTCCGGCCTGGAATTGGAGAGAGCGCGGTCATCAGCCCCTGCATCGCGCCGATCGTCTGATTCGCGTCGTGCATGACGGTGGCGGCGTAGACCTGGCAGATGCCGAGGGGGTCACCTCCCGCCTCGTCGATGATCATCTGGAGAATCTCGCTCTGCGCGCGCGAGCGCCGTTGCGCGACGATGTCGCCGCTCACGGATTCACCTCGGAGGCGCGTGAGCGTCTCGGCGACTACCGCGGAATCACCTGTGAACTGGAGGACGATCTTCAGCGCCTTGTCGAATGTGGCGATCATCACCTCGTCGCCGGGGCGCAGCGTCTCCGTCACGAACGCGCTCGTCGCGTCGACGACACGGTTGCGGTTCCTCATCCTGAGTGTGTTCTGGTCGATGAAGATGACGATCTTGCGGCTTCGTCGCTCGATGCCAGCACCACCCGCCGCGGCCGCGTCACCCGAGTCGCGGGGGGCGAGAGTTCCCGCCGCGCTCGATACTTCGATGAAGTTCGTGATCTCGCGCGGCTGGCCTCCCTCGCGGATCTCGAAGTCTTCTTTGTTGAGACCGGGCGCATGGTTACCCGCCTTGTCGGTGACCACGGCATCGACGTTGACCACGCGTACTTCAACGCTCTCGACAAAGAGTGGGGCGGCCGTCTTCGGATCGAGCGACCTGATCGGGAGCGCCGGCTCCTGCGGCGCCGGAAGGGAAGCAGGCGGCGGCTCGTTCTGCGCAATCGCCGCGTTCTCGCCCGTAAGTTCGGGCCGGACGAGAATCGGCTCCGACTGCAGGTAGCCGCCCGGTGGGTCGAAGCCGGTGCGGGGAAAGACCGCGTCGCCGAATCGGGTGACATCGGTGCGAAGCGTCTCCGTGATTCGCTCGCCTCCGTCGATCGTCCGCGTCACGCTGATCATCTGCCGGAAGGGAAAACCGAGCCCCTGGACCTTCTTCGCGATCTGTGCGTCGAACTCCTCGATTCCCGTCTTGAGCCCGAACTGGTGTCCCCACGGCATTGCGGAGACGCGGTACTTTGGATCGAGCCAGAGCTCCGCGTCCGCCTCGACGCGCCCGTAAAACTCCTCTCCCTCCAGGCTCATTTTGATCCGATAGCTGAAGGTAAGGTGGTGCTTCACCGGGCGATACGTGGCGAGCCATGATTCGCGCTCGAGCGTCTCGAGGCTCAGCTCGAACTCGTCGGCCGCGACCTGATAGGGGCCCTGGTAGGTCGAGATGATCCCTCCCATACCGTTCGTCGAGCGACGGTAGAAGACCCCTCTCGCGTGGTCGACGACGGAGAGAATCTTGTTGTCGCGCGTGAGGATCGACATGTCCTTGCGGAAGAGGACGTGGTTGCCTTCGGCGAAGTCGTATCGGCTCGCGGGTCCGTTGACGAAACCCTGGCCCGCGAAGCGGATCGGAGGATTCCCCGAGCGCTCACCGATGAAGTTGAAGCTGATTGAAGAGGCCGCAGCGGATGTTGCCGCGATAAGCAGAACGAACCCCACGAGCGCTGATCTCATGCGCAACCCCCCACCTTCGGCCTGGATGCCAGGCCCCACCTAGATGCTCGAGGCATGCCATCTTTTGCGCGCGACAAGTTGAAGATTCGGTTGAGTATCGTCGCGGAACGACGTTCGCCGATCCTCAAGAGGTGACACCGCTGTCAGCGCGAGAGGACGCTCCACGCGCGCCGTTCGGGCCGCGCTTCGGGCGCGAGCATGCTCGACTCGCGGACCGTGTGCGACTCTCGGAGGGTGCGGGCGCCACGGCCCGGCGTTGGTTTCTCATACAATCGCGACGCCATGGCGACTCCAGATGATCATGGGCGGCGTATCGGTGCGCCGTTCGGCGGCGATGCGGACCGACTCGCCCTCGAGCTGCGCGTTGCGATCGCGGGCGACGTGCTTTTCGACTCCGGCTCGCGTGCGCTCTACGCGACCGACTCGTCGAACTATCGCCAGGTACCGATCGGCGTCGTCCGGCCGAAGAGCGCAGCGGACGTCGTTGCGGCGCTCGAGATCGCCCGACGCCATGGCGCTCCGGTTCTCGGCCGTGGCGCGGGGACGAGCCTTGCGGGACAGTGCTGCAATGTCGCGGTCGTGCTCGACTTCTCGCGGTACATGCACCGAATCGTCGAGGTGAATGCGGCGGCGCGGTTCGCGCGGGTGGAGCCGGGAGTCGTCCTCGACAACCTGCGCGATGCCGCTGAAGCCCACTCGCTGACATTCGGTCCCGACCCAGCAACCCATAGCCGCTGTACGTTAGGCGGCATGATCGGCAACAACTCCTGTGGCGTTCACTCGATCATGGCGGGGAAGACCGACGCCAACATCGAGGAGCTCGAGATCGTGACGTACGACGGCGTACGGATGCGGGTCGGCGCGACGAGCGATGCAGAGCTCGACGCGATCATTCGTGAAGGGGGCCGTCGCAGCGAGATCTACGCGAAGCTCCGCTCGATCCGCGACCGCTACGCGCCGCTCATCCGCGAGAGGTTCCCGAAGATCCCGCGCGCGGTGTCGGGCTACAACCTGCCGCACCTCCTCCCCGAGAATGGCTTTCATGTGGCTCGCGCCCTCGTCGGGACGGAGTCGACCTGTGTCGTCGTACTCGAGGCAAAGACGAAGCTCGTCCACAGTCCTCCTCTGCGCAACCTCGTCGTGCTCGGATTTTCCGACGTCTATGCGGCGGCTGACCGCGTCACGGAGGTGCTCCAGTTCGGCTGCATCGGCCTCGAGGGCTTCGATGACCGTCTCGTGAGCGACGTCCGCGCGCGCGGGATCGATCCGGAGTCGATGGCGATGCTCCCTGCCGGCTCTGGTTGGCTGCTCGTCGAATTCGGGGGCGAGACGATGGCCGATGCGAACAGTCAGGCCGAGATGCTGATCGATGCGTTGCGCCGAGCCCACGGAGAGGTGCCGTCGATCCTTCTGCTCGACGATCCGAAGCGCGCCGCGCGGATCTGGAAAGTGCGCGAGTCCGCGTTAGGCGCAACTGCCGTCGTCGACGGGCGTGGCCATGCATACGAGGGCTGGGAGGACGCCGCGGTGCCCCCCGCGCATCTCGGCAACTACCTTCGCGATCTCCGACGGCTGCTCGACCGCTACGGCTACATCGGCGACTTCTACGGCCACTTCGGAGACGGATGCGTCCATACGCGAAACGACTTCGATCTCCAGTCGAAGGAGGGAATCGCGAAGTTCCGCGCGTACATGTGCGACGCTGCGGAGCTCGTCGCTCGCTACGGCGGCTCGTTCTCCGGCGAGCACGGCGACGGGCAGTCGCGCGCCGAGCTCCTTCCGCTCATGTTCGGCGACGAGCTGATGCGGGCGTTCCGCGAGTTCAAGGAGGCATGGGACCCCGAGTGGAGGATGAACCCGGGAAAGGTGATCGAGCCTTACCGTCTCGACGAAAACCTGCGCCTTGGCGAGGCGTACCAGGAGAAGCGGCCGACGACGCACTTCACGTTCCTCCGCGACAGCGGGAGCTTCGACCACGCGATCTCGCGCTGTGTCGGCGTCGGCCTCTGCCGGCGCGAGTCGGGCGGCACGATGTGCCCGAGCTGGATGGTCACGCGCGAGGAGAAGCATTCGACGCGCGGCCGTGCGCGGCTCCTCTTCGAGATGCTCGACGGCCAGGTCGTCGAGGACGGATGGAAGAGCGAAGAAGTGAAGGAGTCGCTCGACCTCTGCCTCGCATGTAAGGGATGCCGGTCCGACTGCCCGACGCAGGTCGACATGGCGTCGTACAAGGCCGAGTTCCTCGCGCACTACTACGAGGGTCGGGTGCGTCCGCTCGCCGCTTACACGATGGGGTGGATTCACATCTGGGCGCGTCTCGGCTCGCTCGCTCCGCGCCTCGCGAACTTCCTGATGGAGTGGCCGGTCACGGCTGGGATCATGAAGCAGTCCACAGGGATTGCGGGGCAGCGTACGATGCCGAGGTTCGCGGAGAGGACTTTCCGCGGTGGCACGCGAAACGCAGAACGAGGAACGCGGAATGCCGAGGAGCGCCGGCGTCCTGCTGGCTGGACCGCCGGCCTCCGGCCGGGTTCATCTCGCCGCGTCATCTTCTGGCCTGACACGTTCAACAACCACTTTACGCCGCACGTCGCTCACGCTGCGGTGGAGGTTCTCGAGCGCGCAGGCTTCGAGGTCGCCCTCCCTCCGTCGGGTCTCTGCTGCGGTCGTCCGCTCTACGACTGGGGATTCCTCGGGATGGCGAGGCGGCAGCTCGAGAAGATCGTCGAGGCGTTACGTGAGGAAATTCGCGCTGGAACGCCGATCGTCGGCATCGAGCCGTCGTGCGTCGCGGTCTTTCGCGACGAGCTGCCTAACCTCTTGCCGGGTGCAGACGCGGAGAAGCTGAGCCGCCAGGTCTTCACACTCGCCGAGCTCCTCGAACGGGAGAAGGTCGAGTTGCCGAAGGCCGTCGAGAAGCTGCTCTTTCACGGGCACTGCCACCAGAAGGCGGTGATGAAGACCGATGCCGAGATGCGCATCTTTGCGCGGATGGGAGCGGAGGTTGACGCGCCCGACAGTGGCTGCTGCGGCATGGCTGGCGCGTTCGGGTTCGAGGCGAGAAACTACGACGTATCGGTCGCGGTGGGGGAGCGCGTGCTCCTGCCGGCGGTTCGCGATGCCGCGGACGATACCGTGGTGGTCACCGACGGCTTCAGTTGCCGCGAGCAGGTCATGCAGCTCACCGGGCGAAGACCGAAGCACTTCGCGGAGGTCGTCTGTGAGGCAATGCGGGGAGACGCGGGACGCAAGAACGAGGTGCGGGCACGAGGGTCCAATCGTTCGCGTTAGGCTGGTAATGCAAAGTGTGCGATTCGCGGGCGAGGCGGCGGCGCGTAGCGCCGAAGGATCGGTAGCCCCGGGCTTCAGCCCGGGGTCGGCGTGAACGAACGATGAACGCGCCGCGTAGCGGCGCAGGATCGCCGAATTCCTGCGCCGCTACGCGGCGCGACGAATCAGTGCGGGTGCAGGCCCCCGGCTGAAGCCCGGGGGCAACCGATCCGGGGCCGCATTCGCGGCCCGTGAAACGCGGAACGCCTTTCACGGAACGCGTTTCGTGTTTCGCGTCTGGCGTCTCGCGCCACGCGTTTCGCATCTCGCGCTTCGTGTTTCGCGTTGCCCGTTCCGCGTTTCGCACTCCGCATTCCGCGTTTCGCGTTGCCGGTTTCGCGTTTCTAGGTGCGCGCTTCTTCCGTCATCCGCCGTGCCGGGCTCGACGGCTCGAGTGCGTTGTAGAACGCAGCGCGGTCGATGATCTCACCGAGAAGCGCGACTGCGAAGGCGTACTGCCAGGCCATCGTTGGGGCACAGGCGAGGCCGAGGAGCGCGGCACGGAGTATCCCGAAGGGCTCGGGCACGCTTTCCTGCTTCGTCGCCCAACGCCAGCCGTACAGCACGCCCTTGACGAGCCCGGCGGCGATCGTGACGACCGGTGCGCCGGCCACGATTCCGAAGAGCATGGCGACGGTCGGCACAGCCTCCGCGCTGTGCATCCGCTTCGCGTGGAGACGCGGGATCGCCCGGTAGACGCCGTCGATCGAAATCGCGAGCGCGATCCCGGCAAGCAGCGCCGGCGTTCCGAGCGCGACCGACGTGTGCGGCACGGCGATGGATCCTACGCCTAACAAAAGGAAGACGTTCGTGAAAAGGATCTCGCGACTGAGCCACGAGCTCTTCAAGTTCAAAATCGCTCGCCAGGCGCGCATCGGCTTGCCGAGGTGCATCGTCGACAGTGCCATTGCGAGCGCGCCGAAGCCGGCGAAGACGAGCAGAGGGGGCTTGCGCGGCGTGCGTACCACACCACCACCGAGCCATGCGACGAGAGCCGGCATGACGATCGTGAAGACGAGCAAAGCCCACTCCGACGAGAGTGTGATCTTCCGACTCGGCATCGGTTGCGATGGCGCGTCGAGGACGAGCTCGTCGATCGCGAGCGCGGGAGGCGGTCCCCCGCGGCGCGGCTTCTCGATTTTGAGCGAGGGTCCGAGGCCAAACGAGCCAAGCCCGTAGTACGAAGGCTCGGCCTCGTCGCTCTCGCGGACGCCTAACGCAAGCGCGCCGCTCGGACAGGCCGCGGTGCAGGCGGGCTGCCCACCGGCGGCGAGGCGCGGCGCACAGAAGGTGCATTTCGTCATCACCCCGTGGGCGTCGTCGAACTTCGGCGCGTCGTAAGGACAGACCCAGGAGCAGTAGCGGCAGCCGATGCACTTCTCCGGGTCGAGAAGCACGGCACCGGTCGTTTCGTCACGATCGTATGCCGCGGCGGGACAGCCTAACGCGCACGCCGGCGTGTCGCAGTGATTGCAGGCGAGGGAGAGGTGGCGCGTCGGCAGCGCGGGATGGCGCTGAGGATTGAACGTGGAGATCGTGCGCCAACCTGTGTCGCGCCCCTCGTTGTTCTCGATGCCGCATGCGACGCGGCATGCCTCGCATGCCGTGCAGCGATCGGGGTCGAAGAGGAAGGCGGCCCTCACGCGCGCGAGACCTCGACCGCGTTGTCGTGGAAGGCGGCGCCGTAGCCCATGTCGGTCTCTCGTCCCATCGAGAGGACGTTGACCGCGCCGCCTTCAACCAGCCAGAAACCATTTGTCACCGAGATGCAGCCAGGGCGCAGCCCGTAGTCGAATCTCACGGGGAGCGTGAGCAAGCCGCGTTCGTTCCAGATCCGCGCGCGATCCCCTTCGGAGAGGTTCCTCGATCTCGCATCTGCAGGATGCATCGCGACGTACGGCTCGGGAGCCATGCGGCGGATCGTTTCGAGGTTGCCGAACTGGCTGTGGATCCGGTTCTTCGTGTTCGGAGTCAGCATGTGAAGCGGGAAGCGACCGCCGCGCTTCGGCCGCTCTTCCGCCTCACGAAACGTCGGAAGCTCGTCGAGCCCCCAGCGCGTGCGCGCCTCCTCGCTTCGAAGCTCGATTCTTCCCGACGGCGTAGCGAAGCGGAGATCGTCGAACGCCACCTCGCGGAAATCGGGCGAGAGCACGGGCCCTCGTCGGAGCTGGTCGAGCGTAATCCCGAACTTCTCGAGCTTCGCTGTGAGCCACGCCTCGATCGACTCGTTCGAAGGTCCGGGAAGAGCTGCTGCGAGCTTTTCCTCGTCGATGCCGAGGTGGCGCCCTAACTCGCGGTAGATCTCCGTCTCCGGTTTCACCTCGGGCGGTGGCTCGACGATCTTCGGACGGATCTGCAGGTACGGATGCCAGTAAGCGCCGATGACATCGGTCTGCTCGAAGAAGTTCTTCGCAGGAAGAACGACATCGGCTTCACGCGCGGTGTCAGTCATGAACTCGTCGACGACGACGCGGAACTCGAGCCGGCGGAACGCCTCGACGACGACGCGGGTCTCCGGATTCTGCGGTATCGGGTTGCCCCGCTCGACCCAGGCGAACGCGAGCGGAGGGTCTTGCTGAGCGAGCATGTTGCGGCCGAGCTTCGCCGTAGAGATCGAAACGCGGACGATGCCGTCGGGCGTTTCAGGCGGATAGAAATCGGTCGGATCCTTGACGTGTGAGAAGACCTGCGTCTGCAGGTTCGCGTAGCTCCAGCCGGCGCCCGGCTTGCCGACGTTGCCGGTGATCGCGAGCAGGGCGAGCATCGCGCGCATCGCCTGCCCCGAGTTCGTGAACCGTTGCATGCCGAAGCCTGGACTCACCGTGACGGGAGCCATCGTCGCGAAGAGCATGGCGAGCTCGTTGATCTGCTCCACACGAAGGCCTGTGACTTCGGCGCTGCGCTCCGGCGTCCACTCCGCGACGAGTGCGGCGTAGTCGTCGAAGCCGAGGACGTGCGTGTCGATGAATGCGCGGTCGGCGTGCCCGTCGCGCACGAGGAGATGCCCGACGCCTAACGCGAGCGCGCCGTCAGTTCCGGGACGGAGCTGCAGAAGGAGGTCGGCGCGCTCTGCGGTCTCCGTGCGGCGGGGATCGATGACGACCAGCTTCGCGCCCGCTTCGAGCGCGCGATCGACGTGAAGCATCTGGTGGATGTTCGTCTCCGCGCTGTTCTTGCCCCACAGCACGATCAGCTTCGCGTTCGCGAGATCCCATGGCGCGTTATGGGTGTTCTCGCCGAGCGTGAGGCGGGTCGCTTCGAGCCCCGCGGGCCAGCAAAGGTCGCCGTAGGTCGTCGTACAGCCGCCGAAAAGCCGCCAGAATGCCATTCCGGCGGCGTTGAGAAGGCCCTTCGTACCGCTTCCGGAGTAGTAGAGGACGCTTTGCGGGCCGAGCCGCGCGCGAGCCTCCTCGAGCCTGCTCGCGATGAGCTCGATCGCGCTCTCCCAGGCCATCGGACGGAACTGCCCGTCGGGACCGCGCCGCATCGGCCGGATGATGCGTTGCGGTGAATGCGCCCTCTCGACATACGCGAGCCCCTTGATGCACGGTCCTTCCGGCGTCGCCAGATTCGACGGTACCCCCTCGATCTTCACGACACGGTTGTTCTCGACCGTAACGTTCATCGAACAGGTCGAGTAACAGTTGCGCGGACATGCGGTGAGGAAGGTGGGCACGAGGCCAGTTTAAGGGATGTGGAGAGTGAGGGAGATTTCGAATTTCGAATTGCGGATTGCGAATTGCGGATTTCAAACCCAAACGCGGTAGGTCTCGCGATCACGGGACCGAACACACGCCCCAACGAGATCGGGATCGGGCTTTTCAAATCCGAAATTCGAGTTTCGCAATTCGAAATCCGAAACGCCGTTACGGCGCCAGCCTCTCCACCCTCCATCCCTTGCCGTCGCGCGTGTACCTCAGCCGGTCATGCAACCGGCTCTGCTGGCCCTGCCAGAACTCCACGGTGTGAGGCACGACGCGGTATCCGCCCCAGAAGTGAGGGCAGGGAATGCCGACACCGTTGAACCGCGTCTCGGCCTCCGCGTACTGGCGGTCGAGCACGTCGCGCGCACCGATGACTGCACTCTGCTCCGACGCCCAGGCGCCGAGCTGGCTCCCTCGGGGGCGCATCGCAAAGTATGTCTTCGATTCCTCGCGACTCGTCCGCTCAGCCCGGCCTTCGACGCGTACCTGATGGGCCTGCTCGAACCAGTGGATCACGAGGGCCGCGCGCGGGTCGCGATCGAGCTCGCGCGCCTTGCGGCTTCCGTAGTTCGTGTAGAAGACGAAGCCGCGGTGATCGAACTGCTTCAGCAGAACGACTCGCGTGGCGGGTGCGCCGTCATCGCCGATCGTCGCGAGCGACATGCACTGCCGCCGCTCCTCGCCGAGTGCGAGCGACTCGTCCCACCAGAGGCGGAACTGTTCGATCGGGTTCGGGTTCGCCGTCGATTCGAGGAGATCGGACATGGGGCGATTCTACACACGTGAACCGAGAATGAAGCTCTGGAAGCTTGCAAAGCTCTGCGTGAGGGTGCAGTGTTAGAAGCGCAAGTCCCCAACGAACCCCCGAGGCTGCGCAATGTCCCGCTTTAGCGCGATTGTGTCGTTACTCGTTGTGTGGCTCGCGGTCGCCGCAGTCGCGAGCGCTGCGATTCCTTCCTCCGAGCGCGCTGCTCTGAGCGCGCTTCACCAGGCGACGAATGGCTCCGGCTGGGCCGCGAGTAGCGGCTGGCTCGGCTCGGTGGGGAGTGAGTGCAGCTGGTTTGGCGTGCGTTGCGACGACGCGCAGTCGACCGTCACCGGAATCTTCCTCGCGCAGAACAACCTGACGGGAGCGCTGCCGCCGGACATCGGCTCGTTTCCGAACCTCACCGAGCTCGAGCTCTACGAGAATCCGATCGGTGGCACGCTGCCGACGCAGATCGGCAACCTCTCGAAGCTGACGCGGCTGCTCGTGTTCGACACGTCGATTGGCGGCACGATTCCGTCGTCGATCGGGAATCTCGGCGCGCTCGTCTCGCTCTTTCTCGATCGGGGCCAGTTCACGGGACCGATCCCTTCGACGATTGGCACGCTCGTCAACCTGGAGACGTTGCACGCGAATGGCAATCAGCTCACCGGGCCGATTCCGTCGCAGGCCGGCCAGCTCGCGAAGCTGACGCAGATCGATCTCTCGTACAACAGGCTTGGTGGACCGCTGCCCGCGTCGTTGGGGAGCCTCCCGAATCTCACGGAGCTCGCGCTCAACAACAACGAGATCACCGGGACGATCCCGCCGCAGCTCGCCGGGGCGACGAGGCTCCAGACGCTGCAGCTCGGTACCAATCTGCTCACCGGCACGATCCCTGCGGCGCTCGGGACGATGCCCGAGCTCATCGTCCTCGGATTGTTCAACAACCAGCTCACCGGCGCGATCCCGAAGGAGCTAGGAGATCTCCCGAAGCTCGAGCTCCTCGAGCTCGCGCAGAATCAGCTTTCAGGCCAGGTGCCTCCAGAGTTGGGCGGTCTCGCGACGCTCCTGGAGCTGAACGCCGGCTCGAACCAGCTCAGCGGGCCGATCCCCGCCGCGCTCGGGGGAATGACGAGCCTAACGCGCCTCGATCTCGGGACGAACGCTCTCACGGGCTCGATCCCGCGCGAGCTTGGGCAGCTGCGCAACCTCGGTGTCCTCTCGCTCGGAACGAACCAGCTCACGGGTGAGATCCCGCGCGAGTTAGGCGACGTTTCGACGCTTTATGCGATCGATCTCTTCAGCAACCGGCTGACGGGGGCGATCCCCGCGGAGCTCGTGCAGCTCACGGACCTCTTCGAGCTCATGCTCTTCGACAATCAACTCACCGGGACGATTCCGGCGGGGATCGGAAACCTCTCGAAGCTGAGCCGGCTCGCGCTCGGCGGGAACCTCCTGACCGGCGCGATTCCGACGAGTATCGAGAGCCTCACGGAGTTGACGTTCCTCGACCTTCGGGGGAACGACTTCAGCGGAACGTTGCCCGACATCGGAACGCTGACGAAACTCGAGTACGCATCATTCGAAGGGAACTCGCTTGCGGGCACGATTCCGCAATCGGTCGGCAATCTCGCGTCGATCGAGACGCTCCGGCTCGACCACAACCGCCTCACCGGCGTGCTTCCGCCGCAGATCGGGCAGATGACGAAACTGCGCGAGCTCCTCGTCACGGAGAACAATCTCGAGGGAGAGTTGCCATCCGCGCTCTTCTCGCTGACGTCACTCACGTCGCTTGGGTTAGGCGCGAACCGGTTCTCCGGCAGCATTCCGCCGGCTGTCGGTCAGTTGACGGGGTTGTTCGCACTCGACCTGTCGAATAACCAGTTCCGTGGCGAGGCGCCGCAGGCGCTCTCGGCGCTCGTGAACCTCGGCGACGGGCTGCTCGACCTCGGCTACAACGCGATCAACGCCTCCGACCCGGCGCTGCGCGCCTTCCTCGACCAGAAGCAGTCGGGAGGAAGCGTTCTCATGACGCAGACTCTGCCGCCGACGAACGTAAAAGCCGACACGAGCTCCGATGAGCTCGCGCAACCGGGCGACGTCGTGCTCACCTGGGACCTTCCGCTCTACGTCGGTGACGACGGCGGGTATCAGGCGACGGCGACGGAAGTCGACGCGAACGAAGTGCGCGCCGTGCAGACGACGGCCTCAAAGGAGCTCTCGAGCATCGTGCTCTCGAACACCGGCGCGGGCAAGTTTTCGTTCGTCGTGCGCACGGTGACGCATCCGCACGGATTGCAGCAGAACACGCTGACCAGCGAGCCGTCGCAACCGGCGACGCTGACGAAGTTCTTCCTCGAGCCGCCGTTCGCCGACGTCGTCGTCGGCACGCCGCCGGAGATCCTCGTGCAGTCGGGCGGCACTCCCGTCAACCAGACCACATACACGCTCGTCAACGTCGGAACGCTGGAGACGGATGTCACGCTGACGCAGGAAGGCGCATTCTTCACCCAGTCGCCCGCGTCGTTCACGCTCGCAGCGTCGTCGAGCCAGACGGTCACAGTCACGCCCGTCGCGCAGCCGCCAGGCACATACACGGGTGCGAGCACGGCGACGACCAGTGACTTTTTCTCCCAGGTTCTGACGATCCCCATCACGCTCGTCTCCGTGGCCGCGACAGGAGGGACGGTCATCGCCGAGCCCGCATCGCCGCGCGTCGACGTCAGCGCCGGACGCGGAACGAATCCGACGGGAAGTGTCGTGTTCACGAATCGTGGAACCGCAACGCTGACGGGTATCGCGAAGTCGGATGTGGCCTGGCTCGTGCCACAGGGCGCGCTCGTCACGATTCCGCCGGGGGAGAGCCGGCCGGTGGGCTTTACGCTCGTCCGCGCGGAGCGCCCCGACTCGCGCAACGAAAACGGTGCGGCGTTCTCCGCGTCGCTCTCGCTCGAGTACGTCGATGCTGCGACGCAGGGTATCGGCGCGTTGCTCGGCAGCTCGGAATCGGGTGGCTCGGGCGTGTCGACGAGCCTCGTGTCGATCATCGACACGGTGAAGCCTCCGGTCTCGGGCTCGACGATCCCGCCGTTCGCGCCGGGCGAGCTCGGGTACTTCGTTCCCGGGTTCGCGCATGAGCAGCGATCGGTCGGCGAGCTCCTCACCGACCTGTCGATCGCGAACGCGTTCGGTGCGGCGAGCGTTCGCGACCTTCGCCTCTTCTTCACGCCAGCGACGAGCGGAGCCGCTTCGTCCGTCGCTGATTTGAGCTCCGTCGCGCCGCGCGGCTCGGTGCTGCTCGCGGACGCGGTGACGACGGTCTACGGGCAGGACGAGAGGAGCGGATCGCTCCTCATCCGGAGTCTCGACGCCAACAGGCTGCTCGCAGGGGCACGCCTCGTCACGATCTCGACGGCGAGAGGTGCGATCGGCACGCAACTCCCGGTCTTCCGCTCGACGAGGGCGGCGCTTCCGGGCGAGGAGATCCGGCTGGCGGGGATCGGGAAGGGAGCGACCGAGGCCGATCTCGTGCTGCAGGAGACGAGCGGAACCGAGGCGCGCGTCCGCATCGAGTATCTCGACGCGTCGGGCGCGAGTGCCGGTGTGATCGATCCGGTGACCGTCGCGCCGTTCGGCGTCGTCGAGTATCGCGGCAGCGTACCGGCCTCGGCGGTCACCGCGCTCGTGACGAACAGGAGCGATTCCGCGGGGCGCGTGGTTGCCTACGGGCTCAATCTCGACGCGTCTTCGGGCGACATGTGGATCGTCCCGGACTGGGCGCGCTTTGCCGGCTTCGCAGCGACCTCGCCGCAGAAGATCGTCTACGCCCCACTACGTGAGTCGGTTGGACCGCGGAGGAGGCCGGTTAGGCGAGGCAGCGCGTCGGGGAAGGAGGCCGAAGCGGGGGAGGTCGCGAAGACGACTCTCGAGCTGACGATGCACAACGTGATGGCGTCTCCGACGAACGTCACCCTCGTCTACCACGAGAACGGTCTCGAGTACGGGCCGAAGATGGTTTCGCTCGCACCGCGCGAGACGCGGACGATCGAAGACACCGTCGGCGCGATGTTCGGGCGCCGGGGATTCTCGACCGGATGGATCGCGATCGAGCCTGGGCGAGGCTCCGCGATCGCCGTGACCGCGCGCACGGTGACGAGCGGGGAGCCCGGCACGACGGCGTCGGTTCCCGTCGTGGAGCTGGCCTCGGGGCTCCGGTTAGGCCAGGCGCGACTGCTCGCCGGGATCGACGATGCGCGGCAGTCGACGATTGATGCGAAAGTCGGCGGCACGACGTCGACGACGATCGGGTTCGCGGAGACGGCGGGGAAGAGCGCGACGGTCAGTGTCTCGATGCTCTATTTCAACGGACAGTCACTCGCGGCGACGATCACCTCGCGCGAGTTCAGCGTAGGTGCGAACAGCGTCGTGCTCGTGCCAAACGTAGCGCGAGCGATCGTCGGCGACGCGCGCGAGCGCGAGCTCGGCGACCTCCGCGACATCCAGCTTGAGATCCGCGTCACCGCGGGCGAAGGAGCAATCACTCCGTTCGCGATCTCGACCGACAACGGGAGCGGAGACGCGATTGTGAGGCTGGAGTAGGGAGGGCGGAACGCGGAATGCGGAATGCGGAATGCGGAACGCGAAAGGCGGAACGCGGGCTGCGTAGCGCAGAATGTGGAATGCGGAATGCGGAGTAGATTCTCGCGACATTGCGTGGAAGTCGACCGCCCGTCGATGCGTGCGCTTCGATCGAATGGGTGCCGCACACTCGTGAAGCCGGTTCCGCACTCCGCAATCAACAATCCGCATTCCCCTTGACGTGCCCTCGCATGCGCCCCTATCATGCTCGTCCAACATGCATCGCTTCGCAGTTCCCGCCATGATGATGATGCGCCGCCCGGGCGCTAGCGACGTCTGTCGCGGCTGACCCGGGTCTCCCGTTTTTCACCCCCGATTCCCCGACAACTCGACTGGCGTTTTCCGGCTCACGGCGGGAGGAGTCCATGCATCGTCCCTCAGACATCGCTGTACTCACGAAACAGATGGTGACGGCATCTGCTCAGCGACGGTATGGGCACGCGTGGGGCACCAGCGAACCGTCGGCCGCACCATCGATCGCTCCCTATCAGGGTCTCGCTATTGCGCTTCTCGCGTTTCGCGAGCCGCAGTCCGGATTCTCCCCGTCGCACTTCCGCGTTTTCCGTTCCGCGTTTCGCGTTTCGCGATCCGCGTTTCGCGTTTCCCGTTCCGCTCTCCCTTCGATGTGTCTCGCCTCGATGACGCGCCCGGGCGCCGGCCACTGAGACGTACCGGCTTCCCGGGACGATGCGCTCCGCAATCGTTCGACGACAACGACGACAGACGAACACATAGAGGAGAGCTCAGCATGACCTGGCACTTCGACACGCTCGCCATCCACGGCGGCCAGCCTAACGATCCGCAAACAGGAGCAATCAACACACCCGTCTACTTCACATCGACCTTCGGCCAGACCGAACCGGGCGTCACGCGTGGATTCGACTACGCGCGCACCAACCATCCGACGCGTGGCGCGCTCGAAGAAACGCTCGCTGCGCTCGAGGGGGCACGGCACGGCGTCGCATTCGCGAGTGGAATGGCCGCGATCAACGGTACGATCGTCGCCCTTCTCGCGAAGGGCGATCACGTCGTCTCGACGCGCGACCTCTACGGCGGCGCGTGGCGCATCTTCACGAAGCTCTGGGCCCGATTCGGCGTGGAGTTCACGTTCATCGATACGACGGACCCGGTGAACGTCGCCGCGGCGCTCCGCCCGGAGACGAAACTACTCTGGCTCGAGACGCCGTCGAATCCGCTGCTCAAGGTCACTGACATCGCGGCCTGCACGGCCGCGGTGCAAGGCCGAGGTGTCGTGACCGTGGTCGACAACACGTTCGCGAGCCCCTGTCTCCAACGACCACTCGAGCTTGGCGCCGACGTGGTCCTCCACTCGACCACGAAGTACATCAACGGCCACAGCGACGCTCTCGGTGGCATCGTCATCACTGACCGAGACGATCTGCACGAGCGGCTCCGCTTTTTCCAGAACGCGGTCGGCGCGGTGCCCGGCCCGCACGACTGTTATCTCATCGCGCGCGGCGCGAAGACTCTGGGGCTCCGCGTCGAGCGGCACTGCGACAACGCGGAGACGATCGCGCGTCATCTGGACGGACTCGCGGGCATCCGTCGCGTCCATTTTCCAGGTCTTGCCTCGCATCCGTCGCACGACGTCGCGAGGAGGCAGATGAAGCGGCCCGGCGCGGTGCTTGCCATCGAGCTCGATCTCGACCTCGAAGGGACGCGACGCTTCGCCCGTTCCCTCCGGCTCTGGACCGTCGCCGAAAGCCTCGGTGGAGTGAAGAGCCTCGTTTCTCACCCGGCGACGATGACGCACGCCTCCGTCGAGCCCGACGTCCGACGGGAAGTCGGAATCGTTGACAGTCTGCTCCGACTCTCGGTCGGGCTCGAGGATCCGCGCGATCTCATCTGTGATCTCGACGAGGCACTGGTCGTGGCGCGTTGTGGCGTCGTGAAACGTGAGGCCATCGCATGACGAGGAACGTAAGAATCGGGCTCCTTGGCTGCGGCAATGTCGGTGGGGGCCTCGTAACGCTCCTCGGCGAGCGGCGTGAACAGATTCGCGAACGGCACGGGATCGACCTCGAGATCTCGAGCGTTCTCGTGCGGAACGGCGAGAAGAAGCGGAGGGGCGTCGACCCGGAGATCATTACGACACGCGCCGCGGACGTATTTGCGAGCGACCCTGACATCGTCGTCGAGCTGATCGGCGGCGTGGAGGACGCCGCGCGCTTCGTCGGCGCGGCGATCGATTCGAGACGGAGCGTCGTGACTGCGAACAAAGCGCTTCTCGCGGCGCAAGGCAGCGAGGTGTTCGCACGGGCGAAGCGGCACGGCGTACGCGTCGGCTTCGAGGCGAGTGTCTGCGGCGGCGTGCCGGTGATCCGCACGTTGCGCGTGGGGCTCGCGGGTGACTGCGTCGAGAGCCTAACTGGAATCCTCAACGGAACCTGCAACTACATCCTGACGCTGATGGAGGAGGGTCAGAGCTTCGAGGACGCGTTGGCGAAGGCGCAGGAGCTCGGCTTCGCCGAAGCCGAGCCATCGCTCGACGTCGACGGACACGATGCGTTGCAGAAATTGACGATTCTGTCGGCCATCGCCTTTGGTGGTGTGCCGGCAGGAGAGGTACAGCTCTCAGGCATTCGCGGCGTGACGCTGCGCGACGTTCGCCGTGCCCTTCGCGAGGGGCGCGTCATCCGTCACGTTGCATCATCGAGGATCGACGACGGCGTGTTGCGACTTTCGGTGAGGCTGGAGCTGCTCGCTGCAGGCGATCCGCTCGCGGCCGTCCGTTACGAAAACAACGCGCTCGTCGTCCGTGCGCGTGCCGCGGGCGAGCTGACGTTTCTCGGACGAGGTGCGGGCGCGCTTCCGACGGCGAGCGCGGTGCTCGCAGACATCATCGACATCGCGCAGGCTGCGTAGGAAACGAACTGGCGGGGACACGACGAGGCGTGTCCCCGCCAAACTATGGTCCAACGAGAACGCGCGACGGCGATTGCATCACCCTCTCCCCGAGTTGCTTCCAAAACCAGGGGTTCCGGAGCGTTTTCTGGTGGTACCATCCGCGTCGCGAAACGTACTGCGATGGCTCGTCGAAGGGCACGGTGGACGTGGTTCTCGCCACTCGGAGGAACGAGGATTGAAGGTCGTCGCGATCGTCGCGAGCTACAACGAAGAGCGCTTCATCGGCGGCTGCATCGACCATCTCTATCAGCAGGGAGTCGAGGTCTATCTCTGCGACAACGAGTCGACCGACTCGACGGTGGAGATCGCTTCGCGCCGGCTCGGCGCCGGGCTGCTGACGATCGAGAGCATTCCTCGCGACGGCGTCTATCGATGGCAGCAAATCCTTCGCCGGAAAGAGGAGATCGCCGCACAGATCGATGCGGACTGGATCCTGCATCTCGATGTCGACGAGATTCCGCTTCCGCCGCGTCCTGGGACGAAGCTCACCGAGGCGATTGCCGAGGCCGATGCGGCGGGATACAACACGATCGAGTTCTCGGAGTTCACGTTCGTTCCGACGAGCGAGGATCCCGATCATGACCACCCTGAGTTTCGCCGCTCGATGCGCTGGTACTACCATTTTGCGCCGCGGCCGTGGCACCTGCTGCGTGGCTGGAAGAAACAGCCGGCGAAGGTCGACATCGCGACGACTGGCGGGCATATCGTCGACTTTCCTGACCGGAAGATCGCGCCGGAGCGGTTCCGGCTGCAGCACTACCTGTTTCTCAGCAGAGCGCAGGCGATGCGAAAGTACGCGTGTCGAACGTATGATGCGAAGGAGGTCGCGCGAGGCTGGCACGGATGGCGACCTTTTCTCGATCCCTCGTCGTTGCGGCTACCTTCGCGCAGCGAGCTCAACTTTGCTGCCCACGATCTCGATCTCGACGCCTCTTCACCGCGCGCACGGCATTGCATCGAGTGGGAATAGGTACCTGCAACAGACGCGTGCGGCCATTAGCAGTGCGGCTGGCTATGTTAGGTTGAATGGCCGATGGTAGACACACGGCCGGCGGTGTTGTGCGTGGTCGACCGCCCTTGGTGGGCGCACGACCGGAAGACCGAAGCGCTCACCCGCGCTCTCGCGGAGTCCTTCAGGATCGTCAGGCGGTATCAGGCCGAAGTGACCGAAGACGACGTCGCGAGCGCCGACATCGTTCTGCTCTACTACTGGCTGCAGGTCGAGCGGATTCCCTGGCTCGAACACGTTCTCCGTCACGACGCGAAGAAGTTACTGATCGGCATCTGCAGCCACTTCGAGCTGGACGGGCCGTGGCGCGAGCCGGGCGTTGCGATGCTGTCGAGCCTTCCACACACGGTGTTCGCCAACAACCGCGGTCTCGTCGAGACGTTCGAGGGGGTGCTGGGTCGCCGTATCGTCTACACACCGAACGGTGTCGACACCGGCGTTTTCGTCCCCGCCTCGTCGCCGGGAAGCGCCGGGCGCTTTCGCGTGGGATGGGCGGGGAGCCTGACAAACCACGGGCCTGGACACCGTGGCGTGCACGAGGTGATCGCGCCCGCCGTTGCGGCGGTCGAAGGTGCCGAGCTCGCTCTCGCAGCGCGCGAGGACCACTGGCGCGGCCTCGAAGAGATGGTCGGCTTCTACCAATCGCTCGATGTCTACGTTTGCGCGAGCCGCAGCGAGGGGACGCCTAACCCATGTCTCGAGGCGGCCGCGAGCGGCTTGCCAATCGTCACCACGCGTGTCGGTAACATGCCGGAACTGATCGTCGACGGCGAGAACGGCTTCTTCTTCGACCGTACGGTCGAAGGGCTCGCCTCCAGGCTCCGTCGACTGCGGGACGATTCTGCGCTTCGACGGCGCATGGGGGCCGCGGCCCGAGCATCGGTCGAACCGTGGGACTGGAGTTACCGCGCGGTTGCGTACGAGGCGATGTTTCGAGAACTGCTTTGACCGCAGCGATGGCGCGCGTCATGGTCGCGATTCACCGCCCCATGGCATCGCATTGTGCGAGGCTCTCGGTTGCATCGAGTCGATCGTAGCGCAATCGGTAGAGGTGATAGTCCTCCGAGCGACAGATCGATCCGGAGACGGATCCCGCGGCGTCGAGCTCGCCCCATTCGGGTAGCGCGCGGTTGATCACGAGCGCGATATCCTGCGTCTCTCGTCGCGCGAGGGCACGAGCAACGCAGCGGAGCTGCGGATTTCCCATCTCGCGCTGAGTCGGCCCCCAATCGGGATACTTCGCATAGATTCCGCGCGAAGGGGCGAAGAGCGGCCGACCGAGCGCCAGCGCGATCGAGGCCGCGGGAGGCTCGCGATGTCCGAGAAGGGGCAGTCGGTCGAGGCCTTCGCGACGGAGGAGGGCCACCGCCAAGGGGGCGGTCGAAAAGGGGTGGCGAAGATCGACCCAGCTCGCTGACATCGCAGCGAGACATTGCAGCACGAGCATCGCCTTGAAGACGTAGGAGCGCCAGGAAATCGTCTCCGCGCGAGACTCGAGGCCGCCGGCGAGCCAGATCGCCGCAACGAAGAGGAGAACGAGGTGGCCACCGTGCCGCATCTCCCCGACGAATTTCGCGTAGCCGAACGCGAGGAGACCAGCGGCGCCGATGGAGAACGTCGCGAGCGCCACCTTCCTGCGCGCGAGCATGGCGATGGTGATCAGGAGAAGGGCCGCACCTCCTGCCGCCTCCACGAGGGGCCAGGCATCGAACATGTTGAGGTTCCAACCTGACATCTGCAACCGCGGCAGCGGCATGAAGACGCGCCATGGGATTCGCAGCACCTTCAGCGCGAGCTCTGCGTTCCACGCGAGTTTCCATCCAGGCGCGAAGCTCGTGCCCGCGCTCGGTATCAACTGCACGAGCCCGGCGATCGCGCCGGCGATTCCCATCGTCAACCCAATCGCGACATCGCGTCGCGACAGCGGTTCGAGTTCGCTGCGGCGAAGCCGTCGGTCGAGCATCCACCCGCAGAGAATCGCGATTGCGACGATGAACGCGTACACCGTCGTCTGGCAGGCAAGGCCGAGGGCGATGCCGACTCCGATCGCCGACTGCCTCCTTGAAGCGAAGATGCAGGCGAGCCAGAGCAGCAGCATGCCGACGACGTAGTGACGGCTGATGACCGCGTATTCGTAGAAGGTGAAGTAGCCGAGGAGCAGGAGTACGCGTTCCAGCCGTGTGAATGGAGCCCAGCGGGCGAGCACGAAAGTCGCGCCTGTGGCGACTGCGAGATGTAAGAACTGCATCGCCCTCGGCGACTCGGAAAACTGGCGCGCGACGAAGCAGAGGATCGGGAAGAGATAGCCCTGGCCGCTCCGCGCGAGCGGCTGGAACAGATCGGGCAGCGAGTGGCTGTCGAGCGCGACGAGCCAGAGCCATGCCTCGTCGCGCCAGAGCTCGTGCGTCAGCAGGCGCGGCAGTGTCGCGAGTGTCCAGGCGAGCGTTACCAGCAACGCAAACCGAGACTCTCCCGTCGGCGAACGTTCAGTTCCAGAAGTCATGGAGTCGGCTCTGTCGAGGCGCGATCTTAGCCGCACGAGCATGGAATCGGAACGTGAAGTTCACCGAGGCTCGATGGCGGCACCCGGCGCGAGTCACTATGATTCCTCGCTGGAGGTACGACATGGAAATGCGGATGCTCGGCACGTCCGGGCTCGAAGTTTCGGCGCTCGGACTAGGCTGCATGGGGATGTCGGAGTTCTACGGGACGGCGGACCGCGCGGAGTCGATCGCGACGATCCACAAGGCGATCGCCGAAGGCTGCACGTTTCTCGATACCGCCGACATGTATGGAAGCGGACACAACGAGGAGCTCGTCGGCCAGGCGCTTCACGGCCTGCGCGACCGCGTCGTCCTCGCGACGAAGTTCGGCAACGTGCGCGGTCCCGGCGGCAGCTTCCTCGGAGTCGACGGTTCGCCCGCCTACGTGAGGAAATGCTGCGACGACAGCCTTCGACGCCTGCGCGTCGACGTCATCGATCTCTATTATCAGCACCGTGTCGATCCGAAGACGCCGATCGAAGAAACGATCGGCGCAATGGCCGGGCTCGTGAAGGAAGGGAAGGTGAAGCACCTCGGGATGTCCGAGGCCGCTCCCGAGACGATCCACCGCGCGGTGAAGGTCCACCCGATCGCGGCCCTGCAGACCGAGTACTCGCTGTGGAGTCGCGATCCGGAAGAGGGGCTCCTCGAGCTCTGTCGCGAGCTCGGCATCGGCTTCGTGGCCTACAGCCCACTCGGGCGCGGCTTCCTCACGGGACAGTTCCGCAAGTTCGAAGACATCCCCGAGGGAGACTACAGACGGAACGCTCCTCGCTTTCAGGGTGAGAACTTCGAGAAGAACCTCAGTCTCGTGAAGGCGGTAGAGACGATTGCGACCGAGAAGGGGTGCACGCCGTCGCAGCTCGCGCTTGCCTGGGTGCTCTCGCGAGGGAAGGACATCGTGCCGATTCCGGGAACGAAGCGGCGGAAGTATCTCAGCGAGAACCTTGCGGCAGCCGGCATCGAGCTCACCGCGTCGGATCTCGACCGGATCGAAACGGCGTTTCCCAAAGGGGCGACTTCGGGGATGCGCTATCCCGCCGCGAGCATGGCGGCGGTCAACCGTTAGCTCGGGCCATTACGGTTAGGCTGCGTTCGACCGCCTGATTCTGTAAACTCGCAGCATGGCTCCAGCGCATCACCGGCGCCGGTGGCCGCTCGCGGGCGTATGATCTGAACGAATCGACCGAATCGGGCCTGGGACGACCTAAGTCATAGCCGAGACGTTCCACGGCCGTTACCGTCACCGGCGAGAGGAAGACGGGGACGAAAATGGGACTTCTTAGCGGATTCACGCGCGAGCGCCGGACCGCAGCATCGTGGGGAGCGCTCTTTACGGTGGTGCTCGCGGTGGCGATCGTTTTCGGGTCGCGAAATCTGCGGCACTTCGACGCGGCGCTGGTCGGCTACACATTCTCGGTCCTCTTCGCGACGTTCGGCATCGTCTACCGCTATTCGATGTGGTTGCAGCGGCCGCCGACGCGCCTCTACTGGAAGCGAGGCTGGCAAGTATTCTTCCGGCGAGGGTACGTTGGCGCGAATGCGGTGAACTGGGTCAAGCGGCTGACGCAGGATTTCGCGCTCAACCAGTTCATCCGTCACCGCGGAACGCTTCGCTGGGCGGCTCATTTCTTCATCATGTGGGGCTGCATCCTCGCGTTCGCGATCACATTCCCGCTCGTTTTCGGCTGGATCCACTTCGAGAGCATGGATGCGGACCCGACCTGGTATGCGGTGATGTTTTTCGGCTTCAAGGTCGGCGCATTCCCCACCGAGTCGATCCTTGGGTTTCTCACCTTCCACGGGCTGGTATGGGCATCGTTCCTCGTGATCATCGGAATCGCGTTCGCTCTTCGTCGACGCGCGCGCGATCACAGTGCCGCTGCGCTGCAGCAGTTCGGCGAAGACTTCCTGCCGCTGATCCTGCTTTTCGCAATCAGCGTGACGGGTCTCATGCTCACCGCGAGCTACACCTGGATGAAGGGCTACGCCTACGATTTTCTCGCGATCCTTCACGCGATCACGGTGATCTTCACGCTGCTCTGGCTTCCCTTCGGGAAGTTCTTCCACATCTTCCAACGTCCCGCGCAGCTCGGCGTCAGTTTCTACAAGGACGTCGGACAGAGCGAAGGGATGGCGAAGTGCGCGCGCTGCGACGCCGAGTACGCGTCGCAGCTTCACGTCGACGATCTGATCGGAGTCGAGCGGGAGCTCGGTTACCGCTATGACATCGAGACGTCGAAGACCGATCACTACCAGCGGATCTGCCCCGCTTGCCGGCGCAAAGTCGTCGCGCTCGCGCAGGGCAAGCTTTGGGCCGGCGAGATGAGCCCGATGGACGTCTCGCGCGGCTGAGCGCAACGAACGCTGGACGAACCCGGCGCGCCGCGGCATCGCGCGACGCATCGAACGAACGAGAGAGAACGACGACATGGCCACACTTCCCGCCTCGAACGAGCAACTCAAGGAGCAGTTCGGTCCGCATCTCGGCCGGATGTCGGGCGACCGCCTCTCGACCGGCGTCGAGCCCGACAAGCTCGTGAAGACGCACTGTTGCTTCTGCGGCCAGCAGTGCGGCATCCAACTCAAGGTCAAAGACAACACCGTGATCGGGTTCGAGCCGTGGTACGACTTTCCGTTCAACAAGGGGATGCTCTGTCCGAAGGGAGTGAAGCGATATCTCCAGGGCTCGCACGAAGACCGGCTGGTCACGGCGCTCGAGCGCGACCCTAACGCTCCGGGCGGATTCAAGCCGATGAGCTACGACGACGCGATCCGCCGCGTCGGAGGCGCGATCCAACGCATCCAGAGGGCGCACGGTAACTCCGCGATGGGAGTGATCAGTGGCGCGAGCATGACGACCGAGAAGGCATACTTGATGGGCAAGTTTGCCCGACTCGGTCTGCAGACGCCTTACATCGACTACAACGGCCGGCTCTGCATGGTCAGCGCAGGCGCGGGGAACAAGAAGGCGTTCGGCATCGATCGCGCCGCGAATCCATGGGACGACATCCTCGGTGCCGAAGTGGTCTGGATCGCGGGAGCGAACGTCGCCGAGTGCGCGCCGATCACGACGAATTACGTCTGGCAGGCGCGCGAGAATGGCGCGAAGATCATCGTCGTCGACCCGCGCATCACGCCGATCGCCCGCACCGCCGACCTCTATCTTCCCGTCAAGCCGGGACGCGACATCGCGCTCTTCAATGGAATCCTGCATTTGATGATCGAGAACGACTGGCTCGATCACGATTTCATCGAGCAGCAGACGGTGGGGTTCGACGCGCTTGCGGAGAGCGTGAAGGAGTGGACGCCGCGACACACCGCGGAGGTCACCGGCATCGCGGAGAAGGGAATCCGAAGAGCGGCCGAGTGGTGGGGAGAAGCGAAGACGTCGTTCCTCATGCACGCGCGTGGCATCGAGCATCACTCCCACGGCGTTCAGAATGTTCTCGGCGCCATCAATATCGTTCTCGCCTCGGGGCGCATCGGTAGGCCTAACTGCGGTTACGCGACGATTACCGGACAGGCCAACGGACAAGGGGGGCGCGAGCATGGACAGAAGTGCGACCAGCTCCCCGGTGCCCGTGACATCTTCAATCCCGAGCACCGCGCGTACATCGCGGGCGTCTGGGGCGTGAACCCCGACGACATTCCGGGACCGGGCGTCGACGTCTACGAAATGTTCCGCAAAATCGATCAGGGAGAGATCAAGGGACTCATCAGCATCTGCTTCAACCCGAAGGTCTCACTTCCCGACAACCACTTCATCACGAAGGCGCTCGAGAAGCTCGAGTTCTACGTGGCGATCGATTTCTTCCTCAACGAGACGGCGCAGCATGCCGACGTCGTCCTTCCCGGATCGCTCCACGAAGAGGATGAGGGTGTCGTGACGCAGATCGAAGGACGCGTCATCAAGATCAACAAGGCGGTCGATTCGCCCGGTGACGCGCGTCAGGACTGGAAGATCATTCAAGACATCGCGAAGGCGATCGGGCGGGAGACGGGATTCACCTTCGCCAGGCCGCGCGAGATCTTCGACGAGCTCCGCATCGCGTCGAAGGGTGGTGTCGCCGACTACTCGGGGATTACGTACGAGAAGATCGAGGCGCAAGGGGGCGTCTTCTGGCCCTGCCCGTCGGAGGACCACCCAGGCACGCTGCGCCTCTTCGAGCCCGGTTCGTACAATCCGGTCGCGAAGGGCGCCGGTCCGTTTTACTTCCCCGATGGCAAGGCTCGCTTCAATGTCGCGCCTTACAGGCCACCCGCGGAAGATGTTGACTCCGAATACCCGCTGATGCTCACGACGGGTCGCGTCGTGAGCCATTTCCTCTCGGGCACACAGACGCGACGGATCGGCCCGCTCGTCGATCAATACCCCGAGCCGATGATCGAGTTGCACCCGCGCCTCGCCGAGAAACTCGGAATTCGCGACGGCGAGCTGATCACTGCCGAGTCGCGCCGAGGGACGATCACCTTGAAGGCGATGGTCGTGACGACGATTCGTCCCGACACGATCTTCATTCCGTATCACTGGCCCGGCAGGAAGTCGGCGAACCAGCTGACCGTGTCGGCTCAGGATCCGATCTCGAAGATTCCGGAATACAAGGTCTGCGCCGCGCGCCTCCGCAAGGCGACGGCCGACGAAGGGGAGGTGCGCTGATGCCCGTCCCCGAATCGATGGAGATGTTCGTCGACCCGAACCGCTGCATCGGATGTCAGTCGTGCGTCCAGGCGTGCAGCGAGTGCGACACCCACAAGGGCGTTTCGATGATTCATCTCGAGTACGTCGACAGGCCACACTCGGTGCAGACCGTGCCGGTCGTCTGCATGCACTGCGACTCGCCGACCTGCGCGGAGGTTTGCCCCGCCGACGCGATCAAGAAGTCGGACGACGGCGTCGTACAGACGGCGCGCAAGCCGCGCTGCATCGCCTGCAACAACTGCGTCATCGCCTGCCCCTTCGGCGTGCCGAAGATGCAGGTCGAATTCCAGCTGATGATGAAATGCGATCTCTGCTACGACCGCTCGTCGGTCGGCCTCAAGCCGATGTGCGCGTCGGTTTGCCCTTCCGGCGCGCTGCATTACGGCACGCGCGAGGAGATCGAGAAACTCAGGCCGCGATCGAAGCCGGTGAGCGAGTTCCGCTTCGGAAACCAGACGATCACGACAAAGGTCAACATGATGGTTCCTCGCGAAGCACCGCAGATGTCGATCGACGTGACGGATTCGATGTTCGACGAGGCGGTCGGGCGCGGCGAACCGACGAACCTGCTGGACGACATGTTAGGCGAGGAGTGAGATGCGCAAGACGAGCGAAAACGAAAACACGATCGCGCCTGACGGCTGTCCGATGGACGACCAGCCGCAGTGGCGCAAGGACTTCCCGATCGATCGATCGCAGGACGAGTTCGTGGCGCGCCGCGACTTCACGAAGTTTCTCGTGCTGACGAGCGCCGCGTTCGCGGTGGGGCAGTCATGGATTGTGGCGCGCAGCCTGAAGGACGATGGCAGTGATCGCGCAATGGAGGCGCGGTCGGTTGCCGGCGTGGCCGAGATCGAGATCGGCAAGTCGAAGATCTTCCATTTCCCGACCGGCGCCGACCCCTGCGTGCTCGTTCGTACCGGAGAGAACGAGTTCGTCGCGTACAGCCAGCTTTGCACGCACCTCTCGTGCCCGATCATGCCCGATCCGCGCGACGGGCAGCTCCACTGCCCGTGTCACAACGGCTTTTTCGACGTCGCGACCGGGCGCGCGGTTGCCGGTCCACCGAAGCGGCCCCTGCCGAAAATCAACCTCGAGATCAGGAATGGGCTCGTCTTCGCGACGGGCGTGGAACTGAGGACGATATGAGACGCCCGATATCCCGCGACCAGAAGACGACGATCGTCTACGGGATCCTCTGCTTCGTCGTGCTCGTCGTCGTGCTGCAGTTATGGCTCCTGACGGCGACGATGAACGCGTGGTTAGGCGGCGATCGAACGATCCTCGTGACCGGCGCCGTGGTGAGCCTCGTCGCGTTCATCGTGAATTGCGGACTGCTGCGCTACGTGTACGAGATGGAGCGGCGGTAACGCGGGCGAGAGTAGGCATCGTGGCGGAGGCCTCTGGCCTCCGCGCAACGGCCGGAGGCCGTTGCCACGAGGGTCGTTGCCATTACGACGTGCTGTCTGCTTTTGCCCGTCGCCCATCGCCTTTCGCATGCTTCGCGAGCCCGCGCGCGACCGCGCCGAGCAGCCCGTACATCGTCAGCGACCAGGCGACGAGCGCCATCGCGACGAACGCCGTCGTGGCGTGCTCGAGGAGAGGCGCCTCGAGCACCTCGGAGAGCCGGTACGTTGCCGTCGCGTACATGCCTAACGGGAAGACGAGCCCCCAGTAGAGCGGGTCGTAGACGAGCGGCACGCGGCGCGCTACATGGCGCCATGTCCCAAGGACGAGAAGCATGGGGATCCACCAGGTCGCTGTCGCCCAGTAGAGGAGCGTAAAGCCCTTCAGGAAGGGAAGCAGCGATGTCAGAAGTGGCGACGACGGCGCCGCCTTCACGAGCAATGCGCCGGCGAGCGTCGAGATCGCCATCGCCCCCATGTTGATCCAGTAGGGTGGCGACAAATCCGAGGGTGAGAACTTCAGGAAGGTGTAGCGGTAGAAGATCAGTGCGATCATCCAGATGTAGAGCATCCCTCCAGCCAGCCATAGCGAGGTTAGGGCGAGCGCGACGAGCTCTTGGTTCCCGCCGATGTCGATCTTCGAGACACACCCGAGCACCACGAGCGACTGCGTCGCTACGACCGCGGTGAGCCAGCCGCCATTGAGCCCGTCCGCGAGCGACGGCTTCTCCTCTTTGATCGTCAGCGCAGTGAAGATCGCGTAGGTGAGAAGCAACCAGAGAACGAACGCGAGTCCCCACAGAATCCGAGCGGGCTGCCACGCTTGTTCGAGGACGACGAGGTGGGTGCCTACAACCGAGGTTGCGGCGACGGTGGTGAAGAAGCCGGGTCCGCGTTGATGGCTCGAGAAATCGGCGAGGAAGGCCTTCGGATGGCGCGCGAAGCGAAGGATCGTGAGCGCCCAGAGAACCGCGTACGCCGTGACGTTTACGCCGGCGAGGAGGCGGGGGAGAGTCGGCACATTCACGATGCTGCAGGCGACCGCGAGGATGCCGGTCGCCATCACGAGCGCGAAATAGGCGGGAGGCATCTTCGCGAGCCAGGCGTCGAAGTTTCCTCCAGTCGATCCGCGGTCACTGTTGTTCGAGTGCATTCCGTTCCTCGTCTTTCGGCGCGGCTTCCGTCCCGGTCATGCGGATCGCTCCCGCGGCCCCGAGGCGGCACGCGCGGTAGAGCATTGCACGCGGGATTCGTGTCTCCTATGACTATAGGCACGCGACGCCCGGGACGCAGCGTCCGACTTCGGAAATCCTGGGGAGCCGTTTCGCATTACGATAGCCCGCAGCGTCCATCGACAAGGAGATCGAGTCCATGACATTACCGAGAGTGTTTTTCGACATGACCGCCGACGGGCAGGAGCTGGGGCGGATCGTTTTCGAGCTTCGTACCGACGTCGTTCCCAAGACCGCTGAGAATTTCCGCGCACTCTGTACCGGAGAGCCGGGCTTCGGGTTCAAGGGGAGCAGCTTCCACCGGGTGATTCCGCAGTTCATGTGTCAGGGTGGCGACTTCACGAACCACAACGGCACGGGCGGAAAGTCGATTTACGGCGCGAAGTTCGCCGACGAGAATTTCACCCTGAAGCATACCGAGCCGGGTCTACTCTCCATGGCCAACGCGGGCCCTAACACGAACGGCTCTCAGTTTTTCATCACGACGGAGAAGACCGCGTGGCTCGACGGCAAGCACGTCGTTTTCGGCAAGGTCGTCGAAGGGATGGACGTCGTGAAATCGGTCGAGAAGTTCGGCAGCCAGAGCGGCCGAACGTCGAAGAAGATCGAGATCAAGGACTGCGGCGAGCTGAAGTAGCGGCAGCGGTCGTTTCGGTCGTTGAAGGCGCCGCGCGAGCGGCGCCTTTTTCATTGGGGATGGCTCGCACGATGATGGGCTTGATTCAAAAGACGAAGGTTGAAGTTAGAACGTTGAACGCTGAATTTCGAACCCAGAAACCCCCGCGCATGATGCGCTTCTGTTGCGAAAGTCGCTGACAGTTTGCCACGCCGGGCCTGATGTCGTCCCGACGAGCGGAGCGAGGAGGGACCTCGCAGGTTGCGACTCGTTCGCCACTGGCGAAGTGGCACGTTGCACAAGGGTACCAGCCTGAGAGATCCCTCCTCGCGGAGCCTGCCCTGAGCGAGCGAAGCGAGTCGAATGGGCTCGTCGGGATGACAACTCGCGCACGCTTTGGTCATCGGCGGTCGGCAACCGCCGGTGGGGCCCGGGTTCAACACTCATCGTTCTGCGTTCTCACTTCAGGGGTTCTTTCCTTAGCTCACGGCGATTGCCTCTGACCTCAAACCTGCCTAACCACGTGCAGCGTCTGCGTCGGATAGGCGAAGACGATCTCCTCGGTGGCGAAGCGCTCCATCAACCGGAGGTTGATCTGTTCCTGAGCGTCCATCGCGTTGGGAAGCTCGGGGCGGAGCATCCACCAGACGACCTCGAACTCGAGCGACGACGCGCCGAAGGCCTTGAAGTGCGCGCGATCGAAGCGCGTCTCCGGAATCGCTTCGATGATCTCTTTCACCATTCCGGGAATGCGCGCGACTTTGTCGACCGGCGTTTCGTACATCACCCCGAAGGTGAAGAGCTGGCGGCGGTCGACCATCCGGTGAAAGTTGCGAACGCGGCTCTTCAGGAGGTCGCTGTTCGACACGATGACCTGCTCGCCGCTGATCGACCGGACGCGCGTCGTCTTCAATCCCACTTGCTCGACCGTTCCCGAGACGAGATCGACACTGATGAAGTCGCCGACGACGAACGGTTTGTCCATCACGATGGAGATCGACGCGAACAGATCGCCGAGGATGGCCTGCAGAGCGAAGGCGATTGCGACACCGCCGATGCCGAAGCCGGCGAGCAGAGTGGTGACGTCGTAGCCGAGCCCGTCGAGGATCAATAGGAGGGTTGCCGACCAGATCGCGAAACGGACGAGCAGAACGATCACCCGCGTCGAGGTGGCGACGCGCGGGTCGTCGACGCGATGAAAGCCCGTGATCCAGAATTGGAGCAGGCGGGAGAGCCAGAGGCCGAACTGCGCGAATGCGCCAACGACCATCAGAGCGTGGACGAGCGAGCCTGCGAACGGCGGAAGCGTGAGAATGCGCGTGGCGAGGTAGACGATCGGGAAGGCGATCAGCCACACCTTCGTGTGCGAAATCCCGTCAAGGATGAAGTCGTCAACCTTCGTCGCCGTCTTCGCCGCGTCGGCGAGTCGTCGCTTGACGATGAGCTTCAGGAGGTAGAAGCCCAGAATGAAGAGCGCCGCCTGGGCTCCCGCGGCGGTCCAGAGCCGAACCGAGTTTCCCAGGATGATCGCGTCGTTGATCGGCATGGTCTCGAGCGCCACTCAGGCGCAAGATCACATTCTCACGGCCAGGGAGGGGGAGCGCAAGTTCGAACGCGGATTATGACTTGTCTTTCGCTCTACGGCAGTTTGATCCGCCCCGCGGCTGGTCCCTCGGAAGGCGCGGTCTCAGTTTGCTCCTCGTCTGAAGGGGGCGCATCGTTGAAGTCAGCAACCTCTTCCCCGGGATTCACGAAGAGATTCGTTTCGAACTCGTACTGGCGTTCATAGAGCCGCCGGTAGAGTCCTTCCTGCGCGAGCAGTGACGAGTGTGATCCGCGCTCGACGATCGATCCCTTGTCGACGACGAGGATCTGATTCGCCCTGCGAATCGTCGAGAGCCTGTGCGCGATGACGAACGTCGTTCTGCCTTCCACGAGTCGATAGATCGCATCCTGGATGAGCGCCTCGCTTTCGCTATCGAGCGATGAGGTCGCTTCGTCGAGGATGAGGATTGCAGGGTCGGCGACGATCGCGCGCGCGATCGCCACGCGCTGCTTCTGTCCCCCCGAGAGCTTTACACCGCGCTCGCCGACGACGGTGTCGTAGCGTTCCGGCAGCGTTTCCGCGAACTCGTCGACGTGTGCAATCTTCGCCGCGCGGATCAGCTCGTCACGAGTGACCGCGCGATTGCCAACCGCGATGTTCTCGATCACCGAACCGTCGAACAGGAACGCGTCCTGCGGGACGATGCCGACGTGCCTGCGGTAGTCATCGAGGCGGATGTCTGCGAGGTCGCGTCCGTCGACGATGACCGCGCCGGAGGTTGGCCGGTAGAAGCTCGCGATCAGCGCGACGAGTGTCGATTTCCCGCCGCCGGACGGGCCGACGAGCGCCGTTGTCGTTCCGCATTCCGCGACGAGGTTGATGCCGTCGAGCACGGTCACGCCTTCGCGGTATGCGAAGGAGAGGTCGCGAACTTCGATCCGTCCGTCGACCTTGCGAATCGTCGCCTTCCTATGATCGTCGCCGACCTCGGTCGAGAGGCCGAGGATCTCGCGCATTCGCTCCAGCCCCGCGAAGGCCTCCACGAGCTGTGTCCCGATCGCGACGACCATCAGGACCGGTGCGACAAGGACGCCGATATAGAGGGAGAACGAGACGAGGTCGCCGGTGGTCATACGCCCCGCGATCACTTCACGCCCTCCAACGCCGAGGATGACGATCGCGACGACGCCGAGCATCAGGCTCGAGACGACTCCCATCCCCGAGGTTGTCTTCATCGTCTTCACGACGTTGCGCAGGAGCTCGTGCGCACCCTCGGTGAAGATTCGCGCTTCACGTCGTTCGGCGCGGAACGCCTTGACGACGCGGATGCCGGAGTAGTTCTCGTTGAGGCGCCCCATGACGCGTCCCGAGATTTCGTTTCTCTCACGGAATGCGGGACGCAACCGTTTCATCGCGAGGCCGAAGATCGTGCCTGCAACCACGATGAGGCCCGCGACGATCGCGGTCATCCGAGGGCTCAGCACGAAGAGGATCACGAGAGCGCCGAGCGCGGTAATCGTACCAGCTGCCATCTGCACGAGCCCGGTGCCCACGAGGTTCCGAATTCCTTCCGCGTCCCACATCGTCCTCGAGAGGAGCGTGCCCGTCTTGTTGGCGTCGAAGTAGCTCACTGGCAGACGTTGGATATGGCGTTGGATACGGCGGCGATACTCGGTGATTGTCTTCTGCGCTTCGATGCCCAGCAGCTGCGCGAGCGTGAAGCTCGACGCGGCCTCGACGAGCGACGCGGCGCCCGCGGCGATTGCGAGCTTGGGGAGCAGCTCGAAGTTCTGACGTCCAATTACGTCGTCGATGAGGAATTTCGTCGTCCCGGGTAGAACGATGCTCGCGATGCGGTTCAGGAGCAGGAGGGGAAATGCGGCGAGGAGTTTCCATCGCCGGCTCCATGCGATCTCAAACGCGTCACGGAGAAGGGGCGATGCCCGCTTCCAGCTGAATCCGCGCCTTGCCGGAGCGGGTTGAGTGACGTGCTCCATCGCCGTCATGTTAGCGGATCGACGACATCGGAAGTGAATCGACAACAGACTTGCGCGACCGACGAGCGATGCAATACCTGCATCGGCCTCCGATTGATAGACTTGCACGACGGACCAGATACTTCGCCACCCGAGGAAGAAGAAGATCACCGTCGCGAGCGTGCTCTACTCGCCGGTGACGCTCAAGGTGTGCAATCTTGCGGCCACGCTCGCCACGATCTGGCTGTTTCACTTCGTCCTGTCGGGCGTGCCCGAGATTCGCGAGAAGCGGGAGATCGAACGCGCGGCTGCGGTTCGGGCGAGCGTCGCGCGTGCCGCGAAAACCTATGAAGCGAGTAAGGCTGCGATCGCGGATCAGGATTGGAACAGAGCCACAGTCCTCACACGTCAGCTCCTCGCGGTCGATCCTGAGAACTACATCTACCTCAAGCAGATGACGCTGGCGCTTCACAACCGAGGGGCGTGGGCGGAAGAAGCAGCGATGTGGGAGCGGTACATGCTCGTTGCGCCGACTCCGGCCCATGGCTGCCCGATGATCGCCGAGGCGTGGCAGAAGGCGGGCAATTCGGAGCGCGCATTGAAGGCGTATGAGCGCTGCTACCAGCTGGCGCCGCAGGACACCGACACGATCTTCTATCTGGCGCATGCTTACGAGCGCGCGAGACGGCCGCGGGAAGCGAAGGCGCTCTACCAAAAGGGACTCGAGATCTCCCCCGGATACTCCGACATGGCGGTTGGCCTGGGCAGGAGCTATCTCGCCGAGGAGAAACCCGATCGTGCAGAGGAGCTCGTACGCGGAGTTCTCGAGGAGAATCCGGACAATGCCGACGCGCTTCTGGTCCTCGGAATGGCGCTTCGCGACCAGGCGAAGCTGGGAGACGCGCGCGTGGCGTTCGAGCGCGGAATCGCCGTTGCGCCTCGCTACTCAGACTTCCACTACATGATGGGTCGAGTCGCCGAAGATGAAGGCAACCGTGACGATGCGCTGCGATGGTACCGGGAAGCGCTCGCGATCAGTCCTGATCGGGGAGATGCGAAGACTCGCATCGCGAAGCTCGAGGGGGGCGCGTGATGGGCGCACTCTCGAATCCGCTTCCGCCGGAGGTGATGGAGGCGGGGCGTCTCGCGTTGAGGCTCGCGGCGATCCATCTCTCGCGCCTTGCCTACGCCTTGGTCTGCACGCTGAGCGCGACCTACCTGCTCCTCTGCTTCATCCCGTTCACGAATCAAAACTTCATCCAGGGACAGATCATCGCCTGGCTTCCGACGTTTGTCGCACTACAACCCTACCTCTTCGCGTTGCTGTCTGCGGCGGTCGTCGCGGCGACGTTGCCTCGTTTCGGGTTCGGGCGATCGAGCGCCTGGTCGTTTGTCCTTGGCGTGGTCCTGGGGGCGTACTCGCTTTGGATGTTCGTCGCGAGCCCGCTGGACAATGCAGGGATGGACCCGGGCACACTTTCGCGCGCGTCGTGGATGTTCGTGCCGCTTGCGCTCGTCGGGTTGATCGACATTCCTGACGCTTCGCGGCGGCTGATCTGGACTTCGAGCCGCGGTGCGGAGTCGGCGCGGCAGTTCCAGACGATGCTGGTCGCGGCAATCGCGGTAACGCTCGTCTTCTTCACGGTGGCGATCGTGCGCGCGCCACGCGGCACGCTGAGCGGCGGCGAAGCGCTCGCGGTGGGGATCACCGGCTTCTGGACGCAGCTCGTGATCGCGGCCTGCGTGTTTACAGGACTCGCACTCGTCCGTTCGGTCGCAGCGTTTTTCTATCGCTCGGCGTTCGCCGAAGCGGTCCTGCTCGTCTCGTTAGGCGGATTCGCATTGGCGAGCGCGGTAGTCTCGATCGTGCTCGAGCCGCTGTCGCTCGAAGGGCTTCCCGCCTGGATGCTTGCGCTCGTCGCGTCGGGCTCGGCCGCGCTGCTCGTGTACGGGACGGGCATCCGGCATTGCGCAAAGGAGGGCAACTCCGGGATCGGGAGCGGTGTCGATCTCGTCGTGGCCGGCCTCGGCGTGACGCCCGGGATTCCGCGACGCGTGCTCGCCTGGGCGGCGTGCGTCACGGCTGTCTCGCTGGCGGCGGGAGCTGTCTCTCTCGCCGGCTTCGACTGGAGTTTCCTGCAGCAGAAGCTCCTGGTCATCGCTGCCTGGACGATCTTCGCGGCGATCTTCTACCGGATCATTCCGGTGCGTGATCCGGCGCCCGACGCGACGATCGTCTGGCTCGAATTCTGCGCGTTGATCATCGGGGGCCACTATGCGCTCGATCGCCTCGGTGGGCGGATCCCGGCACTGGCCGGAGGCGGCGACCTCAGGGCTGCCGAGCTGCGCTGGCGCTCGTGGGACGTCGCATACCGGCTCGGGCGCGATGCCGTGACGCTGGAGCCGGCCGTTCGCGCCGACGACTTCTACGCGTTTCTCAGGAGCTACACCAACATCTCGCGCGCGAAGCAGGTCTCGCCGGTCGACGTTGAGCAGGTGCAGCGACTCGAGCCTAAGACCGGGCCGCGCCCGCACATCTTCATCTTCGTGGTCGACAGCCTTCGCCGCGATTACGTCGGCGCGGTGAATCGAAACGTCACGTTCACACCTTCACTCGATGCGCTCGCCGGCGAAGGCGTTTCGTTCCGCAACGCGTTTGCGCGCTACGGTGCCACAGGACTCTCGGAGCCATCGATCTGGGTGGGCGGCATGCTCCTTCACAAGCAATATGTCGAACCATTCCATCCGATGAACTCGCTCCAGAAGTTGCTCGAGTGGGAGCGATATCGCGAGGTTCTTGGTCACGACCCAATTCTCGACGCGATCGTGCGTGACGGCCCGACGGTCACCCGCCTCCCGTCGGTCGGGCCGGGAGAGCAGCTCTGCGGGCAGCTCGAGCTGTTGAAGGAGAAGGTTGGCCCTCTCGCGGGCAGCGACGAACCGGTGTTCGCCTATCTGCAACCGCTCGATCTTCACATCGCGTCGATTCGCCGCGATGGCGCGAACGTGCCGAAAGGCGAAACGTACCCAGGCTTTCACGCTCCGTACGCATGGCGAGTCCGGCGGCTCGATCAATGCCTCGGCCAGTTCTTCGACTTCCTCCGCGAGAAGGGGATGTGGGAGTCGAGCATGGTCGTCGTCACTGCCGACCATGGCGACGCGCTCTCGGAGGGGGGGCAGTGGGGACACGCATACTCGATCGCTCCGGAGATTCTCCGCGTGCCGCTGATCGTCAAACTCCCGCGCACCCAGCAGAGATCGCTCAAGGCCGATCGCGACGCCATCGCGTTCGTCACAGACGTGACCCCGACGATTCACTACGTGCTCGGTCATCGTCCGATACACAACGACGAGATGTTGGGCCGGCCACTCTTCACGGAGGAGCTCAAGGAGCAGAAGCCGTACTTCCGCGGCGACTACCTCGTCGCGTCGAGCTATGGGCCGGTCTGGGGGATTCTCGGAGAAAACGGACGCAGGCTTTATGTGGCGGATGCGATCAACTTTCGCGACACCGTGTACGAGATTCCGCCGGACGGGCTCGCTACGTCTCGCGAACCCGATCCGGGTGAGACCCGCCGCGCTCAGGCGCTGCTCCGCGAGAAGATTCAGGCAATCGCGGATCTCTATCGCTTCACTCCCTAGTCGTTCCCTAACTGTTCCACTTCGACACGTGCGTCGTTGTAGCAGGCGCCGCCGGAGACCGGCTCGACACTCTGAGGGCAAAGCGCGGTGGCGGTGTTCCCGTTCTTCGTTGCCTTCATCCATGCCCCTTTGTTCATCGAGACGACGCCCGGGCGAACGCTGGCCGTGAGCTTCACGCGCACGACGACCTCACCGAGGAGGTTGAAGACCCGGACGGTTGCTCCATCAGCGATACCGCGCTTCGCGGCATCGGACGGATTGAGCTCCGCGAACAATTCCGGGAAATTGAACTCGCCCATCGAGCTGGAGATCATTCGAGAGCTCGCGGGCGTGATCAACGAGAGCGGGAAGCGCTCGTCGGCAATTGCGACGTAGCTCCAGGGCGCGTCGCCGAGGATGGCGGGACGGAGGTGGACCTTTCCGTCAGCGGTCCTCGGAAAGGCCGTCTCGAACTGCACGGGCGATGTGCCGGGGAAGTCGTAGCGATCGAATCCCCCCGAGAGGATTGTCGCGCTGTTGGGCCTGCGTCCGCTGCCCATGTCGAGGTGTTCCGCGACGTAGCGCACGCAGTCTTCGCTCGACATCCGGAACTGGCGGTCGTCATAGCCCATCGCGCGGCCGAGCGCGGCGAAGAGCTGATCGTTAGGCATCGATTCGCCGACCGGGGCGATCGCTGGGCGTACCCCTCCGACGACGAACGTGCCGTACCCGCGGCGCACGTCCCACGCCTCGAGGAATGTGGTCGCGGGGAGAACGATGTCGGCCCATCGGGCCGTGTCGGTCATGACCTGGTCGTGAACGACGGTGAAGAGGTCGTCGCGTCCGAGGCCGCGTGCGATCGCGTTCTGATCGGGCGCGGTCGCCATGGGGTTGCAGTTGTAGACGAAGAGCGCCTTCACCGGGGGAGAGAGCGGCTCGTTGAGGAGCTCGCCGAGCTTCGACATGTTAAGCGTCCGAGACGACGAGCGGAGACCGTCGAAGAACGGCTCGAGATCGAGCTTCGCGGCGCCGCTGTTGCTCAGCGTGTAGCCGCCCCCGCGAACGCCGAACTTGCCGGAGATCGCGGGGATCGCGAGGACGGCTGCCACCGCGTGGGCCCCATTCGTATTGCGCTCGAGGCCCCAGCCGCAGCGCATCACGGCCGGCGTCGCCTCGGCCCAGCGCCGCGCGATCTCGCGGATCGTCGAGGGATCGACACCCGCCACCGAGGCAGCTCGCTCAGCAGGCCACTTCGTTGCTTCTGCGAACAGCGCGTCCGCACCTGATGTGTGCTTCTCGAGGAATGCCGCGTCGACTGCGCCGAGATTCACGAGCTCGCCGATGATCGAGAGTGCGAGAGCGACATCGGATCCGGGAAGGAGCGGAACGTGGAGATCGACTTCCCGCGGTGCCAGCGCCTGCCTGGGATCGACCGTCACGACGAACGCGCCCCGCTTCCGTGCTTCCTGCAGGTAGGGGACGAGATGGATCTGCGACGCTCGCGGATTCGCGCCCCAGACGACGATCATCTTCGCGTGGACGTAGTCTTCCGGCGCGACGCCCGGCATCTTTCCGTACATCGCGGTTGCGATCGCGCCTGTAGGAGCGGCACAGAGCGTGCGCTCGATTCGCGACGCTCCGATCCTCGCAAAGAAGTAATCATCGACGAGTTTGTCGGAGACGAAGCCGTTCGAACCGCCGTAGGCGTAGGGGAGGATTGCTTCGCCTCCGTGAGCCGCGATGATCGCCTTGAATCGTGTCGTGATCTCCGCGATCGCGTCGTCCCACGTGATCCGTTCGAACCTGCCTGAACCTTTCGCTCCGCTGCGCCGCAGCGGGTGAAGGATCCGCGACTCGTGATAGACGCGTTTCGCGAAGGCGCTGACCTTCCCGCAGATGAAGCCTTGGGTCGTGGGATGGTCGCCTCGGCTGCCGTGGATCGCCTTCACGCGACCGTCATCGACCTCGACCTCGAGTGCACACGTATCAGGGCAGTCCATTGGACAGACGGTGGAGACGACAGTCATGGCGAGGCTCCTCGATTCGAACCCCGAGATGATAGCGGAAGTAGGCAGAGGGGCGGCGTTGCAGGCGTGTAAACGAGAGTGAACGACGCGGATTCAGAACACTAGTCACCTCCAACGACTGCCGCGCGTGCCGCCGCCAGGATCTGTTCGACCCAGAGCCGGTACATCGACGCGGAGGGATGAAGGCCGTCGGATGCGAGGAGAGCGGGGTCGTTGAGGGCGACGCGGGAGATCGGAGTGACGTCGACGAATCGCGCGCCCGCCTGACTGACTTCGGAGCGCACGACGCGGTTGAAAGCATCGATTTCGTCGGCCACCTTCAACATTGCGCGACGCTGCTCCCGTGCGAACGGCGTGACTCCCCAGTCGGGGATCGACACGACGACGACGCTCGAGGGGGCGCCGCTGGCGAACGCGATCGATCGCTGCAGGAGCGTGGTAAAGCGCCGCCGGAAGCCCTCGATCTCGAGCCCTCGATACTGGTCGTTCACGCCGACGAGAAGCGAGACGAGGTCGAACGGACCCTGAGGCGCGGCGGTGTCGATTGCGCTCGAGAGCTCGTCGGTCGTCCAGCCGGTTCTCGCCACGATCTCAGGGTCGGAAACCTCGACTTGCTCTGCCCGGAGAAGCGCCGCAAGCCTGTTAGGCCAGCGGTCGGAGGCGGCCACTCCCTCGCCGATCGTGTACGAGTCTCCGAGCGCCAGAAAGCGTTTCATCGTTGTGACGATTCTACGTCGCGCGGCCGCCGGAAGAGTTGCGTGGAACGTACGGCCGCCGGTCGCTGTTGCGATTCGATGTCAACGCCCCTCCGCCGGCCATTGCTGAATGGCCATTCAGAATCTCTTCTTGCTCACACAGCGCCCTCGTGGAGAATGTCCGGATGTCTGCCATTGCTGAAAGTGTCCCTTCCGTAGCCGATCTGCCGTCCCGCCCGGCGGAGACTCCGATCGTCTCGAGCCTCGGTCCCGAGCCGTGGAACGCCCCGTGGTGGAAGCCCGCGAAGGGGGACTACCCGACCTTCTTCTACATGGTGCTCATCCATGTGCTCGCCGTCGTCGGACTGGTTTTCTTCCCTTCGCCGGGATGGAAGATCGCTGGCGCCACGCTTGCGATCGCGTGGGTGGGAGGCATCGGCGTGACGGTCTGCTACCACCGGGCGCTCGCGCACAGGGCTCTTCAGCTTCACCCAATCGTCCGCCACTTCCTGATCTTTTTCGCGCAGTTCTGCGGCTCGGGCTCTCCCGACTCGTGGACCGCGAACCATCGGCAGCATCACGCGAAGGTCGAGACTCCCGAAGACATCTCCAGCCCCGCGATCGGCGGCTTCTGGTGGTCGCATCTGCGCTGGCTCTGGCAGGCGGGGAACGTCCCACTCGATCGCTGGTGCCCCGACCTCAACAAGCCGCAGTACCGCTTCTGGAACCGGATGCAGGTCCCAGTGCTCGCCGTGTCGCTGTTCGCCTGGATTCCGCTCGGCTGGGAAGCATTCTTCTGGCTCGGACCGATGCGCCTCGTGACGTCGCTTCACGCGCAGTGCTTCGTCAACAGCATCGCGCACATGCGCGCCGATGCGAAGCCGGGTGAGGATTCCTCACAGAACATCATCTGGCTCGGCTTCCTGCATTTCTTCCAGGGCGAGAATTGGCACGCGAACCACCACGCGCACCCTGCGTCGGCGAAGCTCGGCTTCAAGTTCTGGGAGATCGACTTCGGCTGGTACACGATCGTCGTGCTCGAAAAGCTCGGGCTCGCGTCGAAAGTGCGCAGGATCCGATAACAGGCTTACCGTGCGGTCGCGAGGCGGCGAGCTCCTTGCCTACAACGACGATTTCCGCCACCTGGGGCTTCATCGCGAGGCATCCGGCCGTTGGACTCGTGCCTGAATCGGCGCCCGGCGCATCTCTCAATTCCTGGATTCTTGATACACCTAGGGGGCCGGTGGTGCCGGCCCCCTAGGTACGTTACCAGCCGCAGCTGCGGCCCTTGTTCTGCTCGTCGAGCCACGTCTTGAGCGGCGCAAAATAATCGATGATCGCCGAGGCGTCCATCTCGCGCTTACCCGAGAGCGCCTCGAGCGCGTCCTGCCAGGGGCGGCTTGCACCCATCGCAAGCGTCGCACCGAGACGGGCGCCCGCTTCCTTGCTTCCGTAGATCGAGCAGCGGTTGAGCGGCCCGCTCTGTCCCGCCACCTCGCAAAGCGAGCGGTGGAACTGGTACTGCAGGATGTGCGCGAGGAAGTAGCGCGAGTACGGCGTGTTGCCGGGCACGTGGTACTTCGCTCCGGCGTCGAAGAACTCCTCGCCGCGCGGAGACGGCGGCGCCACCCCCTGGTACTTCAACTTCAGCTCCCACCACGCCTTGTTGTACTCGGCCGGCGTGACCTCGCCTGCGAAGACTTTCCATCGCCACTGATCGACGAGCAGGCCGAACGGAAGGAACGCGACCTTCTCGAGGGCGGCATTGAGCAACAGTCCGGTGTCCTTCGACGTGTCAGGCTCCTTGGAGAGCAGCCCGACTTTTACGAGATAGCCGGGTGTGATCGAGAGCGCGATCGTGTCACCGATCGCCTCGTGGAATCCGTCGTTTGCGCTGTCTCGGAAGACGAGCGGCTGCTTGTTGTACGCGCGCTGGTAGAAATTGTGCCCGAGCTCGTGGTGGATCGTCTGGAAGTCTTCCGCGTTGATGTCGGTGCACATCTTGATGCGGAGGTCGTTGTCCTCGTCGATGTCCCATGCGGAGGCGTGGCAGATCACGTTCCGGTCGCGCGGCTTGGTGATGAGAGAGCGCTCCCAGAAACTCTTCGGCAGCGGTTCAAAGCCGAGCGAGGTGAAGAAGCGCTCGCCGTAGCGAACCATCTCGATCTCGTTGACCTTCTTCTTCTTGAGGAGTTTCGTGATGTCGTACCCAGGATCGGCATTCTTCGGTGCGACCAGGTCGTAGACATTCGCCCTATCCTGCGCCCAGAGGTTGCCGACGAGGTGTGCCGGAATCGGGCCGTTCTGGGGGACGGCTTCGGTGCCGTACTTCTCACCGAGCTTGGTGCGGACATAGCAATGGAGCGACTCGTAGAGCGGCTTTACCTGGCCCCAGAGTCGGTCGAGCTCCTTCGCGAACTCGTCCGCGGGCATGTCGTATTTCGCGCGCCACATCGCGCCGGTGTCTTTGAATCCGAGCTCCCGTGCTCCTTCGTTCGAAAGCTCCACGAAGCGGGCGTAGTCATTGCGCATCGGTGCGCCGACCGCCTGCCAGCCCTCCCAGACCTCGCGCAGCTTCCTGGGATCACGGCTCGTCGCGAGGATCTCGGTGATCTCCTCGATATCCATGCACTTGCCGCCGCCCGGCGGGCAGTACTTCCCTTCGCCGTACATGCCGTCCATTCGGGTCGCGATCGTCGTAAGCTCGCGGCTCTTCTCGGGATCGGCGGGCGTCGGCATCGTGAGGCCGAGCTTGATCATCTCGAGCTGTCGCTTCGTTGACGGATCAATGCCGTCGACTTTGTCGAATTCGAATGCGCGTTTGGCGTAATCGACGCCCGCATTGATCGTCCGCTCCGCGGAGACCGCTTCGAGATACTGCGTGTCCTCCGTGATGAAGTTCGCCTTCACCCAGGACGCGCGATTCGACTCCTGGCGCAGCGCGAGCAGCTTCTCGTTCGCTTCGGCGACGAATGCGACGGCGTCGGCGGCTGTGAGTGCAGGCGGCGTGCTTGGTGCCGGTGGTGCGGGAGCAGGAGCGGGCGCGGTCTCCGCGACGGACGCGGGCGCCGCCTCGGGCGCAGGGGAAGGTGTCGCAGTGGCGCACGCGGAAGCGAGCAACGTGGCGGTCGCAAGTCCCGACACGATTCGAATGAAACCTTGCTTCATCTGATTCCTCCGGTTGGATCGTACGGGCGCGCCGGATGGCGCGCGGTTAGCGCCGAAGAGTATAAGCGCGTGAAACGCGTGCACTGGATACGGATTGCGAATTGTGGGCGGAGGAGTGAGAAGACGCGCAACGCGTGTGCCGCGATGCCGCGCGGTTGCGTGTGCGTCCCCGCGACGTTCAGAGTTCGAGTCGATTCATCTGCCGAGATCAGTCGCCTTGGGTCTGTGACGGCTCCTTCCGAAACTGCATCTTGTTTTTTACGAACGGTCGTACTATTTTGAGACCATGACGAAAGGGCACGAGACTCGCGATGCGATTCTGGACATCGCGCTGGCCAAGGCGAGCCAGGTCGGTCTTGGTGCGCTGAGCATTGGAGAGCTTGCGAAAGAAGCGGGAATGTCGAAGAGTGGCCTCTTCGCCCATTTCGAGTCGAAGGAAAACCTGCAACTCGAGGTGATGAAGTCGGCCGCGCAACGATTCATCGAACAGATCGTCACGCCCGCCTTACGTTCTCCGCGCGGCGAGCCGCGCGTTCGTGCTCTGTTCGAAGGCTGGTTCCGCTGGGCGAAGGACGCGAAGCTTCCGGGTGGCTGTCTCTTCATCGCCGCCGCGACGGAGCTGGACGATCAGCCGGGCCCCTTACGCGACTATCTCGTCAGCTCGCAGCGCGACTGGCTCGCGACCTTCGCGCACGCGGCGAAGATCGCCGTCGATGAGAAACACTTCCGCGCCGATCTCGACGCCGACAAGTTCGCGCGTCGCGTCTACTCGATCTTCCTTGCCTATCACCACTTCGCGCGCCTGCTCCGGATGCGTGACGCCGAGACGCAGGCGCGCGACGAGTTCGAATCGCTGCTCGCTGAATCGCGAGTGTGAGACCTCCAATCCGACAAGGAGAAACGCTGATGAACGACACGAACGCCGTCACAACACTTCAAAATAGTACGAACGGTCGTTTTTCGTTACTGGCAAGCTCTCTCGGAGCTGCCATCCGGTTGCTCGATCGCGTCGCTCCTCGGCGCGCCGAGGAGCTCGCGACCGATCTCTTCCTGACGCCACGGAGGATCCCTAGGCCAAAGCGAGAGGAGGCGTGGCTGCTCGATGCGGCCTCGTTCGGCATGGTCACGTCGAAGGGGAACCGAATCGAGGTGCGTGTCTGGGGCGAAGGAGAGAAGGGAACCGTGCTGCTGCTGCACGGCTGGGAAGGGCGCGCCTCACAGATGGGGGCGATGGCGCTCGATCTTGTCGAGGCGGGATACCGGGTCGTCGCACCCGACTTCCCCGCGCACGGATTAAGCTTGGGTAGTCGAACGAATATCGTCGAAGCGTCGTGGGTGGTCAGCGACGTCGCGAGGCGAGTCGGGCCGCTGGAGGCGATCGTCGCACATTCGTTTGGTTGCGCGGCGGCGAGCGTGGCGATCGGTCGCGGCGTGGATGTGGCGCGTGCCGTCTTCATCGCCCCGGCCCATGACTTCACGTTTTACAGCGAGACATTCTCGGCGGCGCTTGGGCTTCCGAAGACGATGGCGCGCCGTATTCAGCGTGTGACCGAGAGGCGAATCGGAGTCACCTGGGAGTCGCTCCAACCCGACGCACTGACGCGCGACCGTGCGGTGCCGTTGCTCGTCATTCACGACGAGATCGACCGTGAGATTCCGCTTGAACAGGGAGCGAAGGTGGCGAGCGTATGGCCGGGAGCGACGCTGATGAAAACGCGCGGCCTGGGGCACACGCGAATCCTGCGCGACCCGAGCGTCGCGCGCGCGGCGCGCGCCTTCGTCGACGCGGCCTCGGCGGAATCGGCAGCGATCGCCGTCTGAGCACGATGGCGGCAGCGGACCGAGGGGGGAACATACTGAGTGCAGAATGCTGAATGCAGAACGATGAATGTAGAAGTCGTGGGCTCGAAGTTGTTTCTGCATTCCACGTTCAGCATTCAGCATTCAGTGTGTTCCTTCTTCGTCGTTCGGCTTTGCACGTAGATAATGTCCGGCGTGTCGGAGATCGATAGCTGTGTCGCGGTAGCGCACGGAAACGGCCGGACGAGTGTCGAGCGTCGCGTGGTACCTTCGCCGGCCGAAGGCGAGATCGTGCTCGCCCTAGGCTCGTGCGGGCTCTGCGGCACCGATCTCTTCAAAATCGATGGGCCGGCGATACCGCCGTCGGTGCTCGGTCACGAGCTCGTTGGCACGGTGGAGCTCAGTCGCAGCGAGCGATTCCGTGCAGGAGACCGAGTCGTCGTTCCGCATCACGTGTCGTGCGGTGTCTGCGCGCTCTGCGCACGCGGAAGCGACACGATGTGTCCGACGTTCAAAGAGAACCTCCTCGAGCCGGGAGGTTTCAGCGCGCGGATCCTCGTGAGGCGGCGCGCGGTCGAGCTCGCAGCACGTCTGGTACCTCCGCACGTGTCGGACGATGCGGCGTCGTTCATGGAGCCCGCGGCCTGTGTCTACCGAGGCATTCGTCGAGGCGGCCTGCTCGATCCCGTGGCCCGCAGCAGCTCGGCGCGCTGTGCGCTCGTAGTTGGAGCCGGAAGCATGGGGCTCCTTCACCTCCTGACGCTGAAGGCAATCGATCCCGCGTTTCGTGTCGTGGTCAGCGACCTGCGGCGCGAGCGGCTCGAGCTCGCGATGTCGCTTGGCGCGTACGCCGCGGCCGCGCCGGGAGAGCGCCTCGGCTCCGCCGTGATGGAGGCGAGCGAAGGCGCCGGGGCCGATGCGGCGTTCGACACGGTAGGGGGCGCGAAGATCCTCGACACGGCGCTCTCTCTGGTACGCGAGGGAGGCTCAGTCGTACTCTTCGCGCACGCGCCGCGCGGGGAGAGCGCGGCGTTCGACCTGAATGCGTTGTTCAAAGCCGAAAAGCGGGTCGTCGCGACCTACTCGGGCTCGCTCGAAGATCAGGCGGCGGTCTGGAACCTCATCGAACGAGGAGCTCTCGACGCGACGAGCCTCGTCTCGCACCGCATCCCCCTCTCTCGCATCGGCGACGCCGTCGCGCTCGCGCGCTCTCAGGAAGCGCTCAAGGCGATGATGATCCCCGACTGACAGGATCGAATCCGATGGCAAAGCCGCCGATGCAGCAGACTCTCTTTCTCCTCGGCCCGGGACAGGTCGAGCTTCGACGTCACAAAGTGCCCGAGCCGCGTCCGGGCGAGTTGCTGGTTGCAATCCGCGCGGCGACGACGTGCGGAACCGATCTGAAGGTCTTCAAGCGGGGCGGGCACCCGCGCATGCTCGTCGTGCCAACGCCTTTCGGCCACGAGATGTCGGGAGTCGTCGTTCACGCCGGCGACGGTGTGGAGGCATGGAAGCCTAACGACGAAGTCATCGTCTCGAATTCTGCCCCGTGCGGCGTGTGCGACTTCTGCGCCCGCGCACGCGAGAATCTGTGCCGCGACCTTCATTACCTGAACGGCGCGTTCTCCGAATACGTCATCGTCCCGCGGCGTTTCGTAGCTCGCAGCGTCCACAGGAAGCCGCAGGGCCTTCCCTTCGAGATCGCGGCGCTCAGCGAACCGCTCGCCTGCGTCGTCCACGGACTCGAGGCCGCATCGTTGCCGCCCCGTTCCGACGCCCTCGTGATCGGCGGTGGCCCGATCGGCCTGCTCTTCGTTGCGATGCTCGCGGCCGAAGGGCACAGCGTGACGCTCGCCGATCCGCATGAATCGCGGCTCGACACCGGGAAAGCGCTCGGCGCGAGCCAGACCTTTGCCGCTCGTCGCGACGGGCACGACACGCAGCGGCTGCGCGTGCTCGGCGGAAGCGGCGAGGGATTCGACGCGGTGATCGAGGCAACCGGATCGCCCGCCGCGTGGGAGACTGGGATCGGCGTGGTTCGCACGGGAGGGTCGGTGCTCCTGTTCGGAGGCTGTGCCCAGGGAACCTCGGTCGCGCTCGACACGCACCTCGCGCACTACTCGGAGCTCACGCTGCGGGGCGCGTACCATCACCGACCCGCGACTTTCGCCCGCGCAGTTGACCTGCTCGCCCGAGGCGTGTTTGACGCGCGCCTCCTGATCACGAACCGATGCAACCTCGGTGGCGTCGAGGGAGCGCTCCGCTCGATGGATCGCCGCGAAGCATTGAAGTTCGCGGTGATGCCTTCGTGCCCCGTTCGCTAAATTCGACGACGCATTCCGTGGCGCCGCGACGCCGTCTGTTTCGTTGTCGCTCCTTAGCGATGTCCCTGCATCGCCTGCGTCGCGACGCCTCGCATCCGACGCCTCGGCACTCACGGCCTGTGTAGCCGAATTTTGCGAACGGGGCACTTGGTTGGTTTGCGGCGTCTCGGCTGTTGCGTCACTGCCACCGAGCTGCCCGAGGCGCTAACCAGGGCCAGTCACATCGCCGAAACGCGAAACCGATCTGCCGTTTTGAGCATTAACAAGCGGAGTGGGCGACGTGACCCGAGCGAGGACGATGGTGGCTCCAACGCCTGCATTCGACGGGCAGCGAAGCGGTGGATTGGTGTTGCCGACGTCCGGAGCCTTCCTTTCTTCTCGCTACGCCTCCGCGTACAATCGCGGCGTCATGGCCCGGAACCGGCGGTCGGCGAGGTGGAGCGCGTCGTTGCGATCACGCGTCGGCGGCGAGGGGCTCCGATGACCAAGCCTCCGGTTCTCCGCGTCACGCTACGGCAGCCGAACAGTGAGGCGTCGCGGCTGGTGCTGGAGGGCGAGAAGATCACGATGGGGCGGTCGGCGGACTGCACGCTTCCGATTCGCGATCGCTTCCTGTCTCGCCATCACGCCGAGTTCCTCTGGACGGATGGCTGCTGGCACATTCACGATCTCGGCAGTGCGAATGGCACGTTCCTGAACGGCGCTCGGCTCGAAGTGATCGAGCGGTTGCGCGAGGGCGACGTCGTGATGTTAGGCGACAGCGAGCTGCAGCTCGGCGGCGCCGTCGAATCTGCTCCGCGCATTTCGGTCGACGACTCGAACTCGGGCCTGAGCATCGCGATCCCGATCAAACAGATCGGCGACATGACCGACACGCACCGCGATCAGAACGCGGAAGGGCTGCGCATCCTCAACCGGCTCGCGATGGAGCTCATCGAAGACCGCCCGATGAGCGAGCTCTTCGATTTCATCGTCGAGAGGGTCATGCACCTCATGGCGCCTTCGCGCTGTGCCCTGGCGTTGCTCAACTCCGACTCGAAGTCGTTCCAGTCGGTCTACATGCGCTGCAGGACCGATAGCGACTCGCAGGACCTCACGATCAGCCGCACGCTGCTCGAGGAAGTCGTCGTCAAGAAGAACGTGCTTTCGTTCAACGACGTCTCGCAGGACGAGAACCTGGCGATGGCGAAGTCGATCGTGGGCCAGTCGATCCGCTCTGCGCTCTGCGCCCCTCTCGTCGTCGGCGACTCGGTGCTCGGTGTTCTCTATCTCGACTATCTCTTGACGCAGCGGACGATCATGGAGGCCGACGTCAGGCTCGTCGCGCAGATCTCGCGCGTCGCCGCTGCGAAGCTCGAGACGACTCGACTCCGCGAGGAGTCGCACGTCAAGGCGAAGATGGAGGAGGAGCTTCGAACGGCGTATGTCATTCAGAGCCGCCTCCTACCGAGCAGGCCGCCGAACATTGCTGGCTATCGTCTCGCTGGGGTCAACCGGCCGGTGCGCACGGTCAGCGGCGACTACTACGACTTCGTCGAGCGTCCCGACGGGCGGATCTACTTCATCATCGCCGACGTCTCGGGGAAGGGGATCACCGCGGCGCTCGTCATGGCGAGCACTGCGACGGCATTCGGCATCTTCACGAAGTCCGACCCGACGCCTGCCGATCTTCTCCGGAGCATCAATCAAACGCTCGCCCCGAAGACGGCACCGTCGAAGTTCGTGACGATGTTCGTCGGTGTCCTCGACCCGGTGAGCGGAGTCGTCGGTTTTGCCAACGCGGGACACACGCCGCCGCTCGTTCTTCGCGGCGGGCGCGTCGAAGTGCTTACGACGACCGACATGGTCGTCGGTCTCTTCCCGCAGGCACAGTATCGCGATCAGGCGACAACGCTCTCTCCAGGGGAGGCGTTGCTCATGTTCACCGACGGCGTGATCGAGGCTGAGAACGGCAATGGCGACGAACTTGGGCACGATGCGGTCTGCGTCAATGCGGCGGCGTGGCACGGGAGCGACGCAGCGGGATTGATCGAGCGGCTCGAAAAGTCGGTTCTCGGTTTCTCGGGAAGCACGCCGCTCGGCGACGACCTCACGATCCTCGCGTTGAGTCGCGACGGCGGGTAGTCGTTTCATGCGATTCAACGCATCGCGACAAGTGTCGCGTTCGCCTCTCGACTTTGTATAATCCGAAGACGGCGGCTCGGTCCGCCTCTCGATCATGGCAGAGCCGGTGGTGGTGATCTGTTCTCCCGGTGAGGAGGCAGCGGCGCGAGGTTTCTGCGCTGCAGTCGAGGCGCGCGACGCCGAATGCTGGAGCCCGGCTCGTCTGACGCACGATCCTCCCGAGTCGGTCGTGGATGGCCAGATTCGCAACGCCGCGGCGCTCGCCGTCGTCACGCGGAACCCACTCTCCCATCGACGCGAGATCGAGTTGGCGCGCGCGCACGCGGTCGCCGTCGTGATCACGTCACCGGACGACGCTCTTGCGGCGTGGAGCACGACGCTTGGCGAGCTTCAGGCAGCGGGAGCGCTCGATACCATGGAGTCGAGTGCGAAGGCCGCCGGATTCCGGCAACCGCGCGTCTACATCGCCGACGACGAGGAAAAACACATCGAGTTCATCGCGGAGAACGTGTCCGAAGCGCAGGTGTTCGTCCGCTTCGGACTGTTCGACAAGGCGATCGGCCGCCTGCGCACCGTGCTCGAACGCGCACCGAGGAATCTCGAGGCGCACGACGAGCTCCTGAAGATCTACCTCGAAGAGAGCCAGCACGACAACGCGGCGGCAACGGCGGCTGACTATCTCGACTCACTTCTCTTCCGCGGGGAGGAAGAGGCGTACGCGATGCTCCGTTCGCACCTTCTCTCGCATGGGTTCGCGGTCGACGACGGGCCGCCGGTCGCAGTGGGCGCCGCAGGCGGCGTGTTTCGCACGACCCGATTCCATGGCGCCGCAGCCGCGCGCTTGGAGGATTCGGCGCAGCGAGCGGCGTCGCGATCTGCGGCTTCCGCCTCACCGCCTTCGAACGACGCGATCTCCCTCGCGCCGGAGCCGCTGCCGCTCGAGCTCCCGATTCTGAGGAACTTCCGTCCCTCGCAACCTGCACTCGAGTCGACCGGGATCGACGCCGACTTGAACGGCATCGATTTCCTTCTCGACCATGGGCTCCTCGATGAAGCGCGTATGCGCGTCGATCAGCTCGCGCACGAGCACCCCGATCACGCAGGAGTTTTGGAGCGGCGTGCGCGACTCGACGCGGCGGCGGGGCCGCGGCCAGGGCTGGCGCTCGCGCTCTCGCTCGACGACGATTGGGGCGTACCGACCGTGCCGCCGGCGGAGCCTGTACCGACGGCTACCGGCGCTGCGACGGGGGCTGCTCCTGAACAGCCCTTCCCGGGAACGGACGCGACGAAGCCAGTACGAACCGACACCGTTGTCTGCAGCGTCTTCTGTGCGCTCGCGGTCGACGAAGGAGACGCATTCGAGATTCGCGTCTGGCTTCACCTGACGACGGAATCGGAAGCCGACGGTGTTGCGATCGTCGAAGACCGGCGAGAAGCTGCCGTGCTCAATGCTCCGGTGGGGCGAGGAGAGTCGCTGACCCTCTCGCTGTCGCTTCCAGGTCTGAAGATCGAAGGATTCCCAGCCGTCCCGATCACATGGGCCGGGGCCGCGACGTCGGCGATGTTCAAAGTCAGCGCGCCGGTTGGAACGGCTGACAGTCAGATCGAAGGTTGGCTAACCGTTGGACGTCGTGGGGAACCGATCGGCGACGTTCCGTTGAGAATTCGCGTCGCTTGATGGATGGGGTGGGGACCGCTTGCCCAAGGGCGCGGTTGGGGGCATACTACTTGGCCCCGCAGGAGGAGACATGATGCCCGAGAACGAAGAAGAACTGCTTGCGCGCGTTCTGGAACTGCTCGAGGACCACGGGCACCGCGTCGTGCGCCGGATGGACTTCGATCCTGAGATACGGGTCGACGAAGAGGGAGCGATCACGTATTCGCTCGGGCGCGACAACTCGATCCAGCTCGTCCTGCGCCGAATGCTCGAGTACCTTGCGACGACCGTCCTGCCGAACGAGGGTCAGGACCGCGACTGGGAAGCGGCTGCGGTGGCGACGCGGATCATCGACGAAATCGAAGACGATGCGGGCCCGGAGCTGCAGACCGACCTTCCGTTCCCGGGTGCGATCGATGCATCTCGCCGTCGCGTGCGAAATGCGACGAACCGGATCCTGACCGAGTTGATCTGAGAAATTCCTTTCCGCATTCGCCACGCCGTGCGCGCGATGCAAATAACGGGCGGCCGCGTCCGCAGCCGCCCGCCAATCTCACTCAGTAGTTAGGCGATGCCTCACTGCCAGCCTGCGTCGGTGATCTTCCGCTCGGTAATCTCGCCGTATTTTCCCGCGGCCTCGCGGATCGCGGCGGCGTTGCCGATGAGGACGAAGGTGAGGTCTGATTCCTTCGGGTAGACGCGCTCGATGACCGATTTCGCGCCCTCTCCCGTCACGGCCGCGAGCTTCGCGCCGTATTCGTCGACCTCGCCACGTCCGAGGGCGAAGGCCTCGATCTCGGCGAGCTTCGCAGCGAGCGAGTTGCCTGTCTCGAGGCGCGGCGGGTACTGACCGGCGACATAGGCCTTCACCGATGAGAGCGTCGCGGCGTCGATTGCTCCCTTGTGAAGCCGTCCGAGCGTCGCGAGCGCGAGATCGATCGCCTCTGCCGTCGACTCGGTCTTGGTGAACGAGCTCATCGCCACGCTGCCCGGAACCGATTCGCGGTTCACGTAACAGCGCGCTCCGTACGTGAGGCCGGTGCGGATGCGAAGCTCGCTGTTGAGCATCGACGTGAAGCGACCCCCGAACGCGGTGTTCACGAGGTCGACGGCGACGCTGTCCGGGTCCTTCCGCGCGATTCCGATGTTGCCGATCCGGAAGTACGTCTGCGTCGCATCGGGCTTGTCGACGAGCAGCACGCGCCGCCCCTTCCGTGTGGCAGGCGCCGTGAGCTTCGGCATTGGCGATGCCGCCTTCTGCCAGTCTCCGAATGCCTTCTTCACGTCCTTTGCGAGCGACTTCGAATCGAAGTCACCGACGAAAACGAGGATCGTCCGATCGGCGCCGGCGTTCTCCGGGTACCACGTCGCGACATCGTCGCGCGTGACCGCGGCGAGCGACGTTTCGCTGGCGCTCCGGCCATATGGGTGCGTGCCGAAGAGAAAGGCGTCGAAGTAGTTGTCGATCACGGCGTCGGGTTGGTTCTCCCGTGCCGCCGCGATCCCGTCGATCATTCTCTTGCGAAGCTTCTCGAGCTCGGAGGCTTCGAAGCGTGGCCTCCGCAGTGCGTCGGCGAGAAGCTCGAGCATGAGCTTCTGATCGCGAGCGAGAAACTCGCCCGTCACGACGAGAGATTCGCGGGTGCTCGCCGTTCCAAACGTCGCGCCGACGCTGTCGGCGGCGGCCGAGAATTGCAGCGCGTCGCGTTCGCCGGCCCCTTTCTGCAACAATTCGGCAACGAGGTCGGCTGTCCCTTCCTTGCCGTTAGGGTCCGCGATCGCGCCACCCGCAATGCGTGCGTGAAACGCGATCATCGGAACGTCGCGCTTCTCCATGAGGAGCAGCCTCATCCCGTTGCCGAGTGTGACGCTTTCGTATTTCGGCAGCTTCATTGACGCCGACTGCGCCGCGGCGGGGATCGCGATCGCCATCGCAAGGATTGCGGCGAGGATTCTCTTCCGGTTCATCGCGCGGCCTCCTTCGTCTCGGGCTCCGCCGCGGGCGGCATGAGCACGCCCACGGTGCGATTCGTGCTGCGGAACACGCTGGCCGCTACCTGCTTCACCTGTTCCGCGGTCACTGCCTCGTAGCGGTCGGGAGCGGAGAAGAGCTGGCGCCAATCGCCGCGGAAGGTCTCGTTGCTGCCGAGAGCCTGCGCCTTGCCATTGATCGTCTTCAAGCTTCGCCAGAAGTCGGCAACCTGGATGTTCTTCGCCTTGCGGAGCTCCGCCTCGGTTGGACCGTCCTTGGCGATCTTCGCGAGCTCCTCGTCGAGGATCTTCTCGGCCTTCACCGGGTCGGCGCCTGCGGAGAGCGTCATCGCAATCCAGAGGAGTCCCGGGTCGAATCCTCGAGGATCCTGGAACGCGCCGACTCCGAGGGCGAGCTGATCCTGCTCGACGAGGCGCTGGTGGAGCCGCGAGGAGTCGCCGCGTGTGAGGATCGCCTGTAACAGGTCGAGCGTCTCCGCGTTGGGATCGTTCGCCCGGCCGATGTGCCAGGCGACCTGGATCAGCGGCACCTGCGCGTCTTTCGTGAAGGTCACGCGACGCTCGCCCGACTGCTCGGGCTCGACCGTGCGCACCGGATCGGGCGCCTTCTGCGCCGGAATCGGCTCGATGTACTTCTTCGCGAGGGAGAAGACCTCGTCGGCCGCCACGTCGCCGACGACGATCATCGTCGCATTGTTAGGCGCGTAGTAAGTTCGGAAGTAGTCCTGCAGATCCTTCTTCGACCACGCCTCGATGTCGCTCGGCCAGCCGATGACAGGGAAGGTGTATGGATGGGCGACGTACGCCGCGGCCTGCACCTGTTCGTTCAGCAGCCCCTGGTTGCTGTTGTCGACGCGGAGGCGGCGCTCCGAGTAGACGACGCCGCGCTCGCTCTGGACGATGCTGTCGTCGAACGCGAGGTTCTCGATCCGGTCGGCCTCGAGGTCGAATATCAGCTCCATCGCACTCTTCGGGAACCAGTTCTGGTAGACCGTGACGTCGGTCGACGTGTAGGCGTTGTTTGCGCCGCCGTTCGCTTCCATCACACGGTCGAACTCTCCTGGACCGTATTTCTTCGCGCCGTTGAACATCATGTGCTCGAAGAAGTGGGAGAGGCCCGTGATTCCGGGGCGCTCATTGCGCGAACCGACGCGATACCAGATGTACATTGCGACGTTAGGGATGTCGCGATCGGGCCAGACGATCACGTGCATACCGTTGGCGAGAGTCGTCTCGCGGATCTCGCTCGCGAGATCGGGCTTCGCGGCCGCGGGAGCGGCGATGGCGAGCGACGGAATCGCGGCGAGCAGCGCGACGACGATGGCGAGATGCCGTCGTTTCATGCGTGCTCCTTGGGAGGGTTCGGGTTCATTCCGGGGGTGAGCATTCGTGCGCGGCCGCCCGGGCCGCGTATTCGATCGGGATTGTATGTTCAATCGATTCCGCGCCGGATGTGGCGAAATGGATTCAGTTCAGAGGGAGAGGAGGAACCGCTCGATTCGCATCGCGACCGGGGCGGCGTCGAACGATTCGGCGACTCTGCGGCCGCGCAGGCGCAGCCGCTGCCGGAGCTCGCCGTCTCCGAGCATCCGCGAGAGCGCCGCGGTCAGCGATTCCGGGTTTCCCGGATCGGCGAAGAGCGCAAAGTCATCGTGCCCGTCGAACGAGAGGTACGCTGGGATTCGCGTCGCGACGAGCGGCAGCCCTGAGGCCATCGCCTCCGCAGCCGGAAGGCCGAAGCCCTCGACTGCATGGTTGGGCGCGATCGCGATGTCGCACGAATGGACGATTCCGGTCATCGCGTCGTTGGTCACGGCGGTGTGGAACTCGCTCGATTCGTGAAGCGGCTCACCGTCGGCCGGCCCCAGCGACGAGACGCGGACCAGGTCGAATCGCGCCCCGGCCGCGCGCGCCGCGCGAATCGCGGCGTAGGCGTCTGCGACTCCGCGGAAGCCCGCCTGCATCTCGCCGACGAGAAGGAGGCGTAGGGGATCGTGCTCTCGTGCCGGCAGATCCCGATAGAAGACCCGGTCGACGATCTGTCCGACGCATTCGACCCTGTCATTGAAGCGCGCGCAGATTGGGACGAGGTGCGGGCTGACGACGAGCTTCGGAAGGGGGAGCGAATAGGCGCGTTCGATCGCTGCAAGCTCCTCGGCGTAGTGCGGGATCAGCGCTTCGTAGCCCTGGCAAAGATGCACGGCGCGGCCCGGCGCGATCGCGTGCGCGGCCGGAAGTGTCTTGTAGAACGTCCCGACGACGAAGTCGTCGCCGCCCGCGTCGTACTCCTCGAGCGTCGCAACGTGAGTCCATGTGGCATTCGATCGGCCCCACGTGAGCGGCCCGCCTTTCGTTACAATGCGGACGCGGTGGCCGCGCGCGATGAGCGCATCGGCCTGCGCGAGGGCCACGCGGTGGCCGCCCGCCATCTCGGACGACTCGAATAGATAGCTGATTCTCAGCGATGCCGCGTTCATTCAGGGGCCACTCTACACTGGCCGGAAACGGAGTGGCGCGGACGCGTCCTCACTCCGACGCGGGCGTACGCCCGACGATCGGCTCGGACTTCGCGAAGACACAGTTGCGGCAGATGAAGTTGTCGGGCGCCTCTTCGATGCCATACGCCCAGCGGCGCATGCGCGCCATTTCCGGGCCGCTCATCACCTCATCGATCGAGCTCCTGGAGAGGTCACCGACGACGTAGTTCTCGTCGTAGTCCTGACAGCAGAGGACGCAGAGTCCGGCGGGGGTGATGTGCAGATGCTGGATCGGTCTGGAGCCGATGTTGTCGCAGCCCCGAAGCCTAACGTGAGGCGCCGCCGGCTTCGCACCGAGGTCGAGGTAGCCCGCGCGGTCCATGACGGTGTGGAACGTGACGGCAAACGGGGTGCCATCGTAGCGCTCGCGGATCGCGTCGAAATCACTCCGGTGCGTGTCGTCACCCTGGCCGAGGACGACGATGCGCATCTCGGTCGCGATGGGGTTCTTCGAGAGGTAGTCGACGTTCCGAAGCACATTGACCAGGTGATCGGCGCCTCGGTCCGCGGCGTAGCGCGCGCGATCGAGTGTCGAAAGGTTCACGGCGATGTAGCGAAGCTTCCCGCGGGTGAGGATCTCGTCGACGCGCTTCGGTGTGAGGCCTGAGGCGTTCGTGAGGATTGCGACGGGCAGCTGTGCGTCGAGGAGCTGGTGGCACTGCGGCACGAAGCGGCGGTCGATCGTCGGCTCGTTGTACGACTGGAGGAAGACTCCTTCGAGCGTCGAGCGATAGGCGGTCAGCTGGTCGAGAATCCGGTCGAAGAGCGCCGGCGGCATTTCGACGTCTTCGCGCGGCGCGATCGACACCGGGCAGAAGTAGCACTTCTGGTTGCACGTCGTCACGGTCTCGAGCGAGACGAGGCGGAGGTGGTAGCGCGTCGAAAGATCCGCGGAGCGATCGACGAGCCAGCGCTCGCTCGTAATCCGCCCGAGGATCGACGGGTCGATCATCGAGAGTGGAGCCCCGGCGAGGATTTCCCTGAGCGGACCCCACGCCGCGTCACCCGACTCGAGCGACAGGTTCGTGTGCGGGTTGTGGACGCGAAACTCCTCCCACTCCAGATACTGGCTGAGGGTCAGCGTTTCGCGCCCTTCCTCGGGCGGAGAGGCGGTTCGAGTCGTCGGATCCATCGGGTTCGCCAGCCGCAAACAGGGGGGTGAGTGCCAAACTTCCCCGCGTGCGACGTGTAACCGCTGGTACGGCTGCCGGAGTGAGAGCGTCCAGGCCGGGCGTTGCTACTGCGCAGACTCGTCGTCACCTGTGACGGAGGAACTGGTGGCAAGACCTTCGTTACGGACCACTACAGCCCCAGCCTGGGCCAGAGCGCGTCGATCCTCGACTTCACGTCGCCCGACATCTCGATCTCGTCGGGCCAGACGCGCGTGAAGCCTTCGCCTTCGAGCTTCTTCGTTCCGTCGATGCCGACGTGGCTGCCGTACCCGAAGGCTCGCGACGAGTGGTCGAGCACGTCGATCGGTCCCATGACCATCTCCATGTCACGCTCGGGATCGACGTTGTTGAGCACGTACCAGGAGACGGTCCGGAGGTCGTGCGGATCGACGTGGTCGTCGACGATCACGATCGTCTTCGTGAACATCGCCTGCCCGAGACCCCAGATGCCATGCATGATCTTGCGCGCATGTCCCGGGTAGCGCTTCTTGATCGCGATGATCATGAGGTTGTGGAACACCCCTTCCATCGGCATGTGCATGTCGGCGATCTCGGGAAACTGCTTCTTCATGATGGGGAGGAAGCATCGTTCGATCGCGAAGCCCATGTGGCCATCTTCCTGCGGCGGCTTGCCTACGATCGTCGCCATGTAGATGGGGCTCCTGCGGTGCGTGATCGCCTCGACGTGGAAGACCGCGTACGGTTCGACCGGCGTGTAGAAGCCGGTGTGGTCGCCGAAGGGTCCTTCGGCGCGGCGCTCCGCGGGGTCGACCCAGCCCTCGAGCACGATCTCGGCATTCGCGGGAACCTCGAGGTCGTTCGTCACGCACTTCACGAGCCTAACCGATTCCTTGCGCGCGTAGCCGGCGAAGAGCATCTCGTCGATGTCGGGAGGCAGCGGGCAGATTGCCGCGAAGCAGGTGATCGGATCGGCGCCGATTGCGACGCTCACCGGGATCCGCTGTTTGCCCATCGCCTCGGCGTCCTGATGCTGTCGCGCCGCGTCCTTGTGCAGTTGCCAATGCATTCCGGTCGTGTTCCGGTCGTAGACCTGCATCCGGTACATGCCGACGTTGCGTTTCGCCGACTTGGGATCCTTCGTGAAGACGAGCGGAAAGGTGATGAACGGCCCCCCGTCTTCGGGCCAGCAGGTGAGGACCGGCAGCTTGCCCAGGTCGACGTCGGCGCCTTTGAGGACGACTTCCTGGCATGGAGCGGAGTCGACGTACTTCGGGAAGACGTTCGCGAGCTCGCCGAGCGCGGGAAGCATTTTGATCTTGTCGATCAGCCCCGTCGGGATGCGCGGCTCGAGGAAGAAGTCGAGCCGTTCGGTCCATTCGTCGTAGCTCTCGATCTCGAGAGCTATCTTCATCCGGCGCTCGTTTCCCATGAGGTTGATCACGACAGGGACGTCGGAACCTTCGACGTTCTCGAACAGCAGCGCGGGTCCGAATTTTTTCGACACGCGATCGGTGATCTCGGTGATCTCCAGCTTCGGAGAGACGCGTTCCTTGATGCGAACGAGCTCGCCTGCATTTTCGAGCGCCGCGATGAATTCGCGAAGGTCTTTGTAGGCCATGGCGGGGCTATCATAAGGAATCGTCCGACCAATGAGAATCACGAGCGGCAGCGAGCGGCGGGGAAACGAGTGACCTGCAACCATGAAGGTGGGATCTCGTTCGGCACGGGCGAGCGAGGCATTGAGTCGCGCGGTCAATGCTCGTCGACGGCGGAGAGTTTGCAAGAGCGGTCTGCACTGTCGCGCCGGACGCGTACGGCGGTGAGCGTCTTCCGGGTTGCCGTGATGGTCGCCTTTGCGTTTCTCTGCGGTTCGATCGCGCTCGCGGAAACTGCCGGTCCAGCGCTCGAAGGCTGGTACGAAGTTCAACCTCGCGACCCCGACGGGGCGACTATCTTCACCGTTCAGGGTTGGGCTGTGTCCGCGGTGGGTGAGGTGCGGATCGCGATCTTCGTAGACGGGCGCGAAGTCATCAGCGGGAAGCCGTTCCTCGCGTGGCCCGGTGTCGCGGAGAGATTTCAGGGCTTGTCCGGCACGTTGTACCCGGGATTTCAGGCAAGCATCGACCCGGCGGCATTCGGCGCGGGCGAGCACGTTCTCGTGCTCGAGCTGTCGACAGCTGACGGAACGCACCGCCGGCGCCTGCAGGAGACGAGATTCGTGACTGCGCCGCCGCTCACGCCTTTCGTGGCGCTGCCGATTCTGCTTCTGATGTTCCTTGCGCTGCCGGCAGTCGCCGGCTTCGGTCTCGCTCGCCGTGCTCCTGCAGTGCAAACGGAGTTGGTCGAGTCCAGTGCGATGCAGGGCTGGCGTCTCCATGCAGCGATCGCGGCCTTCGCGCTGGTTCTCCTCGTCGTCATCGTGCTCTCTTCACGCCTAGGCATGGTGATTCCCTCGGAGCGGCACGGCAGGTTCGGCGGGCTGGCGAACTGGGACGGCAACTTCTACCACGTCATCGCCGAGCAGGGATACGGCGCGCACGCGGCGTCCGCCTACGCATTCTTTCCGCTCTTCCCGCTCGTCGTGCGGCTCGTCGGATTCCTGCCGGCGCCGGTCGAGCTCGCCACGAGCATTCTCAACGTCGCGTTCTTTCTCGGTGCCATCGAGCTGATGCGCCGCACGGGGACTCGGGACCGAGTGTTGCTGCTCTTCGCCGCGATGCCGTTTTCCGTATTCTTCGTTGCGAACTACACGGAGAGTCTCGCGCTCCTCCTCTGCGCTGCCGTGCTCCGGAGTGCATCGGCCGACAAGCCGGTGGCGGCATTCATCGCGGGAGTGCTCGCCGGGATGACGCGGATCACCGGGATTCCCCTCGTGTTTCTGGCCGTCGACGCCGTGCGGCAACGGAAGTGGTCAATAGCCGCCGCGCTTGCCGCCGGTCCTCCGGTCGGGCTCGCCTTCTTCTCAATCTATCTTTGGATCACGACGGGAGATCCGGTTGCATTCCTCACGGCTCAACAGCGGTTCGGAAGGAGCAGCGTCGCGACCCCTGGGTATTTGCTGAACGGGCTGCTCAAGACCGTCGGAGATCAGCGCGAGATTGGTCTCTGGGCGGCGGCGTCCGCCGCGCTGATCCTGATCGGCGCGGCGTTTCTCGTTGCACGCGGTCGCTGGGGCGAAGGGCTCTATTGCGCGACGCTGATCTGGCTGCCGGTGGTCACAGGGCGAATGACGAGCATTAACCGCTACGCGCTTCTCGCCGTTCCGGTGCTGCTCCTTGCGTTTTCGTCGATTCACGCGAAGCGAATCGCCTGGTGTCTTTTCGGTATCGAAGCGCTGTTCGCGGTTTACTACGCAGCGCAGTTCGGCCGTCAGGCCTGGATCGGCTGAGGCGGAAGAAGAGTACTGACTCCGCGTGCAGCCGCACAGCTTTGGGAAGCGACGCCTCGCGGAGCGCGTTCGACGACGGCGTTTGCATCGTAGAATCACCCGATGGCCCTTCCCGAGCCGGGCGAGGAATTCCTCCTCCCGCTCTTCCCGCTTCCGAACGTCGTCTTCTTTCCGAGGACGCGGCTCCCACTGCATGTGTTCGAACCGCGATACCGGCAGATGGTCGCCGACGCGATGGCGAGTGATGAGCGGATCGGGATGATCCTCCTCGAAGAGGGCTGGGAGGCCGACTACTACGGTGCGCCTGCAGTGCACCCGGTCGGCACACTCGGGCAGATCGAGAGTCTCTCGGCGCTGGAAGATGGTCGGTTCAACCTGATCTTGAACGGGCAGGCGCGATTCCGCGTCGTGGAGCAGGTGAGCGACTCGCCCTACCGCGTCGCGCGTGTCATGCGCCTTCCCGACGTCGCCGCGCCGCCAGAAGCGGCCTACGCCATCAGGGAATGGCTCGTGGATCTCTCGCTCCGCTATCTCGAGTTCGTTCCGAAACCCAACCAGGTGCCGGAACTGGAAACGGCGGGGTGTGAAGAGCTCACGAACGCGCTCGTGATGTCACTCCCGCTCGATGTTGGCGACAAGCAGCGGCTGCTCGAGCTCGACGCCATCATCGCGCGGGCGGAGCGGGTCGGTGAGCTCCTCAAGCAGCGTCTCGAGACCCTAGAGTTTCTCGCTCCCTTCCGGCAGCAGGGCGATCCGAAGAACAACTAACAACTCCGATACCGTCCCACCATCGCCTCGACCTGCGCGTCGGTTGCACGAGTTCTGGCGAGCAGGAACGAGCCGATCGACGAAACGCGGACGAGGCGAGTCGCGAGATCGACGAGCTTCGGGCGTGCGAGCAGCTTCGAGACGCGGCGGCTCCAGCGGATCCGGTCGAGGAAGAGTGCGCGGTAGCTCGCGTCATATTGCGCCGCGGTCGCGTCGACATCGCGAAGCCCGTTCTCGACGATTGCGGCGGCTGCAACGAGGGCGGATTGGATCGCCATCGCCATCCCGTTTCCGGCGAGCGGATCGATGATGCCGGCTGCGTCGCCGACCATCAGGATGCCGTTGACCACCGGTGACCTCGCGGCGAAGATCACCGGCTCCGACGAAAGAAACTGTGCCTGAGCCGGCTCGTGCGACGCAAACAGACGTCGGAGGTGTTCTCCTTCCGCCGGTAGTGAGTCGACGAACGTCTCCCAGCCGCCGCGGAGGCCATCGAGCGCGCTCGCATGCACGAGCCCGCAGATGTTCACCGTTCCTCCCTCGACGGCGTTCACGCCGAGATATCCACGTGTGAAGGAGTAGAGATCGATGGCCCCGGGCGTCGATTCATCATCGCCGGGTGCCGATGTCGTGAGCGATCGATAGTGGCGTTTGAAGCCGAAGTGGCGTCGCCCCATGTCGCGGGTGAAGGGGCGTTCGAGCTGGCGGTCGATCCGACCCCAGCGTCCCCATGCGCCGACGAGGATCCGCGCCGTCGCTTCCTGCGCCTCGCGTTCGCGGTCGCGCAGCTGCAACAGGAAGCCGTCGCTCGTTCGTTGTACGGCGTCGACGCTCCATCCTTCGCGGACGTTCGCCCCGAGCGCCGCCGCGCGACGCACGAGCATCGCATCGAGACGGAGCCGCGAGATGCCTCGCGCGATGTGTGGAAACTCGAGCTCGTAGCGCGCGTGCGGGCCCACGATGCGACAGCGGTCGATCGCCGTCGCACCGTTGGCATCGAGCTCCGCAAGGAGGCCGATGAGCTCGAGTGGCGCGAGCGCGTCGTACGAGAGAAATTCGCCGCAGAGTTTGTCGCGCGGAAATTCGTCGCGGTCGAACAGCACCACCGCGAGCCCTTGTTGCGCGAGGAGGGCGGCGAGCGTCGCGCCTCCCGGTCCGGCGCCGGCGATCGCGACGTCGTACATCGAGGGTGCGCTCATGCTCTGACCACCAGGCCGAATCGGAATGGGGCGAGGTGGAACACTTCGGCCGATTCGAGGCCGAGTGCACGAGCGAACGTACGCATCTCGGACATCGTGTACCCCTGCCTCACGGATGCGGGCGCGTCGTATCGCGTGATCGATCCGGTTAGGCGGAGCGCGCCGAGCAGTCGTACGAACAGGAGCGGGGCATAGTGCCGCTGCGTATCGGTGAATGCGATGCCACGACGCGCCACGCGGAGCGATTCGCGCACGATCGCGAGATTCTCGTCGGGAGCGAAGTGGTGAAAAAAATGGGACGACGCAACGATGTCGACGGAACGGTCTAGAAAGGGCAGATGGAACGCATCGGCCGCTAGACGTGCCGTCTTCGTGCCCCCGAGCGCGCGGCCGTACGCGAGGTGGCGAACGTTGCTGTCGAGGCCGATCGTCGTCGCGTGCGGCCAGCGCCGCCTCACCGCATCGAGAAGATCGGACGTGCCGGTCCCGAGGTCGAGGATTGCGACGCGAGCGTCGTCGTGCGGTACGAGTCGCGAGAGCATCGCGAGATAGGCGCGCCGTCCACCTGCGAGGCTGTTGAATCGGCGCAGGTCGCGCAGAGAGCGCTGCATCTCGCCTTCGGCGGCGTCGTGCTCGTCAAGAAGCTCATCGGAGGTGACGCGGGCGGGAGTCAAAGAGAAGTCCATGTTCAGGCGAGCTCTCGAGGCGCGCGCATTGCCAGGCCCAAGCGACTCACTCGAGACTCCTCAGGACGAGCGCGGAGTTTTTCGAGCCGAATGCGATCGTGTTGCAGACGGCAACGCGTGGCGACGCCCGCCGCCCTGCGTCGGGAACGTAATCAAGATCGCAGTCAGGGTCGGGCACGTCGAGGTTGATCGTTGGCGGAAGCAGGCCATCGCGGAAGGCCATGAGCGTCGCTGCCACTCCGGCAGCGCCGCACGCCCCCTGCGGATGCCCGATCATCGACTTGACCGCCGAGCCGGGAAAGCGGCGCGCGTGATCACCGAATGCGATCTTCACTGCGCGCGTCTCGATCCTGTCGTTCAGCTCGGTCGACGTGCCGTGGTAGCTGAGGTATCCGACGTCGGTTGGCTCGACTCCAGCCTCCTCCATCGCCAGTGACATCGCGCGCGCGGGCTCTTCACCCGACTCGTCCATGCGTACCCGGTGGTGCGCGTCGCACGTGGAGCCGTAGCCGGCAACCTCGGCGTAGATGTGTGCTCCGCGTGCGCGCGCCGTTTCTTCGCGCTCCATCACGAACATCCACGCTCCCTCGCCGAGTACGAAGCCGTCACGGTCTTTCGAGAAGGGACGCGACGCGGCTTCGGGCCGGTCGTTGAAGGCGGTCGACACGATCCGCATGATGCAGAAGCCGGTCATCACTCCTTCGGTAATCGTTGCATCCGCGCCTCCGGTGATAACGATGTCGGCGATGCCTAACTGCAGGTTCCTGTAGGCGTAGCCGATTGCGTCAGTCGATGACGTGCATCCGGTGGAGATGAGATGCGAGAAGCCGCGGAGGTCGTGAGCCATCGAGATCTCGGACGCGAGTGTACCGATCGTGCCCGACGGAATCGAATAGACCGACGCCTGCTTGAGATGTCCGCCATACCAGAGCTCGTACATCCGCTCGGAGAACTCGATTGCTCCGCCTCCTGAGCCGAGCATGACGCCCGTTCGCCGCCGTTCTGCGAGTGAGAGCGATCTCGGATCGAGACGCGCGTCGCGCAGAGCTTCGTCGGTAGCCGCGAGGCACATCGGCACGACGCGCGAGACGTGGCGAATGCTCTTTGGGTCGATCCATTGAGCCGGTTCGAAGCCCGTGAGCTCGCCCGCGATCCGCGAGCTGAGTCCCGACGGATCGAATGCGCGAATCGTCTTGATTCCGGAAATCCCTCGCGCCGTAGCGTCGAAGAATGCCTCGCGTCCGAGCCCGTTCGGGCTCAGCGCACCGACTCCGGTGATCACGATGCGTGGAGGCACTGGCGGATGGTAGCATCTTCTCAATTCTCAATTCCGCCGAGGAGGCACGATGAAGCTGCGCAACTCGTTCATGCTGGTACTTCTCACTGCAGCTGCGCTGACCACGACGGCGGAAGATCCGGCCCGCGCCGCAGCACAGCGGGCGTTCGATGCGCATGCCGGTAAGGCGTGGGAGCCTGCACGCTACTTCGCCTTCACCTTCGCCGTCGAACGCGAAGGAAAGCTCGCCGCGTCGTTCGATCACCGGCTCGATCGCTACACGGGAGAGTACCGCGTGAGCGGCAAGGATAAGGACGGGAACGACTTCGTCATTCGAATGAATGTGAACACGCGAGAAGGGAAGGCGTGGGTCGCCGGGAAACCTGTCGAGGAGCTGAAGCCGTGGCTCGAACGCGGCTATGGCCGTTTCATCAACGACGTCTACTGGCTGCTCATGCCGACGAAGCTCCTCGACGATGGTACTCATCTCGAGTATGCGGGCGTGCAGGAGGAGGGTGGACGGAGCTACGACGTCGTGAAGCTCACCTTCGACAACGTTGGCCTCACCCCGGGCGACATCTACTGGCCATGGATCGATCGCGAGAGCGGCTCGGTCGACCGGTGGGACATGCTTCTGGAGGGGATGAAGAGGGACGATCCGAAACGCGTATTCCGGTTCAGCGAGTGGAAGACGATCGGCGGGATCCGTTTCTCGACCGTTCGTACGAGCGACGACGGCAAGACGAGAATCCTGCTTCAGAACATCGACGTCCAGCGCGAAGTGCCAGCATCGGCGCTGGATTAGGAAAGACGAGAGGTCGGCGGAAGGAGTGTTGTGGGTCTCCGGCCGCCGCCGCGGCGACTATCGCGCTTCGCTCAACGTCTCGACCTTACCGTCGAGATCCATGATCCCGAGCTCGATTTTCAGATCGGGCCTTGCCTCGTGAATACGTCGTGCTAGCTCACGAAGCTTCTCCGCGTGAATTGCCGTCTCCCTTTCGCGGTCACCCGCGAGATCCTCACCGAGGATTGCGCGGTAGGCGCCGCAGTCCCGATGATCGAGAACGATGACGCGCCTGATCGAATGCAGCTGAACTGCGACGTCGAGATGTTCGCGAAACGTCGTTCCCCATGCCGGGTGGGCATCGGTGGTCGCGCCGAGCGATGCTCCTGCGAGGACGACGTGATCGTACTGGTCGCGCAGGCCGCGACCCGACATGTAGCGCTCAGTGTCGTCGACGAGGCGGTAATCCATGCAACTGAGCAGCAGAGCCTCGGTGCCGTGCTTGCCTCCGTGTGTTTCCGCCTGCGGATCGGCGACGGCCACCGGCGCCGCGGTGTGAGTGCAGCCGGCGAGCAACAGCGACACGACGAGCTGCATCGGCGCGAGTCGGAAGATGCGCATTCACAATCTCCTATGCGCCCATTTAATCAGGGGCACGAAGAGGCGGCAAGTGACGCGCACAGCGCCGGCGAAATGCGGGGCCTACACTCCCGGTTTTCGAGCAGGCTGGAGCGGTGACGCGTCGACAACCTCGATTTTGTGGCGATTCATGTTGACTCTCTCCGGCACAGAAACTACGCCGTCTCAGCACTCAGCACTCAGCACTCAGCACTCAGCACTCAGCACTCAGCACTTCGAGCCTATGCCCCGCCTCGTTCTCTTCGACATCGACGGCACGATTCTCCGCGACGACGGCGTGGCGCGTGAGGCGTACGCGGTTGCCCTGCGGGAAATCTACGGGCACGAGCGTTCGCTTCGGCCGTACGACTTTTCTGGACTCACCGATCCGCAGATCACGCGGATCGTGCTCGGCGACGCCGGCTATTCGAGCGACGAGATTTCATCGAAGATCGATGCGCTCTGGGAGGTCTACCTGCGCGAGATGCGGTCGCGGATCTCCGGCCAGCGCGTGAGGCTGATGCCGGGGGTCGTCGCTCTTCTCGAGCTTCTCGAAGGGGAGGGTGACGCCGTGCTCGGCCTGCTGACGGGCAACATCGAGCCTGGGGCGCGAATCAAGCTTGGCAGCCACGAGCTGAACGGCTACTTCCCATTTGGGGCGTTCGGGAGCGACTCCGCCGTGCGTGCGGAGCTCCCGCCAATCGCCGCGCTCCGTGCCGCCGAGCATACGGGGCTGCGTTTCGCTCCATGCGACGTCGTCATCATCGGCGACTCGGTGCATGACATCCGCTGCGCGGTGCCTTACGAGGCGACGTCGATCGCGGTGCCCACCGGTCCGACGCCGGCTGAGGCGCTGATCGCGGAAAGCCCGACCCACTTTTTCGAGACACTCGAGCCCGGCCCTCGCTTGCTCGAGGCGATTCTGGGGCGATGACACTCGCGAATTGCGCGTTCACAGGCTAAACTCCGCGCCGTGAAAAAGGGCTCCCTCCTCGTTCTGTTCCTCGCGGTATTCATCGATCTGCTCGGTTTCGGGATCGTCGTGCCGCTCCTATCGTTCTATGCGCAGACATACGGGGCGAGCGGCTTCGTGCTCGGTGGGATTCTCGCCAGCTACTCGCTGATGCAGTTCTTCTTCTCGCCGATCTGGGGAAGACTGTCCGATCGCGTCGGCCGCCGGCCGGTTCTCATCGGCGCGCTCAGCGGCAACGTCGCCGGCTACCTGATCTTCGCGTTCTCGCAGAGCATCGCACTGCTGATGCTTGCGCGAATCGTCTCCGGCATGTGTGCCGCAAACATCGCGACCGCGCAGGCGTACGTCGCTGACTCGACGACCCCCGAGAACAGGTCGAAGGGGATGGGGCTCATCGGTGCGGCGTTCGGGCTCGGCTTCATTTTCGGTCCACCTGCCGGGGGGATTCTCGCGCATGTCGGTCAGGAGCACGGGATGCATGGCAACTTCCTTCCCGGACTATTCGCGGCCAGCCTCTCGCTCGCGGCCGTGTTGATCGCCACGTTCAGCCTTCCCGAGTCGAAGAGCCCCGATACGACTCCGCGGCGCAAGCGCCCACCGCAGTTCGACGCTGAGGTTTGGCGGATGATCTTCCGCGATCGCAGGCTCGCACTCGGCATTGCCGCGCTTGCGCTTCTGGTGTTGTCATTCTCGGCGCTCGAACCGACGGTCGTCCTTCACGGGCGGGCGCGATTCGGCTTCAGCCCGAAAGAGCTCGGATATTTCTTCGGGTTCATGGGGATCATCGTTGCAGGCGTACAGGGAGGTGTGATCGGCAGGATCACGCGGCGCTTCGGCGATGCGGGAACCGCGCTGATCGGCGGCATATCCGCGTTTCTCGGCCTTGCGATCATCCCGTCGATCTACACGGTGCCCTTCCTGTTCGCCGTCGCCTTTTTCCTCGCGATCGGGCAGGCCTTCTGTTATCCGGCGGTGAACGCACACATCACGAAAGTCTCTCCGGCTGATCAGCGGGGAAGCGTGCTCGGACTCTCAGCGGCGATGGGCTCGCTCTCCCGTGTCATCGGTCCGTTGATGGCGGGAGTGTTGTTCGATCGGTGGCAGTCGGCCGGGGCGTTCTATGGCCAGGCGATCTGCGTGGCGTTAGGCGTCGCGCTGACGATCGCACTCGTCCGGCTGATGAAGAACGAGCCCGCAGTCGCCGCCGAGGTCGAGCCTGATTACAGCACCAGCGTGTAGCCGAGGCTTCGGAGGTCGGGCATCCGATCGAGGTAAACGAGGCCGTCCGTGTGATCGACTTCGTGTTGGAAGATTCGCGCGACGAACCCTTCGGCGAGCCAGTCGATCGCGTTCCCTTCGCCGTCGATGCCGCGAAGCCTGACCTTCTCGTAGCGTGGGACCTGCCCACCGAGGAACGGAACGCTGAGACAACCTTCGGATTCGACGAGCTTTGCATCGCCTTCGGCCTCGTACGTTCCGTTGAAGACGACGCCGCGTCTCGGCGTTGCGCCGCGACCGTCGTCGCGCTCTTTCGAGTCGAACACGAAAATGCGAAGCGGCAGGTGCACCTGAGGGCCCGCGAGGCCGACGCCTCGATACGCCTCCATCGTCTCGAACATGTCCTCGACGAGGTCGTCGTAGTTTCCAGCGAGCACGTCGTCGACGGGGACGTCCTCAGCGCGCTGGCGGAGGACCGGGTGGCCGAGGCGGGAGCATTTGAGGATCATGGCTGAATGCGGAATGCGGAATGCGGAATGCGAAATGAGGTGTCCGGGGATCCTTGGCGTTCACCGAATCGCACCTGATCCTCGACTCCGAGCACGGTGTACAACTGCGGCGAACCTGACGGCACAACTTGCGCCGCCTTCAACAGTTCATTCCGCATTCCGCACTCCGAATTCCGCATTCCCTACAGATCCTCGAAAAAATCGTCCGGGTTGCCCGCGGCGCGGTCGTACTCCTGCTGGATCTCGGTCTTGTGCTTCCATTCGATCTCTGCCAGCTCGAGGAAGAGGTGTCCGAGCTCCGTGTTCGGCACGCGCTCGGCGAGAAACCGGTAGTTCCCTTCCGCCTCACGCTCGCGGTCGAGAACGAACTTGAGCGCGCGACGCATGTCGAGCCGCGCGAGGTCGTCCGAGATCGATATCTTCAATGGAGCAGGTTCGGGGGGCTCGTCTCCGATCTCATCGCGGAACTTCTTTTCGAGTTTCGCGCGGTGGAGCAGCTCCTTGTCCGCGAGCTCCTGAAGCCTCGTTCTCACGTCACCGGTGGCCGCGCGCTCGGAGAGCTGGAGGAGAATCTCCCTGCTCTCGACCTCCGACTGGATGGCCTCGAGCAGAACCTGTCGCGGCGTGGTCTGCAGCGGCTTCATTGCGAGATGTCAGGCTCCCCTGGCCGGCGTCGACTCCGACGCGGGGCGGACGTCGCCCTGGTAGAGGTCGGGGTTTGGTGCCTTGTCGTCGGGGAACGCGGCGGTGCGGATTTCCTGACCGCGTCCCGTTCCGCCGGCCGTGCCTTCCTTGCGCATTTCGCCGTAGTACGGGCGCCAGCCCATCGGCTCGACCGGCATGTTAGGCGGAACGACGAGATCGCGCAGACCGACGACCGAGCGCGCGCGTGTGTCGATCGCGAGCTCGTAGTCGCGCGTCATGTAGATCGCATCTTCGGGGCAGGCGTCGACGCAGTAACCGCAGTAGACGCAGCGGAGCAGGTCGATCTCGTAGCGCGCCGGAAACTTCTCGCGCGTGCGGTCGTCTTCGGCGGCCTCGATCGTGATGCACTCCGCCGGGCAAGCGGTCGAGCACATGTAGCAGGCGACGCATCGCGTCGTGCCATCCTCGCGCGTCGTGAGAATGTGGCGCCCGCGGAAGCGCTCGCTGTAGATGCGCTTGACCTCGGGGTACTCGATGATTGGCAGGTCTTTGTAGTTGAACAGATTCCTGAGGAGATGGCGCAGAGTGACCATCATCCCCTTCGCCGTCTCCCAAAGGTAGATCCGCTCGAGGAACGTCAGCTTTTTGCGCTCGATCTTGATGACACCCATGTCTTCTCCAATGCGCCGACCGAGGCGGACTACCGGTCGAGCTCTCCCGCGATGATGTTGAGCGATCCCAGCGTCGCGATGGCGTCGGCGATGGTCTGTCCGACGATCATTTTGCGGAACGCCTGGTAGACCGCGAAGCAGGGGGGACGCACCCGGACGCGGTAGGGATTCTTCGAGCCGTCCGAGACGAGGTGGAACCCGAGCTCGCCGTTCCCTCCCTCGACCTGGAAGTAGGTCTCTCCGACCGGTGGCTGGATGCCGTGCATGATGAGCTTGAAGTGGTAGATCAGCGACTCCATCTCGTTGTAGACCTTCTCCTTGGGAGGAAGGGCAACGTACGGATCGTCGACGATCACGGGGCCGGCGGGCAGTCCTCGGTCGATTGCCTGGCGGAGGATTCGAAGCGACTGCCGCATCTCTTCGAGTCGCACGAGTGTTCGCGCGAGCGTGTCGCCACCCTCGGCGACCGGGATGTCGAAGTCGTACGTCTCGTAGCCCATGTACGGGTGTGCCTTGCGCACGTCGTACGCGACTCCTGTCGCGCGGAGGCAGGGACCGGTGTAGCCGTGGTTGATTGCGCTCTCGCGCGTGATCGCGCCGACTCCTTCGACGCGCTGAAGGAAGATGCGGTTGCGAAGGAGCAGCTTTTCCGCGTCGTCGATGTGCTTCGGCAGCTTCTTGACGAGCGTCTTCGCCATGTCGAGGAAGTTCGCGGGCGCGTCGACCGACAGACCGCCGACGCGGGTGTAGGTCGGTAGCAGTCGCGCGCCGCAGCACGCTTCGACGAGCTGATAAATCTCTTCGCGCGGCTGAAAGAGGTACCAGAAGTTCGTCAGCGCACCCATGTCGAGCACGTTCGTCGCGATGCAGACCAGATGGTCGGCGATGCGCATGAACTCCGAAAGTACGAGTCGGATGTACTGAGCGCGAGGCGGCGCCTCGATGCCGAGCAGTTTCTCGACCGCCATGCAGTAGCCGACGTTGTTGATGATCGCCGAGCAGTAGTTCAGCCTGTCGGTGAACGGGATGACCTGCTGGTAGGTGTGGGTCTCCGACATCTTCTCGAAGCAGCGGTGGAGGTAGCCGATCTCGGTGTCGGCTCCGATGATCCGCTCGCCATCGAGCGTCACGACGATTCGAAGTGTGCCGTGAGTTGCGGGGTGCGAAGGACCGAGGTTGAGCGTCACCTGCTCGAAGTCGGAGTCTTCAGGGTGATGCTCGACGACCGGGACGATCTTCGCGACGTCTTTTTCGGTGAGGAGCCACCGCTGTGCCGGGTCGTAGTCTTTCCGCAGGGCGTGTCCCTGGAACATCTCGTGCGTCAGGATCCGGCGGAGATTGTAGTGTCCGTCGAACTTGATGCCGTACATGTCCCACGCTTCACGCTCGAACCAGTCGAAGCCCTGGAAGACGGGGAGCGACGACGGCACAGCCTTGTCTTCGTCCGTGTGCACGACGAGCCGGACGCGCTCGTTGTTCTTGAACGAGTAGAGCTGGTAGACGACGTCGAAGCGTCCTTCCGGCCGGCGCGGATAGTCGACGCCAAAGAGGTCGACCGGGAGCTCGAAGCGAAGCTCGGTGTCTTCCTTCAGCTTGCGGAGCACCTCGACGATCTTCTCGCGCTCGACGATGAAGGTCGGGAGATCCTGACCCGGGACGGACGTGACGTACGGCGCGGCAATCTTCGCCTCGATCTCTTCGCCACGCTTGTCGATCGCATCGACGCCCTTCGGAATGTAGGGCGAACGATTCGTCGGCGCGGGGCCGGTGTACGGCATGGAGCTGAATCTGGTGGGCGTGCTCATCGACGAATCTCCCCGCGCTCGATCTTCTCCTTCAGCTTCAAGATGCCGTAGAGGAGCCCGTCAGGTGTGGGAGGACATCCGGGAACCCAGATATCGACCGGAACGATCTCGTCGATTCCCTGCATGACGTGATAGGCGCGGTAAAAGCCACCCGAGGTCGCGCAGGCACCCATGGCGAGCACGTACTTCGGTTCGGGCATCTGGTCATAGATCTTCTTGAGGACCGGACCCATTTTGTCGACGATGGTTCCGGCGACGATCATGAGGTCGGCCTGGCGAGGCGAGAAGCGGACGACTTCGGCGCCGAAGCGCGCGATGTCGTAGTGCGATGCGAGCATTGACATCATCTCGATCGCGCAGCAGGCGGTGCCGAACGGCATCGGCCATAGCGAATTACCGCGCACCCAGCCCATCGCGGTCTCGAGCGTGGTGAGCAGGATGCTCTCCTCGCCCGCTTCGGGTTCGCGCGCGCGCTCGCCCGGGAGCGTGATCGCGCCTTTCTCGGCGCCCTGGCCCGGCAGATCGGCGTACTTTCTGCCGATGATCGAATCGTTGTGCTCAATCTTGGACATGGTTTTCGTCTCGTGGGGTCGCAACTCCGCGGGCTGCGGGGAATGCAGCGGAATGGGCTCACCGCGGGCGTCGTGATTCTAGACTCTGGGGTAGAAAACAACAAGGGAACCCGGGGTGTTGTGAATGCGGAACGCGGAATGCGAATTGGGGTGCGGGGACCGGAGAAGCCGGGCGCGGGGGCGGGAGCGTTCACGTTCACGGGGGAGGTGTCGCGATTGGCAAGCGACGAGGCGCAGATGGGAGCGATCCGGTGTCGGATCGGGTCGCGTGTTGCGAAGGGGTACCGGTCTCACCGGGGGCGTCGTTTCCCGTGAACGTGAACGCGCCCGCGCCCGGCCGTTCGTGACCCGCGCCTCCTCGCAGCTCCCTTCCCCCTCAACGCAGCAACATCTCTCCCAACTCTCAACTCTTCATTCTCAATTCGGCCGTCTCCGGAGCGCCCCTTTGCTATACTGACCGCGGCTCGTTACAAAGGACACGATGGCAAAAGCAGAGCCGATTACTATCGAAATTTACGGAGAGAACTATAACGTTCGCGGGGACGGAGACCCTGCGTATCTGGGTGAGCTTGCGCGTTTTGTCGACACAAGGATGCATGATGTTGCCTCGCAGCTGTCGACGGCCGACCCGGTGAAGATCGCCATCCTCGCGGCGCTCAACATCGCGGACGATCTGTACCGGACGAGGAAGAGGCAGCAGAGTGCAGCCGAGCTCTGGATGGAAAAGACGGAGGAGTTGTCCGAAAAGATTTCGCGGTCCCTGGTGGAGACCGCCAAACGAGGATGACAGAAATTGGCGGAGTCCCTGCGGAGTGCGTGATGAGATCACGCTACTTGAACCAACTCTCTAATTGTCGGTTCCCGAGTCCATTCGGGGCTGGTGCATGCCCTCCTCCCGTTGACGGGTCGAGGGAAGCCGAGTCGCCCCGGGCAGGGGGCCACCCTGTTTTACGCAGGTTCAATTAGGGCCGCTCACACGGCTCAGGCGGGGCACTCCGACATATCTTCCGCGCGAACCATCCGCGCAGGCTTCTCCCGACGGGAGGAGACGTGGAACCAATACTGATTGCAGTGATCGTGGGGCTTGTCGGAGCCGCCGTGCTGGCGGGCTTGGTGAGCCTCACGCTGAAGAAACGTGCTGGCAACGAGGCAGAGGCTGCGCATGCCGAAGCGAAGCGCATCGTCGACGACGCGAAGCGGGTCGCCGAGGCTCGCGTCAAGGAAGCGGCACTCGAGGCCAAGGAAAAAGTCATTCAGGAACGCGCGGAGTTCGAACAGCAGGCGCGCGAACGGACGAACGAACTGAAGTCGGCCGAGAAGCGCGTCCAGCAAAAAGAAGAGAACCTCGACAGAAAGACGCAGCAGCTCGACCGCCGCAACTCCGATCTCGACAAGAAAGAGAAGACGCTCGAGCAGCGGGAGAAGGAGGTCGACGACCTCGAAGCGCAAATCGGGGTGCTCGTCGACGAACAGCGCAGGAAGCTCGAACAGATCTCGGGACTCACAGTCGAGGAAGCGAAGCGCGACCTGATCCGCGGGATCGAGAATGAAGCGAAGCTCGAGGCCGCGCAGCTCATCAAGCGGATCGAGAGCGAAGCGGTCGAGCTCGGCAACGTCAAGGCGAAGAGGATCATTGGAACCGCGATCCAGCGCATGGCGTCCGATTACGTCGCCGAGAACACGGTCTCCGTCGTCGACCTGCCGAGCGAAGACATGAAGGGACGCATCATCGGACGCGAGGGGCGCAACATCCGCGCGCTCGAGCTCGCGACGGGCGTCGACCTCATCGTCGACGACACGCCGGAGGCGGTGATCCTCTCGGGGTTCGATCCGATCCGCCGCGAGGTCGCGAGGATCTCGCTCGAGCGGCTCATGCAGGACGGACGTATCCATCCTGCGCGCATCGAAGAGATCGTGGACAAGGTCCGGCTCGAGCTCGAGGAGAAGCTCTTCGAGGAGGGTGAGGCCGCGGCCTTCTCACTCGGCATCACCGATATCCACCCTGAGATCCTCAAGCTGCTCGGCCGGCTTCGGTACCGGACGTCATATGGACAGAACGTGCTGATGCACTCCCTCGAAGTCGCGCAGCTCGCCGCGCTCATGGCTGTCGAGCTTGGTGCCGACGAGATGATCGCGAAGCGAGGCGGCCTGCTGCACGACATCGGCAAGGCGATCGACCGCGAAATGGAAGGGACGCATCTCGAGCTCGGACGCCAGGTACTCGAGAAGTACGGCGAGAAGCGCGACATCATCCACGCGATGGAGTGCCATCACGGCGATTACGACCCGACGACGGTCGAGGCGGTACTCGTCAATGCGGCCGACGCACTCTCGGCGGCGCGCCCAGGCGCGCGACGCGAGATCCTCGAGAACTACGTTCACCGGCTCGAGAAGCTCGAAGGGATCGCGACGGGAGTTGAAGGAGTCCAGAAGGCGTTCGCGATCCAGGCAGGACGCGAGCTCCGCATCATCGTCAATGCAGAGAAACTGAACGACGAACAGTCGATCTGGCTCTCGAAGGATGTCGCGAGGAAGATCGAGGCCGAATTGCAGTACCCCGGTCAGATCAAGGTCACCGTCATCCGCGAGATGAGGGCGGTGGATTACGCGAAGTAGCGGAGAGACGGGTTGTTAGTTGTTGGTTGTTGGTTGTTGGTTGTTAGTCGTTAGACAGGCCAGGCTCCGGGCGCGATTGCAGCAAATTGCCCCCGGAGCCTGAGTTGTCTGGAATACCTTCCCGCCGTTAATCGTCTCGACATCAGCACGGACAGCGAAGGGGACTCTGCCGGTTTGGTGAGTCTCCTCCCTGCAGCCTACGATACTTGTCTAACAACTAACATCTAACAACTAACACCGCCCGACCCCGAAAGGCCCCATGCTCCGAATCCTCTACATCGGCGACGTCGTTGGCCAGCCAGGACGTCGCGCACTCCTCGACCGGCTCGAGGCGGTGATCGACCGCGAACGGATCGACTTTACGATCGTCAACATCGAGAACGCTGCCGGAGGGTTCGGGGTGACCGAAGGGGTGATGGACGAGCTCTCCGATCTGCCGATCGACGTCTACACCTCCGGCAATCACATCTGGGACAAGCGTGAGTTCGTCGAGCAGCTCGACCGCTACGAGAACATCATTCGTCCGGCGAACTACCCGAAGGGGAATCCGGGTAAGGGATCGATCGTCCGGCAGACCGCGGCAGGAAACTCCGTCGCGGTGATTCAGCTTATGGGCAACGTCTTCATGCCTCCTTCGAACAACCCGTTCCACGTCGTCGAGGATGAGCTCCGTGCGCTGGGCGACGTGAAGGTGATCTTCGTCGACATTCACTGTGAGGCGACATCGGAGAAGCAGGCGATGGGCCGTCACCTCGACGGGCGTGTCTCGGCGGTCGTTGGAACGCACACGCATGTGCCGACGGCTGACGAGCGGATTCTCCCCGGTGGTACCGCGTTCCAGACTGACGTCGGAATGACGGGGCCGTACGATTCGATCATCGGCTTCCGACCCGAAGAGATTCTCGAGAAATTCGTGCTCAACACGCCGAGGAAGATGGAAGTGGCCAAGCGCGACGTGAGGCTGATCGGCGTGATGGTCGACGTCGACGCGGCGACCGGGCGCGCGCAGGCGATCCGCCGCCTCGATGAGCGGCTCGACGGCATGCTCTGATGGCCGAGCCGCCGCGTCCCGCGATCACGCTGCTCGCGTTAGGTCCGGTCACGACCGATTGCACGGAGCATCTCGTACGGCAGGTCGGCGCGATCGAGCAGATCGACCTGCGTCTCGAACACGATGCTCCGCTCGCGGCGCACGTCGCCGAGATCAACCGGGCGATCGACGCTGCGACGTGCGACTGGATCCTGCTCGTGCGCGCGCACGAGACGGTCGGCGAGGCTCTCGCCGCGGAAATCGCGATGTCGGCCGGGCCGTCACCCCGCGCGTGGGGTTACCGAATCAGGACGCAGCCGACCTACCGCGGCAAGCCACTTACCCTGGAACCGCTCGGCGATGGCGAGCTGCGCCTTTTGCACAGGCGCCACGTGCGGTTCCTTGCCGGGGGAGACCCCAAAGTACAGGGTACCGTCATCCGTACGCGCGAACCGCTCGAAGCGAGCTCGTTCGCGAGCAGCGCCGAGCACGCATCATGGCTCGCAGAACGCGGAACCCGCAGAGGATTCCTCGGCAGGCTCGGCGTCTTCGCGGTCGACGCGCTTCGATGCGGCCCGCTCCGTGCGCAAGCCAATGGCCTGGTATACCTCTGGGTGAACTCCGGCTGGAAGCGCGACACTTCTCGGCGCTAATCGGCAGTCAGGGAGGAACCGGCACCGGTTCCTCCGATCCAACGCACTAGTGGCCTGTGACAGTGAAATTCGGTGGTACCGAATTCACTGTTACAGGCCACTAGTTTGCAGCCCGTGCGTCGTCTCCTCGCTCGTTTCTGCGATTGCGGGCATGCCCGCCGAACGAGCCATCGTGGCGGAACTGTCGAGGGGACATTCCGAACCGCAGCTTGAACTGCTGCCGGAAGTAGTTTTCCGAATCAAAGCCGCAAAGCCGTGAGATCTGCGTGATCTTCATGTCTCCCTGTTTGAGCAGTTTCGCTGCCTTGAGCAGCCGCTTCTCCTTGAGATAATCGCTTAGCAATCGCCCGGTGATTCGATGGAACTTGCCCGACACGTACTGCCGGGTGAAGCCAAGCTCCTTCGAAACGTCTTCAACCGTAAGCTCTTCGTTGGCGTGCGCTCTTCGACGTACGCACTTGAGGAGGTCTCGAACCAAGGCGTCCATCTTGCGCTCCTTTCTGTATTTCGCGGGCGGCACCAAAAAAAGCAAAGCTTGCCCCCGTTACCGCGTCCATCGGGGTCGCCGCGAATGTTTAACTGGTCGTTTTGAATGAGTATAGGCCCTCATGCTCCGTTAGGCACCGATGAATATTGGAAATCTCCTGATTTCTTACAGGATGTTTCGTGTAAACATTGGACATTCGAGGGATCCGACCAGCGAGACGCGCCGGCGTCCCGACCTTGCCTTCGCTGAGAACCCCCGGGTCCCGCAAAGCGTGACAGCGCAGCTCGCTATGAGGGTGGCTCTGCTCTGCGTGCGTGGCGTCGTGTATGCTCCCAGCATGTCGGGAGACGACATGGAGCCGACCGGATGGTGGCGTCGCCGTCGTGACGAAGACTCTCCCAAAGGAGGCAGGAAAGCGTGAGCGAGCCCGCATCCGCGCCTTCCCGCGCGGCGTTCCGACTGCTCGGTGCGGTCGTTCCGATCGTGCTGATCGGCGCGTCGGTCGCCCTCTATCGCGCCGACCTTCGCGGGCGGCGCCCCGTCGAGGCGACAGCGAAGGCGTATTCGTTCGAAGTGCGCCGTCCCGCGGAGAGCGAGATGATCCGCTACGCGCCATCTCCCGATTTCGCCGCGCAGGTCGTCGTCTATTCGACGATCACCGACGCACTTGGACGCGTTAGGCTCAAGGGGCTCGATCAGATGGAGCGCGATGCCTGGCTCGACGTTCCGCTCCACCTCGACGAACAGCTCGCAGCTGCGCGAGAGCTTGCGCTCGATTCGATCGAATCGCGACCAGGATGGCCGCTGCACCGCTACCTCCTTGGCAAGGTGGTTTACACGCGCGACCGGAGAACTCCGGGCGCGGAGATCGTCCCCGACAGGTGGCTCGTTCCGCTTCGCTCCGCGGCACGCAACGCGCAGGGAATCGATGCGGTGGCGGAGACGCTCGCCGCGGTCACCCTGGAAGCCTGGACGACGATCCCCGCGGCGCAGAAGCGCGATGCGCCCGAAATTCTCGGCCGCTCATTTCTCGATCCGTCGTTCGTGCGCAAAGCCTGGGGCGTCAGCGCGAACGCGATCGGACCGGACGCGGCGACTGGCGCGGTGCCCGACTCGGCCGCGAGCCTTCGTGCAGCTGCACGCGCCGCGGCCGGTATTGGAGAAACGAAGTCGGCGGGGGAGCTGTATCGCCGCTGGGAGACGGCAGAGTGGCGCGAACGCGAGGCCGACCTCGTCGAGATGCGACGCCGTACGGCGAAAGGCGACTATGTCGGCCTCGTCACCGCATCGCGGAATTTTGCCTCGCGGCATTCGGCTGGCGATTACGACACCCCGGCCGCGCGCGAGCAACTCGAGGAGGTGCTCCGTCTCTGGCCGCGCGACAGCGTCGAAGCCTGGGCCGGCTCGCGACGCGCCGAAATCGTCCGCTTCTTCCTTGAAGGGCGCATGAGCGGGGTGGACGGAACGGTGCTCGCGGGTGCCGTATCGTCACTGACGGGCGTGCCGTTTCCTACCCAGGCGCGCCTCTTTCTTGCCGCGGGGCTCGAGGAGATCGCGGAGGAGCTCGCGAGCGGCTCGATGACGCGCGGATCGTTCGAATGGACCGACTACTACGTCGACCTTGCACGCCATCACCTCGAGCGCAACGAGAAAGACAGAGCGGCAGAAGCGCTGTCGAGGATCGCACCCGCGGCGCGCGGGGAGTGCGACGCGGCGATCGCTGCGGCATCGCTGGCGCAGAATCCGCCGCCACCGCAACCCGCGGCGGTCAGCTCCGCCGACGGGACGATCGTCGCCGAGGCGTGGTCGACGAACGGCATGTTGTCGCTCTGTCTCGACCCGCGAGCAACCGCAAAGCGGTCGCTCGTCGTCAACGTGACGTCGTCCGGTAGCGGACTCGTCGAATGGGGATGGAACGACGCCCGAGGCGGAACGGTCGCGACAGAGGCTGGACGAGCGACGATCCGCGTCCCGCTTGCGGGTCGCGAAGGGCGCGACGTGTTCTTCCTACGCTCTGCCCTCGGGGGAACGATCGCGAGCCATACGGCCAGGATCGAGTAGCGCGGTGGGCAGCCGATACGTTCGATTGCGTCCCTACGCCCTCGCAACGATGAATGCCTGCGCGCCGAAGAATCTCCAGGCGAGCGGCATCCGGAGGTAGAGCTCGAGGAGCAGAATCGACCGCGGGAGGCGGCTCTTCATCGTGAAGGGAAGGAACCGCGGGATCGACAATTCAATCTCGAAGCCGGAAAGCTGGAGCGCTTCGCAGAGGGCGCGATCGTCGATCGGAGTCACGTGGTCGAAGAACATCCAGTAGTCGCGCGCCGCAAACCTGATGTTAGGCTGAAGGATGAGGAGCCGTCCTCCCGGTTTGAGCATTCGCTGCGCGGCGCGAATGGTGTCGAGAATCGCCTCCCGTTCGAGATGCTCGAAGAAATTCGACACGAACACGACGTCTGCTGAGTGGGGCTCGGTCGCGGTGACGTCGCGTGCGTCGCCGGTCACAACCTCGACGCCGGCGGCCGCGTGGTTCCTCGTGCTCGGATTGAGGTCGATTGCGATGCGACGCGAAGCGGTGACCTCGTTGATGAACTCGCAGTGTCCCGCGGCAATCTCCACGACGACGGCGTCGCGAGGGATCCAGCGAGAAAACCACTTCGCCAGAACGCGCCACATCGCGCGACGAAACTCCTCCTCGCCGGCGAAGCGCCGTGCATAGACGCGCGACGGGTGAAGGCCCGACGCGTCTCTGGAATGCTCTCCGCTCATCAATCTCCTCGTGAGGGGATCAGAGACGGCCGTGCGCGATCTCTTCGCGCACCCACGGAATCACTTCGTCGAGCATCTCGCTCATCGTCGTCTTCGCCTCGAAGCCGAGCACGTCGCGCGCCTTGTCGACGTTGGGGACGCGCATCTGAACGTCGTACGGGAACGGTGGATCCGAGATGTATCGGAACGGTTTGCTGTCACCATGCACCTTGGTCCAGATCAGTTCCGCGAGCTCCAGCACATTCGTCGACGTCGGCGTCGAGAGATTGAAGTCGTCATTAACCGCCTTCGGATGAAACATCGCCGTGACGATGCCGCGCGCGAGGTCGCCTCCGTAGGTGTAGCAGCGGACCTGTTTTCCCTCTCCGAGGATGTGAAGCGGGTCCTGTCCCTTGATCACCTTTTGCACGAGATCAGGCACGACGTGGCTCATCGCCAGGCTGATGTTGCCGCTCGGGATGTCCTTGTCGCCCAGCGCCCGTCGCTCGCCTGTGCCGACGCAGTTGAATGGCCGGCAGATCGTGTAGGGGAGTTTGTACTGCTCCCATGCACCTTGCGCGAAGTACTCGCACGCGAGTTTCTGGAAGCCGTAGGTGCTCGACGGCGGCGGGCAATTGCGCTCGTGGCCTTCCGGCGTCGGGAAGATCGTCGCGTTCTCGAAGACCATGCTGCTGCTGATCACGACGATGCGCTCGAGCTTTCCCGCTTTGTGCGCCGCGATCGCCGCGTCGAAGCTCGCCGCGACGATCCGCTCGTTCTCCGCGATGAGATCGTAGGCGTACTCGTGAAAGTATGAGATGCCGCCGATCTTCGCCGCGCCAGCCACGAAGATGTCGCATTCGGCCGCGAGCCCGGTCAGGAGCTTCGCGTCCTTGGCGTCGCCCTCGACGAATGTGTAGCGCGAATGGCCCTGATAGCTCTTCTCCACCCGCCCGTACTTGGAGTAGTTGTCGACGCCGACGACTTCATGCCCCGCTTCGAGCAGCTGCTCGACGAGGTAGCCGGCGATGAAACCGGCAGAGCCGGTGACCAGGATTCTCATCGTGTCTCCTTGGAAAGAATCGACCATACGTCATAGGCGCGGCGTCCGGCCGGTAGCGCGAGCCCGCGGTACTCGGGATGAGGCGTTCCGACGAAGATGACGTCCGCCTTCGCGAGAAGCTCGTCCCGCCCTACGAACGACGGGTCGGAAATGTAGGGATCGGAGCAGAGCACCTCGCGCGCCTTGAGCTTGAGCACCTTGCGCAGCTTGTAGCTGAGCGAGTCGCGCGGATCATCACTCTCTGATTTGAAGGACATACCGAGGATGCCTGCCGTGAGCTCGGTGAGGGGCCCCTCGCGCTCTGCCATTTCGATCATGAACGCGGGCAGACCTTCGTTCACCAGCATCGCCGCGTGCCCGAGCACGAATTGGTTTCCGCTGAAGGCGGCGAGCTGCATCGTGTCTTTCATCAGGCACGGGCCCGCAGCAAAACCGGGTCCCGGCATCCCCGCCATTCGCGGGTAGTTGTGGCGGCACGCGTGGAGGATTCGATCGAAGTCGAGCCCCTGCTGCTTCGCGATCATGTAGAACTGATTCACGGTGGCGAACTGGACGTACCTCCAGGCGTTCGTCATGAGTTTCGCGAGCTCCGCCTCCATCGGCTCGAGCTCGACGAAGTCAGCTGTGAATCGCGCGAAGAGTGCTCGCACCTTGGCGAGCGTCTCCCGATCGAATGCGCTGATGATCTGAGGGAGTGTTCGGAATTCGCGGATGCTCTGCCCCTGCGCGACTCGTTCCGGGCAGAACGCGACGCGGACGTCGAGCCCTCGGTCGCTCAGCCAGCGACGTGTGAAGCCACTGATGCCCGGGAAAACGGTGCTTCGAAGAATGAGCGTCTGCCCGTCGCGAAGCGTCGCGAGGCATTGCTCGAGCGCCTTCTGCATTGCCGTGAAGTTGGGATTGAGGTGCTCGTCGACCGGCGTACCGACGATCAATACGACGAACTCGCACGTCGAGAGCAGGGAGGGTGAGCTCTCGACCTCCAACGTGCCCGAGGCGAGCACGCGGCCAAGAACCTCGTCGGCCCCTTCCTCGCGGAAAGGCATCTGTCCGCTCCGGATCGACTCGACCACCTTCGCGTTGATGTCGTAGACGACGGTTCGAAGCCCGCTGTCGGCAAATGTGAGCGCAAGAGGGAGCCCGACGTGTCCTCCGCCACCAATGATGCAGACGTCTCGCTCGAATCTCGTTCTCTCCAAACTCACTTCCTCCTGCGATCCGGCGCGGTCCGGCGCGACCGCCGCGCGGATGGTAGCGTTCAGCCTCGGCTCAGGCAAGGGACGTGGCCGGCGCTTCTGGCGCGTTCAGGCGCGCTCGACAGGAAGTCCGTCGACGATCGCCCGCGGATTGCCTTCGAATAGCACGTGTGCGGCAGCTTCGCCCCAGTCGCGGCGGACTCGCTCGCGCGCGGCGGCGAGGCGAGGAGGGCGACGGTCGAGGTTGTGGGCGTCCGACGCAACGAGATGGACGAGCCCACGACTGAAGAACTCCGCGGAGGCGGCAAGAGCCGCGCGACCGAGGTCGCCGAGCACGCTGGCAGCAGTGACCTGCGAGATCGCGCCTTTCCTGACGAACGACTCGAGCAACTCGGGTTCGCGGACGAAATGGAGATTGCGCTCCGGATGCGCGATCACGGCAGTGACGCCGATGACCGATAGCTCGTGGATCACGTCCCCGGCCCCGCGCGGAACAATCGTCGCGGGAAACTCGAGCAGCAGGTATGGTCCGCGATTCAGCCCGGTGATCGGTCCACTCTGTCCCTGCTCCCACAACTCCACGGCGTCAGACGAATAGAAATACTCACAGCCCGGGAGGACGGCGGGTGTCCCTTCGAGCATTGTATTCAGCTTGAGAAGCAGTTCGTCGCTGCCGGCAGAGTGCCGTGGCGGCATCCCAATCTGCTGGGCCGTCGTCGATTCCTGGCAGGCAGTGGAAATGAAGGTCGATCATCGGCGAAGCTGAGAATAGCAGATGGCCGGCCGGTCCCTTCGGCGTGGCGAAACATCACGGGCGCGGCTTTGGCGTCCAGCGCGTGGCGTCGCGGGTTCGATACTTATCCATCACGTGCGCGAAGGCCTCGTCCATGTCGATGCCGAGGGAGTTTGCGAGGGCGAGGAGTACGAAGATGACATCCGCGATCTCCTCGCCCACCTCCTGCTGCGGCTCACCCGGCTTCTTCGGCTTTTCACCGTACTCGTGGTTGAGAAGCCGGGCCAGCTCGCCCACCTCCTCGGTGATGCGGGCGAGCATCGAGAGCGGCTTCCAGTAACCTTCCTCGAAGCGGGAGATCCAGCTGTCCACGTCCTTTTGTGCGTCGGCGAAACTCATCTCGTCATCTCCATGTGGTTCACGGAATCATTTTCGGGGAGAGGGAAGCGTCCCGGGCTGGCTTCTGTTAAGATTCGAGCGGATGTTCCGGCGTGCCCTGCTCGTGAGTCTCCTCGCGACGATAGTCGCGGTACCTGCGTTCGGTCAGGTGAAGATGGTCGTGCGTGCAGATGGCACGAAAACCATCTTCAACCTCGCCACCAAGCGGAGTACCGGACCACGCGCCGTCGACTTTGATTGGCTCGCCCGGCAGCGGGATCGGGAATCTCACTACGACGACTTCATCATCCGCCATGCCGCGAAGTATGGGGTCGATCCGGTTCTCGTCAAGGCAGTGATTCAGATCGAAAGCGCATACAACCCCGAAGCGGTCTCGTATAAAGGCGCACGCGGGCTGATGCAACTGATGCCTGCCACGGCGAGACGTTTCGGCGTGAAGAACATCCTCGATCCAGAAGAGAACATTCGCGGCGGAATCGAGTACCTGGCGTTTCTGACGAAGATGTTTCCGAACGATTTGACGCGTGCGCTCGCCGGCTACAACGCCGGGGAGAATGCGGTCGTGCGGTACGAGGGCGTCCCGCCCTACGAAGAGACGCAGCTCTACGTCCGAAAGGCGCTCACTGTTTACTACGGCCGCCCCTACGGTGGCGTGGCGATCGGTCGCGGCGGTAGGGTCACCGGCAAACCAGTTTCATCGGGCTCGATCAAGCTGAGCGACGGGAGGTCGGTGGGAGGGAAGAAGCTCGGTGGCGGATTCAAGAGCGAGACGGCGACGACGTTGCGAACGACGACGTCGACGAAGCTCGGCAGGGCGGTCGAATCGCCGACCCCGGTCGCTCTCGGCTCGATGTAAATCGTGGCGCGCCGAAGGCGCGTCTCCTCCGCCTATAATCTCCATCGAGACGCGTTGATGCCGCAGACGAAGCCGAGCACGCCTCCGCCGTTCGACCAGGGGATTTTCCTTCTCCACTACAACAGGGGCAGGGAAGCCTTCCAGGAAGGGCGTTACGGAGAAGCACGGAATGAGCTCGAGAAAGCGCAGAAGATGCGCCCCGACGATTCGGACGTGCTGAATCTTCTCGGGCTCGTCTACTTCAAGACGAGCGCGCTACCTGAAGCCGAGGTGATCTACCGGAGACTCTCCGAGGAAAACCCGAACGTTTTCGTCCTGCACTCCAACCTCGGTCTGATCCTCTTCAAGCTTGGAAAGCCGGAAGACGCGGAGCGCTTCCTCCTGCGTGCGATCGAATTGCGGCCTAACTACGCGAAGTCGCATCTCTACCTCGGCATGCTCTACCGTGACAAGAAGAAGCTCGGCCTCGCGCTCGAGCACCTGCGTTTTGCCGGGGCGGATAAGCTCGTTCGCGAGGTCGAGATCGAGTTGGGCCAGGCCCACGCGCCCGCTCCGATCGTCACCGCGGCGCCGGCCCCCGCAGGGCCGGGCGAGTCGCGCCAGACGGCGGAGATCCCGGCGGCGACGTTTCGAACACTGGAGACGCCGGTCAACACGACGCTCCCCGATATCCGAGCGATCGCGCAGCGAGAGATCGAAAAGTCGGCGCGGAAAGACGACGACACTCAGAAGATCCGCGCAATGAGCGTCGCGCCCCCGTCGCCCGTGTCCCCTCGCTCAACCGCGCCACAGCAGCCGATCCCACTGGAGCCAACACCTCCGAAACCCAGTTCGACCGCCCCCGTTCCGGCGATTCCTGCGCCTCCGGCAGTCCATGTTCCGTCGGAGCTCGAGACGCGCTCTCGCGCCGCACAAAAGCTGCAGCAGGCCGTCGACGAACCCGTACTCGTCGAAGACAAGCGTCTCGACCTCGAGAGGAAGATCGAGGGAGCCTCACGCACGTTCACGCTTCACGAGAACGGCTTCCTCGAGATCAACCTCCAGAAGCGGGTTCACGTACGGCGAGGCACGGTGTCGAGCTACAGCGGGAACTTGAGGTTCATCGGGGAGGCAGGTCTCGTCGGCACGACTGCCGGCTCAATGGTCAAGGTCGAGGGGCAGGGGAGGATCTTCCTTTACGAGAAGGGAATGAAGACCTTCCTGCTCGATCTCAACGACGAGTTCATCTACGTCGAGGGATCGAACCTTCTCGCGCTCGAGGACTCGCTCTCCTTCCGCGTGGAGCCGATTTACGACGGCACTTACCAGCGGAAGATCGACACCATCAAGATCTTCGGTCGCGGTTCGCTCGCGATCTCGACGCGGATCGAGCCGCTGACGCTTCGTGTATCACGAGAATATCCGCTGCTGCTGTCATCGACTGCGCTCGTCGCCTGGACCGGTTCGATCATCCCGATGGTCGTCGAAGACTCCGCGCTCGAGAGCGTGATGATCTCTGCTGACGACAACTCGTTCCGGATTCGCTTCGAAGGCGATGGAATCGTCGTTTCGGAGCAGTGAAGCAGGTCAAACCGCAGGCCAAAGGCCAAAGCCGGGCCGGGCCAGAGGCTATAGTGGCAACGGCCTCCGGCCGTTGCGGCGCCGCGCCGCGGCGCATCCTGACGAAATGGAGCGACGGAGGCGGGGCTGCGCACCGGGTCACTACTTTGCGCCGTGCGGAGACCGAGGTAGCCTCGGGCATGCACCCGAGCGGCTATTTCGATCCGGATGCACCCTTTTTCATTCGCTGGGGAATGCTCCCTCACTGGCGACAGGACGGTGCACTCTACTTCGTCACGTTCCGCCTCGCAGACTCGATCCCCCAGGAGAAGTTGCGGCTCTGGATGGCGGAGCGGAAGGAGTGGCTGGTCGAACACCGGTCCCCTCTCTCGGAGGCGGATGCCCTCGATTTCAAGAAGCTGTTCGTCGACCGACTCGAGCGCTGGCTAGACGCCGGCTACGGCTCATGCGTGCTCGCCGATCCCGATGCAAGGCACGAAGTGGAGTCAGCGCTGCGACACTTCGACGGAGAGCGGTACGAGTTGGGTGATCTGACAGTTTCGGGGAATCACGTTCACGCGCTTGTTCGCCCGGGTGTCGGATTCGATCTCTCCGAGGTACTTCAGTCATGGAAGAGCTTCACGTCGAAGCGCCTGCTGAAGCTGCCAGCGGTCGCGAAGGCATTTGGCGAGATGCGAGTGGTTTGGCAGAAGGAGTCATTCGATCACATCGTGCGACGCCAGCAGCAATACGACTCGATCGTTAGTTACATCCGCGCGCACGATCCATAGTGGCAGCGGCCTCGGGCCGTTGCGGCGCCGCGAGGCGACGCCGTACCGCGAGCTGGAGCGACCGAGGCGGCGCTGCGCGCCACTGCGGAGGCGGGACGCCTCCGCCACGATGCGGAGGCGCCCCGACCGGTCTACCAACCAACATCTGATTGCTACTTCCTGAACACCTCGTCCGCGGGCACGACGTGCACGTTGCTCGCGGCGATTCCGAGCTTCATCGCGCCGATGAGCTTGTCTTCGTCGAGCAGCTCTTTCGACTTTTCGCCTTCGTACGCGATCGTCGACACCTCGTCAGATACGAGTTTCTGCTTCAACTGGTCGGCCTCCTTGGCGATCATGACGATCTTCATGTCGCGCGGATGGATGTGCGACCGAATCGCCTTGTTGACGTCGGCGACCGTGAGCTTGGCGAGCGCGCTACGCATGGTGGAGGCGTAGTCGCTGATTCCGTACCAATCGGAATCGAGGGCGTACCCGACCTGCTGGTTTGCGGTCGACGTCTTCACGTAGACGTTCTTCATGAGGTAGTCACGTGTCGCCTCGAATTCTTCCTTGGACAAGCCATTCTTGACGAGCTCTTCGACTTCGTGAAGCGCGATGCGAAGCGCCATGTGCGCGTTCTCCGGAACGACTGGACGGATCCAGACCTCGAAGATCTGGCTTTGTCGCGCGACGTTCGGATCGGGGAAGAACTGGAACATGCCGCGCGGGAACGCCTCGATGTACGCGTAGTCGCCGTAATTCATGCCGCGCTTCTCGCGGATCCGGTCGTAGAGATGCGACATCGACGCGCGGTGCTCGCCTAACCACGCCCGCGCAACGTCGAGCGCTGCGAAGTCGGCCGAGGCTCGCGTGACGGTGATCGGGTGCCCGAACGAGATTGCCGTCGCACGCGTGTCCTTCGCGATGATGTCGACGTCGTATCCCTTCGCCGCCTTGCCCGCGATTCCGCTGACGCGCGGCGTCGCTCCTGCCGGAAGCTTCCCTAACTCCGACCGTAGCGACGACATGACCGCATCCGTCACGCCGCCGTTGATGCCGGCTTTCAAGTTGCCGGTCGTATAGTGCTGCTTCGCGAACGATTTCACGTCGTCGAGCGTGATCGCATTGATTCCGTCGACGGTTCCGAGGACCGCGTGTCCGTATGGCGTTCCTTCGAAGATGCGGTTCTGGAGCCACTCCTTGCCGAGCTCTTCCTCGTTGTTCGATCGAAGATCGATCGTGAGGGCATTGAGCTGCGTCGTCTTCAGGCGGTCGAAGTCTTCCTGCCGAAAGCCGGGCTCCAGCAACTGCGACAGCGCGACCGACGCAAACAGTGGCCAATTGTCACGGTGTACCGACATCGTGAAGGTCGTCATCTCTTTGTCGACCTGCGCGTTGAAGCCGCCCGCAATCGGGTAGAGCGCCTTCTTGATCTCGTCGATCCTCATCGCCTTCGATCCCGCGTCGGCGATCATCGATGCGGTAAGGCGGGCGAGCCCTTCCTTACCCTTCGGGTCGTACGCCGAACCGATGTCGAAGAGGAGCTTGATCCGGAGCTGTGGCAGCTCCGACTTCTGGACCGTGATCTGCTTCGCGTCGAGCGCGACGGCAGCCGGCGTAAAGGTCGCCAGCTTCGGTAGCGTCTCGATTCCGGCAGGCAGCGGGTCTTTCGCCAGCGTCGTGACCACGAGCGACTCGTCGATGAAGTACTTCTTCGCCGCGGCGTCGAGATCCTCGGGGGTCAGCGACGCGTAGACACGGTAAAGGTTGTTGAGCGTATCGAACGATCGGCGGTAGCGGACGAAACGCGCGAGTGTGCCGGCGATCGTGTCGGTGTTGTCGAGACGGGCGGTGAACGAATAGCGCGCGTTCGACTTCGCGTCCTCGAGTCGCTTCGCGTCGATCATTGAAGCGCGCGTCGCCGCGACCGCGCGGAGGATCTCGTCGCGCACGTAGAGGGCGTCCTCCCTTTTTTTCACGCGCGCGAAGATCGTAATCAGCTCGGGATCGACGTTGTCGGAACCACCGGCGAAGAACTGGTCGACCTTCTGCTCCTGCTCGACGAGCTTGCGGTAAACGTCCGAGGTCCGGCCGAAGTTGATGTCCATGAAGAGGTCGATCGCTGCGGCGTCCTTCGCCGTCTCGCTGAATGCCGGGCCGCGGAACGCGACCGCGACCCAGGGAGCTGTCGGCGTCGGCCAGGTGACGTGAGAGTAGACGGCCCCCTTCGGTGCGGGCTCCTGCGGGATCGCGACCTGCTCGGCAGAGCCCGACTTCCAGCCGCCCCAGTACTTCTCGACGAGCGGCATCACCTTCGCGGGATCGACGTCGCCGGCGACGATGATCGCGGCGTTCTCCGGGCGGTACCAGCGGGCGAAGAAGGTCTTGGAGTAATCGTACTGGTTAGGCATGTCGTCGATGTCTTCGATGAAGCCCATCGTAGTGTGCCTGTAGGTGTGGGTCGTGAACGCCTTCGCGCGCATCGTCTCGTAGAGCTTTTGGATGGGGTTCGCGGAGTTCTTGTCGTACTCCCCGCGAACTGCCTTCGACTCGGTCTTGAACGCTTCGACCGGGTACGAGAGGTTCTGAAATCGATCGGCCTCGATCTTCAGAATCGTCTCGAGATCTTCTTTCGCGAACGTGACGTGGTAATTCGTGTAGTCATCGGTGGTGTAGGCGTTCTGCCTCGCGCCTGCCTTCGTGATGATCGAGTTGTACGCGTCGGGACTGAGCGTCGGCGTACCGCGGAACATCATGTGCTCGAAGAAATGCGCGAAGCCCGACTTGCCAGGCTCGACCTCGTTGCGCGATCCCGTAAGAACCGGAATCTGGAGTGAGACGATGTTCGGGAATCCGGTCGGAACGACGATCACGACGAGCCCGTTGGGGAGCGTCTTCGTCGTCGCCTTGAACGGAAGGATGTCGCCCGAGCCGGCGGCCGAGGCTGCGATTGGGGCGATCGTGAGGAGCAGTGCGAGGCACGCCCCAAGCAAACGGATATTGCGCATGTTGGCTCCTATGCGGGAAATCGTTGAGACCATCGGGTTCAGCGAAACAGCGATGTGACGCCATGAGACGTCGCGAGTGGCGGGAATGATATCGGAGCGGGGGCAGGCGAGGCGTAACCGTTCGGTGACGGGGCCTCGGAACGCTTCGACACCGAGACGATGCTCCGCTACGGCGCTTCGGCGACACCTCGCGCGCCATCTTGCGGTTCGCCTTCGCGCGGTGGATGATAAGTCGACTCTCGATCGACGATGACCTTCGCGCGACGTCGAAGTCTCGCAGTCTGCCTCGTGCTCGCCGGCTGCCTTGCGCCAGCGATCGTGGCGGAGGCTGTGGACACTCCCCGCTACAGCGGATTCGTGATCGCTCAAGGGTCGACCGAGGACGACGGACCGCTCGCTGAAGATTCTCTGTCCGCTCAGCTTCAACTCGGATTCGATTGGAACCTCTCGCCGTATCTCGCCTTTCACGCGCATCTGGTTGCGAGAACCAACCACTCCGATTCCGATCGTGGCCATGTCGGAGGCCCTACACGATCTCGTCGTCGGCGCTTAACACGTGGTTCGGCGAAGAGCTCCGCCCCATCGGCGTCGACGCGACTCTCTTCGCTCGCGGTTTCATGGCGGGTGCGACCCTGTTTCGCGGTAACGACACGTTTGGCGCGCTTCCTGTCGACCGAGGATGGGCGCTTCACAACCACTGGACGCTGCTCGGGGAGTGGGTTCCCGCAGATGACGACGACTACACATCAGTCTCGGCGGAGAACGACGGTCGAATTGGGTGGTCGGCGCGGGGCGGATGGAATGGCCAGCGTCTCTCACTCCAGTACACGCACATCGACAACCGTTCGGACGGAAAGCCGTACGGCGCGCTCTACAACTGGGGGACGAAGTTCGATGTCGCGAGCTTCGAGTACACGGGTGACGACTGGGTCGTGATCGGCGAATACGGTTGGGGTCCTACATTTGTCGCGCCTCGTGGGCAGAAGTTCGTGACCGACATCAGCGCGGGTTACCTGCTCTTCTCGAAAAGCGGTGGAGCGGGACGCGTTTCGATCCGCGTTGACTCGTACGAGAACCAGCGCGGAAGAGACGAAGCGCTCACACTCGCATACTTGCGCGAGGTATACGGGAGTTGGAGAGCGGGCGCGGAGGTGATCGCAACGGAAGACGACACGCGCGTGATGCTGCAGCTCCGCTGCGCGTTTTCCAACCACTGAACGGTGGCGTCCGCGCGATTCCGGAAAGACGAAAAGAGGGCCGAACGGTGCTAACCTCAATCATGGTCCGGCGCGCCGTGTTCACCCTCGGATTTCTCCTGTTTCATCTCGCGGCCGCGGCGGCTTCACTCGTCGTCAACGTTCGTGACGTGCGCGGCGGCGTGATCGACGACGCGGTGGCGTGGGCTGTGCCAGTCGGCCGGAGGATTCCGGCTCCCACACGTCCCGCCGTGATGGACCAGAAGAATCGCCAGTTCGTTCCGCGAATCCTCGTGATTCAGACGGGCACCGCGGTGAGCTTCCCGAACAGCGACAACGTGCGACACCAGGTCTATTCATTCTCACCGGCGAAGAAGTTCCAGCTGCCGCTCTACGAAGGAACACCCTCTGCGCCCGTCGTCTTCGACCTGCCAGGCGTCGTGACGCTCGGGTGCAACATCCATGACCGGATGAGCGCGTTCATCATCGTCGTCGATACGCCGCACTTCGCCGTTGCGACGAAGGGGAAGGCGACGATTGCAGAGCTTCCCGCCGGGGAGTACGAAGTGCGCATCTGGCATCCAGGCCTGCGCGAAGCGACGAATCCGAAACGCGCGCGGCTCGAGGCAGGAGGCGCCCTCGAGGTAACCTTCACAGCCGGAAGCGAGTGAGGCGCATGGGAGGGCGAAGTTTCCGGACGAAGCTTCTCGTCCTGATCGTCGGGGCGCTCGTCCTGCTGCAGATGGCGACACTGACGGTGGTCCATCTCGCTGGTCGGGCGGACCTTCACCGCGCAATCTCGGAGGAACTTCGGGTCGGGAGTCGCGTTCTCGACCGGCTACTCGACGCGCGCGGCCGCAGGCTCTCCGATTCGGTTCGCGTGCTCGCGGCCGATTTCGCCTTCCGTGAGGCGATCGCTTCGGGGGACATGCCGACGATTACGTCGGTGCTGCTCAACCACGGTTCCCGCATCGACGCGGATGCGGTGTTTCTCATCTCGCTCGACGGACGCGTCGACGCAGACACCCTGGACGGACGCTACGCGGGGCGCCCGTTCCCGAACGCCGCACTTCTCGAACGTGCGCGTGAGGCTGGAGAAGCCGCGGCAATCGTCTCGCTCGACGGGCTCTTGGCACCGCAGCCGATCGCATGGGTGTGCATCGGATTCGAGATCGATGACTCGGTGCTCGGAGACCTCAATCGGCTGACGGGGCTCGAGGTGTCGCTTTGGAGCGTCGCATCGGGGCGTAAGGCGAGCCTGATCTCGACGCTCCCCCCGGATGCTCAGGAGGCGATCCGTTCCCACGCGCTTCCGGTCGCGTCCGGGGTGCAACTCGAAGAGGCGCGACTGGACCTCGACGACGTCGCGTACGAGTCGCTCGTGCGACCGCTCGAGACGTCCGACGGCAGCACGATCAACATGCTGCTGCAACGCTCGATTGAGGATGCGGAACGACCGTTACGTCAGCTCGAGCTCCGGATGTTCGCGCTTTCGGCTCTGGCACTCCTCGTGGCGATCGTCGCCGCGACGTTTTTCGCGCGCGGGGTCAGCCGGCCACTCATGTCGCTCGCGAAGGCGACGCAGCGGATCGCCAGGGGCGACTACTCGACCCCGGTTGCGTTGTCGCAGGACGACGAGATCGGGAGACTCGCCGAGTCGTTCGACACGATGCGGACGGGCATCGAGCAGCGTGAGGAGCAAATCAGGCACCAGGCGACTCACGACGCCCTGACCGGATTGCCTAACAGGACTCTCTTTCTCGATCGTCTCACGCAGGCGATCGCCGTGGCGAAGAGGATGGGGAGGCAGGTTGGCATCCTCATGATGGACGTCGACCGTTTCAAGGAGATCAACGACACGCTCGGCCACCGCTTTGGCGACGACCTGCTCATCGAGTTCGGCCGGCGGCTGCGCCAGGCGACGCGCGAGTGCGACACCGTCGCGCGCCTCGGCGGCGACGAGTTCGCCGTCATGTTCGACGTCGACGATGCCGCCCGCGCCACCGACGTCGCACGCAGGGTCTCCGGTCCCCTCGAGACGCCGTTCGCTCTCGCTGGCGTTTCGATCGACGTGAAGGCGAGCATGGGCATCGCACTCTATCCGACGCATGCCGACGACGCGGGAGCGCTCATGACGCACGCGGACGTCGCCATGTACGATTCCAAGCGAAATCACTCCGCCTTTGCAGTCTACGAGCCGGGACGCGACGAGCATTCGCTTAGAAGGCTCGCCATCCTCTCCGAGCTGCGGCACGCGGTGGCCGCCGATCAGCTCGAGCTTCACTACCAGCCGAAGATCGACTTCAAAAACGAGCGCGCGGACCATGCGGAAGCGCTCGTACGGTGGCGTCACCCGGTGCATGGGATGATGCCTCCCGACGAGTTCATCCCCCTCGCCGAACAATCAGGCAACATCGGGATGATCACGAAGTGGGTGCTGCGGCGGGCCGTGCGCGACTGCGGTGCGTGGCAGAGCGCCGGTCTGACGCTCACGGTCGCAGTCAATCTCTCTGCGCTCGATCTTCTCGACCCCGAGCTTCCGACCTTCATCAGCGGACTGCTGCACGATGGGGGACTCCCTCCTTCCTGCTTCGTTCTCGAGATCACGGAGAGCGCAATCATGCGCGACGCGGCGCACGCAAGGAAGATTCTCAGCGACCTCAAGAACAGAGGGATCACGCTGTCGATCGACGACTACGGGACGGGGTACTCCTCGCTTGCACACTTGCGGCGCCTGCCGGTCGACGAGCTCAAGATCGACAAGTCGTTCGTTGCAAACCTCGGTGGGGGCTCCGCGGAAGACAGCGTCATCGTGCGGTCGACGATCGAGCTTGGACACAACATGGGGCTTCGAGTCATCGCGGAGGGGGTCGAGAACGAGGCGGCCTGGAAGGAGCTCCAGGCACTCGGCTGCGATATGGCGCAGGGCTACTACGTCAGCAGACCGCTTCCCTCCGACCAGTTCGTCGCGTGGATGCGCGAGTCGAGGTGGGGAGTGGGTTAGGCGACGCGGGATGCGGAACGCGAAACGCGGAAGGCGGAACGCGAAACCGGGATGATTGTGAGTTCACGATCGCGCGTGATGGCAACGCACTCTTAACTCCTCACCCCTCCCGTTGCGCGTCACGCCAGTCTCACCGATTCCCCACTTCGCATTTCGCGTTTAGCATTCCGCATTTCGCGTTCCTACTCCGTCCTCAGTATCTGGTCGGCCGATCCATTGTCGATCGACGAGGTGAACGCAAAGACCGCGCCGCTGCCGTCGACGACACGGAGCTCGAGCTGCACATTTCGTAAGTCATCGACGTTCGGGTTCGTCTCGGCGATGAGCTGCGTCAGGTTGGTCTGGTAGATCTGATTAGGCGCGAGGTCGAGCATCTTCGTGATGAGCCGGGAGCCGAACGCTGCCTGGCTCCTGTCTGCGTAGACCACGTTGATGCGTACTTTCGCCGAGGCCCCGCTTGCTTCGACGAGAAACAGATTCGTCCGAAATGTCGCGGGGGTCTTTGCGCCGATCGTTTTCGCCGAAGCGACGTCGAGGCCGGCGATCGTCTTCGACTGTCCCAGCCGGATCGTTCGCGAGAGTGGAAGTGTCGGAACCGCGGTGCCGTAGGTTCCCGGAACTCCATCCTGGGTGGCGTACGTCCTGCTCGTCACGGCAACGCTACCGCTCGCCGGCTCGAGCACGAGATAACCGACGACCGAGTCGGGGAGTGATGGAAAAAGTGTGCCGACCACGTCTTCGAGCACACGCGTTTCGTTCGGAGCGAGGTCGATGGTCGCGTTTGCGCTCGATTGGCCGCCCGCGTAGTGCGCCGCGCACTTTTCCGGCGACGGGAATCACTTTGGTCTCGCCTTGCAGCGTGGCGTAGACACGATCCCAGTCGGCGAGGCTCCAGAAATCCCCGCTCGTCTGGTCGACCGGCGTCGCGTATGCGGTTAGGCGCCCGCTCGAGCCCGATCGGTTCGTGATCTTCGCGCTCACGGCGCCTGCAGGTACCGCGTCGATGAGGCGTGCGAGCTGGAACGAAGGGACCTCGGCCGCAGACACCGCCGAAGGCACGACGTGCCCCTCGGCGTCGTAAAAGACGAGATCGGCGTTCGCCATGTTGCCGCTCGTTTCCTGAATGAAGACGTTGGTTCGCGTCGTCGCGTCTTTCTTCAGTCCGTTGATCAGAAGGCTCGAGCCCGGTTGGATCGAGCGGTCGGCGCGGAACGACGGTATCGACGATCCAAAGGTGCCGCGCGGGCTCGTCACGTTGAAGATGTTCGAATTCAGGACGAGATTGCTCCAGCCGAGCGAGCGGATCTGGAGCGTGCCGACTTGCTCCGCGCCGAAGACGTTCTTCACGACGTCGGCGAGCGCGAACGACTGCCCTGGGCTGATCGCGTTCGCGTTCGTGACGGCGTTCGTGAGAGGGTAGCCGAGCGCCGGCGTGTAGTAGATCCGGACGTCGCCTAACGCACCGGTGCCGAACGCGTTGATGATCGAGAGGTCGGAGAGGAAGAGCCCGACGCCGCCGAGGACGTGACCGACGCCGGGAAGGAAGAGCGGCACCTCGCCCGGCTGCAGCGGCGGGAACGCGGTGCTCGTGGTCGGAGGCTTCACGGTGTCGACGACGGTCACGAGGCTCGTGCCGGTTGCTGTGCCGCCTTCGTGCGTCGTGCGTCCTGCCTGAGACGAGCCGGTGGGGTAGACGAGCGAGAGCGAACTGATCGCCGCCCCCGCGAGCTCGCTCGCATCGGCGCGCCGCGTCCGGTCGACCGTGAAGTCGACCTGGACGGACTGTCCCGGCGCGATCGTCACGACGCCCTGCGGCGGCGTGATCCAGGGCGCCTCGGAGGCGACGAGCCCGGTGAGCGTTCCTGTGCCGGTGTTCGTGAAGCTCACCGACGCCGGGAGCGAGGTCGTCTCGGGCTCCGCCGCCACGTCGACGCGGTTCGTGCTCGGGACGGCGCTCACCGTGCCGATGACCGGCACGGTCGAGAGAAGCCTCACGGGAACGCGGAGCCCGGCAGGCACGCCTTCGCCCGACGGAATCGACGCGCCGTTGTATGCGCCGGCCGCACGCGCGACGCCGGTGAGCTCGACCGTCTGCACGGAACCTCCCGCGAGCGCGAACGACGTCGGGCTCTGGCTGAAGAAATCTCCCTCCTGTGCGAGCGTGATCGTCGTCGCGACGTCGCCGACGTTTGCGAGAGTGTACGAGTCGCTTCCACCGGCGACCTCGGCGTCCTGGTAGATGCCGTTTCCAATGCCGACGACGACGACGCTCGCCGGCGCCGGAGCTCCCGATGTAGTTCGAGCCGCGATGACGGGCCCGGCGTCGCTGACGACGGTGTTCTTGTTTTCGGGCGTCGGGTAGGTCGCCGTCGCGACACGGATGAAGTAGTCGGTCGAGGGCGCGAGGCCGTCGAGCGTGAAGGTCGACGTGAGCTTGTCGGGGGTCGTCACCGCCGCCTGGAACGGCCCGCCGGACGACGGCGACACCGAGATCACGTAGCCGCCGTTGTCCGCGGTGTAGGCGATCGGATCCCAGCTCACGACGAGCGAGCGTTCGCGCGCGGCGGTGACGCGCGCGTTCGCCGGCGCGACGGTCTGCGTGGCCGCAAAGCCTGGTGCGACGCGCGCGAGGAAAGGGCCGATCGAGCCATCGAGGTTGTAGAGCGCGTTGTGGCCGAGGCTGAGGTAACCGTCGGCGATGAGCGTGCAGTTCGCGATCTCCGCCGGGATCTGCCCCGAAAGCGCGTTGTGGGAGAGCGACGCCTCGTCGAGCTGAGTCAGAGTCCCGATCGACGGCGGGATGGCACCGGTGAGGCGGTTGTGGTCGAGGCGGAGCTCGCGAAGCGATGCGAGGCCGGTGAGCGAAGGGATGGCGCCGGAGAGGTCGTTCCGATCGAGCTCGATCTCGACGAGGTTGGGAAGGGTACCGAGTGGCGGGATCGGGCCGGAAAGCTCGTTGCCGCCTAACCGAAGGATGACTAGAGACGTGCTCTGCGCGAGGTCGGCGGGTATTGGGCCCGTGAGGCGGTTTCCTCCGAGGCGCAGTTCCGTGATCTTCGCGAGCCCGGCGAGCGGCGGTATCGCGCCGTCGAGCAGGTTGTTCTCGAGGTCGAGAAACTCGAGGTTCGCGAGGTTGAAGAGCTCCGGCGGAATCGGCCCGGAAAAGAGGTTGTCGCGCAGCTCGACGTACTCGAGCAGGGGGAGCTGCGCGAGCGCCGCCGGGATCGGCCCGTCGAGGAGGTTGTCTTCGAAGGAGAACCCTTCGAGAACCTTCAGCGAAGCGAAGCTCGCAGGCAGCGAGGTGAGCTCGTTGTTGGCGAGGGAAAACCCTTCGAGCGCCGCGAGCTGTCCGAACGATTCCGGAACGGGCCCCGAGAGCCCCGTCGCGCGGAGGTCGAATCCCTTCAGCTTCGAGAGCTGACCAAATTCGGCGGGGATGCTTCCGCCGAGCGGGTTGTACCCCGCGTTGAACGTCTCGAGCTCGGTGAGGAGCGCGATCGCGGGGGGGATCGGGCCGGTGAAGTCCTGCGCCTCGATTCTGAGGTTGCGGAGCTTCCGGAGGCTCGTGAAGTCGGCGAGCTGGCCACTCAGCTTCGTGCTCGACTGGCCGTTGTAGACGTTGCCGGTGAGGTAGAGATCCTCGAGCTCGGTCAGCGTGAAGAGCGCGGTCGGCACCGGGCCGCTCAGCGTCGAGCCATAGGTCGAGAAGTAGGTTAGTTTCTTCAGGTTGCCGATCGCAGCGGGGATCGGCCCGGTGATCGGGTTGTAGCCGAGCTCGAGGTGGGTGAGGTTCGAGAGGTTCCCGAGCTCCGAGGGGACGCTTCCGGTGAGCTCGTTCCCGTAGAGGTCGAGGTATTCGAGCGTCGCGATCTGGCCTAACGCCGCCGGGATCGCCCCGGAGAGCTCGTTTTCGTTGAGGCTGATGCGCGCGACGTTCGGCATCCCCGCGAACGACGAGGGGAGCGGGCCCGAGAGGCCGCAGCGCACGAGGACGAGGTCGGTGAGCGCCGGCATCGAGGGCGACGGCGGGATGCCGCCCGTGAAGTCGTTGTACGAGAGATCGACATACTCGATGAGCTGGTGATCGAAAAGCGCAGGGGGGATCGGTCCGCCGAGGTCGTTGAACCAGAGCGAGAGGAGCCGGAGCTTCGGAAGCGCGGCGACCGAGGGTGGCAGCGTCCCGGTGAGCGCGTTGCCCGACAGGTCGAGCACTTCGAGGTTCGTAAGGTTCGCGATCTGCGGAGGAATCGTTCCGCCGAGCGGATTGCCGTAGAACTGCCCGAGACGGAGCTCGCGCAGCTTCGTGAGCTGCGTGACCTGGATCGGGAGCGATCCGGTGAGGGGATTCGCCGTGAGGTTGAGCGCCTCGAGGTTAGGCAGGCCCGAGATCGACGCCGGGATCGGCCCGCCCACGAGGTTGTAGTCGAGATCGAGCCGCGTGACGGTCGTCCCGCCCGTGTCGCACTGCACGCCGTACCACGAGCACTCGGTTCCTGGAGCTCCTTTCCACCCCGCGTTGCGTGTCCAGAACGGTCCCTGCGTCGTGTCGTAGAGCGTCACGAGCACCGCGCGCTCCGACGCGGGGATCGCGGCGAGCGCCGCGCCGGCATGGAGCAGAAGGGAGACTAGGGCGACGGTTCTCCACGAGCCTGGACGCATCACGGCACCTCAATTGTCGGGATGACGATAGTGTCGGTCCGAATGCCCCTCACGCGCAACGTCTCTGCCTCCTTCGCGGTGTGCGTTCGTCACTGCCAGGGAGAGGCGACCGAGCTCGGCCGCATCAAGCTTGCGTCGCAAGCACCAACGCGAGCGCGATCACGCCGGGGAGCGCCTGGACGAAAAGGATCGAGCGCTTCGCCGTCAATCCGCCGAAGATTCCGGCGACGGTAACGCACGTCGTGAAGAAGATCCCGGTTGCGATCGCGTGTGGCCCCGGGACCATCGCCCAGACGAGCCCTGCAGCGAGAAATCCGTTGTAGAGCCCCTGGTTCGCCGCGAGTGCTGCCGAGTCGTTCGCCTGTTGCTCGCTGAGCCCGAACGTACGGCGCCCGAACGGCTTCGTCCAGAAGAACATCTCGAGCACGAGAAAGAGAACGTGCTGAAACGCGACGAATCCGAGCGCGATGCGGGCGGCAAGAGCCATGCGAACGTTCCTTCCTACTCTCGGTACCGGGGAGAAGGCATCGTAGCAGAGAGGAGGCGAAAGGCGGTGCGCATCGGGGCCGCGCATGCCTGCGCATCGCCCGATCGCCGTATCGCCTGCGTCACATGGTCCCCGTCTCACCTGCGCGTGACGCGCGTCACGGCCTGAAGTCTGCCCTGCACGGCAGTCTGTCAGCGAGCGATCCGGCCCCTGCCGCGATCGCCCTGCCCAACGCACCCTCCGAGGAGAAAACCGTGTACCAGATCGTCAAACGTGAGCAGTTTTCCGATGTCACCTTCCTCTGGGACGTCCACGCCCCCGATGTCGCGAACGCTGCGAAGCCGGGCCATTTCGTCATGCTGCGCCTCCGCGAAGGGGGCGAGCGCATCCCTCTGACGGTCGCCGATTACGATCGCGAGTGGGGCACCGTCACCGTCGTCGTTCAGGCACTCGGCAAGACGACGAAGGAGATGATGCGCGATTTCAAAGAAGGCGACTCGTTCGCCGACTTTGTCGGGCCTCTTGGTCTCGAGAGCCATATCGGCAACGTCGGCCATGTCGTCGTCGTCGGCGGAGGTCTGGGAGTTGCTCCGATCTTTCCGCAGCTCCGCGCATTCAAGGAAGCGGGCTGCCGCACGACAGGCATCATCGGCTTCCGCACCAAAGAGCTCGTCTTCTGGGAGGAGCGCTTCCGCCAATACTGCGACGACCTGATCGTCTGCACCGACGACGGCTCGTACGGCAAGCCCGGCTTCGTCACCTCCGCACTCAAGGAGGTACTCGAGAAGGAGAAGCCCGACATGGTCGTCGCGATCGGCCCGATGCCGATGATGCGCGCCTCATGCGACGTGACGAGGCCATTCGGCGTGAAGACGATGGTCTCGCTCAATGCGATCATGGTCGACGGAACCGGCATGTGCGGCTCATGCCGCGTCACCGTCGACGGACACACGAAGTTCGCCTGCGTCGACGGGCCCGACTTCGACGGTCACCAGGTCGACTTCCCCGAGCTGCTCAACCGCCAGGAGCGCTTCAAGAGCGAAGAAAAGGAAGCGAACGACGACTTCCAGAAGATCTGCACGATCGAGGAACAGCTCTTCGAGCTGAAGAAACGAAACTACAAGAAACTCAAAGAGCTCCCTGAGCATGCGGTGAAGATGCCCGAGCGCGACGCGAAGGAGCGCTCGCGCAATTTCGAGGAAGTGAATCTCGGATACACGATGTCGGACGCAATGGTCGAGGCCGAGCGTTGCATCCAGTGCCTCAAGCCGACCTGCATCGCCGGCTGCCCCGTGGCGATCGACATCCCCCGATTCATCAGGATGGAGCCGGTCGCGATCGGCCGTCTCGAGCGCTTCGTCGGCGACCATGCGCCGCTACCCGACGTCCATCCGCCCGAGAACGCGGGCCAGTTAGGTCGCGTCGCGATCGTTGGCTCCGGTCCCGCAGGGCTCGCGGCCGCGGGCGACCTCGCGCGTAATGGTGCGGATGTCACGGTGTACGAGGCGCTCCATGTCGTTGGCGGCGTCCTCCGCTACGGCATCCCATCTTTTCGTCTTCCGCGCACCACGATCGACCGCGAAGTCAGCGCGCTCGCCAAGCTCGGCGTGAAGTTCGAAACGAACAAAGTCATCGGCAAGACCTTCACGGTGCAGCAGCTGATGAGCGAGATGAAGTACGACGCGGTCTTCATCGGCACCGGCGCCGGCTTCCCCTCGTTCCTCGGGATTCCGGGCGAACAGGCTCGCCAGGTTTACAGCGCGAACGAATTCCTGACGCGCGTCAATCTGATGGGCGGCGACCATTTCCCGTTCGAGGACACGCCCGTTACGTTAGGCAAGAGGGTCGTCGTGCTCGGTGCGGGCAACACCGCGATGGATTGCCTCCGCGTCTCGCGCCGCCTGGGGGCCGAAGAGGTCCACTGTGTCTACCGCAGAACCGAATCCGAAGCGCCGTGCAGGATCGAGGAGCTGCGTCACGCGAAGGAAGAGGGAATCCACTTCAACTGGCTGATGAGTCCCACGGAGATCAAGACCGACGAAAAGGGGAACGTCACCGCGCTCGTCGTGCAGAAGATGGAGCTCGGCGAGCCTGACAAGTCGGGGCGCCGCCGTCCCGTCCCGATCGAAGGAGCCTTTGAGACATTCGAGTGCGAGACTGTAATTTATGCGCTTGGCACGCGGGCGAATCCCGTGATCTCCCGCTCGACGCCCGATCTCTCGGTGCGCGGCGAGGGCTACATCAATGCTGACGGCAAGACGCAGGCGACGTCGCTCCCGGGCGTCTTTGCCGGCGGCGACATCGTAACGGGCGGCGCAACGGTCATCCTGGCGTTAGGCGCCGGGCGTCGGGCGGCGCGCGCGATGGAGAAGTACCTCAAAACGCGCGAGTGGCCCGTGGTTCTCGACGATGAAGTGGCGCCTGTCGAAGCGGCGGCGTCCTCGGTTGAGGCTGCCTGCCCGAAGTGCAGACGACCGTTCGAGGCGGGGGACGACGACGAGCACATCTGCTGCGGCGGCGATCTGCTGATCTGGACCTGTGACAGCTGCCAGAAAGTCTCGGAAGGGTTTGCGTTTCCGTATGGACTCTGCCCTCATTGCGGCGGACACCTGTCGAGGGGGCACGAGTCGCTCATCGGAAGCGAGGCGACCGTCGAAGCGGTACGTCAGGCGCTCGAGATCGAATTAGGCGGACTTTCGTTCTATGCGCGCGGCGCGAAGGAAGTCGAGGCGAAGGATCCGGAGCTCGCCGACCTCTTCCGCGACCTCTCCGAAATGGAGAAGGAGCACATGATCACGCTCGCGCGGCGGTATCACATCGACCTGCCCGACGAGCCGCTCAACATGAACCTGACGCCGGCGCAGGTTGCGGTCTTCGCTGGTGAAACGCTTGCGGAGTACTCCGGCGCCGAGCTCCTCCGTCTTGCGGTGCACCTCGAGAAGCGCGCGAGGGCCTTCTTCCTCGATGCCGGCCGGCAGTTCCCTGTTGGGTCGCGCGAGTGGAAGCTCTATCGCGAGCTCGAGGCCGAAGAGCGCGAGCACACCGACCTGCTCGCGACCGTGCTCAAGAGGATGGTCGAAGAGAAGCCGGTGATGGTGTAAGGCGGGCGGCGGCGGGCGCGAGGCGATACGCAGGCCAGAGGCCAGAGGCCGAAGCAGGCGGGAAGTGATGGCGGCCGGGCGAGTGATCGCCCGGCCGTTCCGGTTATTCGCGCCGGCCGTCCCGCATGCGTCCCGCGTTCGGTGCTTCGCGTCGCGCGTCGCGGCCGGGTGATTTTTTGCCGCGCAGACTCCGATCCCGGCCTAAACGGTCCTCGGTTCGGCCGGCGGAGCGAGCCAAACTCACCGCGCGAGCACGTCGTGCATCGTATTGATCGTGATCTTTTGCGGCTTTTTCGGAAGCGCGATCTCGAACGTGACCGGCTTCGTGCTATTGCCGACGAGGAGAGTCGTCGCCATACGCGAGAAACTCTTCTTGTCGAAATGCACGTAGATCGGCATCACCACGCCGAAGGTGTCGGGCACCGCCGACTGCGTGATCGACCCAGTCACTTTGTACTTCCCGCCGCCGACGTCCTCGATGTCGAACTTCGACTCGTACTTCGGAATGGCGGTGCCGTAGACCCACTGGTTGAAGAACCAATCGAGCTTCCCGTCCCGGGTGAGCTTGAGAGTGGGAGTCGCGTGTTTCTCGACGATTCCCTGGAAGTCGGCCGTCGAGGCGTTCTTCCCCGCGTACGTTGCCGCGAAGTCCTTCATCATCGCGACGAACGCCGCATCGCCGCTCTTCGGATCCTGCATCTGCATGCGCAGCATGTGGAGCACGTAGGCACCTTTCGAGTAGACGATCGCGCCGTAGGCGTCGGGCGTTTGCCATGTGGACAGACGGTAACCCTGCGTGATTGGACCTGCCTGATCGTTAGGGATCGTCGCGCCGCGGGACTTCTCGAGGATGTTCCGCCGCGCCTTCTCGAAGAAGTCGTCGTAGACGGGCCATCCGCCGGCCTGCTGCAGGACCAGCGCGGCGGTGAACTCCGCGAACCCTTCGGAGAGCCACTGGTCGCGATACGTCTTCCATCCGATCTGATGACCCCACCACTGGTGAGCAAACTCGTGCGGTCCGACACTTTCGACGAAGTCTTTCATCTGGTTCAAGCCGAGCGTGTTCCGCTGCGACCCGGTGAGGAACGCGACATATGGAAGATAGATGAGCGAGGGCCACGACTGCCCCGAGCTCCACTGCGATTGCTGCGTGATCGCGATACGAGTTTCCGAGAGCGGGCCGAAGTAGAAATTGCCGGTGCGCGCCGTATTGATTCCGTCCGCCATTGCCGCCTGAGCCAGGCTCGCCGTGTCGACGTTGACGTGTTCTCCCATCAACCCGAACTCGCTCCCTTCGCCAGCGGCTGCGAGGATTCGATTGATGTCGCGCACGATGTCGGGTGTTCCCGGGTTCGTGTAAACCTCCACCGTGATGCCGCTCTCCTTGTCGGACTGCTTCAGCTTCTTGAATCTGCCGTAGTTGAAGCCCGCCACACGAATCGGCTTCACCGTTTTCCACACCGCGACTCGTTCGTTGCCTTCGACCGTGTTGCTGGCTTCGTTGCCCACGGCGACGATCTGCATCTTCTGGCCGTGCCGGAAGCGCAGCTCGTACTGCGCGAGGTCGTCGAACACGGCTACGTTCGGATACCAGCTCGTACGCGCGCCGACCGAGAAGTTCCCGTCGCCGGCGTTGTCGAGGACGTCTCGTCCCGAATACGTCATGCGTAGCAGGTACTTCTGCCCAGGCTTCAAGGCTTCCGGAAAAATCACTGCCCGGTTGGAGTCTTCGTTCTCCGCTTCCTGGACGAGAGGAAGTGCGGACCACGCCGGGACCTCGGCAGCGGGTGCCCACTCGGCGGCGGAAACGCGAAGCTTGTAGAAGAGATTGATGGGAAGTACACGAAGGGTCGCGTTCGGCGCAAACGTCATCGTCGTCGTAGCCAGAAGCTCGTCGCCTTTGATCGTGACGTCGATCAGGTAATGCTCGGGGTCGACGAGTGGGGGCTTGAGCGTCGAAGCGCCTCGCTCCGTCTCGCTCTTCAGACGGCTCGAGTACCAGAGCCCGCCCTTACTGGAGTCGAGAACGATGAGCGTGGTCTGCTCGTCGTCGAGCGGATCGACGGAGAGGATCGCGGATGGAATCTTCGTTCCATTCACCCAGGCCTTGAAGAATGGATCGGTCTCGCCGTTGAGGATCTCCTGCAGAAGCCGGATGTGAACGTTCGAATGAAAGCCCTGCTTCTGCTGCTTCATATACTCGTTCCATCGGTCGGAGGCGACCGGCGCTGGCGTCCCCGCGACTGGAGCCGCGGCCCGCTCGGCGGCCGCGATCAATGCTCCGCCTAAAAAGACCGCGGAATCGAATTGATCGGCGATCGTTTCGAGCTTGTCGTCGGCCGCGTTGATCGCCAGCTGACGTCGCTCCTGGGGAGTCGCGGGCCGGAGCTCGTACGAGCCTTGCCCGACGAAGACAGCGCCCGAAGTCCTGCCTTCGACGGGTGCGAGTAAGTGCAGTGTCCCATTGAGCGTGACGTGCACCACGTCGCGATCGAATGTGAAATTCGTGAGCGTGATCGTCCGCCCATCTGGTTTCGCCGCTCGAAGCGCGGCGTAGCTGGGATCGGATTGCGCGGACATGCCGCCGGCGATGAGACAGAGCACGATCGAAAGAATGTGACGCATGGGGTTCCTTTGTGAGACCGGATTCGACTCCCACGCACTACATAGCACAAGACGCCCGGTTTTCCCGTGATGTGCGCATGGGGTCGAAACTCGAGAAGCGACACGGGGTCACTCCGCATGCGCACGACCTTGGGACCGGGCATACTCTGAGTTCATCGAACGACGGGTGGATGTGAGCAAATGGGGGACGTGCGGATGGGGTCACGCGGTCAGGGTCAGAGCCTCGCTTTAGAAGCCGGATGCGCCAACTCCAGAAGCCCTGACACGCATCTCCGGGCAAGGCGCACAAGAAACCCACGTCGCGAATCGGAGCTGGAAACGTCGTCCGACCTCAACACGCCCCACCGCTGCGTTAAGCGTCAATCTCGACCCCGCAGGGGTCGCGGAAGGTAGCCGGGGGTTGAGCGCGAAGCGCGATACCCCCGGAAAGCGACAACGAATTCCCGCATCGACCCCGGAGGGGTCGCAGAGGCAACGCGCACAAGAAACCCATGTCGCGAATCGGAGCTGGAAACGTCGTCCGACCTCAACACGCCGACTTCGCGCGACAACTCACTCCAGCGAGGGTCTATCTGCCCAATCCTTCGAGCAGCTCGAGAGGGGAGAGCTCGACTTCATCAACAAGACCCACTTCGACCGCTTCAAGATGATCCTGCGCTCGGCGGGCTACGTGATCAGCGATCTCCTCCGCGCGCAGAATGCCGTCAACTTCGCCTACGTGCTCTACCTCCGTGGCCGCGCTGAGGAGATGAACGCGGCCGACCTCGAGCGACTCGTGGGGCGCTGGAACGTGATGTCGGTGCTACGCGGCCGATACACGGGAAGCCCCGAGACCGCGTTCGACTTCGACATGAGACAGATCGAGGCGCGCGGCCTCGCCGCCTACACCGAAGCCGTGATCGAGACCGAGTTGCCGGACAGCTTCTGGTCGGCGCTCCTGCCGCAGGAAATGGACACCTCGTCGACAGCGAGCCCCTACTTCCTCGCATACCAGGCGGCGCAGGTGAAGCTCGGAGATCTCGGTTTCCTCTCGCGCGACATCACCGTGCGCGACCTCGTGCTCAACCGCAGCGACGTCCACCACGTCTACCCGCGGAACTACCTCAAGAAGCAGGGTCTCACGCGCACTCGATACAACCAGATCGCCAGACGGAAGTTCATGGCAGCGAAGATGAGGGGCTGGTTCGACAATCTTTAAGGGATTCAACCAACGTACAGTTTCGAGGCCTGATCTGGGATGCCGCCGAAATACCGGGTCGCAACGCGCGGATTTTGCACATTCGCAATTCGCGAATCGCGAATGTAGAATGAGTGGGCGATGTTGGCGCTGAAACCGCAGGACGTGGTTGTCGTGCTCAAGCTCTGCACGTACGCGGAGCGGCGCCCCTCCCTTGCCATCGTGGCGATCGAGCTCGGAATGAGCCCATCCGAGGTTCATGCGGCGATCAAGCGCGCACGGGCCTCGCACCTTCTGCACGGGGTGGAGATGGGTGAGCGTCCCAAAGTCGACGCGATCATGGAGTTTCTCGTGCACGGATTGAAGTACGCGTTTCCGGCCAGGCGAGGAGAGCTGAGTCGAGGCGTCGCGACCTCGTATGCTGCGGAGCCGTTGAAAAGTGAGGTGTGGGCTGGCGGCGAACCGATTCCGGTCTGGCCCTATGCGGAAGGGAAGGATCGGGGAGTCGGGTTCGAGCCGCTGTACAGAACGGTCCCATTCGCGGCACTTCGCGACGCACGGCTCTATGAATTTCTCGCAATCGCCGATGCCTTG
>JACPDH010000070.1 GCA_016184115.1 Acidobacteriota bacterium | reverse complement strand
CCAACCCGGAACAGTCGAGCACGCCGGTGACGGAATCGACCACGAGCGCAACCGTCCGTCGCGTCGTGTGCGCAATCACCATCAGGTCGGACGGGGCGATCGCGCGCTCAGGCAACCGAAAGCGACTGCGCACGTCGAGCACCGGAATTACGTGTCCCTGCACGTTGACGACACCGCGCACGACGTCGGGTGCTCCTGGCAGCATCGTGGACTCGACGACACGCACGACGCGCTCGACCGACGATAACGGCAGGCCGACGCGCAATTCGTCCAGAACGAGAACGACGACATGCGTCGTTCCGGCGTAGGGACTGTGCGTGTGGGCCACCGCCTCAGTCATGGCATCCGCCGACTCCGGTGATTCGCCTATTATCACAATTTAGGAGTGTTTGAGACGAGGAATTCCCTACCTCCCATCGAATCGGCGGCATGGATTGGAAACACGGCTCGCCATGACCGGGCGTGGCTCGTTGCCGCGTTGGTTAGCTCAAATGGCCAGAACTCAAGAGGGAGAGTCTGAAGTTAGAACGATGAACGATGAAGTTTGAACTCAGAAGTGGGCTCCGACCTGAATTCGCAGGGTTCAACATTCCTCGTTCTAAATTCTAACTTCGAGACTTTCGCCCCTAAGTTCACTCCATTGTGACTAGCCCGCATTCCGCCTAACATAGCGAAGGCCGCGCACACCCCTCCCTGCGTGAGACTCGAGGATCCGCCCCCCTGCTTCCGGCGCCGACCGGGTTAGCAGGATCGTGTCAAACGTCAGGAGTTTCAGGCAAGGGATGTCGCCATCCAAAGCCTAGATTGCCTCCTGTTGACGCGAAGCACGCCGCAACGGCGCGGCAGCCGCCGAACGAAACCCGACAGGAGAAACCAGCCATGTACAACGCACGAGCCTACGCAGCCGCCGGCGCGACGTCGCCACTCGCACTCACCAACATCGCGCGGCGCGACCCGAAGGATCACGACGTTCAGATCGAGATCCTCTACTGCGGCATCTGCCACTCCGACCTTCATGCGGTTCGCGACGAGTGGAGCGACTTCATGCCGACGGTCTATCCGATCGTGCCCGGCCATGAGTTCGTCGGGCGCGTCACGAATGTCGGCGCCGCCGTCACGAAGTTCAAGGCTGGGGACCTGGCGGCAGTCGGCTGCCTCGTCGACTCCGACAGAAGCTGCGCCGCTTGCCGCGACGGGCTCGAGCAGTTCTGCACATCCTCGACGTTCACCTATGGCGCGCCCGACACGCACCTCGGCGGCGTGACCTACGGCGGCTACAGCGACAGTGTCGTCGTCGACGAGCACTTCGTGCTGAGGGTTCCGCCGAACCTCGAGCTGGCGGGTGCGGCTCCCCTTCTCTGCGCTGGCATCACCTCGTACTCGCCACTGCGTCACTGGGGCGTGACTCGAGGGAAGAAGGCCGGCATCGTCGGCCTCGGTGGGCTCGGACACATGGGAGTCAAGTTCGCACGCGCCTTCGGCGCCCACGTCGTCGTCTTCACGACCTCGCCTGGCAAGAAGGACGACGCGCTCCGGCTCGGAGCCGACGAGGTCGTCGTCTCGCGCAACGCTGACGAGATGCAGAAGCACGCAGGCAGCTTCGACTTCATCCTCGACACCGTCTCGGCCGCCCACGACGTGAACGCGTTCCTCAACCTGCTCCGCCACGACGGCAACATGACACTGGTCGGCGCGCCGTCGAAGCCTCTCCAGGTCGCGGCATTCCCGCTCATCCTCGGCCGCCGCAGCCTGTCGGGCTCCCCGATAGGCGGTATCCGCGAGACACAGGAGATGCTCGACTTCTGCGGGGAGCACAACATCACCGCCGACGTCGAAGTGATTCCTATCCAGAAGGTGAACGAGGCGTACGATCGGCTGGTCAAGGCCGACGTGAAGTACCGCTTTTCGATCGACATGGCGTCGCTCAAGGCGGACTGACCGCGCAAGTAGAGGAATCGATGAAGAAGAGACAGTTAGGTACAGGGAACCTCGAGGTCTCTGCCCTCGGCCTCGGCTGCATGGGCATGAGCTTTGGTCTGGGGCCTCCCGCGGACACGCAGGAGATGATCTCGTTGATTCGCACCGCAGTCGATCGCGGCGTCACGCTCTTCGACACCGCGGAAGTCTACGGGCCGTTCACGAATGAAGCGCTCGTGGGAGAGGCGCTCGCGCCCGTGCGCGATCGCGTCGTCATCGCGACGAAATTCGGCTTCGACTACGACGAAGATGGGAAGCAGCGTCCCGGACGCCTCAACAGCCGGCCGGAGTCGATCCGGGCGATGGTCGACGCGTCTCTCCGCCGCCTCGGCACAGAAACGATCGACCTGCTCTACCAGCATCGCGTCGATCCGAACGTGCCGATCGAAGACGTGGCGGGCACGGTGAAGGAGCTCGTTCAGCAAGGAAAGGTCCAACACTTCGGTCTCTCCGAGGCCGGCGTGAAGACGATACGTCGCGCTCACGCCGTGCTGCCGGTTGCGGCGCTACAGAGCGAGTACTCGATCTGGTGGAGAGAGCCGGAGGACGAGATCCTGGCGACACTCGAGGAGCTCGGCATCGGGTTCGTGCCTTTCAGCCCGTTAGGCCGAGGATTCCTGACTGGAACGATCGACGAGACGACGAACTTCGCCTCGTCCGACTTTCGCAACACCGTCCCTCGATTCAGCCCCGAAAACCGCAAGGCGAATCAAGCCGTCGTTGATCTCGTCGCGAGAATCGCCGCGGCAAAGAAGGCAACCCCGGCACAAGTCGCACTCGCATGGCTTCTTGCTCAGAAGCCGTGGATCGTACCCATCCCGGGCACCACAAAGCTCCAGCGCCTCGACGAGAACCTCGGCGCCGCGAAGCTCGAGCTCTCGACGGACGATTTGAAGGAGATCGACGCTGCGTCGGCGAGGATCACGATCCATGGCGCTCGCTACTCGGAAGGCGGGCAGCGATTGATCGACCGGTGAGCGTGCGTGCGCGCGGTATGCGGCAGCGAATGCGGCCGCGTCCACCCATGTTCAGGAACGAAGACGAAGATGACGAAGGACGACAACGCGTGACACGCTCTTCAAACCTATCCGATCTCACCGTCCTGGCGAAGCTGATCGCCACGCATGCGCCGTACGATGGACTCTTCGAACTGCGCATCCCGGGCGTCTTCGCGATTCGTATCTCGCATGCGAACACGGAGCTCTCGCACGCCATGCAGTGCTCCTCGGTCTGCATTGCAGCCCAGGGCGCCAAGAGCGTGCTGCTTGGTGACGAGGTCTACGAGTATCAGCCTGGGCGCGTTGCGATCTACTCGGTCGACCTGCCAATCGCCGCGCAGATCACGCGCGCCAGTCCCGCGGAACCGTACTTGAATCTGAAGATCGACCTCGATCCGCAGAAAGTCGCGGAGCTTACGATGAAGGTGTATCCGCACGGAATTCCTCGCGTGACCAACGATCGCGCAGTCCTCGTCGGGCAAGCGGATACGCCGACGATCCAGGCTGCGATCAGGCTTCTCGAGCTGATGGCTCAGCCGGACGACGCCTCACTGCTCGCACCGCTCGTCGTCGACGAGATCCTCATCCGCCTGCTGCGAAGTCCGATGGGCGGACGCCTGGCGCAGATCGGTCGCGCCGAGTCGAGCGTGCAGAGAGTCTCCAGGGCGGTAATGTGGCTTCGAAACAACTTCGACCAGCCGGTCAACATCGACGATCTCGCGAAGCTCGTGAACATGAGCGTCTCGGCGTTTCATCGCCAGTTCAAATCGGTGACATCGATGAGCCCGCTTCAGTACCAGAAAGCGCTCCGGCTCCAGGAGGCGCGGCGCCTCATGCTCACTGCAATGCTGGACGCCGGCGATGCGAGCCGGCGCGTCGGCTACCTCAGCGCGTCGCAGTTCAGCCGCGAATATGGACGTTTCTTCGGGAGCGCACCGACAAAAGACATCAGTCGTCTGCGCGGCGAGGGGATCGTGGCCGGAGGCTCGCCCGGATGAGACCGTCACTCCGCCCAATGCTCGCGATAAGCTGCAGAAACGAGGCCGAGCCGCCCTAACAGCTTTCAACACTCGGTGTGCCGCGTTGATGTCGGCCGCAGCGCGTTAGTGGGCCGCCGTCACCGGGAGGTCCAGTAACCTGGCCGCCGACTGTGATGCGCTACTGCGATGATCTCGATTCTCTCTCCGGATGCGCGATAAACGACGTCAAACGGGAAACTGAAGAGGACAAACCTTCGGCGGCCATGACGCGTCTCAGGGTATCGCTCTGGGGCCTCGGAGATCCGCTCGATAGCGTGATCGATCTCTGCAACGAACGCCTCCGCCGCCACAGTGCTTCGTTCGAGGTATCAATCCTCGGCCCGAAGCAACTCCGCTCTTGCGGCGGGGTGAAAATCAACCTTTTTCGGCAAGGCGGGCATGCAGCGTGGCGCGAACCTCTTCCCAGGGAATCGTGGTCACTTCGCCGGTCTCGATTTCCCGAATTCGCCTCTCAATCTCTTGAGCCCAGGCGATTTCTACGTCTTGGTCCGCCTCGACCTCGAGACTCTCGAGGAGAAGCCCGGCCAGTTCCGCGCGGTCACGCTCGGGAAGATCCGCCGCCGCCCGATAGAGTTCTTCTACTCGTCGGTTCATGCTCGGATTCTACCTCAGCTCGGTCCTTCACCCGGCGGCCCAATGCTAAACTGAACGCATCCCACACTGTTTCGAAACGCGACCGAGGATCTCGTCTTCGATAGTTCCAACATCTCGCGCATTCGCGTTGGCTGAGGATAGCGTCGTACAGCTCCGGGTTTTCGGCACGAGGAGGTCCCCATGAATGGACTCAGAATTGTCGCGGTGGTACTGATCGTGGCCGGAATCCTAGGCCTGGTGTATGGCGGCTTCACCTACACGAAGACGACCCACGACGCGAAGCTCGGACCGATCGAGGTCTCGGTGAAGGACAAGGAGACGATCAGGGTTCCGGTCTGGGCCGGCGTCGCCGCGATCGTGACCGGCACCGCGCTTCTCCTCACACGGACGAAGAAATAGGAGCACGTCAGCGAGTCGCGCGGGATTCGCAGGCGCTGCGACTCGCGACTCAAACGCAAAGCGCCGCCGCAGCCAGAATCGAGCCGGCGGTATTGTCCCGTGACTCTCCCCGCCGATGCGCGTATTGTGACAGCACGTTGGGGCATTCTCTCCGGCGCTTCAGGCTGTCTGAACTAAGTCAGCTCCTCTGGACTCACTCCTCTTAGCTTCCCATTCTCTCGAGCGGGAGACCAATCTCTATGGTGGAAGAGCCTGCAGGAACGATGTCGATCACGATCAAGGACCCGTCGCAAACGTTGCGAGTGCGGCTTCGCGAGCGCCTCGAGCGCACAGCGGAGCTGCGTTGCGCCACACACGGGCGAGCCGTCATCGCCGTGAGAATCCACGGCTTCGACAACGGCTGGTTCGACTCGATGTGGACGACCTGCTGCCCTGCCCTCGAGCGTCAGGCGTCTTCGATTCTCAAGACCCGCTGCTGACCGGTCGCCTCGATCGCGTCCCATCACGGCACCAACTGCCGCGTCGTGTCGTCCGGCATGAGTCGCGATTCGTGTCTCTAGCGGCCGCCCGAATTCCCTTCAATGCGCTCCGCACGGTCCATGTTCGTGGTCTCGTGTCGTTCCATCGAGGCGCCGCGCCCACCGCGGGCCTATTTCGACTCGGATCGTCGAAGTCTAACCGGTATGATCGCGCCAATCTCCCGAGATGCGTAGACGGCGGAGCTCACGACGTAGAGGCCGCACGCAACGGAACGAATGAGATGAGGTGACGATGGGCGATCCCGCACCCTGGCCGTTTTCCGACACGCAGCTCGCGCGCAGGCTCGAGCGCACAGAAGGGAAGAGCAACGCCGACTTCGTGGACGCACGGTCGCGGGTCGATCCGGCCAGCGGTGCCTGCTGGGTCGAAGTCGACGGGACGTTCGCAATGTTCGACGGAGTCGGATCGCCGCTCACGCAGACATTCGGGCTCGGCATCGACGTTCGAGCGAGCGAAGAGACGTTAGGGAAGGTCGAGCTGTTCTTCCGCGAGCGCGGCGCCGAGGTGTTTCACGAAGTCAGCCCGCTCGCCGACCCGTCGGTGATTCCCCTTCTGAACGCCCGCGGGTATCAGCCCGTTGAGCTCTCGACCGTTCTTGTACGGCCGCTCGATCTCGACGTCGACTCATCCCCGCCCAGGAGCGATGGTGTAGTAACGCGAGTCGCCAGACGCGATGAGGCGGAGTTGTGGGCGGAGACGTCCGCACGCGGGTGGAGCGAAACAGCCGAAGCCGCTGCATTCGTTCGCGCACTCGGCGCCGTGATGATGGAGAGCCGCTGCACGACTCCCTTCTTCGCTGAGATCGACGGGCGGCCAGTCGCGACCGGGGGACTGAACATCCATGACGGAGTCGCGTTGTTCGCCGGAGCGAGCACGATACCCGGATTCCGCAATCGCGGAGCGCAGAACGCAATGCTGTCCGACCGCCTCCGCTTTGCGGCGCAGTCGGGCTGCGACCTCGCGATGATGGTTGCGCTTCCAGGCAGCGGCTCGCAGCGCAACGCGGAGCGCTCTGGCTTCCGCGTCGCGTACACGCGGACGAAATGGCAACTCGCGAAATGAGATCAGCGCGGCGCGCTCGCAGACAGCGAATGCGCCGTTTCAGGCGCGCGGAGACCGAAGACGCGACCGATCCTGCTGATTGCACTTCGAAGGCCGGACGGCCCGAGCTTGCTGACGAGTCGGCGGTTTGCGCTACAGCATCGGGCGTGTCGTCCCGAGCGGAGCGAGGGACCTCTCAGGTTCGGACGAACATTCGACCAAACATACCTCGCTTGTACCAGCCTGCGAGATCCCTCCTCGCTTCGCTCGCCGGGATGACAACTGGCCCGTGCTCGCAATCGATGCTCGGTCCGCTGTAGCACAAACCGCTGACTCGTCTGTATCCAAGCGGTCGCGCCAACCCAGGGACCATCGCAGACGCGATTCGTTAGGCAATCGACGGCACAGTCAGCCGCGAAGCAGCGTCGCTGACGCGGCGTAGAGCTGGTAGACCGCGAATGCGAGGAGCGCGATCGCCGAGAGTCCGACGAGCAGGCGCGCGACACGCGGCCCAAGCGATCCGGCGAGTGCGGCGAGTACGATGATTCCCGCCGTCGCGACGATGATCGTCACATAGAACGACACGACGAGCGCGACACCGTATGTCGGGTTCTTCGTCCACGCCTCGAGGAGCAGCGGCCCGAGGACGAGCGCCCATGCGAGGTACGGGTTCGGATTCAGCACGTTCACGAACGCCGCCTCGAGCACCGTCCGGTGCGCGGGAGCTGCGGGCGCAACTTCCGATTGCGCTGCAGATCGAAATGTCCGGAACGCCCCCCATGCGAGATAGAGCAGGAAAAAGCCACCGATGAGCCTCAACGCGAGCAGGAACGACGCGGGGACATTCGTGAGGATCACGAGAACGATCGTGACGGTGAACAAGTCGCTCAGCAGAGGCGAGAGTGCCGCCGGCAGCGTTCTCCGCCAGCCATTCGCGATTGCGCGCGCGATGACGTACGCCTGGAACTGCCCAGGCTGCACTGCCGCGGCGAACGCGAAGGCCGCCCCAAGGATTGCGTAGGAAAACATCAGTTTCGGTCTCGGCGACTCGCCTTCGAGCGCGACCGAACGAACGCGCCGATCGCGATGCCGGCGCGATTCTCGCACGCTTTGTCGCGAGTCGTCAGCGTTCCGCGATCAGTGCGCGGATCTTCGAGGCGAGCTCCGCATCCTGCGACGCGGCAACCTCCTCGGCGAAGATCTTCAACTGCGCCTTCTCGACGGCGGGAAGCTGCCGGTAGCGACGGCCGAACATCTGTGAGGCGAGTCGAAACTTCCACTCCGAAAGGGCAGCGAGACCCGGAAGGTCGAGGAGCAGCTTGTCGAGCGAACGCCCTTCGATCTCCTTCGCGAACGCGCTGACCTGGTCGAAGGTCTCCGCGTCGCGCCCGCGCCGAACGAGCGTGCTGTCGAGGTCGAGATCGTCATCAGGGTCCATCGGCTCTTCTCTTCACCTGCTTCGAACGGTCCTGGGGCACCTCGAGTGAGCTCGCGGGGAGATCTGGTGGACGGTTCAACTCTACCATGCCGCCCGCCGGCCCCTGTCGCCCGCGAGCGTCGAAGCGGGCGAGAATCCACCAATTTCGCACGCGGCGTAGTGACGTTTCACCCCCGGCCCCGTACCGTCGTCCGACTCACGCCGATCAAAGCTCGATCTGGGCGCCGAGCTCGACGACGCGGTTAGGCGGAAGCTTGAAGAAGCGAGCCGCTCCCGCTGCGTTGCGCATCATCGAGGCAAAGAGTTTCTCGCGCCATGGCGCCAGCCCGCTCTTTCGCCCACCGCTGACGAGCGTCTCCCTGCCGAGGAAGTACGTCGTCTCCATCGGCGGTACGACGATACCCTTCGCCGCCGCGCGCTCGAGCAGAGCCGGCACGTCGACGTCTTCCATGTACCCGTAGTGCGCCTCGAGCCGGTGGATTCCCTCCCCTAGGTCTGCGAGCTCGAGTCGCTCTGCGTCACCGACGTGCGACACCTCTTCGCTCGTGAGCGAGAGAAGGATGACCCGCTCGTGAAGTGACTTGAAGTGCTTGAGCGCGTGGAGAAGCGATGACGGCACCGCGGTCGGATTGCGGTGCATGAAGACCGCGGTTCCCGGCACGCGGATCGGGGGGCGGCGTCGAAGCGAATCGACGAACATCTCCTGGGAAAGCGCGCCTTCCTGCAGCTTCGCCGTGAGTGTGTCGCGACCGAGTCGCCAGGTCGTCATCGCCGCAAATACGACCGAAGCGATCAGGAGAGGGAACCAGCCGCCGTCCGCGACTTTGAAATAGTTGGCGACGAGAAACGCGATGTCGCCGACGAGCAGTGCCACTGTCACGCTCATCGCCGCGAGCCTGCTCCAGCCGCGAAGATCGCGTGCGACGACGTAGGCGAGCAGCGTCGTGATGACCATCGTCGTGCTGACCGCAACGCCGTACGCTCCCGCGATGTTGCTCGAGGAACCGAAACCGACGACGAGCGCGATCGTCGCGACCATCAGTCCCCAGTTCACGGTTGGCATGTAGATCTGCCCGATCTCTTCCTTCGACGTGTGGATGATCTCCATTCGCGGAAGGTATCCGAGCTGAATCGCCTGCCGCGTGAGCGAGAACGCTCCCGAGATGATTGCCTGCGACGCGATGATCGTCGCGCAGGTCGCGAGCACGACGAGAGGGTAAACGCTCCAGCTCGGCGCGAGAAGGTAAAACGGGTTCACCGCCGTCGCGGGCTGGCTGATCAGAAGCCCTCCCTGGCCAAGGTACTGGATCATCAGCGCGGGGCCCGCGATGAAGAACCAGTCGATCTGAATCGCCCGTTCTCCAAAGTGTCCCAGATCGGCGTAAAGCGCCTCGCCTCCGGTGGCAACGAGAAAAACCGCGCCGAGCACCAGAAAGCCATGAAAGCCGTTGTTCGCGAAGAACGTCCACGCGTGCACGGGATTGAGCGACGCGAGCACGCGTGGCTCGAGCATGATTCCTCGGACGCCAAGCACCGTGAGCACTGCGAACCAGCAGAGAGTGATCGGACCGAACACCATCCCGACTCCCGCCGTCCCCTTCCTCTGAAAGGCGAAGAGAAGCACGAGAATGGCGATCGTGATCGGGATGACGTATGGCTTGAACAAAGGCGTCGCCACTTCGAGCCCTTCGACCGCACTGAGCACCGAGATTGCGGGAGTGATCATCCCGTCGCCGTAAAGAAGCGCGGCACCGAACACGCCAAGCCCGACCATCGCGAACTTCGCACGCTTCCGACGCTTGTTGGTCAATCCGATCAGGCCGAGAAGCGCGAGGATTCCTCCTTCACCGCGATTGTCGAAACGAAGGACGTAGACGTGGTACTTGATCGTGACGATGGTGACGAGAGTCCAGAAGATCAGAGAGAGCACCCCGAGGATGTTCTCTGTCGAGACCGGAACCGCGTGCGGCCCATTGAAACATTCGCGAAGTGCGTAGAGCGGGCTCGTCCCGATATCGCCGTAGACGATTCCGAGTGCGAGCAACGAAAGAGAAAGAAGTCTGGTCCCACCCGGCGCCGCCGCTCGGTGCGCCGATGCATCGCTTGACAATCAATACCTCCTCGCGAGGGCGCGCGACGGTGGATGCCGTCTGCGTCTCCTCGATCAAGGTAGCGGTCGAATCGCCACTGAAATTCGTGCTTAATGAACTCTTAATGCCGTCCTAATGCGCGCTTGACGATTCAATGCGAGAATCAACACGACACCGGCCACGGCGCCCGGTTGTAGAAGGGGATGCGATGGATCATTCGCCAGATCGCGCGCCTCGTCGGAACCACGTTCGAGGACTGGATCCTCGCGGCGATCATCGTCGCGGCGATCGCGCTCGGCGTCTTCGGCGTGAGAAGCTGCGCGGATGATCAAGTCCGGGATTCTCGAGCGCGGGCGGTCGACGCGCGCTGACGTCGTGAAGTTCTTCGCGGCACGGCTCGGACGATCGCTGCTCCTCGTCGCGTTGCTGAGCGCGAGCGCGATGGCATTGCAGCTGAATCCGGCGGGCGCGGGCTTCGTGCTGCTCGTCGGCGTGCTCCTGGTCGCATCACGACAGCCTCTCCCGATCGCGACGATCACCGCGATCGCCGCAACGCTCGTTTACAACTTCTTTTTCTTCCCTCCGAAACACACACTCGTCGTCGACGATCCGGAGAACTGGATCGCCCTCACGACCTTCCTGCTTACCTCACTGCTCGCCAACAGGCTGCTGGTTCGCGAGCGGCAGCAGGGCGAGAACGCGCGCGCCAGCCGCGAAGAGATCGAGGCGCTCTATGAGATGAGCGTCTCGCTGTTACGCGGGGCGGGAGGGAACGAAGAGATCGGCACGGCGACGAGCCGCTACCTCCAGCGCATCGGCGCCGCGAGCGGCGGTGTGATTCTCTTCGGGGCATCGCCCCAACAGCAGCAAGTGCTGTCGTGGACCGGGGAGCCGATGACCGACGAGGTCGAGGACATCGTCGCGGGGGTCGGCAGGCATGGCAGGACGACCGACATCCCCTCTCCCTATGGAAGCGACGTCTGCGTTCCGTTGACCGCGAGCGGCAGGGTGCGTGCGGCGCTCATCGCCCGCGGCGCGGTGCAGACGCGAACTGCGCTCGACTCCGCGGCGAACCTCCTGTCGTTTGCGATCGAGCGCGAGCGATTCATGCGCGAGAGCGCGCACGTCGAAGCGCTCGGTCAGGCAAACGAGCTCAAATCGTCGTTACTGCAGGCGGTCTCGCACGACCTGAAGTCGCCGCTCACCGTGCTCGCGGTGGAGAGCGAGGCACTCGAGCGCGCGGGGCCCGACTCCGAAGGCGCGAGATCTCACGTTCGCGCGATTCGCGACGAGGTCGCGCGACTTCATCGCCGGATCGACAACCTCTTGTCGCTTGCCCGCTTCGAGGCGGGCATCGTGTCGCCGCGCAGCGAGCCGACACCTGCCGCCGACCTGTTCCGCTCCGCGCGGGAGGCGCTCCCAACGATCACCGACGCTCGTCCGATCCAGACGACGGTCGCGGACGATACGCTCGACCTTTTCGTCGACCCGTCTCTCGCACTCGAGATCGTCATCAACCTCATCGAGAACGCCGACGATGCGGCACCCGCAGGAACGGCGATCGAGCTCCGCGCCATGCCGTCGGCCGAGGTTCCGGGCCGCGTCTGGATCGAGATCGGAGACCGCGGCGCCGGCCTAACCGCCGAACAGGCGAAGCGGGTGAGGACGATCCAGGCTCCGAAGATCGACGGTGGCGGCCTCGGAATCGAGCTCGCGCGCACGCTCGCCGCATTGAGCGGTGGAAGCGTCGAGTGGTTCGAGCGCGAGGGAGGGGGGACGATCGCCCGCCTCGACGCGCCCGGAGCGCGCATGACGACCGAGGCGGCGCCGTGATGCTCGGCAGCTCGCGCATCCTCGTCGTCGAAGACGACCCGGCGATCCGCCGGTCGATCGTCGCGCAGCTTCGCGGCGAGAGCTACGACGTGATCGAGGCGAGCAACGGGCGCGAGGGGCTCGCCGTCGCACGCAGCGACAAGCCCGATCTCGTCCTCACCGACCTCGCGATGCCGGGAATCGACGGCTTCGAGTTGATCACGACGATGCGCAAGACATCGACGACACCGATCATCGTCCTCTCCGTACGCGGCGGTGAGGCCGATCGCGTCCGCGCGCTCGACCTGGGCGCCGACGACTTCGTCGCCAAACCGTTCTCGGTCGCCGAACTGCTCGCCCGCGTACGGGCGCAGCTCCGCAGAAGCGGGATGGAGAGCCGGTCGCGACTCTGCTTTACCGGCCTTACCGTCGATTTCGATCGCCGTCGGGTCCTGCGAGGCGACGAGGAAATACGCCTAACACCGACGGAGTTCGCGCTGCTCGCGATCCTCGCCTCGTGCGCCGGGAAAGTCGTGACGACCGACCAGATCATCGCGCGCGTCTGGCGCGACACGCCGACGACGACTCCCGACACGGTGCGCGTTCACGTGGCGTCACTTCGGAAGAAGATCGAGCCTGACCCGGCATCGCCCCGCTTCATCGTGACCGAGCCGTGGATCGGCTACCGGTTCATCGCCGAGCCGATCGAGGAGTGACAGCCTTGCGACGAGGCTCGCACTGACCACCCGGCGCCCGCAGCGCACTCTCTCGGAAAATAATGCAGGGGCACGGCATGCCGTGCCCCTGCAGGATGATTACGACCTAACCGGCAATCAGAAGCGGATGCCGGCGGAGAAGCGATAGGTGAGCGGCAACTGGTACGACGCCGCTCCGGTAGCATCACCGAAGGCAGTCGACTTCCTCCAGTGCTGGCCGTTCGCCGCGCAGGTGGCCGTCGGGGTGCCCGCCGGACACTCGACGGGCCTCTCGGTGAACGGGTCGAACGCACTGGTCACCGTGACCGCGGCGCCGCCACCAACCTGGGCCTGCTCGTTGAACGCGTTGAGGAGCTCCGCCTGCAGAAAGACATTCATCTTGCTGATCGGGAGCTCCCAGTTGAGCGAGAGGTCGGTCGCGGTGGTGTCGTCGAAGCGGTACTCTCCGCGATCGCTGAAGAAGTAGATGACAGTCGCCGGCGGCGTCGCGTAGCCGGGGTTGTCGACGTAGTCCGCCACGTTGACGTTCGCCGTGGCGGAGTACGGGAGACCGGTGTCGAAACGCTCGAGAAGGCTGAAGTTCAGGTTGCCGAACGCGCCGAGCGGCTGGTCGTACGAGAGCCAGAGCCGCGCCTTGTGGGTCTGGTCAGTCGGCAGGAAGCCGCTCGGGTTGTTCTGCGCGAACGCCCGGTACTCGGGATAGGTCTGGGCCAGCGAAGTGGCAGGGCCGCCACCGGCCGTCTCGCCGACGTCGTTGCCCTTCGCCTCGGACCAGGTGTAGTTCGCGCCAATGTTGAAACGGTCGCTGACGCGATAGCTCCCCTGGAGCTGAACCGCCTGGTAGCTGCGCTCGAGCTTGTCGGTGTTGGTGTAGGTGAGCATGTCGAGATCATTGCCGAGGACCGTGATCTGGTCGCCCGGAGTCGTCGTCGTGGTGTAGAAGTCGCCCCACTCGCGGTCGATCACGTCGGCGCGGATGAAGCCCTTCGATCCGATCTGGGTGCCGAAGCCGAAGGTGAATTCTTCTGTGTTAGGCGACTTCAGCGACCCGTTGAACCGCGTGTTGACGCCCGGAACCGTGGCGCCGACGAGGTTGCTGGTATTGCTCGTGCCACCGATGCCGAGGAACCAGACGAAGAACTGCTCGAGGACGTCGAAGGAGCCGAGACCCGAGCCAATGCCGCCGATCTGCGGCCCGTCATAGAGATAGTAGATCGCGCTCGGCGTTCCGCCGCCACCGGCGCCGCCGATCGTCTCCTGGATGCGCGAGACGTACTTCGAATAGCTCGCGTTGACGCGCATGCGCCCGTCACCCTTGATGTCGTAGATCGCGCCGATTCTCGGGCTGAACGCGCTGTCATCCGAGATCTGGTTGCCGGCACTGTCCTTGCCGTCGTTGACGTCGTAGCGGACGCCGATGTTGAAGCTCCACTTGTTGCTGAGATCCCACTTGTCGTTGACGAAGAACGAATCGGTCGTGAAATCCGAGCCCTTCGAGAGAACCGCGATCGGCGACCAGCGGAGCAGGTCGCCGGCACTGATGATCGGACGGAACGTGCCGTCCGCTTCGAACTCGGGCGAGGTCGAGAAGACGTAGATGCCGAAGTTGCTGCCCGACTGGTAGTTGTTCGATACGCGGCTCTCGGTGAAGTTCTCGTAGCCGCCGACGATGTTGTGCGTGCCGGCTCCCGCCGTCGCCATGTAATAGGTCGATTTCAGAACGTAGTACTCGTTCTCGCGAACTTCGGGGTCGCAGATTCCGCAGAAAATTGGTGCGCCCCATGCGCCACCGGCGACGGTGTAGTCATACGCCCACGTGCCGAGCGCGATGTCGCGCGGGTCGTTGAAGTACGACGTAAGGTGCTCGCCACCGCTGCCGACGAACTGCAGGTCGCGCGTGGAGTAGCCTGCTTCCAGCAGGAGGTTGCTGCTGATGATGCCGTTGTACTGCGCGGTGATCATCTCGCGCGGCAGCTGGCGGCCGTTGAGGTCCATCGTGCTCTCGTCCCAGCAGCCGAATGCACAGTGAGGCGTCTGGTCGACCTCGTAGCTCAGGTACGAGCCGACGAGGCTGTGCTTCGGCGAGAGCTGCCCGGTGAGTTTGATCTCATAACGCTCGTCGGTCTGGACCGTCGTGGGACGGGAAATCGGCCCCACGGGGTTGAGTCCGCCATCGGTAAAAAAGGCGGGGAAGCTCTGTTCGACGTAGCGTCCGGCGCCGAAGAACCAGAGACGGTCGCGAACGATGCGGCCTCCCAGCGTCGCCTCGTACGTCTCGTCGGTGACGCTCTCCTGCTGCGCCTCGCCAAAGTCGCTCGTCTTGTCCCACGAGGGGTTCGTAAAGCTGTCGCGGAAGCTCCCCGAGAACTCGTTGCCGCCCGACTTCGTGATCGCCGAGACGACGCCGCCTGTGAAGCGGCCGTACTCGGCCGAGACCGATCCGACGGTGACCGTCGTTTCCTGGATCGCGTCCTCGATGAAGAGGTTGTCGGTCTGGCCGCGGAGGTTCTCGTTCGTCACCGCGCCGTTGACGAGGAAGAGCGAGTCGTAGGCGTAACCGCCGCCGATGACGAGCACGGGGTTCGCGTTCGTGCTTCCAGGGCCGTTCGACGTGACGCCGGGAGCCAGGAGAACCGTCCCCTGGATCGTTCGAGCGATCGGCAGATCCTCGACGAGTCCGGAGTCGTAGTTCGACTGGACTTCGGTCGTCTCGAGAACAGCGGGGGCGGCAGCAGTGACGGTGATCGCCTCGGCGACCGCTGACAACTGCAGTGCCGCATTGACCCGCTCGGTCTTACCGAGACCGACCTTCGTCGTCTTCGTGATGGCCGCCATGCCGTCCATCTCGAAGGTGACCGAGTAGTCGCCCGGAGGCAGTGCAGGGAAGTTGTAGTCGCCATTCACGTTCGAAACGGCGATGCGCTCACCCTGTAGTGATGGCGACTTCACGGTGATCGTGACGCCGGGGAGCGGTCCCCCTTCATGCATCACCGAACCGTTGAGCGATCCCGTCGTCCCCTGACCGGCGGCGCCGAACGCGCCGAGCAGAAGCAACATGACCGTAAAGCTGAATATCCAACGACTGTTAGGTCTCATCTGATCCTCCCTCGAGTTCCGTTTGTACAAATGACGCCGCTACTCGCGTAGTGCAGCGTCGAGATCGTTCCTCCATCGAGTGCACGGAGCGGTCCCGACTGCACGGATCGGTGAACCCGCTGCGAATCGCGGGTTTGTCGCATTCACCCGCTCGCGTACGACGACCCTCGATTCGGCGAATTCGACCGAGGCGTACGACGCGCCGGATCGGACGTCGCGATCGCCGACGCGAGTCGCTTCGAATCGTGCAACTGGCGGTGACCGAAGCGTCACGGATTGCACGCGCCGCCGGTGCGAAGCAGTTGTCACGGTTTGTACGTTAGGCAGCGGAGAAACGACACGGGGTGCCCGTGAGGTAGCATCATCACCTCTCGGCACGGCATCCGTTAGAATTCATCCATGACGAATGGCGATGGATCAGGTGCGAGCGAAACCGGCGCGCGGCTCGACGTGATTCCGAGTCGCCCTACGTATCTCGGTGCGCTCGCGGTGCGACGCGTTCTTCCGGTGCGCGAGCGGCGGACGATCGGCCCCTGGTGCTTTCTCGACCGCTACGGCCCCCTCACCTTCTCCGAAGCGCGACCGATGGATGCGCTTCCGCACCCTCACATCGGCATCCAGACCGTTTCGTGGCTCCTCGACGGGGAGCTCGAGCACTACGACAGCCTGGGGTACGACTCGATCGTTCGCGCGGGAGGCGTGAACGTGATGACCGCGGGTCGCGGGATCGCGCACGCCGAGAGAACCCCGGCGTCGAACGGCGGCCGCCTCGACGGCGTGCAGCTCTGGGTCGCCCTGCCCGACGCGAGCCGCAACGTGGCGCCATCGTTCGAGCATGCGGCTGACGTTCCGCGATTCGACGTACCCGGCGGACACGCCAGCGTCTTCATCGGCGCGCTCGCCGGCGCCGAGTCGCCCGTCAGGCGCTACTCCGATATGTTAGGCGCCGAGATCAGATGTCACCCAGAAGCCTCGACCGGGCTCGATCTCGACCGCGGATTCGAGCATGGGTTCTTCCTCGCGGCGGGCGACGCGGAGATCGAAGGACGGCCCGCCGGGATCAACACGCTCTACTTCGCGCCTGCCGGCCGCGCATCCATCGAGATCCGATCGCGCGAAGGCGCCCGAATCGTCGTCATTGGTGGAAGGCCACTCGAGTCGCCGATCGTGATCTGGTGGAACTTCGTCGCGAGAGACATGGAGGAGATCGCCGCCGCGCGCGAGGCATGGGAGTCGGGTACGCGATTCGACCCCGTCATCGGACATGAAGGCCCGCGCGTTCCCGCGCCGCCGCTGAGTAAGCTCCCCGCCCCTCGCTGACGCTCTTCCCTGGCGCGCGTGCTATCCTCATCCGGTTCCTTACAACTGGAGGTTCACGATGCGCAGCACAGGCACCGTCGCCCGCTTCTCACTCATTCTGCTGGTCGCCGGGACCGCGGCCGGGATGGCCCATGCTCAGAGCGGCGTCGGCATCGAGGTCAAAGAGGTTTCCGACAGCCGCTCTCGCGTCGGCAACTTCGGCGGCAACCTCGAGCTCAAACTCGTTCTCACGGGATCGGGTCTCGAGAAGGTGGCGCAGGCGCGCGTAGTGGTCAAGTCAGCGACGGACGACAAGGGAACTGCGCTCATGCGGGGAGGCGAGCCCGCCGACTTCCGCCCGCGTGACTGGAACATGGGTGAGCTCTCCGTCACGCTCCGCAACCCAGCGCGCTCGGCAAAGTCGCTGCGCATCGCGGGTAACGTCGAGCTCTTCGTCCCGTCGAAAGACCCGAGCTCGATCGTGAAGATCGACAAGCCGCTGACGAAGCTCGACAAGCCGCTGAGCGCGAAGGCGCTCAAAGCCGAGAAGCTCTCCTTCACGCTTCTCTCGCCGAAAAAATACGAGGAGAGAAGCGGCGCCGGCAAGCTCGACGACGCGAAGATCGCCGAGACTCGCGCGCAGGCGAAGAAGGAGGGAGTGAGTGACGCCGAGATCGACGCCATGATCGAGCTCGCGAAGGCGCTGCGGGAGCTCGGAGGCGGCACACCGTCGGAAGGCGCCGTGATCATTGCGGGCAAAGAACCGGAGATGGATCGCATTCTCCAGGTCCGCCTTCTGAAGCCGGATGGAAGCGAGGTGTCGATTCCCTCCCGCTCGTCGAGCACTTCGGGCGGCGAGACCATCATGGTCGCCTCGCCGTCGGAGCCGGTACCGCCCGACGCCGTTCTCGAGCTGACCTTGCTGACGAAGAAGTCGACGATGTCGATTCCCTTCGAGCTGAAGAATGTCGCTCTGCCCTAACCGAGACGAGAGGAATCGCGCCATGTTCAAACCAGGAATCACGATCGCAATCGCCCTCGGCGCCGTCGCGCCGATCTACGCGCAATCGAAGAAGGGATGGAGCTCGGCCGCGACGCCGGTCGACGCGACGGTGAGCCAGATCCACGACCGGAGAACGACGACGATGTTCTCCCAGCTCTCCATCAGCCTCGAGCTTGCAGGGACGAAGGCGTCCGACGTGTCGGCCGCCCGGGTCACCGTCATCAAGGCGATCGACGATACCGGTCGCGATCTGATCGACCGCGAGGCAAGCCCGCCAGCCTTCTCGTCGACGACCGGATCCTACATTCGAGCCGATGCGGCAACCGGTCCCGCGAGCATCGATCTCACGCTGCTCAATCCAACGCGCGACGCGACACGCCTAACCGAGCTTCGCGGCGAAGTCGAGCTCTACATGCCGACGAAAGACTCCGGTGCCGTCGCGACGTTGCCGAAATTCACGGCGCTCGCCGGAAAGCCCGTCGCGAACAAGGCGCTCAAGGCGAGCGGAGTCGAGATCTCGGTGCTCAGTCCCGCACTGTTGGAGGCGGAGAAGAAGAAGGCCTCGAAGGCGCGCGCCGAACAGTTGAAGAAGGAAGGCAGCGACGCCGAAACCATCAAGTGGATGATCGAGAGCTTCGAGAGCTCGTTCTTGACTCCCGAAGAGGGCGAGGTCGTCCTGAAGGTGAAGGATCCCGGCAAGACGATCCACGAATTCTCGTTCCTCGATGGTGCCGGAGAGTCTCAGCGCGTATACGCGCGCGAGTCGGACGGACTCACCGTGCTGTCGACCTACGGCGCGACTCCCGCGGCCGACTGGGCGTTGAAGATCGCGCTGCGAACGCCGAAGTCGATGGCGCGCCGGTCATTCGCGGTGAAGAACATCGAACTGCCGTAACACGCTCGAGAGGCCATGGAACAAAGGCCAAGGGTCAGAGGTCAAAGGTCATAGCAGGCAGGAGACCGGCGTAAGCTGCGCGGACCGGCAATCGCGGGAACCCCACGTAAAGTTGGTGGGAAGCACCCCCGTCTCTCGCACTAGAATGCACGCTCCCCATGGGCCGTCCGGGCGCGGGGGACGAACGACACGGGAAGAGAGACACAAATGAACGGAAGAGCACTGCTCGGAATCCTCTGCATGACGGCGCTGTCGTGCGCACATTCGACGAACGTTCCGGTCGCGGCGCCACCCTCGGCAACGCCCACGGAGAACGAGTACTACGGCCAGGAGACGTTGCAGGGGGTCATCTGGATGCAGAGCTCCGTCGAGTACCGCGCGGCGGCGCAGCAGGTGTACGTGAACGCGAAGCGCGCGCTCGACATGGCGCTGGCCGATCCGGCATGGCAGGCCGTCTCCGAGTCGACGACGGCCCCCGCCACGTCGCTCCGTCCCGCCGTGATCCTCGACATCGACGAAACGTGCATCGACAACTCGGTCTACGAGGCCGAGTTGCTCGAGGCCCGCCAGCTTCATCAGGAAGAGCGCTGGGAAGCATTCGTCCGTTCCGGTAAGGTCAGCGCGGTTCCTGGCGCAAGAGACTTCCTTCAGTACGCGACCTCGCGCGGCGTTCGCGTTTTCTACGTCACGAACCAGGACGTCAAGCTCGAGGCGGCAACGCGCGACAACCTCCGAAGGCTGGGATTTCCGTTCGACGAGAATCTCGACACGCTTCTGACGGTCGCCGAGCGTCCCGACTGGACGTCCGACAAGTCGACCCGCCGGCTCTTCGTCGCAGCGGAGCACCGCGTTCTCCTGCTGCTGGGAGACGACTTCAACGACTTCGTCAGCGCGAACGGCAAGTCGCCCGAAGCGCGCCAAGAGATCTTCGAGCGCTTCGGCGACTGGTTCGGCACGAAGTGGTTCATCCTCCCCAACCCCGTCTACGGCTCGTGGGAGCGCGCGCTGACCGCAGGCTCGGGCAAGGGCGCGCAGGAGAAGTTCGACGCGAAGATGAAGGCTCTGCGCAAGACGGCGGCGGCGGAGTGACGACCTGACTGCCAGTCGTTCGTCCCTAACCGGAGGCCATTGAGCGTGGTTCGGCTCACTGATACGCGTCCGTCGCGCCGATCAGCTCACGGAGGGTGTGTGGTTCCGGCGGTATCGCGATGGAGTCATGCCAGTCTGCGCTTTGAAGACGCGGACGAAATGCGACTGGTCGCAGAAGCCGGTTCCGATCGCGATCTCGCCTAACGAGAGGCTCGACCCGACGAGCATCTCGATCGCACGCTCGACTCGCTTCCTACGAAGGTAGTCGCCGACGGAGCAGTCGAACGCGCGGCGGAATCCGTCGGCGAGGCTGATCGCGGAGACGCCGAGCGCGCGCGCCAGATCGGTGAGCCGCAGCTTGTCCATGTACCGCTCGTCGATGATCTTTCGCGCCTCGCCGGCCCATTCCGGAGCTCTCGGTCCCGGTCGCGAGCCGAGGAGCCGCGAGGCCGTCGCCATGAGCTCGAGCGCGAGGCCTTCGAGTGCTACGTCGGTCGAGCTGCGGCGGTTGTGCAACTCGTCACGAATCCGAAGCGCGAGCGGAAAGATCTCGCCGCTCGCAACGACTGTCGCGGGCGTCGCATCTCCAAAGAGCGCGCCGGCCATCGGCCCACGCTCCTCGTCGATCTCGATTGAAAGCAGCGTCGTCTTCCGCTTGAACTCGACTGCATGGCAGAGGCCTGCAGGGAAGTACATCACCGATGAACGATCCATCACTCTGCTGCCCGACACTTCGTGCTCGCGACACTCGCCCTCGAAGATCACGACGAAGTGCGGACGCTCGTGGACGTGCGCGTGGAGGACCCATCCCTGCTCCCAAACCTCCTCCGAGATCTCGAAGCCTGGCACTCGGGCATGCGCAATGAGATGTTCAGCGAGGTCGATCACGGCGCTCTCCTGCGCAAGTTGTAGAGCACTCCGGCACGAAAGATGTCACCAACGCGCAAAAGGGCGACGTGTGCGCGTCAAACGTAACAAGCGGACGGAAAACCGAATCGGAAATCGAGAAACGCGAATCGGACGATCGTTGAATGGAGAGCGCGAGGCGCCGCCTCGTGGTGCCGATCCGTTTGGCACGACCGCCTCTCGCGCAATCTCGCACTTCACTGCCCTCCATGCTCAAGTCGCGACGGCACCGTCCGCCGGCGCTTCGATCGACGTCGCCGTCGCGATGATGTCGTCGCATACGACTCTCGAATTCATGATCAGCGTGTGGATCGCGTTCACCTCGACGAGCGGCCGCCCCGCGATCCGCGTATCGTCGACTGTAAGGACTCCGTCGTTCACCGCCCCGCCGAACGGAGTCCTCGGACCGGCCGGACCTGCGGTTCCGGCGTAGACCTTCGTCATGACTGGCGGCATCGGCAGCGCGCGCATGAAGAACGGGTCGGCGAGTTTGACTCCCGCATCGCGCGTGAGAAGCCGGAGCAGCGGGAAGCGCTCGACGAAGTGATGTGCGAGGTGGCAGGCACGGCTTGGCGGCGCGAGAAAGAAACAGCCGCGAGGCGGCATGTCTGCAAGCTCCGGAAGCGCGAGGCGGATCAGCACGGCGCCGAGCGAGTGACTGACGAGCACGTAGTCGCCATCGGAGACGTCGCGCACTCGCCGTGCGAGGCGCGCCGCCATCGCGGAGGTTCGCTCGAACGACGCGGAATAACCGAAGTACGAGACGACGAAGCCTGCCCGGGCGAGCCTGCGCCCAAGGAGGAGCATCGACACCGGTGTGCGGAACATGCCGTGTACGAGAATTGCGCGCATTGGTCGCGACCGCCGTTCGTGGATTCGGAATCGCCGTCAAAAGGTTTCAAGGGAGCGCGGCTCGGCTGGAAAATTCACAGATCGAGATTTCCAAATCGAAACGAATTGCATGTCGCGCGTCACTCCTTGGACGATCTCTTCAGACGATCTCGGGAACCAACGCGCGAACGAACGCTCAGTACTGCTCCCCGGAAATAAGTGGCCAGTCGTTGAGAGCGCGACGGCCTCGATCGCGCGAAGCGACGACGAGGCGATGCTGGGACATCGTCGAGGAGCGGTTGCCCCGCGATCTCATCGTCGCTCGTCGTCAGCGATGGCCCCGCATCGCCTCCTCCTCGCTCCTCGATCTCGCGGGCAAGCGCTACCAGCGACTGGCCACCTATTTCCGGGGAGCAGTACTTAGGTTCCGCGTCTGTCGCCCGCACGGTGACGCTTGCGACGCTGCTCCCGATTTGTCGTTCGATTTCGCGATTCACGTCATAATCAAGCATTCACATAGGAGGAGAGTGCATGGACGTGGCCCCCGGACGGCGTCTCGGGCCGTACGAGATCGTCTCGCGTATCGGTGCGGGAGGAATGGGAGAGGTCTGGCGCGGTCGCGACACGCGGCTCGACCGCAACGTCGCGATCAAGATTCTCCCATCCGAATTCGCGTCGAGTTCGCAATTTCGCAGCCGATTCGAACGCGAGGCAAAGACGATCTCGCAGCTCAGTCATCCCAACATCTGCGCACTCTTCGACGTCGGGCATGAGGATGGGATCGACTATCTCGTGATGGAGCTCCTCGAAGGCGAAAGCCTCGCCGATCGGATCGCCCGCGGCCCGCTTCCGCTCCACGATGTGCTCCGCATCGGACAGCAGATCGCCGAAGCGCTCGACAAGGCACACCGGCAAGGAGTGATCCACCGCGACCTGAAACCTGCGAACGTCATGCTGACGAAGTCGGGCGCGAAGCTGCTCGACTTCGGGCTCGCGAAACTCACGCAGGCCGGCCTGACGCTCGACGACGCGACCCAGCAGAAGCCCCTCACGCGCGAAGGAACGATCGTCGGCACGTTTCAGTACATGTCGCCCGAGCAGCTCGAGGGGGAGGACGCCGACGCGCGAACCGACATCTTCTCCTTCGGTGCGGTCCTTTACGAAATGGCGACAGGGCGACGCGCCTTCGACGGGAAGACCAAGACGTCGCTCATCGCCGCGATCGTGAGCACTCAGCCTCAGCCTCTCAGCCAGGTGCAGCCGCTCACGCCACCTGCGCTCGAGCACGTCATCCAGAAGTGTCTCGAAAAGGACCGCGACGACCGGATGCAGAGCGCGCACGACATCGGCGAGGAGCTTCGGTGGATCTCGAGCGCCGGATCGCAGGCGGGAGTTGGCGCTCCGGTCATCGCACGGCGGAAGCGCCGGGAGATGGGACTCTACGTTGCGGTCGCTCTCCTTCTCGTCGCCGCGAGCATCCTCGCGTTCTTCCTCGAGAGGAACGCGACGAAGACGGGCGTCTATCGCGCGTCGATCGTGCTGCCGAGCAACATGAACTACTACTCGGGGCCGCCTGCGATCTCTCCCGACGGATCGACACTCGCGTATTCAGCGCCGCTCCCCGGCGGAGAGTCTGCGATCTGGGTCAGGAGATTCAGCGAGCCGAAGTCACGGCTGCTCGAGGGAACCAAGGGAGGCAGGGCACCATTCTGGTCGCCAGACGGACGGTTCGTGGGATACACGGGACAGTCGAAGCTGATGAAGGTCGCCGTGTCGGGCGGACAGCCGGAAACGCTCGTCGAAAAGGCAGATGCCTGGGGCGGCAGCTGGAACGAGCACGGTGCGATCCTCTACGCGGCCGCGCGCGAGGGCCCGATCTACAGAACGTCGTCGGGTGGCGGGGCGCCGCCCACCCCGGTCACCGATCCCAAGGCACTGGGGCACCGGACGCATGTCTGGCCGCTTTTTCTTCCCGATCAGAAGCGGTTCCTCTTTCTCGCAGTTCCGGAGGACACCGCCAAAGAAAAGCCGGGGCTCTGGGTCGGCTCGCTCGACGCGAGTGAGAAGCCAACCTTCGTCGTCACAGCGGAAACGAACGGTGCCTACGTGCAGGACGGCTACCTCTTCTACGTTCGCGAAGGAGTACTGCGAGCGCAGCGCTTCGATGAGAAAAACGCGAAGGTCGAAGGTGACGCCATTTCGATCGCTCCCATACAGATCTCGAACTTCGGGCTGTCGGCCTACTTTGCGGTCGCCGACTCGGGAGCTCTCGTCTTCGTCGAGCACGGGAGCGAAGACCTCTCCGAGCTCGTCTGGCTCGACCGCGAGGGAAGGCGGCTCGGAGCCCTTGGGGAGCCCGGATATTACTGGTCACCACGCCTCTCACACGATGGGCGAAGGGTCGCGGTCGACAAGAGCGACTCGAGCGGAAAGGGCGACATCTGGCTCCTCGAGACGGAGCGCCCAGGGATGACGCGCCTAACCTTCGACGCACTGAATGAAAGCTCACCGCTCTGGAGTCACGACGACAGGTCGATCTTCTTCTTCTTGAGCACGAGAGGTACGGGAGCGGACGTCACGACCGTGCCCGCGGCGGGAGGCGAAGCGAAACCGCTGACGACGAGCGCCGACCAGAACGAGTTCCCCACGGACGTCAGCCCGGACGGCGCGACGCTCGCAATCGAGATGACGGCAAGCGAAAATCAGCGGGCGTCGACCGACATCACTCTCTTCTCGCTCGCGACGAAAACCACGACGCCGTTTCTCGCATCGCCCGCCGCGGAAGGCGCCGCACGGTTTTCTCCCGACGGAAAATGGATCGCGTACTTCTCGGACGAGAACGGGAAAGCGGAAGTATTCGTTCAGTCCTACCCGCGCGGAAACGGGAAGTGGCAGATCTCGACGGCGGGAGGCACGCAGCCCTGCTGGTCGCATGACGGGAGCGAGCTCTTCTTCCTCTCGGCCGACACCAGAATCATGAGCGCGGCGATCAGAACCGAGTCTGGATTCAACGCCGCGACGCCGGTCCCGTTGTTCTCGGTAAGCATGCGCCCCGACACGCTCGCGCAGTTCGACGTCAGTCGCGACGGGCGCTTCCTCGTCAACAGCATCGTCCCGCGAACCGACACGCCGACGTCGCTCATCACCGACTGGCGCGGGCTATTCCTGAAGGAGTGAAGCCAAGCACGAAATGCGGGCCAGGATCACTCTTCTCGTTCGAGCGTTGCGCCGACCGGCGTCGCCGACTGCAGCTGTGCTCTCGCCGTCTCCGAGCCCCGCAGGTACGCGCCCCAGAAGAGGTCGCTGTACTCGACGATGAGCTCGACACGCCGCTGGTGCCTCGCGTCGCGCTTCCGCAGAATCGGGAAATCGTTGCGGTCGAGCCGCCCGTTCCGTTTCGCGAGCGCGATCGTTTCATTGTCGGCAAAGGTTTGATGCGTGCCGCCGTCGAGATTCAGGAAATAGCGCGGCGCTCCCGCGATGCTGTCGTAGGCGCGCCGACGGTGCGCGAGCGTCGTCTTCCAGATCCGCGACGTGTCGCGCGTTCCGCTCATGTGCAACGAAGGCACGTGAATCGGGGCAAACTCTTCCGGGGTCGGCGACCACTCCATCGAGGGTGGCGACAGAATCAGCACCGCCTTGACTCGATCGTCGCGAAAGCTGCTGGCGGGAGCATCGGGAAAGTTCACGAGCATCCCCGCGAGCGTCAGCGCCGTGTGCGCGCCGTACGAATGACCCGCGACGCCTAACTTGTCCAGATCGAGCTTGCTCCAGAGATCTCCGCTCCCTGAGCTCGCGCGCCGCTCGAGTGTGTCGATCACGAAACTGACGTCGCGTGGCCGCGCTGCGTACTCGTGCGCGTCGTACGCGGCGCGATAGATCGCGAAAAACCCCTTCGTACGCAACAGCTCGCTGTCACTGCCAGGGTGCTGCAGGTGTATCGAAACATAGCCGCGAGACGCCCACTCTCGTCCGAGGTAGACGTAACCCTGCCGCGAGGATCCGAGGCCGTGCGAGACGAGGATCACGGGAAACGGGCCGTCGCCTTCGCGCGGAGCGTAGATCTTGATCGGCACGTCGCGGTCGCGCGAGGCGTCGTGGAGAATCTCGAGCGACTCGACGACGGAAGGGGGCGGTGCGACCTCGTCGATCTCGGACGCGCCGCCGAACGAAATGCACCCGGTCGCCGACAGGCAGAGGAGGACCGTCGCGACGAGCGCCGCCCGGGCACCGATTGAAGGCATGTCGAGAGTTTACTATGGCGCGACGCCCTGGTCAGGCATGCGCCGATGCGGCGTCCCGGTACGAGAACGCGCGCAGAGGCGACTCGCGCGATCACGCCCTCCCCCTGTACTCTGTGAATCACGGACATGGGCCACCAACTGAGCCTCATCACGACGATCGCCGCAAGTCTCGGCCTCGCATTCGTCTTCGGGCTGATCGCCGCGAAGCTGAAACTACCACCGCTCGTCGGCTATCTATTCGCGGGCATCGTGATTGGGCCTAACACACGGGGCTTCGTCGCGGACGTGGCGCTCGCCGGCCAGCTCGCCGAGATCGGCGTGATGCTTCTGATGTTCGGCGTCGGCCTCCACTTTTCGCTCGACGATCTGAAATCGGTCCGTGCGATCGCGCTGCCGGGTGCGGTCGCACAGATCGCCGTCGCGACCGCGCTCGGCTCGCTCCTCGCGACGTACTGGGGATGGACGGTCGGTGAGGCGGTCGTCTTCGGTCTCTGCCTTTCGGTCGCGAGCACCGTCGTGCTGCTCCGCGCGCTCGAAAGCCGAGGACAGCTCGAGTCGTTCAATGGAAAGATCGCAGTCGGGTGGCTCGTCGTCGAAGACCTCGTCACGGTGCTCGTCCTCGTTCTCCTGCCGCCGCTTGCGCCGCTGCTCGCCGGGACTGGGGATGCATCAATCTCCGCGCTCTCGGCGATCGGGGTGACGCTGGCGAAGGTCGCGGCCTTCGTTGCGCTCATGCTCGTCGTCGGGCGACGCGTTTTTCCGCGAATCCTCTGGATGGTCGCGAAGACGGGCTCGAGGGAGCTCTTCACGCTCTGCGTCATCGCGGCTGCCGTCGGCATCGCATACGGCTCGTCACGCCTGTTTGGCGTTTCATTCGCCCTCGGCGCGTTCTTCGCCGGAATGATGATGCGCGAGTCCGCGCTGAGCCACCGCGCGGCCGGCGACTCGCTGCCGCTTCAAGACGCATTCTCCGTGCTTTTTTTCGTTTCGGTCGGGATGCTCTTCGATCCGCGCGTGCTCGTCGCGAAGCCGCTGGCGGTCGTCGCGGTCGTGGTGATCGTGATGCTCGGGAAGACACTCGCGGCGATTGCGATCGTCGTCGCGTTCCGCTACCCGCTCAACACGGCGCTCACCGTCGGCGGGAGCCTGGCGCAGATCGGCGAGTTCTCGTTCATCCTTGCCGCGCTCGGCGTGTCGCTCGGCCTCATGCAAGCGGAGGCGCAGAGCCTGATCCTCGCCGCCTCGCTCATCTCGATTGCGCTCAATCCGGTGATGTTCGCTTGCGTAGGGCCGGCGCAACGGTGGCTTCGCGCGCGCTCGAGCCTCGCACGGAAGTTCGAGCGGAGCGCCGATCCACTGTCCGAGCTTCCGATCGAGACCGACGAAGCGCTGCTCACCGGGCAGGTCGTGCTCGTCGGCTACGGCCGTGTCGGATTCCGGATCGCAAACGCGCTGCTCGAACGCAAGATCCCGTTCGTCGTCGTCGAGGCGAATCGCGAGAAAGTGGAACGCCTTCGCGAGCGCGGGCTCAACGCGGTATCGGGTGACGCGTCCGAGCCGGCTGTGTTGATTCAGGGACACGTGGCTCGTGCCGCCATGCTCGTCATTGCGACGCCCGACACCGTCAACATCCGCCGCATGATCGAAGTCTCGCGCATGCTGAATCCGAACATCGAGATCGTCATTCGCACGCACAGCGATGAGGAAGCGGAGCTGCTCCGCGCGGAGAACGCCGGCACGGTGTTCATGGGAGAGCACGAGCTCGCGATCGGCATGACGCGCCACATTCTGGAAACGATGGAACGCCCGCGTCGCCCATGAGGAGAGACGCCATGCGCGCACCACGCGACACGGCGCCGCGCTGTTGTTCCCGCGAGCTCAGCCGTCACCTACGGCGTCGATGTCGGCGCTTTCGAGCACGTGCTTCGTATGACCGTGCCGTGCGATCTCGATCATGGCGCGCCCAAATTGCTGCGTCGTCGTGATGTATTTCGGGAAGAGCGCCTTCAGTAGCGGATGCAGCGGAAGAAGCAGGCGTCGCAACCGGCAAGCTCGCCTTCGAGCGCGGAGTAGTCGAGCATGTCTCGATGAACGAGCTCGCGCAGCTTCTCGTGCCGCTGACCGGTCAAGCTGCCCCCGATCGCGAGCACGCACTCGACGCCGTCATCGGCGAGGCATTCACGCAGCACTCCCTGTCCCACCATTCCGCGGCCACCGAACAGGACCACCCTCACGGCAGAGCCTCCATCATCTTGCAGTCCGATCTTCGAACGACGAGCCTCGATTCCAGAAACGACCGCGAGCGCCCTTCTCTGCTGCGAAAGTAGCCTACAGTTTGCCACGCCGGGACCTGATGTCGTCCCGACGAGCGAAGCGAGGAGGGACCTCTCAGGTTGAGACTTGCTCGCCACTGGCGAAGTGGCGCGTTGCACACGGGTACCAACCTGCGAGATCCCTCCTCGCTCTGCTCGTCGGGATGACAATTCGCGCACCCTCTGGTCATCGGTGATCGACGAGTGCCATTTCTGGGCTCAACACTCATCTTCCACAGCCCTAACTCCTACCCGCAATGCGCCTAACTCGTAATCGAAGCGGTCGGCGGCCTGTATTGGAGGAATAGGCGCCAGTCTCTCCAATCCAGGCCACTAGATCAGACCGGTCACGATGTAGAGATCCGAGAGCAGGCGCCTGTAGCCGAAGGCGTAGTTCTTCCCGTCGGGTGTGATGTGGACAGGCATGATGTCGAGGATTCCGGCGGGATCATCGGGATGGATCGGCAACCAGGCCTGGCGATCGCCTGTGGTGAGGTCGATCCTGCAGACCTTGAGCGTCGCCTGGCCGCGCTCGGAGACGAAGATTGCGGTATTGTCGTCGGTCCACTCGAGCGGCACATCGCCCTGCTTGCTTCCCTGCAGTGCCACCGGCTCGCCTTTCTCCACCGGGATCAGCATGACGTGATGGTCCGTGCCCGCGGCGATCGTCCGGCCGTCGTGCGAGAGCGTAAACGCACCGCTGAAGGCGATCCCTTCGGTGAGAGGCTGCGCCTTGTTGTCACCATCGATCTCCACGTCGAAGAGCTGCTTCGACGTTCCCGCATAGTTGCCGAGCACGATGAGTCGCTGCATGTCGGGATGGAACTGCCACGCCGAAAGCTCGATGAGATCGGAGCGAACGATGCGCGGCTCGCCGACGCCGATCGGGACGACCTCGAGGTGGGGCGGCGAGCCGACGGCGATCGCGAGCCATTCGCCGTCGGGCGAGATCGGATTCCCGCGCGCGCGACCCTCGCCGATTCGGACCGCCGGTGCGCCGTCGGTCGTGCGGATGAAGACCGTGTTGAGCCCCTGCACGCCCGCGGCCTGTTCCTCGAAGGCGATGAAGCTGCCGTCGCGGCTGATGCCGCAGAGGCGAGACCAGTCGAACCACGAGAGGTTTCGCTCCTGCGTCTCGCCGCGAGCTCCGGCAACTGCTTCGCGCCTGCCGTTCTCGATGGCGACGAGGACTCTGCCGTCGCCGCTGATGTCGTGGAGCGTCAGTCGTCCGGGCACGGGAAGCACGACGCGCGACTTGCCGCTCGTCGAGACCGCCATGATGTCGCGGCCGCGTCCCTTGCCGATCGCCTCACCGGTGAACCAGACCTCGTCACCTTTCGGGGTCCACGAGAGCCCCGACGTACTGTTCCACGACTCGCTGCCGCGGACGATCGTCTTGCCGTCGCGGTCGATGATCACCAGCGATCCCGCGTCGTCTCCCCAGAGCGGATGCTCGATGAAACCGATCATCTCCTCGTTCGGCGAGAACTTCGCACGCGAGACCCACCGCGGCGTCTTGTAGATGACGTTGCCGATTGGCGACTCGATCCGGTAGTACCCCTCGACGCGCCGCGTGAGGAGGAAGTTCTTTCCATCGCGCGTCCAGTCGGCTTCCTGAACGTCCTGACAGACGCGCCGCGGCGCTCCCCCGGCGAGCGGGACGCGCGCGAGCAGCCCCGTCGTCGCGTAACCGACCCCCATGAAACGGCGCCCCATCGAGATCGCGAGCTCGCCCGACTCCGATACTGAAAGGATGTCGCAGTCGACGAGGCCTAACGGCCTGGCCTCGGGGCCGGTCTGGTACGACGAAAAGACTTCGAGCGGCTTGTCTTCCCATGCCGCGCCGTAGATCACCGACCCGTCGGGTGCGAATCGCGCGCTCATGATGAAGCCCCGGCGGAAGGTCATCCTGCGGTAGAGCGGGGGCTCGGCCGGAACCGCGACAGCGACGGAATCCGACTTGACCTTCGCTGCCTTCTTTCTCGTCGAGATCGCCTGCACTCCATCGCTGCTCCCGATCGTCTCCATGGCGAACGCGAAGTCCTTTGCCGTCTGGAAGCGATTGGCGGGATTCTTTTCGAGTGCATGCTGCAGAACGCGCACGGCGCCTGGAGGAACATCGCTGAGAGGCGGCGGATCGTCGTGAATGATCGCGTTCATCGTTTCGACGGCCGAGCGCCGCTGGAATGGTGTCGCGCCACCCAGAAGCTCGTGGAGCACGACGCCGAGCGAGAAGATGTCGGAGCGGTGATCGACGACCTCACCGCGAACTTGCTCGGGAGACATGTAACCAACCGTTCCCACGACAGTCCCAGCACTCGTCATGTTTCGCTGCTCGGTCTTGTTCTCGTCGAAGCCCGCATCCTTCGATGCTAGAAGCTTCGCGAGGCCAAAATCGAGAAGCTTCACCCGGCCGTCGGCGAGAACCACGATGTTCTCCGGCTTGAGGTCGCGATGCACGATCCCCTTCTCGTGCGCCGCTGCAAGCCCGTTCGCGATCTGGACCGCGTAGTCGACAGTCCTTCGCAACCCTGGGCGCGTCGGTACGATGTCGCGCAACGTGCGCCCCTCGAGAAGCTCGCAGACGAGGAACGGCGAATCCTCGTGCGATCCAACGTCGTACACCGTGAGAACGTTCGGGTGATTGAGCATGCCGGAGGCAAGCACCTCCTGCTCGAAGCGACGGACGCGCTCGGCATCGGATGCAAGCTCAGCCGGGAGGATCTTGATCGCAACCTCGCGACGGAGGCGCGAGTCACGCGCGCGGTAAACCTCTCCCATGCCTCCGGCGCCGATCGGGCCCACGATCTCGTAGTGCCCGACCAGGGATCCCGCTGTGAGCATGGCCAAGAGCATACCTCAATCCGCATTCGACATTCCTTCGTGCTATCGTCCCCAACCCCCACCCATGCGCGCCCTTCCGAACAATCTCGACCGCTGGTTCTCCCGCGACACGCTCGCGCTGGTCCGGAAGGTACCGTGCCCGGTCGTCGTGACTGACCTCCTCTACTTCCGCGACGGGTCGAGCGCGCGCATGCACGAGCCTGGAGGACGCAGCTACACCTCGTTCCTCCGCATCGAATCGGGGGAGCCGGCCGCCTATCAATGCACATGTCCCCACCGGCAGTCGGCAACCGACCTCTGCCGCCATCTCGCTCTCCTCTTTGCGCAGAGCGTGGAGCTCGACGAAAACGGCGCGTTCCTCCGCCTCCGCTCCGAGCGTTTCGAGTCGAGCCTCTGGTTCGTGGTGGCGAAAGGGATGCAAACGGGACTCGACGGCGCCAGACTCGAGCATCTCTTCGACCGCGAAGGCGATGCACGCATCGCGCAGAGCGCCGTCGCCGGCGACGTCCGATTCGAGCTACGGCTCGAGAGCCCCGAGGAGCGCGAGCTGACCCTCGCCTTCTCGGCGTGGCCCGCGGAATGCCGACCGTCCGAGATTCCAGTCGAAGCGAGCCGCGACGGACGCGAGACTCGCCTGATGAAGGAGACGCGAACGACGCAGGAGGCGGCACTCGAGAAACGTGGCGTCGCGCCGACCGCCCGTCAGCTCTGGGAGTCGTCGTTCTGGTTCCGCGTCTCTCGTTCGCTCTTCGATCTTCTCGGCGACTCCACGGAAGGAACGACGCTCGCTTCGGTCGACGGCACGTTCGCGCTGCGGCACGAGACGGCAGACGTGTCGCTCGTCTTCAAGCTGACGGCCGACGCTATGGCGGCGCTGCTGCAACACGCTGACGCCGCGATGATCCTCGCCCGCAGCGGCTTCCGGCGCGAAGAAGGTGCCGCGCACCCGTCGCTGCGGATCGCTCTCACGCCGACGGGCGGACTGCGCTTCGTCCCCGCCATCCTCGCACGGGGTCAGGTCTTCGACCGATCGGGTCTCGACGCGAGCTCGTTCGGCCGATGGTTCCACTTCCCCGAGGCGAGCCTCTTCGCGACGCTGGCCGACGCACCGCGACTCTTCCCGGAAAAGCCGGCACAGGCGCAGGCCGTGCTCTCCTTCGGAGGCGCCTGGGTCCCCTCGGCGTCGGGGATCTCGCTCGAGCGCGAGACGACCATTCCGCATGACGAGGTCTTCGCGTTTCTGCGCAGGCACCGCGAAGCGATCGCCGCCCATCCAGTAGAGCTCGTCGACCCTGCGCTCCGCGAGGCGCGCCCCGCCGACGTCGACGATGCCATGGACGTCGAAGTACTCTCCGCTGCCGATGGCGAGTACGAGCTCGCCGTGAGGTGGAGCGTCGAAGGGGCGACCATCGCGCTCGCCGACGTCGTCGCGGCAAGGAAGAAAAAGCAGCACGTGATCATGGTGGGGGCGAAATGGGTGGCGGCAGCTTCACCGGCATTCGCCTGGATCGACGACCTGCCGAAGGAACGATTCTCCGGATCGAAGCAGAAGAGCGTCCGCGTCCGGCCGATCGAGTGGCTCCGCATCCGCAGCGCGGTCTCGACTCTTCGCGTCACTGGCGACCCGACGAGCGCGCAGGCGCTCGAGGATCTTGCGTCGCTTCGCGCGGGCGGCGAGGCGCCCGACGCTTCGGCACTCGGGATCGATCTCTACAGCTACCAGCAGACCGGCTTCAAGTGGCTCTGGTTCCTCGACCGCCAGAGCTTCGGCGGGCTTCTCTGCGACGACATGGGTCTCGGCAAGACGCACCAGGCGATGGCGCTCGTGCGTGCGATTACCGCGGAGGATCCGCTCGCCAGGATTCTCGTCGTCTGCCCCACGTCGGTGCTCGATCACTGGAAGACGAAGCTCGGCGAGTACATGCCCGACCTTCAGGTGGAGAGCTACACGGGCGGAGTTCCGGGCGGGGCGCGGATCGTCCTCGCGTCGTACGGCATTGCGCGCAACCACGCCGCGGCGCTCGCGCGGACGCACTGGGACCTTCTCGTCCTCGACGAGATTCAGACGATCAAGAACCGCACGACGGCGACGCATCAGGCACTCGCCATGCTGCCGCGCCGCATCGCGTTAGGCCTCACCGGCACGCCGGTCGAGAACCACGTCGGCGAGCTTCGCACGCTCCTCGACTTCGTCCAGCCGGGATACCTCCCGGGAGAAGCGTCGTTCGAGCGCCACTTCGCGATCCCGATCGAGCGCGACCTCCCCGGTGCACGCGACCGCCTCGCCCGCCTGATCGACCCGTTCGTGTTGCGCCGCACGAAGGCGCAGGTTCTCACCGAGCTCCCCGAGAAGATCGTCGACGTCCGCCACTGCGAGCTGACTGACGAACAGAAGGCGCTTTACCGCGAGGTTCTCGCCGGACGCGGCAAGAGCGTCGCCGACGACCTCGCCAGCGGGCGCCGTCTCTCGTATCTCCACGTCTTCGCCGTGCTGAACTACCTCAAACAGGTTTGCAACCATCCGGCGCTCTTCCACGACGGCCCCGACCCCGACCGCTTCTCGTCGGGCAAGTGGGAGCTCTTCCGCGAGCTCCTCGGCGAATCGCTCGACAGCGGCTTGAAGGTCGTCGTCTTCAGCCAGTACGTCGGCATGCTCCGCCTGATCGAAACGCATCTGGAGCGAAGCGGAATCGATTTCGCGACGATCAAGGGAGACACGAAGGACCGCGGCGCGATGACGCGGCGTTTTCGCGACGATCCCGACTGCCGCGTCTTCACGGCGAGCCTCCGCGCCGGAGGAGTCGGAATCGACCTCACGCCGGCTTCGGTCGTCATCCACTACGACCGCTGGTGGAACCAGGCACGCGAGGACCAGGCAACGGACCGGGTTCATCGGTTAGGCCAGAATCGCGGCGTTCAGGTCATCAAGCTCATTACGAAGGGGACGCTCGAGGAAAAAATCGACGCGATGATCGCGCGCAAGGGAGAGCTCGCCTCGGATCTGGTGCGCGAGGATGACCCGACGCTCGCGAAACAGTTCACGCGGGAACAGTTGAAGGAGCTGCTGCGGGACGATCTCGGGGAGTGAGGCGAGAGACGCCGCGCGCACCGTTTCGCATCGGGCAGTGCGTTTTCATGGGCGCCGCCTTCCATCCCGCGAAGCGGGATGGCGGAGAGTAGCCGGTGGCAAGCGAAGCGCAGCCACCGGTCACGAGCGTACAAATGACAAGCGCCCCGGAGGGGCGCCGGAGCCGTGCGGATCACATACGAGCTCCGGCGCCCCTCCGGGGCGCGGAACAATGTTCGACGGTCATCCGGTGGCGGCGCCCCGCTCCGCGGGGCTTGCCACCGGCTACTCTCCGTCGTCCCTTCGGGACGAGTGGATAGCCGGGCAACTACACGATCCGATGTGTGCCGTGCACGATCTCTGCGTCGAAGTCTGCGTGCCGAGCGATCAACTCAGACTCCAGAGGCTTCGTCCTCCGGCTCGGGCTCGCCGAGCATCGACGCGCGGGGGTGCCGGAACTTGCCGCTGATCAGCAGCGCCGGCAGTAGCGTGATCGACGCAAGGCAGCTGAGCGCGATGCCGACGACCGAGGCGATTCCGAGCGAGCGGACTCCGGGATAGTGCGAGATTGCGAACGTCGCGAATCCGACGATCGACATCAACGCGGCGAGCACGACCGCGCGGCCTGTTTCGGTGGCGGTTCGCGAGAAATGCTCCGGGGCCTCGTCGTACCGCTGAATCATGTAGATCGCGTAGTCGGTCGCGGTGCCAACGAGCATCAGTCCCGCGAATATGTTCATGAAGTTGAAATCGAGATTGAAGATTGCCATGCAGCCGAGCATGCAGACGCAGCCGACGATGAAGGGCACAAAGACGAGGCAGGCGCGAGAAAACGAACGGAAGCCAATCCAGACGAGCCCGAAGACGAGCACGAGACCCAGCAAGCTCGCACGCGTCGCATCGGCGTACGTAATGTTCCGCAACGCCTCGGAGACGAGGTTCACGCCTGTGAGCGCGCCTTCCGAATGCTTCTTGCGGAACTCCTGCAGTCCGTCAGGGAGCACCCTGGGCCACTTGTCGGTCACCGGATAGACGTAGACGATCGACATCGTCCCCGTCTTCGTCTTCTTGACGAAACGCTGCAAGCCTTCGCCAAGTCCCAGCCGATCGAGCTCGTCGACCGTGAGTGGCCTTTCGGGCCGGAGGGCCTTCGAGAAGAGGTCGAGATAATCGTCGTAGACGTCGGGGCGGAAATCGTGCTCCGCGAGCGCCGCTCTCAACGTCGCCTCGATGCGCGCACTCGCGAACTCGCCATCCGCGCCCGCGGCAAGCCGCGCGATCGCCTTCTCCTGTTTCTCTTCGCTCGGCATGAACGTCGTGATCGCCTGGTACGACCCGATCGTCCCGTCCTTGACGAGCGCATCGAGATCGGCCATCGCCGCCTCGGTTTTCGCGATCGCCTCCGCCGGCGTCTTCCCTTCGACCCCGTACATCATGAAGTCGAATGACTGACCGAACTTGTTCGTCACATACTCCTGAAGGGCGAGCGGCACGTTTCCCTTCGAGCGGAGATTCTGCAGGCTGTCGCTGAACTTCACGTCCTTCGCGGCAAAGCCGAAGATGACGAAACAAACGGTCCACGCGACGATCACCTGCTTCGGGCGCTTCAGGCTTGCGATGACGATCTTCCCCGATCCGAAGGCGTGGACCCGCAGCCGCCGTTTCCCTTCGCGGTGCCGTTCGATGATCACGAGCAGCGCGGGAAGCACGAAGACGACGCAGAGGAGAAACACGAGAATCCCGCTCCCGGTGAGGAAGCCGAGCTCCGTCATGCCGCGGAAATCGGTGGCAAGGAAGGCGTAGAACGTCGCCGCGGTCGTCAGCGCGCCGACGACGACTCCCGGCAGGCCATGGCGCATCAGCACCTTGACCGAGTCGATCACGCTCGCGCCGTGGTTCCGCTCGTCGACGTAGCGCTCGTAGAGCACCGTCATGAAATCGAGCCCCAGACCCGCGAGCAGCGCGGCGAAGCCCGTGCTCGCCGCCGAGAGGGTGCCGAACGTCAGCACGCCTAACGCAAATGTGATTACGATCGCCGCGGTCATTGGAACGGCGGCGTAGATCATCGCTGACGGGCGGCGGTAGGCGTAGAGATAGAGGAGGAGGACGCCGACCATCGACGCGACACTATTGAGCGCCATGTCTCGCCGGATGATTTTCTCGTCGGCCGCGGCAATCGCGTAGCCGCCGGTGAAGCCGTACGTCGGCAACGGCACCTCCGGGTTTGCGGCGCGAAACTCGTTCGAGGCGCGCGTCGTGATCTCGTACGTCTCCTCCATCATCTTCCTGCTGAACGGAAGGTCCTGTGCCGCCTTGCGAGGTTTCGCGATGACGAGTGCCGTGGTCTGGTCGGAGGAAACGTAGTAACCGCTCGTGAAATCGATCTTCGCGCCGCCCCCTGCTCGCTTGAACATCTCGAGGTAAATCGGCAGGAGATTGAAGGGGTCGACACGGATCAGCTCTTCGGCAACGGGCGATTGGGGCGTCTGCAGCAGCGCCTTGTTGCGCGCGATCGACGAGCGGATGCTCTCGTCCGTCAGCTTCTCCGCGACCGCATCGAGTTGCGTCTGGTCGAGGACGACCATCGACCACGGAAGAACGCGGTCGACCAGCGACATCGGGTCGGGGATCTTCCAGGTGACGCTCTCGACCATCGGCGACTTCTCGAGCGACTCCCCGATGCTGTCGAGAATCGGCCCGTAGCTGTCGGGACGCGAGCTCTTCGGAAAGTTCACGACGATGACATGAAAGTCGAGCGTTCCCGTCTCGCGGATGATCGATCGGAACTCGTTGACCTCCCGGTTGTTCTCGGGCATGAGGTTGAGTACGTCGGGGTCGAGCTCCATGCGGGCAGCTACTCCAACCGACACGACCACGATTGCCAGCGTGAGAATGAGAATCGCCCACGGCCGGCGCAGGATCAGCGCGGTCGCGCGCTCAATGAGTCGGGCAATCAAAGGATCTCCTCCAGGCGGGTCACGGGGGCGTATCTTAGCAAAACGGGCAGGAGGCCAAAGGCCAATCGCCGGAGCAGGCGGAACGGAAGGCTAGAGGTCAAAGCTCGCGTCGATTGAGTTCTTTGCGATCGTCGTGAGCTCCTCCTTCGTGAGGCCAAGGGCCTCCGCACTACTCAGATAGTTTTCGCCGATGTAACCGCCGAAGTAGGCAGGGTCGTCGGAGTTGATCGTGACCTTGACTCCAAGGTCGAGGAGTTGCTTCAGGTTGTGATCGCGTAGCGTATCGAAAACGCGCAACTTCACGTTCGAGAGAGGGCAGACGGTCAGTGGGATCTGCTCGTCGACGAGGCGCTTCAGGAGATCGGGATCCTCGATGCATCGGACACCGTGGTCGATGCGCCTGACTTTCAGGATGTCGAGTGCCTCGCGGATGTACTCCGGTGGCCCTTCTTCACCGGCGTGCGCGACCGGGATCAGTCCTTCGGCTCGTGCCCGCTCGAAGACGCGCGCGAACTTGGACGGCGGATGACCGCGCTCTGACGAGTCGAGTCCGACGCCGGTGATCGCATCGCGGAAGTGGAGCGCACCGGCGAGCGTCTCCATCGCGTCGTCTTCACTGAGATGTCGCAGGAAGCAGAGGATCAGCGCCGAGGTCATGCCGAGCTCTGCCTTCGCTACGCGCCGTGCTTCTTCGAGTCCTCGGATTACCGTTTCGTACGAGATCCCTCGACTCGTGTGCGTCTGCGGATCGAAGAAGATCTCCGCGTGCTTCACGCCCTGCGAGGCGGCCTTGCGAAAGTAGGCCATTGCCATGTCGGCAAAGTCTTCCCTCGTCTGCAGCACCGCAGCGGCTTCGTAATAGATGTCGAGGAACGACTGAAGATCGGTAAACCGATAGGCGGCGCGAAGCGCCTCGACGCTCGGATGGCGCAACGGGATCGCGTTCCGCCGCGCGAGCTCGAACATCAGCTCCGGCTCGAGCGCACCTTCGATGTGCAGGTGAAGCTCGGCCTTGGGCAACGACTCGATGAATTCGCGCATGACCGTCAGTGTGGCAATCCGAATACATAGTAGAGGAGGCAGACGGCGGCGAGCACGATGGCGCCGCCATTGATTTCGCGCACCCGTCCTGCTGCGAGCTTCATCACCGGCCAGAGAACGAGTCCCGCCGTAAGGCCGTTCGCGATGTTGTAAGTGAAAACCATGACAACGATCGTCGCGAACGCCGGAACGAGCTCGGTGAGATCGTCGAGCGCGATCTCGCGGATCGACCCGATCATCAGCACGCCGACGGCGATCAGCGCGGGAGCGTAGGCGAACTGCATCGACTGCAGCGGCTCGACGAGAGGCACGAAGAAGAGCGCCACGCCGAAGAGAAGTCCCGTGACGATCGAGGCGAGACCCGTGCGCGCCCCTTCGCGGATTCCAGTCGCCGACTCGATGTAGGCGCCGCTCGTCGACGTGCCGACGAGCCCGCTGAGCGCGCACGCGACGGCGTCGACCGCCATCGGCTTCTCGATCTCGGAGAGATTCCCTTTCTCATCGAGCATGTTCCCGGCCGCGCCGACCCCGACGAGCGTTCCGAGTGTATCGAGAAAGCTCATGAGAAAGAGGGTGAGGAGAATCGGGATGAAGCTCACCTTCAGCACGCCGGCGACATCGAGTTGCAGCGCGATCGGCGCGAGCGAGTATTCGCCGGCGAAAGGCATCGCAACCACGGCCTTCGGCGCCGTACCGAATCCGAGCAGCCCGCCGGCGGTCGCGGTGATGGCGATGCCGATCAGGATTCCGCCCTTCACCCGTCGCTGCAGCAGGACCATGATCAGGACGAACCCGAGGATCGCGAGAAGCACGGCAGGCGACGTGAGGTCGCCGATTTTCACCGGAACGGCGGGCGCGCCGAGAAAGGCCCCGTCAGCTGTCGCAAGTGCGGCAACCGGCATCCCTCTCGCCCCGCTCGTGACGATCCCTGTCTCGTAGAGGCCGATGAATGCGAGAAAAAGGCCGATGCCGACGGCAAAGCTCTGCTTGAGGCTCGGAGAGATCGAGCGCGCGAGCCAGCCTCGGATTCCCGCGACGGTGATGATGAGGAAGAGGACTCCGCTCACGAACACGGCGCCGAGGCGTTGTTGCCACGAGATGCCTAACGCCGCGAGGCCGAACGCGATGAATGCGTTCTCTCCCATGTAAGGCGCGACGGCGATCGGCCTGTTCGCCCAGAGCCCCATCAGCATCGAGCCGACGAGCGCGACGACGATCGTTGCAACCGTGCTCGGTCCCGCGGGGATGCCCGCGAACGAGAGGATCGCCGGGTTGACGACGATGATGTACGCCATCGCGACGAACGTCGTTGCGCCACCGAGAATCTCCGTGCGCACGCTCGTCCCCCGCTCGGAGAGCCGGAAGAAGGAGTCGAGGGCGGAGATCGGCACCGCCGTCATTCCGAGCGAAGCGAGGAGTGACGGTACTCCGCTGACGTCCCTTTCAGTTGATGAAAACGTGGCATTCCCTCGGCAGGTCGGCCAACCTCGCACCGATCTCGACGTCGCTCCCCGAGCCCCGCTTCTCCCGTGAACGTGAACGCGCCCGAGCCCGTGAACGGCCATTCGTCTCAAGAAGCAGAACAGCCCGCGGCTTTTACCGCGGGCTGCGCAACTTTGCCTGCTCTGGCGGTTGGCCCCTGGCCTATGGCCGATCCAACTGCCTTCTTTGACCTTTGAACTCAAACCCGCCTTACGGCGCCGGAGCCGGCACTGGCGCTTCAGGCTGCGGCGGGAAGGGCGTTTCCTTCAGGCCCTCGCCGTTCTCCGCGACGATCGCGCGGTACCACGGCTCACAGTAGGCAGGGTGCGTGACCCCTCCCTGCGCATCGCGGACATTGCCGTCGAGGTATTTCCAGAGCAGGTGCTCGCCGAGCTTGCGCCAGCGCTTCGTCACCATCTCACCCTGGGTCACGGAGTAGTCGGTGAGGTAGTCGCGCGCCAGACCGGGAGCGCGGTTGTAAAGGTCGACCGCCGCCTTCTCGATCTCGGGCTGCTGCGCCATGAACTGGCTCTCGAGCTCTCCCTGGACCTGCTGGATGTCGACGATCATGTCGCTGTAGCGCGAGTAGGCCCAATTCGACACGAAATTGAAGACCCAGAACCCCGAGTCCCACGAAAACTCCTTGAAGTTACCGCTGCCGACTGCCCAGCTCCTTGGCACGTCGCGGATGCCGCAGTACATCGGCGTGTAGACGGTGCTGTAGGTGTCGTCGAAGCCGAACCAAAGGATGCCGCCGATCGCATTCGGAAGCCACGACCGCGATTGAGTCACGAACGAGAAGCCGGTCTGCTGCGTCGAGATCGCGCGCTCGTGAACGTACTTCTTCCCCTCGAACTCCCACTCCATCGGGCGCCAGCGGTACGGGAGCTTGAACGGCCCCGCGCCGATTCCCTTCGTCATGTCGAATTCGGTTCCCTCGTAGTGGTCGCGCATCAGCCACATCGTGTCGCGGAGCGAGACTTTCTTGTCGGGCTTGACCCAGAGCGGAAGCGGCTCGGCGCCCGGCTTCGCCTTCACGTAATCGATCGAGAACTCCATCGAGGGCGCCACGCGGCGGAAGACACTCCAGACTCGCGCCTCACAGAAACGGAGGGCACCGAAGTCGAGCGGCGCGTAGGCGTCGGCGAAGCTGAACTCCGCGTCTTTCCCCTTGAACCACCCTTTCTCGCGAGCGAACGAAATGACGTCCTTCGCGTAAAGCGTCGTCGCCGGATCGTTGAGCGGGAACTGGCGGATGCGCGACTGGTTGGCGTGCGCGGAGATCGTTCCGTCAGGGAGGCGCCGGGCGACCCAGAGCGCGCCCTTCTGCTTCTCTCCCTTGCCGATCATCTCCATGATCCAGACTTCGTTGGGATCGGAGATCGAGAACGACTCACCGGACGACGCGTAACCGTATTCTTCGAAGAGTGCACCGATCACTTCGACTGCCTGGCGCGCCGTCTTCGCGCGCTCGAGTGCGATGTACATCATCGAGCCGTAGTCGATGATCCCCGAAGGGCCCTCGAGCTCTTTTCGTCCACCGAACGTCGTCTCTCCGATGGCAACCTGGAACTCGTTGATGTTGCCGACAACGGAGTAGGTTTGCGCTGGCTGCGGAATGCGACCGAGGAATTTGCCGGTGTCCCACTCGATGATCTCGCGCATCGCGCCGGGTGCGTGGATGCGCGCGGGGGTGTAGTAGAGCTCGCCGTAAAGCTCGTGCGAGTCGGCCGCGTAGGTGATCATCGTCGACCCGTCGGCCGACGCTCCCTTCGTGACGAGGATGTTGGTGCAGGCACGGGCGTCGGGTGAGGCCGCGACGAGCGCCGCGACCGCGACGAGAGTTGCTGCGATTCGCTTGGTGAACAAGGTGGCTCCCCTCCGAAAAGGACGTTTGTCCGGGAGGGGGTAACGCCTGTGTGGGGAAGGCGAATTTCGGTGAAAAAGGCAAAATCGAAGTGAGAAGTTAGAACACCGAACGATGAACCCAGAAAGAGCCCATTTCTGGATTCGACGTTCAAAGTTCCAACTTCTCACTTCGGACTCCTCGCAAACACGCAGCCATCCGGAATCTACCGGAGCAGCTCCCCCACCCCTCCCTGCCCCACGACCTTCCCTCGCTCGAGCACGATTACCTCGTCTGCCAGGGCGAGCGCTTCAGCGCGTTCGTGGGTGACGACGATCATCGGGACGCCCGTCTCGCGCTGCTGCTCGCGGAGGAAATCGATCAGCTTCTCTTTGAGAGGCAGGTCGATTCCAGCGAACGGTTCGTCGAGCACGATGAGGCGCGGCGACGCGGCGAGTGCACGCGCAATCGCGACACGACGCTTTTCTCCTCCCGACAGCCGTCCCGCTCGCGTGCGGCGCATCGGGCCGAGGCCAAAGGCGTCGATCAGTGTTGCCGCCTTCGCGCGGCCACCCTGGTCATGGACGCCATACGCGACGTTCGCTTCGACCATGAGATGGGGGAAGACGCAATCGTCCTGCGGCGCGTAGCCGATCGCCCTATCCGATGGCGCGACGAAGACGCCGCCTGCAACGTCACAGAGGACTCGGTCACCAATGACGATCCTCCCCTGCTCCGCGTGGCGCATCCCGGTCAGCAGCTCGAGCAGCGACGTCTTCCCCGCGCCCGACGGGCCGAAGAGCGCGAGCCGCGCCGACGTCGCGGCGAAGTCGAGCTCGAGGTCGAAGTGCGGCAAAGGAAGGCGCACTCCCTCGAAACGGATCGTCATGCCGCGCGCCTCCGCAGGATGAGCTCGCTCAGCCAGACGGCGACGAACGCGATGACGGCGGAGATGACGACGAGCTTCATCGCGTCGCTGTCGTGCGCGAGCTGGACGAAATTGTAGATCGAGACCGAAAGCGTTGCTGTCTCTCCTGGGATCGCACCGGCGACCATCACGGTCGCGCCAAATTCACCGAGGGCTCGGGCGAAGGCGAGAATCGCTCCACCAATGACGCCGCGGAGCGCGAGTGGAAGCGTGATCGTCGCGAAGACGCGGAGCTCACGCGCACCGAGTGTCCGCGCGATACCCTCGAGGCGGTGGTCGACCTGCTCGAAGGCGACGCGCGTTGTCCGCACGTATAGCGGAAGCGCCATGACCAGCATGGCAAGGACGACTCCGCGCCAGGTGAACACGACGTCGATTCCAAGATCGTGGAGGAACCCGCCGAGGGGAGAGCGGCGGGAGAAGAGCTTGAGCAGGATGAGGCCGGTCGCGACGGGTGGAATCACGAGCGGTAGCGCGACGAGCGTTTCGACGAGTGCTTTGCCTCGAAAGTCGCGCCGTGCCAGGAGCCACGCGAGGAGCGTTCCGGGAGGTACGAGCAGGAGCGTCGCCCCTGCTGCGACGCGGAGCGTGAACCAGACGATCTGCGCGGTGTCTCCCATCGCCGCTACTTCACAACGAAGCCGTGCTTCACGAAAATCGTTTTCACTTCGGGCTTTTCCAGAAACGCGATGAACCGATGCGCCTCGGCGCGGCTCTTCGACTCCGCAAGAACGGTGATGGGATACGAAATCGATGGCGCGCCGGGACCGCCCACCATGAATGCGACTCGCGCTCCTTTCGCAATGCGGGCATCAGTCGCGTACACGATACCAGCGTCGACGTTGCCTCCTTCCACGGCGAGAAGCGCGCCGCGAACGTTCTCAGTCGCAACGACCTTCGCTGCGACATTCGACCAGGCGCCCACGCGCTCGAGCCATTGCCTTGCGTAGATCCCGGCGGGGACCGTCGACGGCTCCGCGAGGGCAATCCGGGCGATCCCGGGCGCCGCGAGATCCGCGACGCTCTTCACGCTCGCACGCGACTTCATCGGCACGATTACGACGAGCGCGTTCGACAAGATGACACGACGGCTTTCGCGAACCACGAGCCCCTTCCGGTCGAGCGCGTCGAGCTTTGCCTCGTCGGCAGAGAAGAAGAGGTCTCCCGGTGCGCCTTCCTCGATCTGCCGCGCGAGAAGACTCGATCCTCCGAAATTGAGACTCAGCGCCGCTCCTCCCTGTGTCTGCCAGGCATTACCGATCTCCCGAAGCACGTCGGAGAGGCTGGCGGCAGCGTGCACGCGAAGCTCAGCCGCGGAGATGGAAAGGGTGACGAGCGCAGAAAGCGCGAGTAAAAGCACCGGGCATTTCAGCAGATGGACGCAGGACCGCATCAATCTCAACCGGTGAAGGACGTCGACGGCCGAATGCGTTCGCGACATTGCGCACCGATGGTAGCTGAAGTTGGAGCGCCGAACGAGAACGTGGGAAACCAGACTTCACCCGCGACTGGCGACGACCGATGCTCAAGGGATCAAAACTCAAGGCCTTCGTCCCCGACCCTTCACCTGCCTAACGTTGTCGAAGCGGTCACGATCGATCAAACACATCATCGGATCGATCACGACGACGCGCGGCTCTCGGTCAACGACGCGGCGCACTTCGTGGACACCATCGCGAAGCAGTTCTTTCGTCGATCCGAGCGAATTCGCCTCGTCGTCGTCCGCATAGACTGCGATCGTGACCGGCTCGTCCATCGCAACCGGCGCCTCGCTGCCGTCAATCGCGACCTTCGTCTTGCCCGCTCTCACGCGGACGGCAAGCTCCCAGCGTCCGTCGGCACGTTCCGTCGCCATCGCCGACTCGATGCCGACGTCGTAGAGAACGACTTCGCTCATCCACTGGCTGACGAGAGGGCGGAGAGGCTCGGGCGTTTCGGAGCGCACACTCGCGACGAGATCGGCGGAAGTCGCCGCGCGGCCCGCACCGTGCTCCGCCTCATAGAACGCGCGAAGCGCGCGATTCGTCGCTTCCTCTCCAATCAGGTCGGCGATCGCGTTCATCACCAGCACACCCTTGCCGTAGTAGATGTGGGCCTCGTCTTCGACGCGGTCGAGCGCTGGCTCGGGAGGGACGGCATCGGCACGCCCTGCAAGGTACCGATCGAGCTCGAGGACGAGCAGGTTCCTCACCATTGCCGGCCCGAGCTCGCGGCGCATCACCATCAGCTCGCTGTACTTCGTGAGCGACTCGACGATCGCGGACGCTCCCGGAGCCGTGACCGGAGTGAGCCCGATCCCCCACCACTGGTGTGCCACCTCGTGCGCGACGCGGCGGTAGACGATGTCGACCGGCGAGTCGTCGCGGACGTCTTTGAGAAACGCTCGCTTGTCGACGAGGACGACGGTATCGGGCTGCGCGAATCCGCCGAAGAAAAAGTACGAAGGGATCTCGACGATCCGAAGCTGCCGGTGAGGGTACGGGGCGACATTCCCCTGCATGTAGTCGAGCGTGTCACTCGTTGCGCGCAGCATCCGTGCGACATGCCGGTCATGCCCGCGCTGGTAGTAGACCTCCACGGCGACGTCGCCGTGCTGTTCGCGTGCAACTTCGTAGCGAGCCGACATGAAATTGACCCTGTTCGCGATGGGTGCTTCCGAGATGTAGCGGAAGACTCGCCGCCCGTCCTCGTTCCACTCGCGCACGAGACGCCCCGACGTGATCGCGATCTGATCGGGCGCGGTCGAGAGGGTGAGATCGAACGTCACGCGGTCGTCGGCGAGCTGTGCCTCATCCGCGAGATCGCCGTGCACGGCCGGCTTCGCGACGCGCGGAGCGAGTCCGCGTTTCTTTCTGTCGCGCGCATCGGGGAGCTCGAAGCCCGGTCGGTAGCCTAACGAAGGAAGGCAGACCCATCCCGGAATCCAGTTGCCGTTCTCCACGATCGAGGTGGCAGGCGCTCCATCGGCAAACCCTCGGTTCTCGAACGTCACGTCGAACGTGAGCGCGGCCTTCGCTCCCGGCTGGAGCGGCGCGTCGAAGCCGAGTCGGTAGAGGCCAAAGCGCTCGTCACGCGTCGTAAGGCTCGCGCCAGACGCGGCAATTGCGTCGACACGTCCCTCTCTCCGGATCGTGACGAACAGCTCCGGAATCGCGCTCGAACCGTCGTTGACGACCTCGTAGCGCCCCCTCACCCGGTAGCTCCGATCCTCCGGACGGATGTCGAGCCGCGCCTCGACGTGTGTGACGGAAGGCTGCGCGACACCCTCGATCCGCTTCCATGTCTTCTCGTAGTCCCCCTTCCAGTCGAGCAGCGCCTGGGAGCTCTCATAACGGCCGAGGACGTTGGTGTTCCAGAAGATCCAGCCGCCGATCGCGATCGCCACGCCCGCGAGCGACACGATCGCGAGCCGCGACGTCTGTGAGGCGGCGCGAAGCAATCCCAACGGAGTGCGGCGCCGTCCACCAGGCTCGCGTCTCCAAACGAGAGCGGCGACGAGGAGGAGAATCGCGGCCGCCGTGCCCCACATCGCGGCGTACGCATTGAACGGCGTGAGGTAGTCGCCGAAACCGTTCATCTCCGTGTGCACGACGGGCGGCATCGCGCCGTATCGCCAGAGGTTGTGCTCGAGGCCGACGAGGTCCCCGCGCCGCGAGTAGAAGGCGAGAAGGACGAGCGCGAAGATCCCGACAAAGCGTCCGGGACTTACGGTGTGCACCGCGACCGAGGCTGCGGCGAAGAGCGCGAGGGGAACGAACGCGACCCAGGCGAATCCGAGTGCAACTCCTGGATCAAACGACGCACCGCCGCGCGCGAACTGCACCGCGACGCCGGTTGCGATGCCGGTCACGAGCAGCGTCCCGGCGAGCATACACAGGGCGATCCATTTCGAGGCGACGAACACGACGCCAGGCGCGGGAGTGGCGTCGAGAAGCGGCGAGAGCGACGTCGAGCGCTCGCGCCAGATCACTTCGGCCCCGTAGTAGATGAGGACCACCGTCGCGATGAGCGAGAGAGGCTGCATCATCGGCGCGAGGACGATTCCCGTCGTGGCAATCATCCCCGAGCCGTATTCGCCCTGCGTAACGTCCGACCAGATCTCCGTCGCGGAAAGCGCCCCCCAAAGAAGGTTCAGCGCGAGGAACGGCACGCTGCCAACGATCGTGCGGACTTCGATCCAGGTCGACGAGACGAACGCGGACCAGGTCGCGCGCGCGCCCTTCCCGGGCTCGACGACGACACGCTCCGAAACGGATCCTGTCGCGTGGCTCGGAGGTTCGGCTCCGATGGCACGCCCTTTCCTTTTCGCAATGACGCGGAAGGCGAAGAGGCGGAAGAGCGCGGCCCAGCTCGCTGCGGCAACACCAACCCAGGCGAGACGGTTGAGCAGGACGTTTCCGCTCAGCGCGAGCTGGCGGACGTTCCGCTCCGCCGGCGTCCAGAATCGCGTCTGCTCGAAAAACGCCGACAGCGCGAACGGATCGACGAGCGAGGCGAACTGCATGTCGCCCGCGGCGCCCGGCACCGAAGCCGCCATGAGCGGCGAGCCCGCGAGCGCGGACGCGACGAAGTAGAGCACGTAGACCGCGACCGCCGCTGCGTAGCTTGCGAGCATGCTGCGCGTCAACGTCGCGACGACGAAAAGAATCACTGCGGCCACGACGAAGTTCGGAGCTCCGACGATCGCGAGTGCCCACAGGTACGAGACGAGGTCGATCGGTCCGATCGCCGAGGCTTCGTGCACCGGGAGCGCGAGCGCGAGGAGCATGCCGGGAGCGCAGAGGATGAAGGTCGTAAACGCCGCGAGGAGCGAGCCCGCAAAGCGCCCAAGCAGGAACTCGAGCTTCGTCACGGGTGTCGTAAAGACGAGCTCTTCGGTTCTCAGTTCTCGATCACGGACCACGGCATTGCCGCAGAAGACCGCGAGAACGAACACCGACAGTAGTGAGAGGAGGCCGACTGACTGCGTGATGCTGTAGGGCGAATTGACGTGAACGTTCGCAGGCCCGAAGCCGGTCGCAGTCGTGATGAAGCCGGCGGCGAAGAAGAGCGCGGCAGCAACGATGAACGTCGCCTGCCTCGTGTGGTACCGCCACTCGAATCGGATGATTTCGATCAGCATGTGTCGAGATCTCGTTTACGCGAAAACGTGAGGCTGGTTTCAAAGATCAATACGCAGCGAAGGCGTGGAGGTGGACAGCGTCTCGAGTCGCCTGCGGCGACGGACGCGGAACGAGCGATTCGCGCCTCGAACGTTCCAACTTCAGTCACTCCGATACGACGGAATCGCGTCGCCATCCGTATCTTTCGCATGATCGATCGAAGCGACGATTCGCGTGGCGTGTCGGGCGCGAGGCCGGCGTGCGCTCTGGAGCGGCCACGATGACGGGCGGAGCGCTGCTCGCAGTCGTCGCAGTCGTCTTCGGCGCCGGGATCTTCGCCGCCTGGCTTCCGGTCATTCGCGAGCTCGGTCGTCCCACGCGCCTCGCGAGCGCGCTCCTCTGCGGTCTGGTCGGGGCGTCGATTGCCGCCAACGTCATCGGCGCTGCGTCGATCCCGCTGTCGCTCGCGACCTTCGTCGTTCCGCTCGTGGCTGCGAGCGCCGTCGTCGGTTGGTTGCTCTGCCGGCTTCCCGAGTCACCCGGGCCCGAAAACGCCTACCCCGGATTCCCCGCGGCGATCGTCGTCTTCATCCCCACCGTCTACCTCACGACCGCGCTGGCGGGCCCACGTGGGCCCGCGACAGACATCGACATGCATGGAGCGGGAGTCGCGTTCCTCGCACTCGGTCGAGGGCTCCCGACGTTCCTCGACGTGGCACGAGATGAGCGCGCGCCGCTGCTCGGCGTGCTCTGGCTTCTCGCGGCTCTCCCGCTCGTCGCATCGCTGCTCGCGATCCATGCGCCTCTCCGCCGAGCGTGGATGATCGCCGCCGTCTGGTACGCGGCGGTCGCGATGTCGCTCGTGCAATGGCCTTCGGCCGATGGGGCGGAGGTGGTGCGAACCGTCTTCGCCACGCTCGGAGCGCTTTCTCTCTTCAGCTGCGCGAAGGAGCCGAGGCTCGTCCCGTTCGCGTCGTTGATGCTTTGCGGCGCGGCGATGACGGGGAACGAGGCGCTGGTGGTGCTCGCGGCGATCGTCGCCGGAGCATTCGTGCGCGATCTCGAGTGTGGAGTGAGAACTGCGACTCGGCGCGCGGCCTTCGTGCTGGCAGGGCCTGCGCTCGTGGTCGCACTCGGCGCGGCGGAACTCCTCGCCCCGTTCAGCCGTGAACGTGTGGACGCCCTCGTCGCGGCGATCCCAGGAAGCCTCGCGACAGGCATCCTCGGGCTCAGTTGGGCGGTTCCACTGCTCGTCGTTGTCGCGATGCTGCCCGGCAAGAGGCATCGCATCGCGTCGTTGCTCCCGCTGCTCGCGCCGGGAACCGCGCTCGCCATCGCGCTTGCCGTCGACGTGCTGCAGCTCGGGGGCGATCGGGCGGATGCGGGCGCGCCGGGCATCGCGTTCCTCGCCCGAATCGTGATCTCGATGCTGATTCTCGTCACCGGCCTCTCGCTCCGCGATTCATCGAGACATGCGCGGCACACTTCGCGCCCGGTCCACGCAGGCTGAAGCTCCGCCGAAAACCTACGATTTCGTGCGCTGGATCACGGAATTGTCACCTCGCTGGATCCACTAATAAAGTCAGGCTTCCGCCGGTTACGAGTCCGGCAGGAGGATCCTTGGCACAAGATGGCACTTCGCCTGATACGAACCACCTCCGGTATCGGCATATCGTCGAGTCGGCGAGCGACGGAATCATCTGCATCGATGAGTCGGGGACGGTTCTCTCCGCAAACGCCGCCGTGAGCACGATCTTCGGCTACGAACCGGACGAGCTCATCGGTCAGAATCTGACGACGATCATTCCCGAACCGTTGCGCGAGCGCCATCGCGAGGGACTGCGGCGCCACCTGGAGGAGGGGACGCATCTCAGGCGTAAGGTGAGATTTCCCGGCCTTCGCAAGGATGGAACGATCGTCGAGCTCGAGATCAGTTATGGCGAGTACGTCGGAGCCCACGGCAGCGAGTTCATCGGAGTGATCCGTGACGTCACGGCCGAGCTCGAGTCGGGACGCCGTCTGCGAGAGGATGAGGAGCGCTATCGCGATTTCTTTCAGAACGCGCCAATCGGGTTCCACCGCCTGGGGCCCGACGGAACATTTCACGCGGTCAACAACGCCGAGCTCGCGATGCTCGGTTACGAGTACACCGAGCTCGTAGGCCACAAGTCGCTTCGCGACGTGATCGCCCCTGAGCAGCGCGAGTCGTTCGACCGGAACATGGACGTGCTGGAGGCAACGGGCGAGCTTCGCAACATCGACTACGCGATGATCACGAAGGATGGGCGCCGCGTGATCGCGCGTCTCTCGGCGACGGCCCTCCGCGACTCCTCGGGGAAGATCGTCTCGACACGCGGCACGATCGTCGACGTCTCGTTCGAGCACGAGACGCTCGCGGCACTGCGCGACCTGAATCAACAGTACAAGGTGCTCTTCGAGAGAAACCTCGCGGGGATCTTCCGCGGCACGATCGAGGGGCGCGTCGTCGAGTGCAACGACGCGTACGCACGGATTCTCGGCTACGAGGGGCGCGAGCAGTTCCTCGCCGATTCCGGCGTCGACCCACTTCTCGACGTGAGGGAGCGCGACGGGCTCTATCGCCGTCTGATCGACGAGAAGACGCTGTCGAACATCGAGGTCGTCGTACGCCAACGCGACGGATCGCCGATCTGGGTCGTCGAGAACCTGAGTCTCATCGATGACGTTCCGGGAAGGCCGCCGGTCATCGAGGGGACGATCTTCGACGTCACGGCGAGAAAACTCGCCGAAGAGCGGGTCGCCTACCAGGCGCACCATGACGGCCTAACGGGTCTCCCTAACCCGGAGCAGTTTCGGACCAGGCTCGACATGGCGATCGAAGCGTCGAAGCGAACGCGCCGGCAGGTGGCAGTGATGTTTCTCGACCTCGACAATTTCAAGGCGATCAACGACACGCGAGGGCACGCCGTCGGCAATCAGCTGCTGCAGCTCGTGGCGTTTCGCATCGAGCGCATCCTCCGGCCTGAAGACACCGTCGCGCGGCTCGGAGGCGACGAGTTCACGATCGTTGCCGGCTCGATGCACTCTAAGGCGGATGCGGCCCTCGTCGCCGAGAAGATCCTCACGACGCTCACGAGACCCTACCTGCTCGAAGGGCGCGAGATCTACATCTCGGCGAGCATCGGAATCGCGATGTACCCGGAGGATGGCGTCGACCATGACACGCTACTTCGCAAGGCAGACATCTCGATGTACCACGCGAAGGAGCTTGGCCGGAACCGCTTCGTTTTCTGCTCGCTCGCGAGTAGCGAGAGGGCAGTCGCGCAGATGACGCTCGAATCCGACCTCCGCCGCGCGCTCGACCGGAAGGAGTTCGTCGTTCACTTCCAGCCGCAAATCGAATCGCGCACCGGCGAGGTCGTCGCACTCGAGGCACTCGTGCGATGGAATCACCCGGAACGGGGGCTCCTGCTTCCGGCGGAGTTCATCCCGGTCGCGGAGCGCGCGCACCTCATCGTTCCGATCGGTGAATGGGTAATGCGCGAAGCATGCCGTCGCGCGGCGCAGTGGCATGTGGTCAGCCCCGACCTTCGCGTCGCCGTGAACCTGAGCAGCATCCAGTTCCAGCAGGCCGACTTCGAAGAGATGGTCGACCGGGTGCTCCGCGACACGGGCGTACCGCCGCAGTTGCTCGAGCTCGAGATCACGGAGAGTGTGGCGATGCGCAACCCCGAGGCGGCGCTCGAGATCCTCCGCTCACTCAAAGCGAAGGGAATCAGGATCTCGATCGACGACTTCGGCACCGGCTACTCATCGCTCAGCTACCTCAGCCGTTTTCCGATCGACTCACTCAAGATCGATCAGCGCTTCGTACGCGACATCGAGCGCGGCGGTGCGGACTCGATGATCATCAGTGCCGTGATCGCACTGGCGCATCAGCTCAAGCTCACCGTCGTCGCCGAAGGGGTGGAGACCGAGACGCAGGCGGAGTTCCTCAGGGCGCGCGATTGCGAGCACCAGCAGGGATTTCTCTTCAGTCACCCGCTCCCGGCGGACGAGATCGATTTCCTCCTCGGAAACACGCGGGGACGGGAGGCGTAGACGGAAGAACATTCACCATTCATTTTCACCTTCCCAAGCTCACACCCTCCTGTGACGAAAGTCCGGTGTGATTGCGCTCCCTGGGCCGATAATGCCGGTCGCATGTCAGGCTGGCCAAAGATCATCCAGGGTGGAATGGGGGCAGGAGTCTCGTCGTGGAGACTTGCGCGCGCGGTCTCGTCGCTCGGACAGTTAGGCGTCGTTTCGGGCATCGCGCTCGACACGCTCCTCGCGAGAAGACTCCAGGACGGCGACAGCGACGGGAGCATTCGCCGTGCGCTGCAGAACTTCCCCGTTCGAGAGATGGCCGAGCGGATCTGGCAGAAGTACTTCGTCGATGGAGGAAAGCCGGCCGGCGAGCCGTACAAGCCGGTGCCGATGCACTCGGTGAAGGAGAGCCGGTCACTCGCGGAGCTCTGCATCGTCGGGAATTTCGTCGAGGTCTTTCTCGCCCGCGAAGGGCACGACAATCCGGTCGGCATCAACTACCTCGAGAAGATCCAGCTCCCCCATCTCCCATCGATTTACGGCGCGATGCTTGCGGGAGTCACGTGCGTCCTGATGGGAGCGGGGATCGCGACGCGCATTCCTGGCGTTCTCGACCGGCTGGCGAACCACGAGCCGGCGAGCTACGAACTGCAGGTCACCGGGAACGAGGGGCACGACGCGGTTGCGGCCCAATTCGACCCGGCGGATTTCTTCGATGGTCTCCCGCCGCTCGCGCGCCCCAGCTTTTTCCCGATCGTATCGTCGAATGCGCTCGCGTCGACGATGCTCAAGCGATCGAACGGCCGCGTCGACGGCTTCATCGTCGAAGGGCCAACGGCGGGGGGCCACAACGCGCCTCCGCGCGGTCAGTTGCGCCTGAACGATGCGGGTGAGCCGCAATACGGCGATCGGGACGAGGTCGACCTCGAAAAGCTGCGGGAGCTCGGGCTCCCGTTCTGGCTCGCAGGTGGCCGGGCAACACGAGAAAAGCTAGCCGAAGCTCTCGAGCGCGGCGCCGTCGGAGTTCAGGTCGGTACCGCGTTCGCCTTCTGCGCGGAGTCAGGCCTGCGCAGCGATCTGCGTCAGGCGATCCTCGACGACGCGGCCGGCGGCCGCGCCCGTGTCGTGACCGATCGGCTAGCCTCACCGACCGGATTCCCGTTCAAAGTCGCGCAGCGGGCCGGAACGCTCAGCGATCCAGCCGTCTACGAATCGCGGAAGCGCGTATGCGATCTCGGATTCCTGCGCGAGGTCTACCGATCCGCCGACGGAAAAATCGGCTACCGCTGCCCGGCGGAACCGGTCGAGGCCTACCTCGCGAAGGGGGGCACGATCGAAGCGACCGAGGGGCGCAAATGTCTCTGCAACGCGCTGCTCGCGAATGTCGGACAGGGACAGCTACGTCGCGACGGCACGATCGAGGCCCCACTCGTCACCGCGGGCGACGATCTTCGCACCGTCGCGCGCTTCATCCGTCCAGGCGAGTCGGGCTACACGGCCAAGGACGTGATCGACGCGATCGTGTAACCGCATAGTGGCGGAGGCGCCCCGACTCCGTGGCGGCGCGGCAGCGCCGCATCGCTCACTCGAGCTCATCGCGCCGCGGACGCGGCGCGCGCGACGGCCGGAGGCCCTCGCCACGAAGGCCCGTTCCGCGCCTACTGTCGCTCGCTTCTCGCCTCTCGGTAACACCTCACGATCGACGCAACCGTCATCTCGATGTCGCGCTCGGTCGTCGACCAGTTCGAGACGGAGAAGCGCATCGCTTCCTTGTCGTGCCAGCGCGTGCCGGAGAGCCAACACGTGCGTTCATCCTGAGCTCGCACGATCACGTCGCGCGTGAGCTGGTCGTCGCCGGCGAGGTCGTCGCCGTGGAATCGGATCAGCGTCTGGTTCAGGACGACGTCGTTAAGGATCTCGATTCCCGGTTCCCGTGCGAGGAGCTCGCCGGCAAGCCTGGCGAGGGCGCAGCCTCGGTCGATCATCTCGGTTAGGCCGTGCCGGCCGAGCGATCGAAGCGCAGCCCAGAGCGCAAAGCCGCGCGCACGACGCGAGAATTCGGGAACCCAGTCTAGCGGCTCGCGGAGCGACGTCGCCGTCTTCTCCAGATACTCCGCCTTGAGGCTCATTGCGCCGAAGTGATCTTCGGCGTGTGCCACGATCGCGAGGCCGCTGTCGTATGGGACATTGAGCCACTTGTGCGCGTCAGTCGCCCAGGAATCGGCGCTCGCCACCCCCTTCACCAGATGCTCTCGCGACGGCGATACGGCGGCCCAGAGTCCAAACGCGCCGTCGACGTGAACCCAGGCATTCTTCTCGTGCGCTGCCTCGACGATTTCCGCGATCGGATCGAACGCGCCGGTGTTCACATTTCCCGCCTGCGTGCAGACGATCGTCGGGCCCTCGACACCACGGAGCGCGTCGCGCAACTTCGCCGCGACCATCCGTCCCTGCGCATCCGTTTCCACCGGCTCGATCACGGCGGTGCCGAGCCCAAGCATCCTCAGCGCCCCGTGGATCGTGACGTGCGCCTCCGCGCTCGCGATCACGCGAATGCGCGGCGCGCCGTGAAGCCCGTCCGTCTCGACATTCCATCCGGCGCGGCGCAGCACCGCATGCCGCGCCGCCGCCAGGCAGGTAAAGTTCGCCATCTGACAGCCGGTCACGAAACCGACGCTCGACCCCGCAGGGAGGCCTAACAGATCGATGATCCATCCGGCGACGACCTGCTCCACGGCCGACGCCGCGGGCGTCGCGGACCAGAGTCCCGCGTTCTGGTCCCACGCCGACGTAAGCCAGTCGGCGGCGACCGCGGCGGGCAACGTCCCGCCGATCACGTAGCCGAAATAGCGCGGGCTCGACGAGGCAACCGCGGCGAGCTCGCCGGCCGTCGCGAGAGCTTCGATCACCGCGCTCGCCGGCTCGCCCTCGTCAGGTAGTGGCAACTCGAACGCGCGAAGCGCCTCCTCGAGCGATACCCGCGGAAAGACGGGTCGCTCGGGAATCGAGGCGAGGTAGGCGAGCGCTCGCTCGTGGGCGAGCGCGAGGACGGAGGGTAGATCGGATGTCGAGGGTCGGGACATGGTGCCTCCGGATCGCAGTGTCGTTGCCGTTCGGCCTCGGATTCTAAACGCGGAACGCAACGAACGCGGAACGCAGAATGCGGAACGTTGAATGAAGAACGGAATGCAGTTCGTTCGAGCGACTCTCTCAACCGACTGGGTCTGACGTTCTACATTCTTCCGCTCTGCATTCTGCGTTCTGCATTCGTCGTGTTCATTCGCATGCTCCCCCGCGTTATCCTGACCCGATGACCTTCTTCGAGACCCTCAATGAGCTCATCGCCGCCGGAAGGCCGGTCGTCGCCGTCACGGTTGTCGACGCCGTCGGCAGCGTGCCTAACGATCGAGGATCGAAGATGATCGTCACGGAGGATGGACTGCACAGCGGCACCGTCGGCGGAGGACGCGTCGAGAAGAAGGCAATCGATGAGGCTCTTCGGATGCTCGGTGAGGCGACGGAAAGCACGCACTTCGTCAACTGGCAGCTCAACCGAGACGTCGGCATGACCTGCGGCGGCGCCGTGAAGCTCTATTTCGAGGCGTTCAATGTCGCTTCCTGGAACGTCGTCGTCTTCGGCGCCGGGCACATTGCGCAGGCACTCGTCCCGCTACTCTGCACGCTCGACTGCCGCGTCCAATGCCTCGACACCAGGGCAGAATGGCTCGAGACGATTCCAGCGAGCGCTCGCCTCACGAAGACGCTTTCGACGAACCTCGCGGGAGAGGTGGCGTTTCTCCCCGACGACGCATTCGTCGTACTGATGACGATGGGACACGCGACCGATTCGCCAATCCTCGTCGAGATTCTCCGCACCCGCCGTTTCCCATTTCTTGGCGTCATCGGCAGCCGCGCGAAAGCGAACATACTCAAGAATGACATCGCGTCCGCAGGTCTGCCCCCCGAATCGCAGGAGGCCTTCCTCTGCCCCGTCGGCCTTCCGATCGGATCGAACCATCCCGCCGAGATCGCGATCTCCATTGCCGCGCAGTTGCTGGAGAAACGGGATTCCGCACGAGAATCGAAAATGCGGAGTTGAGGATCGCATCTTCCAATCCCCGATTCTCAATTCTCAATTCGTCCCACAGCAGCTATCCTTGACCTCGGCGCAGTACGCACCCGAGGGCAGTCAATGCCGGTCGAATTCGTCCTCAATGGTCAGCCACGCAAGATCGAGACTCGTGAAGGTGAGAGCCTTCTCGACGCGCTCCGCAACCGCTGCGGCATCTACTCGACGAAGGATGGCTGCCAACCGCAGGGCCAGTGCGGCTGTTGCCTCGTCCTGATGAACGCGCGGCCGCAGCTCACCTGCTGCATTCCCGCGACGAGGGCACAGGGCGCGGAGATCGTCACGCTCGAGGGACTCGACGACGAGGAGAGAAAGATCCTCGCAGACAGCTTCGTCGCCGCCGCGGGACTTCAGTGCGGCTTTTGCATTCCCGGCTTCGCGATGCGCGCGAAGCACATCACCGATCAGAATCGGCGCCCGACGCGCGACGAGATCGCGCATGCGCTCGACGTGCACCTCTGTCGCTGCACCGGCTACGTGAAGATCATCGACGCGATCGAGCTCGTCGCCAGGGCAAAGCGCGGCGAGGGTCTGCCCGAACCGTGCGAGGATGCGCGCGTTGGAGCGCGTCTCCGTAAGTTCACCGGGTCGGAGCTCACGCTCGGCGACCAGAAGTTCGTCGACGACATGACCCTGCCCGGCATGCTTCACGGCGCACTCGTCCTCTCACCCCATGCGCGCGCGAAGGTCGTCAAGATCGATGTGAGCTCCGCGGAGGCACATTCCGGCGTCGTACGTGTCGCGACCGCAAAGGACGTACGGGGCAATCGCTGGTACGGCCTCCTCCACAACGACTGGCCTGGAATCGTCGCCGAGGGCGAGGAAGTTCGCTGCGTCGGCGACATCGTCGCGGTCGTCGCCGCGGAAGACCGCGCGACCGCACGGGCCGCGGCAAGACTCGTCGCGGTCGAGTACGAACTGCTCACCCCCGTTCTCGATCCTTTCGACGCGATGAAGGAAGGCGCGCCGCAGGTCAATCCCGACTACCCGAACATCCTCTCGAAGACGATCGTGAAGCGAGGCGATGCGGACACTGCGCTCACAGCGAGCGCCCACGTCGTCAGCGGCACCTGGAAGACACAGCGGATCGAGCATCTCTATCTCGAGCCGGAGAGTGCACTCGTCGAGCCGATCGAGAACGGCCGGTTCCGCCTCTTTTCACAAGGACAGGGGATCTTCGACGATCGTCGTCAGGTCGCGAGCTTCCTCGGGGTCTCCGAAGACGCCGTCCACGCGGTGCTCGTGCCTAACGGCGGCGCATTCGGTGGCAAGGAGGACATGTCGGTGCAGTCGCAGACCGCACTCATGTGCCAGCTGACCGGCCGGCCGGTCAAGATCACGCTGAGCCGCGAAGAGTCGATCCGAATCCATCCGAAACGGCATCCGATCACGATGGAGTACACGGTCGGCTGCGACGCGGAGGGAAGACTCACCGCGGTCAAGGCGCGAATGGTTGGCGACACGGGCGCCTACGCGTCGGTCGGCTCGAAAGTGCTCGAGCGCGCCGGCGGCCACTCGTGCGGCCCCTACCGCGTGCCAGACGTCGACGTCGAAGCACTGGCCGTGGCAACGAACAATCCGCCATGCGGGGCGATGCGCGGCTTCGGGGCGCCGCAGGCGCATTTTGCGATGGACGGCTGCCTCGACATGCTCGCGGAAAAGGTGGGCATCGACGGTTGGGAGATTCGCTGGCGCAATGTCGTCGACGTCGGCGATCTCTTTTCGACGGGTCAGGTCTTCGAAAAGTCGGTCGGCATCCGAAAGACTCTCCTCGCCGTGAGAGATCGCTACTACGCAGAGCGCGCGGCGGGGCGCGCCGTCGGCATCGGCTGCGGCATCAAGAACTCCGGCATCGGCAACGGTGCGAAGGAGTGGGGACGCGTCCGCCTCGTCGTCGAGAATGACGAAACGGTCTCGCTCTACAACGGCTACACAGAAATGGGCCAGGGCCTTCTCACGGTGCTCGTTCAGTGCGCGGTGGAAGTGACGGGCCTCCCTCACACGTCGTTTCATCCGAAGGTCGATTCGACCTTCGAGCTCGGCTGTGGGCAGACGACCGGTTCCCGCGCGACGCTCTTCGGCGGTCGCGCGGTCATCGACGCAGCCGAGAAGCTGCGCATCGATCTCGTCGTGCATGGGTCTCTCGCCGCACTTTCCGGCAAGGTCTACGCCGGAGAGGTGCTGATCGACGACACCACCGCGCCTAGCACGAGAACCGACAGAATCAAGACCCACACCGCGTACGGCTTCGCCACGCAGCTCTGCATCCTCGACGAGGAAGGCAGGCTCGACACCTTCGTCGCGGCACACGACGTCGGGCGCGCGATCAACCCCGCGCTCTGCGAGGGACAGGTCGAGGGTTCGATTCACATGGGGTTAGGCTACGCCCTCACCGAAGACCTGCCATGTCCCGACGGGATGCCGCAGAGCTTCCGGCTGCGCGACATCGGCGCACTCCGTGCGCGGCATATGCCGAAAACCGAGGTGATTCTCGTCGAAGAGAGCGAGCCGGAAGGGCCATTCGGAGCGAAAGGCGTCGGCGAGATCGGCCTGGTGCCGACCGCGGCCGCGGTTGCCGGAGCACTGCACGCGTTCGATGGCATCCGCCGCTTCGAGCTCCCGATGCGGGAGTCTCCCGCCGCCCGCGCGCTTGGCATCGGCCTCCGGGCCAGTACGCCAGCGCGAGAGAAAGCGGATGCGCGATGACGCGATCGACGAGCCTCGCGCGCGTCAATTGCCATACGCACATCTACAGCGGGCTCGCACCTCTCGGCATGCCGCAGCCTTCGGTCAAGCCGGCGAGCTTCGTCGAGATCCTCGAGAAGATCTGGTGGCGGCTCGACCGTGCGCTCGACGCCGATTCGCTCCGCGCCGCGGCACGTTTCTACGTTTCCGACGCGCTCCTCGCCGGCACATCGACGCTCATCGATCACCATGAGTCGCCGAACTTCATCGAAGGCTCGCTCGACATCCTCGCCGACGCATGTGAGGAGCTCGGCATGCGGGCGCTCCTCTGCTACGGCGCCACGGAGCGCAACGGCGGGCGCGACGAAGCGATGCGCGGGCTCGCGGAGTCGCGTCGCTTCATCCTCTCGAACAGGCGCAGTCTCGTTGCCGGGGCCGTCGCACTCCATGCGTCATTCACGGTCTCCGACGACACGGTGCGACAAGCGGGCGAGCTCTGCCGCGACCTGGGAGCCGTCATGCACGTGCACGTCGCCGAAGATCGCGCAGACGTCGAGGACGCCGTGAAGCGCGGTTACGCCGGACCATTCGAGCGGCTGCTCGATCTCGCGGCGCTTCCCGCCGGCTCGATCCTCGCACACGGCGTGCATCTCAGCGAGTTCCAAGTGAAACGTGCCGCAGAGGCAGGGCTCTGGCTCGTGCAGAACCCCCGGTCGAATCAAGGCAACGGCGTCGGCTACCCGAGGGGACTCGCGCAATCCGATCTCGTCGCACTCGGCACTGACGGCTACCCTTCGCGAATGCACGAAGAGATCAGCGCGCTGCTGGAGGAGGCGCCGTTCCAGGGTGACCGCCCTGCAAGCGTGTTGCGCAGGATCGAAGCAGGTCGGGATCTCGTGCGCGAGGCATTGCGCCTTCCCGACGACGCGATGGACGAGACGCTCTGGGAAGACGGCGTGCTCATGTCGATGCGCGTTGGCGAGCGCGAGGTCGTGCGGGGGGGGAAGCTGGTCAGCGGCGACATCAATTCGATCCGCACCGAGGCGGCGGAGCAGGCGGCACGGTTGTGGGAGACGATGGAGAGGCTGAGTTGAGAATCGAGCGCAAGCGGACGAGCGGGTCCCTCTCTGTCCTTCTCATGAGCCGAGCTCGCGGCGAACCTGGCCGCGGAAGCGGCAGCGTCTGGACAGCCCACCGCGGGAGCGGTGGGTCGGTTCACCCCTCACTCCACCGGCGAACGACGATTTCCGACACGAATCAGACGGAGCACGCATGCCTCACCTTGGCCTCAACACCACCATCGTCGACCAGCAGACCTACGACAACACGATCCGCCGGTTCACCGACGCGAAGATCGCGCTTCCGAAGTTCTCGGAGCTTGCCGACCCTTCGACGATTCCTGCCGGAATCATCGCGCAGCTCGCGGGAATCGATCCGCAGAGCGCACATCCTCTGAACCTGTACCGGGTTCACTGGTTCAACGACCGTGGCGGTCGTGAGCGTGCCCAGCTTCCGGCCCACGTCGTGCTGCCGGAGTCGCTCACCGGCGTGAAGGCGAAGATCGCCGTTCTCTTCGGCAAGCCGTTTCCGATGATCGCGGCGCACAAGGTGCTCGCGGCGTACGGCTGTCTCGCGCCGCGCATCGTGACCGGCCAGTTCGATCCGACGCGTCATCGCGCCGTCTGGCCGTCGACCGGCAACTACTGTCGCGGCGGAGTCGCGATCTCTCGAATCATGCAATGCCGCGGCGTCGCGGTGCTTCCCGCAGGCATGAGCCGCGAGCGCTTCGCCTGGCTCGAGCGTTGGGTGACCGACCAGGCCGACATCATCCGCACGCCCGGCACCGAGAGCAACGTCAAGGAGATTTACGACAAGTGCCACGAGCTCGATGCCGACCCGTCGAACATCATCTTCAACCAGTTTGCCGAGTTCGCGAACTACCTCGTGCATTACGCGTGCACGGGGCGCGCCGGCGCGTCGGTGTTCGAATCGATGCAGAGCGCGAATCCCGACCTGCGCCTCCGCGCGTTCGTCTCGGCGACCGGCTCGGCCGGCACGATCGGCGCAGGCGACCACATGAAAGCGAAGCATGGCGCCGCGATCGTGGCCGCTGAGGCACTCGAGTGCCCCACGATGCTCGCAAACGGATTCGGAGAGCACAACATCCAGGGAATAGGCGACAAGCACATCCCGCTCATTCACAACGTGATGAACACGGACTTCGTCGTCGCGATCTCCGACCGCTCGACCGACGCGCTCAACATCCTCTTCAACACCAACGAGGGCAAACGATACCTCGACGGGCGCCGCGACGTT
>JACPDH010000065.1 GCA_016184115.1 Acidobacteriota bacterium | reverse complement strand
TGGATGTCATACCTCGGCCACACCCCATCGCTACGAGTGCCAGGCAAAGACACGTACATACTCCCCGTGCCGCATGCAACCACTGCCTAGCGGGCATGGCGAACTCCAGGCCGTCCACTAATCTTCTGCTTCATCTCGGTCATTCAACTCCGGATACGGATTGCGAAGCTTCGCCAGATACGAGACGCGCGGGCGCGTATTGAGGTCGCCGAGCAGATCGTAATTTCGTTCATTCGACTTCTTACGGGCAACGAGGCTCGAAGGATCATCGATGCGTCCGAATTGAATCGCAGTCACCGGGCAGCATTGTTGACAGGCCGTTTGGACGTCGCCGTCGCGCACGTCTCGGCCTTCCCGCTTCGCCCGCTTCTTCGCGGCGCTGATCCTCTGCAGGCAGAACGTGCACTTTTCCATCACTCCTCGCGAACGCACGGTCACGTCGGGGTTCTGGGCCAATTTCATCACTTCGGGCGTGTGGCTGGTCAAATCGAACCAATTGAATCGGCGCACCTTGTAGGGGCAGTTGTTCGAGCAATAGCGCGTTCCTATGCAGCGGTTGTACACCATGACGTTCAGTCCTTCGCTGTCGTGGGTCGTCGCGCCGACCGGACACACCTGCTCGCACGGAGCGGTCTCGCAGTGCTGGCATGGCATGGGCTGAAAGACGAGCTTCGCGTCGTCGCGGTCGCCGGCACGCGTGTGGGAGCGCCCGGTGAAATAGCGGTCCATTCGGAGCCAGTGCATCTCACGTCCACGCCTAACCTGCTCCTTGCCGACGACGGGCACGTTATTTTCGCTCTGGCAGGCTACGACACACGCGTTACATCCGGTGCAGCTGGAAAGGTCGATGGTCATCCCCCACTGGATGCCCTTGTGCCAGTCGACCGGGTCTGCGTACAGCTGCGGACCCGCCGCATCATGAGCCGCGTGCTCGTGGGCAAACTGCGGATTCGTCCGGTAGTGGCTCAATGACGCCTGCCGCACGATGGCGCGCCCTTCCATGCTGGCGTGGTCCTGAGTGCATGCCAGTGGATGCTTCCTGCCAATCTTCTCGACGCGCAGCCCGCCATCGATATCCGGAGCCTCAGAGTGCCGGATCCCATACATGTCGACACCGACGTTATTGCCGACGCGACCGACGTGCCGACGTCCATAGCCAAGTGTGACCGACACGCTGTTGTCGGCATGGCCAGGGACGATCCACACCGGCGTCTCCACCGACTTCCCTCGACAATGGATACGCACGACGTCTTCGTTGCGCACTCCGAGGTCTTCTGCGGTCGTGGGGCTCATGGAGGCCACGTTGTCCCAGGTAAGTTTCGTGACCGTGTCAGGGAGCTCCTGCAGCCAACCGTTGTTGGCGAAGCGTCCGTCGAACACCGCCGGTGATCGGCGAAACACGATTTCCAACGAACCGCTCGTACTCTTGATCTTCGCAAGCGCTTCGGTCAACGCCTCCGGCCGGAGCGTCGTCGGCACCGGGGGCAGCTCGCTGTCCACAAGCAGGCCGTCGTGGAGAACGCGATCCCACCGTCGATCAAAATCCGCGTCGCCGAGGTGCGCCTGCCAGGTTTGTCGGACCTGCTCGCACCCGGACACCGCCGGCTCGCCCGTCATCAGGGCGAGAAGCTCGACGGCGCTCTTCGCACCGAATAGCGGACTGATCAGAGGCTGGATCACGCTGATCGGCCCGCCTATCGCGCGCGCATCGCTCCATGCCTCGAGAAAGTGGGCCTCCGGCACGTGCCAGTTCGCCACTCGAGACGTTTCGTCGACATATGGACTCAGATGGACGACGCTAGTCACCTTCTTCGACGCCGCCGTGAACTGTAGATCGACCGGCGTGTTGTAAATGGGATTGCCGCCCAGGATCACGAGGGTCGAAATCGTACCGGAGCTCATGGCGGCAACCAGCTCGCGCAATTCTTCGAGCGATGAATAGGAGCGGTCGTGAGCTTCCTGGTACGTGACCGTCGTGCCGGCATTGCCCAGCGCATCGTTCAGCGCGAACGCGAGCGCGTGGACCTCCGGTGGTTGCTGTCGGCCGGCGATGATGAGTCCTTCGCCTCGATGCGACAACAGATCTTCCGCCACGGCCCCGAGCCAACGGTCGGTTTCCGCATCGCTGTTTCCAGGCGAGATCGCACCTTTCGCCTCGAGCTTCAACCCCTGCTCCTGAAGTTTGCGACTCAACTGTACCAAGAGCCCGCCGATAGCTCCGCTGGGGATGCGCAGGCGGTGATCGGCATTGGCGCCGGTCAGCGAATAGTCGCTCTCCGCCACATAGAGCCGGCTCATCGAATCCTTCGTGGACGTCACCCGGCGGGCCTTCGCGAAGCCGCGGGCGTGCGCAATGCTCTCCGTATCGGTCAGAAGAAAGTCAGCATCCAACGATAAGACGATCCTCGCCCTTTCGAATGCGTAGGCCGTCTGGTACTTGCCGCCCGTGGCAATCTCGATTCCCTTGACCGCATTCTCATCGCTGGTCGGGTCGAAGGTCGCCCAGCGAACACGCGGGAAGCGCATCTGGACGGCGGCCTTCAGGCGCGTGAGCGTCGGAGAAGAAAAGGACTCGCTCAGTATCGCGAGCCCCGACCCGCCGTCCTGCAGATGGTGGGCCTCCAACTCCTGCCATGCCATCACGAAATCGTCCCACGTCTTGTTCTTCCCCGTATTCACCACCGACTGCGAGCGATCGGGATCGTATAGACCCAGTATCGCAGCTTGCATGAGCACGCTCGACGCGCCTGCTGTAGCCGGATGCTGCGGATTCCCCTCAATTTTGATGGGACGTCCGTCGACGCTTTTCACAATCAGTCCGTACGCACTCTGAGCAAGTGGCATTGTCGTCGCGTAGTAGCGCGGTACTCCCGGGACCATTTGCTCGGGTGGGTCGACGAACGGCAGGATCTTCTCGACGGGCCGACGGCACGCGGCCAGTCCGGCAAGCGAGATGGACGCCCCCATTACCTTCAAGAGGTCGCGCCGGCTGACACCGTCCGTGTCTCCTGATGAATCGCCAGGGACGACCTCTTGCCGCGCTGCGGCACCATCCTCCAGAAGGCCGTGGAGCTCCTTCAGCACGTCCCAGTACGACAGTGCTTCGGCACTCTCCTCGCCCTTTGGCTTGTGGTTTCCCATCAAGATTTCTTCTCCCACTATCGGTGACAGGCAGAGCAATCGGTGGAGGGATTGATCTTCCGCTCCTTTCGGAACTGCGCGGCCATTTTCATTTGCGTCGTTGGTGGTGCCCAGTCCATGTCGGTCACTTCGTCGAGTGGCCGGAGGTGCATCTCCGGATTCCGGTGGCAATCCAGGCACCAACCCATACTCAAGGGTTTGGCCTGTTGTACAACCTCCATTTCATGGATCGCACCGTGGCAACTGGAGCATCCAACGCCCGCTCGTATGTGAACGCCGTGATCGAAGTAGGCGTAATCTGGAATTCTGTGGATGCGGACCCATTCAATGGGCGTGCCGGAGGCCACGCTCTCTCGGAGCGGTTCGAGTGCGACGCTGTCCCTTGCGACCGACGCGTGACAGTTCATGCAGACCTTTGTCGGAGGCAACGTCGCCGCGGCGGCGACCTCCACCCGGGCGTGACAGTAGCGACAATCGATACCGAGCTCGCCTGCATGGAGTTTGTGACTGTAAGGGATGGGTTGCACGGGTCGATAGCCGACGTCCGTGAACTCCGGAGACGCGTAGTAGCCAATTGCACCTGCAGCGAGCCCAACGAGCGGAAGCGCGCCGCCTATGACGAGGGCGGGTAGGCGATTCGTCCATCGCGGAAAGATCTGGGCCATGCTCAGTCAGTCCTCGTCGACACGCAGGCGTTTCCGGTTCTAGCCTTCATTTTCGAATGCCATGGCTTCTGCCAGCCTGGGATCACGTTCCGGTATGAGGGACCGTCTTCCCATCGTCTGCTTGGCCGCCGCGATGAACAACAGCGCAAAGCCCGCCAGGCAAAGGACGTCGAACCCATGAAGCGGGATGCGGCCGGCGGTATCGAACTGCTTTTGGGGCATGATGATCCAGTAAAGGTCGAGCACGTGCATCAGGAGCACCCACGTCGCACCTGCAGCGAGCATCCCTCGTCGTCGTTTGACGTGCCTGGACATCAAGAAGAGAAAAGGTATGAGGAAATGGCCAGCCAACAGACCGAGACTGGCCCACGTCCAATCGCCTTCCTGGCGACGCTCATACCAGCCGGTCTCCTCCGGTAGGTTTCCGTACCAGATCAGCATGTACTGTGAGAATGCGATGTACGCCCAGAACACCACGAACGCGAAGGTCAGCTTTCCGACGTCATGTAGGTGCTCCACCGTCACTGAATGGCGCACGAAGCCGATCCGTTGCATGAACAGCACAACGACCGCAAGCAGAGCAAAGAACGACACCGTACTGCCCGAGAAGAAATAGACACCAAAGATCGTCGAGAACCAATGCGCGTCGAGCGACATGAGGAGGTCGAACGACGCGAACGTAATGGTGACCGCGAACAGCAGCATGCCGGGTGCGCTGGCCCGTTCCATCCGCAAGGTGAGCTCGGGGTCGCCTGTCTCGTCCTGCTTTCCGGACAGCCGGGAAAAATACTCGGCGAGGCTCACCCAGACTGCAAAATAGAAGATCCAACGGATGATGAAGAAGTTCGTATTAAGGTAGGCGGCCTTGCCCTGTAGTACGGCGTCGTGTGCAACGACGTCCTCACGTGCCCACTCATAGAGCTCATCGATCCCCAGCACGATTGGCACGAAGAGCAGGGCTGCCAACCACAAAGTGCTTGCGAGGTCCTCCGCCAGACGGCGCAAGGTCACGCTCCAGCCCGATCGAGTCAGATGGGAGATCAGCACGAAGAACAACGCTCCGAGTGCCAAACTCAAGAAGAACGTGAAGGCCAGCAGATAGGACTGAAGGAAGCGCTGTGACCCGCCGTTCCCGAAGATGGCAGCCGCGCCTCCCCCTCCGAGCAAGGTGACGCCGACCCACATCGCGGGAGAGGAAAGGACGGATCCTCCGCCATCCAGCGCGCGTCGTTCTTCCAGACCTTCCGGAGCTCCCACGAGTCACTCCTTATGTCGACGGGACTTGCTTTACATCACGAGTGGTTGCCACTTCCAGGGCCGGACACCGACGACTCTTCCGGTTCCCATACGATTTCGTTCCGAACACTGTTGGTCGACGCCAACAGCGCACGTGATTCCGCCAGATCGAACTTCGGATCGGACGATTCGATGCTGATGAAATATCGATCGGACGTAACCCGCTGGAAGTGCTCCGCTTCGAACACCCAGTGGTGAAGTTTGGGAAGACCGTTCAGTACGAACATGCCCACGAACGCTGCGATCGCACTGAAGAGAACAGTCAACTCGAACGTGATGGGAATGTTCGCCGGCAGGCTCCAGAACGGCTTGCCGCTTATGACGACTGGATAGTCAACAGCGTTCGTCCACCACTGCAACACGAGACCCGAGAAGCACCCAACGATGCCCCCGGCGAGGACGATCCAACCCAGTGCCGTGTCTTTGACGGCCATGGCGCGGCCCAGGCCGTGGACGGGATACGGTGTGTGAGCGTCCCAGTGTCGGTAGCCTGCCTGACGCACTTGTTCCGCCGCACGGATCAAATCTGCAGGCGACTCGAACTCCGCCAGCAGGCCCGACGGCGCACGCCCGTTCCCGGCGTTCGTTCGTTCGATTTCGCTCTCTTGAGATTCGCCCGCTGCCTTCCGAACATCTCCGAGCGCGTGCTCCTCGTCCGCACCGTGATATCCCGGCGCGTGCGGCATCACACTCTTGACCTCAGCCATCGCCACCATGGGCAGGAACCGGCAGAACAATAGGAATAGCGAAAGAAAGATCCCGAAGCTGCCGGCGAGCATGCAGAGGTCGACCCACGTCGGCGTGAAGTACCCCCAACTGGAAGGGAGAAAATCGTTTGCCAATGAGGTCACGATGATCACGAACCGCTCGAACCACATACCCACATTCACGAATGCGCAAAGAATCCAGATCATCCAGACATTCGTTCGCACACGTTTCAGCCAGAAGGCTTGCGGAACGACGACGTTGCACACGACCATGATCCAATACGCCCAAGCGTAAGGCCCGAGCGCGCGATTGAGGAACGTGAACTGCTCGATGGCGTTTCCGCTGTACCAGGCGATGAAGAACTCGACCCCATAGGCGTAACCGACCATCGATCCCGTTGCCAGGATGATCTTGCACATGTTCTCGAGGTGGCGAAGCGTGATGAAGTCCTTCAGGCCAAACCACTCGCGTGCAGGGATCAACAAGGTAGCGACCATCGCGAAGCCGCTGAAGATCGCGCCTGCCACGAAGTAAGGCGGGAAGATGGTCGAATGCCAGCCGGGCAGGATCGAGACGGCGAAGTCGAAGCTCACCACCGAATGGACGCTCAGGACCAGGGGCGTAGCCAATGCCGCCAGAATCAAATAGGCCCGTTCGTAGCGATGCCAGTGACGATGGGATCCGCGCCACCCGAGGGCCGCGATCCCATAGGCGATCTTGCGGACTTTGGTCGTCGCCCGGTCACGTAGGGAGGCCAGGTCGGGCACCATTCCCATGTACCAGAAGAGCAACGACACGGTGAAATAGGTGCCGACGGCGAACACGTCCCACAACAGCGGGCTCCGGAAGTTCGGCCATACCTGCATGGCGTTCGGATAGGGAAGCAGGTAAAACGGCATCCACCAGCGGCCGAGGTGAATGCCGGGATAGATGAGCGCGCAGATGACCGCGAAGATCGTCATCGCTTCGGCCGCGCGATTGATACCGGTCCGCCATTTCTGACGGAACAGGAAAAGGATCGCCGAGATGAGGGTGCCCGCGTGGCCGATGCCGACCCAGAAGACGAAGTTGATGATGTCGAAGGCCCACCCCACCGGGTTCTGCAGACCCCACACGCCAACCCCTACGCCAAACAGATAGCCTTGCAGCACGAGGAAACTCGTCGCGAGCGTCGACGAGATGGCGAAGGCGACGTACCAGGCCCTCGGAGGCTTCGGCCTCTCGACGACGCCGCAAACCGTGTCCGTGACGGACGTCGTGTCGTGCTCACCCAGAACCAGCGGCGCTCGCCTGGTGGGATCGTCGAGGGTGATATCGGAGGAGGTACCCAGCACGGCTAACCCACGCACCCTTGTCCCATCGCTGCATCGATCCGGAGCTGATCGATGCAGGAGGCACTCAAAACTGCGCCCACAGCGTCTTGCGGCGCTCCGTCATGGTCGTGCTCGACGTTGCCGAGCGCCAAGCCCACGATCCCGAAAGCAGCAGCAGGGATCCTCATCGTGCCTTTCCGCCTCCAACCATTTTCTGGTGACGCGCCGCGCTCGACGCGATTGGAGAAATCCACCGGTCCGACGAATGCCTTACTTTTTTGAGTGCGTGCACGCTACCAGAGATCTCACGGAATGTACAGATAGGGTGACCACGAACGCGACCGCACGTTTCACGAGTCCACTCACGGAAAGAGGCGCTGCGATGCTGACAGCGCGGTGTTGACGAGTTCGTTGAAACTGGGTATGGTAACTGCCATCACCCATATCGAAACTTTTGTCAACGATCGTCGGGATTGCTGACTAAATCCCGGGATTTGTGTGTTGTTCTTCAGGGAGATGCGTCCAATGAAATCATTGACCGTCCGGTTCACCTTCCTGTTTCTGGGTCTCGCCTTCATGAGTGGAGCCCCCGCCTTTGCCGCCAAGATCACCGGTACGATCGTGTACGAAGGCAAGGTGCCCACGATGAAGGAGATCAAGATGGACGCTGATCCCATCTGTGCCGGCAAACACAGCGCGCCCGTTCGCGCGGAAGTCCTCGTGTTAGGCAACGGACAGACGATGGGAAATGTGTTCGTTCATGTGAAGAGCGGCCTGCCGCAGAAGGAGTATCCCGTCCCGAAGGAAGCCGTGGTCCTGAATCAGGTGGGGTGCACCTACGTTCCGCACGTCTTTGGCATTCGTGCCGGCCAGACTCTGAAAATCCTCAACTCCGACGGCACACTCCATAACGTGCACGTCATGCCCAAAGTGAACCGTGTCTTCAACCTTGCGATGCCGAAGACGAAGACGACGGCCACCAGCGTATTCGACAAACCGGAGCCTCTCTTCTCGATCAAGTGCGACGTGCATCCGTGGATGGGCGCGTATTGCGCTGTGATGAGCCATCCCTTCTACGCCACGACGCAGAAGGACGGCAAGTTCACCCTCGACGGACTCCCCGCGGGGACGTATGAGATCGAAGCGTGGCATGAGCGGCTGGGTACGAAGACAGCCAAAATCACAGTCACGGCAAACGACACCAAGACTGTGAACTTCAGCTTTTCCGTGCCCGCGAAATAGCGTGCGCATCGGTCGGATCGAAGCACCGCAATCGCAAATAGGACGCGCTCATGTCGGCTGACGACCACGTTGGTTCCGGTAACGCGAAACACGGCTTCTGGCGCACCTACGTCTTCTCGACCGATCACAAAACGATCGGCCTCCAATACGGCCTGACAGCGATGTGTTTCCTGCTGTTCGGCTTCGGTTTGATGCTGCTCATGCGCTGGCAGCTCGCCTATCCCGAAGAGGCCAATCCTCTCCTCAAGAATCTGTTCGGCGAGAATCACCCCTTCATGCCTGGCGGGGTCATGATGCCGGACTTCTACAACCAGCTCGGCGCGATGCACGGCACGATCATGGTGTTCCTCGGAATCGTGCCCATCGCCGTCGGCGCCTTCGGCAACTACGTGGTTCCGCTTCAGATCGGCGCGCCCGACATGGCGTTCCCGAAGCTGAACATGGCCAGTTACTGGTGCTACTTCGTGGGCGGCGTGATCATGCTGGCGAGCTTCTTCGTGCCAGGCGGCGCGGCGAACTCCGGCTGGACCTCCTACGCGCCACTGTCGGTGATCGCCACGGATGGCCAGACGTTCTGGCTCATCGGAATGATCGCGCTCATCACGTCATCGCTGCTGGGCGCGGTCAACTTCATCGTCACCATCATCCAGCTCCGGGCGGAGGGCATGACCTTCATGCGTCTCCCGTTTTTCGTCTGGGCGCAGCTGGTCACCGCGTTTCTACTACTTCTCGCGTTTCCGCCTCTCGAGGCGGCGGGCATCCTCCAGCTCATGGATCGCGTTGCCGGCACCAGCTTTTTCCTTCCGAGCGGCCTGGTCATCAGCGGCCAGCCCTTGCAGGTGGCCGGCGGCGGCAGCGCCTTGTTGTGGCAGCACCTGTTCTGGTTCCTGGCGCACCCTGAGGTATACGTGCTCATCCTACCCGCGCTCGGAATCGTCGCGGAGATCATCGCCAACAACACCCGCAGGCCCCTGTGGGGTTACCGGTCAATGGTCTACTCGACGATCTTCCTCGGCTTCATGTCCTTCATCGTGTGGGCGCATCACATGTTCCTGACGGGCATGAGCACGGGAATCAGCTCGTTTTTCCAGACGACCACGATGATCATCTCCATTCCTTCAGTGGTCATTCTGACCGCCCTGGTGATCTCCCTGTGGGGAGGGTCCATCCGGTTCACCGCGCCTATGCTCTACGCGCTGGCGTTCCTCCCGATGTTCGCCATCGGCGGGTTGACGGGACTGCCGCTCGGGCTCAGCGCAAGCGACATTGCGTTGCACGACACGTATTACGTCATCGGTCATTTTCACTACATCGTCGCGCCGGGAACGATCTTCGCCGTCTTCGCGGGCATTCATTATTGGTTCCCCAAGATCACTGGCCGCAAGATGAATGACACGCTGGCAAAGCTCCACTTCTGGCCGTCGCTGCTCTTCATGAACGGCATCTTCATGCCGATGCTCGTGCAGGGGCTCGCAGGAGTTTCGCGGCGGCTCTACGACGGCGGCGCAGCGTACGCCCACGCCCAGGACGTGCTCTACTTGAACAAGGTCATGAGCCATTCGGCCTTCGGCCTCGGCGTCGTCCAGGTGATCTTCATCATCAATCTCGTGTGGAGCATCAAGTCGGGCGAAAAGGTCTCGCGGAACCCGTGGGACGCCACGACACTCGAGTGGGCCGCCCCGTCGCCACCGCTGCCGCACGGCAACTTCGAGACACTACCGGTGGCGTATCGAGGCCCGACCGAATACAGCGTCCCAGGAAGCAGCAGCGATTTCACGCCCCAGTTCCAGGCCGAGGAGTCCTGACCCGACCATGGACATTCCCTACATCGTTCACGCGCGTCCTGACACCGGCGTCAACAACGGCAAACTCGGCGTATGGCTCTTTCTGGCCTCGGAGGTCATGCTGTTCGGCGCGTTGTTCTCGACATACGTCTTCCTTCGCGTGGGCGCATCCGACTGGCACACATGGCATTCCGAAGCCGGCCTGAGCATCCCCATCGGAACGACCAACACGATCGTGCTCATCACCTCGAGTATCACGATGGTCATGGCGTGGGCATCGCTGATGATGAAAGAGTTCGGCAAGTTCCGGCTCTATTTCGGCCTCACCATCGCCCTGGCCCTTGTGTTCATGCTGTTCAAGGCCATCGAATACAACGCCAAGTTCAGCCACGGGCACTTCCCGGGCACCAACAATTTCCTGGCGATCTACTACGTGTTGACCGGGCTGCACGCCCTCCACATTCTGGGCGGAATCATCGTGAACTCGTATCTCATCGGGCCCGGCGCGAAGCTGTGGCGCACGAACGCTGCTCAGTTCACGTGCCGTATTGAGGCTGCCGGGTTGTATTGGCATTTCGTCGATCTGGTTTGGATCTTTCTGTTCCCGACGCTCTATCTGCTCTAGGCCAGTCGCCTGGAATTCGAAGAGGACGAGGTCATGACGGACGAACACGCCGACGAAGTAAGAAAACATCTGAAGCTGTACATCGGCGTCTTTGTGGCGTTGATTGTGCTCACGGTCGCGACCGTCGCCGTGAGCAAGCTCGCGCTCGGCGTCGCGTTGGCAGTCAGCGTCGCCCTGATCATTGCGACGCTCAAGGTCTCTCTTGTTGGCGCGTACTTCATGCACCTCGCGTGGGAAAAGCGAGCGATCTACGCGCTGCTGCTCGTCGCGGGTGCGTTCCTATTCTCGATGATGGGACTGCTCATCTGGAGTCTGGACGCGCACCTGCCAGGAACGGTCAAGGCACCTATCGAGGCAACGGAGAAACACCATCCATCGCCGGAAGGCCACTGAACATGTCGCTCAAGGCATTCCATCTCTTCTTCATCGCGACGTCCGTGCTGTTGGCCGTCGGATTGGGGATCATGACACTGCAAGACTTCCTGGAACGTCATGCGATGGCGCAACTCGGGTGGAGTCTGCTTAGCTTCGTAGCCGCGCTGGCGCTCATCCTCTATGCGACACGCATCCTCAAGAAGTTGAAGCACGTGGGGTTTCTATGAGGACAGTTGTGATTCTGTGCCTCATCTTGTGTACGCGCACGGCAATGGCGTGTTCCACCTGCTACACCAACCCTGATGCACCCCAGACGCATGCCATGAACATGGCCATCATGTTCATGCTTGGCGTCGTCACGATGTTGCTCGGATTGTTCGCGGCCTTCTTCCTGCATCTCAGGATTCGCGCGAAGCAGGTGACCGCTGTAAGTCTGGGTTCACAAATTTCCGGCCATTCGTAGAGGTGAACGTCGATGAGCAAACTTCTGGGATTACCGCTCCTGGCTTCCGAGCATGGCGGCAAGATCGACCAGCTCATCATCTACGTGCACATCATGATGGTCGTGTTGTTCGTCGGCTGGGGGCTGTTCTTCGCGTATACCCTCATCCGTTTCCGCAAATCACGCCATCCAATCGCTGACTACACGGGCGTGACTTCACATACCTCGACAAAGCTCGAGATCGGGGTAGCCGTGGCCGAGATCTGGTTGCTGGTGGGCCTCTCCATTCCATTCTGGGCCACCGAGATCGCCACCCGCCCCTCGCGAGAGTCGAACCCGCTGGAAGTGCGTGTAATCGCCCAGCAATTTGCCTGGAACGTCCATTATCCCGGACCCGACGGCGTCTTCGGCCGTACGACGGTCGCGCTGGTGAACGAGCAAACCAATCCCCTCGGCCTCGACCCGGAGGATCCGCACGGCAGCGACGATGTGACGACGATCAATCAACTGTATCTCCCGTCAGACCGACGCGTAGTCGTGAATCTCAGCACGAAGGACGTCATCCACAGCTTCTCCCTGCCGGAATTCCGCGTGAAGCAGGACATCATCCCAGGAATGAGCATTCCGGTCTCGTTCGTGCCGACGATGACCACCGCGACGATGCGTGAGATCCAGAAGGACGAGAAGCGCAACTTCGAGATCGCATGCGCCCAGCTCTGCGGCCTCGGGCACTACCGCATGCGCGGTTTCGTCACCATTCTCCCGGAGGAGGAGTTTCAGAACTGGCTCGACGGGCAGGTCCAGGAGCAGCAGGAAGGCGAAGACGACATCTGGGGCTGAGCCCTTGGACCTCAGGACTCAGGACTGGTTCTACGCCATCGGCCAGAAGCGGCTGAGGTAGTCTGAGAACGTCAGCAGAAAGAGAATTCCGAGGAAGACGATGCTGCCTACCAGAATCGCGGCGGTCATCTTCGGGCTGTGGATGACGTGCATGAAGAAGAGAACGACGACCGTGGCTTTGACCGTGGCGATGGCGAAGGCGATCGGCACATTGAGCGAGCCGAAATCCTGAAATGCAACCCATACAGTCAGAGCGGTGAGCACCATCAGCGCCGCGAAAATCGCGAAGTACGTGCCCATCGAGGTCACGTGATGGGAGAAGTCTTCCGCTTCGTAGGTCTTCTTCTTACTCATTCGTGCTCCGGTCTCAGTGTTTGCTTGCGGGGTCGATGAGATACAGCATCGGGAAAAGGAAGATCCAGACGATGTCGACGAAGTGCCAGTAGAGTCCACTGACCTCGATAGGAACGTAATAGTCGGACGAGAAGTCGTTCCGCATCGCCCGCATCAGGATGTAGATGAAAATGCCGATGCCGATCACCATGTGAAAGGCGTGGAGCCCCGTCATGCAGAAATAGAGGATGTAGAACATCTGCCCGCCACGGGCGAGCTCGGGCGCGCCATCCCAGTGGAAGCCCTGGCCAGGGAAGAGGTGATGGGCGAAGTGCTGGTTGTACTCGATCCCCTTGATTACGAGGAAGGCCACGCCGCACAGAAGAGTCAGGACGAGCATCAGAACCAGCGGCTTCTTCTTGTTGGTCTGTGCGAAGTAGACGCCGAGCGCGACTGTCAGCGAGCTCGCGATCAGCACGATTGTGTTGGTCAGGCCGAGCGTGATGTTCTGATGGTGGCTCGCGGCGATGAACGCGTTCTGGAATGACGGGTCAAGCGATCCTGACCGGAACAGCGCATACGTGAAGAAGAGCGGTCCGAAGAAGAGGATTTCCGTCACCAGGAAGAACCACATCCCCAGCGTGCCGGCGGCATGCTGCTGGTTGAGGTCGTCGAAGTGGTGCCTCAGCGCTGGATGTGCGGTATCGGCATGCTCAGACATTCTTTTCAGCCTCCTTCAACCAGGCCTTCTCGTCGTATGCCTCCCACGTGACGGTTGGGGTATCTTCGAAATTGTGGGTCGTCGGCGGTGACGGAGTGTGCCACTCGAGGCCTGACGCTCCCCACGGGTTCGCCGACGCGCGCGGCGCGTACTTCAACGCCCAGACGAAGTAGATCAGTGGGAGTAGGTAACCTGCACCGAGGATCGTGGCGCCAGCGGTCGACATCACGTTGAGCACCTGGAACTCCGGCACATAGGCGTGATACCGCCGTGGCATTCCGAGATAGCCGAGCAGGAACTGTGGGAAGAATGTCAGGTTGAAGCCGACGAAGACGAGCAGCGCCGCGAGTCGCGCCCACCACTCGGGGTACATCCTTCCCGTCATCTTCGGCCACCAGTAGTGGATACCTGCGAAGTACGCCATGATCACCGAGCCGACCATGACGTAGTGGAAGTGCGCCACGACGAAGTACGTGTCGTGCACGTGAATGTCGATGCCGAGCGTTGCAAGGAAGAGCCCGGTCAGTCCGCCGATCAGGAACATCCCGATGAAGCCGAGCGCGTAGAGCATTGGCGCTTCATAGGAGACCGATCCCTTGTAGAGAGTCGATGTCCAGTTGAACGTCTTGATCGCCGAGGGAACGGCAACGAACATCGTCAGAAACGAGAAGATCATCGCGGAGTACACGGAGATGCCCGCCACGAACAGGTGGTGCGCCCAGATCAGAAATCCGAGGAATGCAATCGCCAGTGACGAGAACGCGACGAACTTGTAGCCGAAGATCTTCCGGCGGCTGAAGCAGGCGATGACTTCGCTGATCACACCCATTGCGGGGAGGATCATGATGTAGACCGCCGGGTGTGAGTAGAACCAGAACAGATGCTGGAAAAGGATCGGGTCTCCGCCCAGCGCAGGATTGAAGATGCCGACCTGCCAGAGGCGCTCGACCGCGATCAGCAGCAGCGCGATGCCGAGAACCGGCGTCGCGAGCAACTGGATGAGGCTCGTTCCATAGAGTGCCCAGACCATGAGCGGCAGCCGGAACCATGTGAGGCCCGGAGCCCGCATCTTGTGGATCGTGACGATGAAGTTCAGTCCGGTGAGAATCGACGAAAAGCCGGCGATGAATCCAGCGAGCACCGTCGGCACCACCCATGTGTTCGAGTAGGTGGTCGAGAACGGGGTGTAGAACGTCCAGCCGGTGTCGACGCCGCCGAGCAGCATGACGACGACGCCCATCAATGCACCAATGACGTAGAGATACCAGCTCAGCAGGTTGATCTTCGGGAACGCGAGGTCACGCGCGCCGAGCTGCAATGGCAGGATGAAATTTCCGAGCACCGACGGAACCGCCGGAATCAGGAAGAAGAAGATCATCACGACGCCGTGCAGCGTAAAGAGCTTGTTATAGGTGTCCGAGGTGAAGAGGTCACCCTGCGGCGTCATGAGCTCGAGGCGGAGCAGCAAGGCGAAGATCCCGCCGACGAAGAAGAGCGCCGTCACCGAGATCATGTAGAGAATGGCGATTCTCTTGTGGTCGATCGTGAAGAGCCACGAGAGTAGGCCGTACTCGGCGTTGATGTAGTTGGTCCCCTCTTCGTGCCGAGGGGTCTGCGCGGAATCGATCGCGTCGGTGGTCATGGTTTTCCTGTCCCTGCGTTGCTACTTCGCCGCGGCATTGGCGGGGGGTGCCGGAGCCGCCTCCGGGCGACCCGTCTCCGGCGCCTTCAACGATTTGATGTATGAGACGAGCTGCATGATCTGCGCTTCGTTCACCTGCCCCTGGAACGTCGGCATGATCGGATCGAACCCGCTGACGATCTTCGCCTGCGGATTCAGAATCGACTCGCGGACGTAGTTCTCGTCCACGGTGACGACTTGCCCGCTCGCGAGCTTCACAGGCGTACCGAATACTCCCTCGAGGTTAGGCCCACGAGATCCGGTTCCTGCCGCGTGGCATGTGACGCAGGCCATGCTCTCGAAGAGTTTCTTGCCTTCCGCGGCTGGCGATCCCTCGGATGTGCCGCCCGAAAGCCAGAGCTGATAGTCGTCCGGCTCCATCACGACCACGGTTCCGATCATCTTCGAATGCTCGGTGCCGCAGTATTCCGAGCAGAAGATGTGGTAGCGCCCCGGCTTCGTCGCCTCGAACCAGTTGTAGGTGTATCGATTGGGAAGCACGTCGGTGTGAACCCGGAAGTCGGGGACGTAGAAGTCGTGGATCACGTCTTCCGAGGTCATGATCATCCGAACGGGACGCCCGACCGGAACGTGCAGCGTGTTGATCTCCGTCTGCCCGGTCGGATGCTGGAACTTCCACATCCACTGGCGGCCTGTCGCCCAGACGTCCATCGAGCTGTCCGGCATCCTGCGCGCCTTGAAAAAGACGATCGCTCCCAGGACGAAGAACAACATGAACGTCGCGAGCGGAACGACGATCCAGATCGCCTCCAGAGCCGTCGATGGCTTGTAATCCTGCGGCTCCTCGTTGCCCGGCTGGCGCTTGTATTTCAGGGCGAGGAAGACTACGGCGCCCGAGATCGCGATCGTCATGAAAGCGCAGATGGCGACGAGCACGAGGTAGAGCGCGTCGACGTGCGGGGCGAGCGTCGAACCCTGATTCGGCATGAACGGCAGATTGTTAGGCATATCGGATCTTGTCTATGCTCCGGTTTCCATGTCTCTGGGACGCCGGCTCAGGAAAAAGATGAAGCCGGCCAGAGCGGCGACCGTCGCCACTCCTCCAACCCGAACGAAGTTCATCGCGTATCTCGAATACGTCCCGGTTGCCGGGTCGTAGTGATAGCAAAGCAGGAGCAGCGCATCGGCCGGCGATCCGATCTTGCCGTCGCCCGCCTCGACGATTGCGAGCCGGAGATCGCGCGCCGGATTGTCGATTCCAAACAGATACCGCGACACCTTGCCTTCGGGCGTGATGACCGCGGTCATCGTGCCGTGCGCGAACTGCTGCGCCTTCGGGTCCCACGCGTAGCGGAACCCGAGCGCTGCCGTGATCCTTCGCACCGTCTCCTCGTCGGTCGTGAGGAAGTGCCAGCCTTCGTCCGCGCCTTTGCGGCCGTAGCGGCGCGAGTAGAGCTTCTTCTTCTCGAGAGCGAGCGCCGTCGTGTCACGATGGTCGAAGCTGATGGTCAGCAGCTCGTAGTCCTTGCCCGGCTGCATCTTGATGTCCGCGATCGTCGCTGTCAGTCCGTCGAGCACCACGTTGCACAGCATCGGACAGCTGAAGTAGACGAGCGTGATGACGACTGGCCTCCCCTTCTGGAAGTAGTCGCCAAGCTTGACCTGCCTCCCCGCCTCGTCACGGAATGTGAGATCGAGCGGGAGTTGAGTGTCGAGCTTCTGTTCGATCTCGAGCCCTTTCGCCGGGCCTTTTCCCGACAAGAAGTCCTGGCCCGATGCGCCGAGGGCGCAGAGCACGAGGATCATCGCAGCAAGGGTCGTGGCTCGCATTGAACTCTTCGATTCTCCTCAGTGGGCCGCGGGCGCGGAGGCGACGGGCGCCACTGCCTTCGCAGGGGCTACCGCCGCCGGCGCAGCAGTAGTCGCGCTCTCAGCCGTCTGCGCTTTGACCATCGACCGCTCTAGCGCGAACGCCATCGCCTTGTCGATCGGCACGTGAACGACGCCCGCTTCGCGATCGATCCAACCGTAGCTCGTCAGTTTCGCGTTCTGTTGCGCACGCATCACCTGCATGTCCCTGGCCGGGTCCGCCTGGAGCAACGGGGCATTCTGCGGCAGCGTCGAGACCTCGGGGCCTCCCGCGGTGAGGGCGAGGTTCTCAGGGATCTCGGTCTTCGGCGGAGCAATGCGGGTCGGTACGTCACCCTGACGCGCGTTCTCGTACTTCACGAGCGCGAAGTAGCTCCACTTCACGACCACGAAGGCGATCGCCGTGAATACGAGGAAAATGACGAAAAACAGGATGAAGGTCCGCGCGCTGACGTCCGAGCCCTCATGCACATGTACGTGCTCGACGTGCTCATCCATGGCTTACCGCCTCCTTGACTCCTTCCAGCGACGCGTGCGCCGGCAGGATCGAACCCTTCTTCAGATTTCGCAGGAACGCGAACAACCAGATTCCGCCAATGCCGAGGATGCTGGTGAGATCGAGCGGGTCAAAACGGAACGAAGCGTGGTGGCCCTCGGTCGTCCAGTTCGGGGCGATGATCCAGTAGTAGTCGACGGCGCGCATGATCATGATGAGGATCGCCACCTTGCCGAGGAACTTCGCCCGATCCTTGATGCCGCGCATCAGCAGGAGGAGGAACGGCAGGAAGAAGTGCCCGACGATCAGCAGTACCGAGATCGCGCCCCACGCTCCGTGCGAGCGGATGAGGTACCAGGGGATCTCTTCCTTGATATTCGCGTACCAGATCAGCAGGTACTGCGCGAAGGCGGTGTAGGCCCAGAGCATCGTGAACGCGAACATCAGATTGCCGAGATCGCGGAAGTGAACCGGGTCGGCAGCCTCGGCGATCGGTGACTCGTCCGCGGCGCTCGTGACGATCGCATTCATGAACGAGTAGGCGAGCAGGACCGCGCCGACGACGTACGAGATCCCGAACATCGTCGAGAACCAGTACGGGTCGAGCGACATCATCCAATCGACTGAAGCGAAGGTCACGGTGATGCCCGTGATCAGCAGTCCGCTCGCGCTCCACTTGCGGAGCGTGAGTGCCGCCTCGGGTGTTCCTGTCGCGTCGTAAGCCCGGTCGCTCCTTCGCAGCATGAACGCCCAGAAGTTCCAGATCGCGAAAAACACAAGTCCCCGAACGCAGAACGCTTCGTAGTTCAGGTAGGCGAGCTTCTGGTGGAGGATGTGGTCTGCCTCCATCCATGCATGGTTCGTCCACTTGTAGATGCGGTCGGCACCGAGGTAGACGGGAAGGGCAGCGAGAAGCATCAGCGGCAGATTCGCAGTCGCGGCCAGAAGCGGCTTGCGGATGATGTAGCCCCACCAGCCTCCGGTCATGTACTGCAGCATCGCGATGAAGAGCGCTCCGACGGTTAGGCTCATCCAGAAAATGAAGGCGACGAGCCAGGAGTGGAAGAACTGCTCCTGCGCGCGGAACCCGAGCACGGCGGTGGCAGCAAGGCCGGCAAGGCCGACGAGGAGCGCCGGCTTCTCCAGGCGGAAGAAGCGTAGCGACTCGTTAGTCATCTCGTTCATCAGTGCTTCTCCCCTTCGGCCCTCGGAGCCGCCGCCGGAGCGTCGAGGGAGCTGCGGTCAGCGCTCGGCACGTCGGAGATCGTCGCGTTCTGACTCACCTGAAGGGCGCGAACGTAGGCGACGATGGCCCAGCGATCCGCCACAGGAATCATCGTCCGATAGGCGGGCATCACGCCGAAGCCGTTGCTGATCACGTCGAAGATGTAGCCGTTCTTTCGCGAGCGAAGCAGGTCGCTGTGGAACGACGGCGGCTTCTTGTAGCCGCGCGCGACGATCATCCCGTCTCCGTCGCCGACGCGCCCGTGACACATCGAGCAGTAAATGTCGAAGCGATCGCGCCCTCGCGCCATGAGCTCCGGCGTGAGCGGCATCGGGTACTTGTCGGAAAACTGTCCCGCTTCGCGGCCGCTGTCGAACAGCTCGTCCGGGCCGCCACCAACCTGCGCAAGCGTACCTTCGACGCGCGGGCTCGGCACGGTTCCTTCGACGAGCGGACGCGACGACGCGCCATCAGGAAAGAACGCGCTCTTCTCGAGCGGATCGTACTGCGGCTGGTCCGCCATTTTCTGAGGGACACGGCAGCCGCCGAGGGCCAGCGACGCGGCAACGGCCACGCTCACGAGGAGCACGGCGCGCAGGCGCGGGTCGGTCTTCGTCTTACCAGGGTACATCGTTGACCTCGATTGGATTCAGGCTCTGCAGGAAGCGGCGCGTCTCACCCAGCTCGAACAACGGGTCTTCGGACTCGATGCAGAGAAAGAACTGGTCGCGCGAGGCGAACTGAAAGCTCTTCACATTGAAGACCGGGTGGTAAGGCAGCGGCAGTCCATTGAGCATGATCATGCCGACGACTGCGGAGAACGCGGCGAGCAGAACGGTCACTTCGAACGTGATTGGGATGAACGCAGGCCAGCTGTTCAGAGGCCTCCCGCCGATGTTGAGCGGGTAGTGAATGACGCTCGCGAAGTACTGCATGCCGAACCCGCCGAGCGCGCCCGCAATACCGCCACAGAGCACGATCGTCGAGAGCCAGGTCTTCTTGAACCCCACGGCCTCGTTGAGTCCGTGGATCGGGAACGGCGTATACGCGTCGAGCTTCGTGTAGCCGGAGTCCGTCGCCTTCTGCGCCGCGGCAAGGAGCGCCGTCGGGTCATGGAACTCGGCCATCAGTCCGTAGAACGGCGGCTTCTGCTTCGCTTTCATCAGTGCTCCTCGTTGTGTTGGACCGAAGCTTCAGGCAGCAGGGTCCGCATCTCGAAGATGGAGATCAGCGGCAGCGAGCGGATGAAAAGGAACATCAACGCGACGAACAGGCCGATCGTCCCGAAGAAGAGCATGTACTCGTAACGCGTCGGGTCGTACATGCCCCAGGACGACGGCAGATAGTCGCGGTGAAGGCTCGTCACGATGATGACGAAGCGCTCGAGCCACATGCCGATGTTCACGATGATCGAGAGGATCCAGAGGATCCACGGTGTCGTTCGGAGCTTCTTGAACCAGAGCAGCTGCGGAATCGCGATATTGCAGGTCCAGAGCGCCCAGAACGCCCACCAGAAAGGTCCCTGCGGGCGCGTGTCGAACGCGAGGAACTTCTCGTAGCTGTTTCCGCTGTACCAGGCGAAGAAGACCTCCATCACGTAGGCGTAGGCAACGATCAGCCCGGTCGCGAGCATGACCTTCGCCATGTTCTCGAGGTGCCTCATCGTGATGAAGTCCTCGAGGCCGTACGCCTTCCGGATCGGGATCGCGAGCGTGAGCACCATCGCAAATCCCGAAAAAATCGCGCCGGCGACGAAGTACGGCGGGAAGAAGGTCGTGTGCCAGCCGGGGATGACCGACGTCGCAAAGTCGAACGAGACGACGGTGTGGACCGAGACGACCAGCGGCGTCGCGAGACCCGCGAGCAGCAGGTACGCCGTCTCGTAACGAAACCAATGCTTCGCCGAGCCGCGCCATCCCATTGCGAGCAGCGCGTAGACCATCTTGAGCCCCTTGTGCTCGGTGCGATCGCGAAGCGTTGCAAGATCGGGAATCAGGCCGACGAACCAGAAGAGAAACGAGACGGTCCCGTACGTCGAGATCGCGAACACGTCCCAGACGAGCGGGCTCCGGAACTGCGGCCACAGACCCATCGTGTTCGGGTACGGCATCAGCCAGTAATCGAACCAGGGACGTCCCGTATGGAGTGCGGGGAACATGCCTGCGCAGGCGACCGCGAAGAGCGTCATCGCTTCGGCGAACCGGTTGATCGACGTGCGCCACTCCTGCTTGAGCAGCAGGAGGATCGCGGAAATCAGAGTTCCGGCGTGGCCGATACCGACCCACCAGACGAAGTTCGTGATGTCGAAGCCCCACGCCACCGGGTTGTTCAGACCCCAGACGCCGACGCCCCACATGAGGAGCCATGCGACCGCGTACATCATCATCATCACGAAGACGAACGCGATGCCGAACCCGAGGATCCATCCCTTGGGTGTTTCCTTGCGGAGGACGATCGAGCTGATCTTGTCGGTGATCGACCCGAACGAGTGTCCGGGAGCGATGACCGGCGTCTTGTCGAACCGGCTCTGGCTGGATGGCTCACTCATAGGACTGTCCTGTACCGGCAGGGCGCGCGGCGCCTAACCAGCGATCTCCTTGTTCTTGTTGCGGACCGCGCCGAGGTACGAGGTGCGGGGGTTCGTGTTGACTTCCTCGAGCACCCGGTAGCTGTGCGGCTCGGCCTTGAGCTTCGACACGAGGCTGTTCGGATCGGCGATGTCTCCGAATACGATCGCCTGAGTCGGACAGGCGGCCTGGCACGCCGTGCGGATCTCGCCGTCGCGAACGCGGCGGCCTTCGCGCTCGGCATCGATGCGCGCGGAATTGATCCGCTGCACGCAGAGGCTGCACTTTTCCATGACTCCGCGCGAGCGCACCGTCACGTCGGGATTCCGCATCAGCTTGAGGCTTTCGGTGTCCCAGTCGGAAAACTGGAAGTAGTTGAAGCGGCGGACCTTGTAAGGGCAGTTGTTTGCACAGTAGCGCGTGCCAACGCACCGGTTGTAGGTCATCTCGTTCAGACCTTCGGTCGAGTGCGACGTCGCCTCGACCGGGCAGACCGGTTCACACGGCGCGTTTTCGCAGTGCTGGCACATCAGCGGCTGATTGATCGTCAGCTCGGGGCTCGCGGGGCTCCCCTTGTAGTAGGTGTCGATGCGCATCCAGTGAAGCTCGCGCCCCATCATCACCTGCGGTTTGCCAACGATCGCGATGTTGTTCTCGGCATGGCACGCGATGACGCATCCGTTGCAGCCGGTGCAGACCGTCGTGTCGACGGCAAGGCCCCAGGCGTATCCGGTCTCGCTCTCCCATTTCGGGTAGAGCGACATCTCGCCGCTGTGAGGCCCGTTGTGAGCCTCGGCGAGGGCCGGATTCTTGACGAAGTCTTCGAGCGTGCCGGAACGAACGATCTCGCGCTCGTCGGGCATGACGTGATGCAGCTGCGTGCAGGCGAGTTGGTAATCACCCGACGCCATCCCCACGGATGCGACCGCGTGTCCGAGCCCATCGAGGCTCCGCAACGTGTAGGCGTTGAACCCGCCACCTTTCGCTGCTTCTTTCGGCGTCGCAACGCTGCCGCCGCGCGTCCTGCCATAGCCGGTGTGCAGAGTGATCGCGTCGTCGGGATGACCGGGAACGACCCACGCCGCGGCACGCAGCGTGCGGTTGCCGGCCTTGATCTCCACCATCGGCGCGCGACGCGACCAAAGGTGAAGATTGCGCTCGTTTCCTTCGCCCGGAAGCCCGCGATCACCGACGAGGCCGAGCTTGGTCGCGGTCGCCGGGCTCATCAGCGCGGCGTTGTCCCACGTCAGCTTGGTCATCGGCTTCGGCAGTTCCTGGAGCCAGCCATTGTTCGCGAAGCGGCCGTCCCACACAGCTGGATCGGGGCGGAAACAGATCTCGTACTCGCCAGTCTTCGCGCCGGGCGCGATCGCGCCGAGGGCGACGGTCATCGCTTTCGGGACGAACGCCGTTCCTTCGATGACTCCGTCGCGGAGCCACTTGTTCCAGGCTGTCTCGAAGTCGATCCCGGGACGCTGCGACTTCCAGTAGTTCCGGATGATGTCGTAGGGCATGTTCGCGTCATCGAGAAGGATCGCGAAGAGCTCGATCGCGTCGCGCCCCTGGTAAAGCGGCGCGATCAGAGGCTGGACGATCGACGCCGCTCCGTTGAACGCGCGGGCATCTCCCCATGACTCGAGGTAGTGCGTCTGCGGCACATGCCAGTGGCAGAGCTCCGCCGTCTCGTCGAAGTACATCGACAGGGACGCGCGGAACGGAATTTTGTCGAGCGCCGCTGCGAATCCAAGGTCGGCCGGAGCGTCGTAAGCCGGGTTGACACCGACCATGAGAAGGACCTTCACCGTACCTGCGGTCATGTCCGCCGCGAGCTGGCGGAGCGACTCGTGCCCGATCGCGGGGACGGCGTCGGCAGGCTCCGCATGGAACACGGTCGTGCCGGCATTGCCGAGCGTCGCATTAATCGCGTGAGCGAGCGCGTGAACGGTAGCCGGTTGGTCGGCGCCAGCGATGACGACGCATCGTCCTCGTGCGGCTTCGAGGTCCTTCACTACACTCCTGAGGAACGCTTCGTGTGCGTCATCGAGCTTCGCGCCCGGACCCGCGCCGAACGCAGCTGCGAGCGCGAACGCGAACGACTCGACCTCGCTCGGCTTGAGCGGAAGACGATGATCGGCGGCGCTCCCTGTGGGCGTCGGCATCGTCTCGACGACATAGAGACGATTCGCCGCGCTGGTACCGCGGCGGATGCGCCGGCGCGACATGAAGTCGTTTGCATAACGAACCGAGCCCGGGCCCGATGCGAGAAAGTCGGAATCGAGCGATACGACGACGTCGGCCTTATCGAGCGCGTACCAGGTACTCGCAAACGAACCGCCGAATGCGACACGCGCACCTTCGAGCGCGTTGTCGCGTCCGTGCGGCTCCCACTGATGCCACTGCGCTTTCGGCAGCGCGGCGAGGAGCGCTCTCATCTGTGCGCCCAGAGTCGGCGAGGTCACCGGCTCGGTGAGGATGGCGAGACCTGCGCCCTGCGCGTCCTTAAGCGGCTTGAGCTCCGTGCCGAGCGCGCCGAGGAAGTTCGTCCACGTCGAGATGTTGCCGAGCTGCCGGACCGTCTTTGCGCGGTCGGGATCGTAGAGACCGAGGATCGACGCTTGCGCGAACACATCAGTCGCACCCATGCTGCCGGGGTGGTCGGGGTTTCCTTCGATCTTCGTCGGACGCCCCATGTGCGATTCGACGAGGAGTCCCGTCGCCACGCCTCCGAGTGTCATCGCCGTTGCGAAGAACTGCGGTTTGCCAGGAACGATGGCTTCGGGCTGGCGAACGTACGGCACGATCTTCTCTTTCGGCACCGTGCAGCCGGCGAGGCCCGCCAGAGCGAGCGACGAGCCCATGAGCTTCACGAAGTCGCGCCTGTCGACTCCCTCCTGCAGCGGAATTGCCTGCTGCGGAAACTCCTCCGAGACCGACGCGAAGAACGACTCCTCATCGCCGAGCTCGTGGAGGCTCATCCAGTGCGTCCGTTCGACTTTCGCGTCGAAGCGGGTGCGAAATGTGTCCAGATCGAGGTGTTTGGTGTTCTCGGCCATGACTCCGGTATCCGATCTCGCTGTGTCAGACGGGTTGCGCTGCCGTGCGGGAGCTCGACTCCCGCGCGGCCGCCCGGGCCCTAGTAATGGCACACCGAGCAGTTCGTCTTGCTCTGAATTCGATACTCCTTGACCAGCTGCGCACCGAGCGCCTGCTGATCGTCGGCTTCCCACGTCATGTCGTAGACCTTGTCGCGCGGCCGAACGAACTGTTCCGGGTGCCGGTGACACTGAAGGCACCACTGCATGCTCATCGGCATCGCCTGGTAGGTCAGCTGCATCTTGTCGATGCGCCCGTGGCACGAGACGCAGCCGATTCCTTTGGCGACATGAATGCTGTGATTGAACTGCACGAAATCGGGCGTTCGATGAAGCCGCTCCCACTGGATCGCCACACCCGATTGGTACGACGCGCGGATCGGCTCGAGCATCGCTGCGTTCGTCCAGATCTCCTTGTGGCAGTTCATGCAGGTCGACACGGGAGGAATGCCTGCGAAGTTGCTCGTCTCGACGCTCGTGTGGCAATAGCGGCAGTCGATCCCGAGGCCTGCCACGTGATGCTGGTGGCTGAACGGCACGGGCTGTTCGAGCGCGACTCTCTGCTGGGTCACGTAGGGCGACTGCTGGAGCATGTAGACAAGGAACCCCAGAAACCCGACGAGCGCGGCTCCACCGACGATGCTCGCTCGGGCGAATGCGTTGGTGAATCTCGGAAAGATCTGCATGCGTTTCGTGACTCGCGCGCGGACGTACGAAGGCTCTCGAGGAGACCTGCGTCCCTAGGTCGGATTTTTCGACTGCGTGGTTACTGGCGGAGCGCCGTGGCGACCGGCGTCCGCGGCGAAGACTAGCACCAAGCGATGAGAGCGCTCAAGAGAAAAGTTCCGATTTTTCCTGATTTTTCAACGATGAACATCACGTTTCAAAGTGAACGATGATTCAACGATGCGTGATGCGCGCCACATCCAAGCGCAACACGACGGCGGTCATCGCCACCACAGCGGGAGCCGCGAGTTGCCCGGCTATCGTGCCAGCCGAAAGAGTCGACCCGACTTGCTGGATCGAGACGGCGAGCCAGAGCAGTGTCGTCGAGGACGAGACGAGAGTCGCTCCGAGCCCCGCACGAATCCACCAGGCTTGAACCTCGCCTCTCCTCCAGAGGGCGGCAACGAACCCAGGAAGCCCAGCGACACCTGCGAAGAATGAGACGAGGAAGGCCGATGTCGTCGCGTCGATCGCGCCATGCCCGCGAATGAGCGGGGCCGCGAGCGGAAGGTACCAGCGAAGAGCGAGAAACGCGCTCGTCGCCAGGATGACTCGGAGCAACGTGAGCGGAAGCGAGCGACCGGCGAGATCCGGCGTCGATCGATCAGCCACGTAGCCCCGACGCTCGCTGCCGCCGGTCGAGGTCGCGGATCGCCGCGATGAGCCGGTGCGATGTCGCGCCCCCCTTCTTCACGACACCCGCGATCTTGCTTTCCAGTTGGATTCGCTCCGAGGGCGAGATGTCATGTGCGGTGAGGATCAGAATCGGGATCGCTGCCGTAAGGAGGTCGCTCTTGAGCTGCGTCGCCACTTCGAAGCCGTTCATCCCCGGCATCGTCAGGTCGAGGATGACCGTGTCTGGGAGAATCTCCTTCGCGAGTGACAGCCCGGCCTCTCCCGATGAGGCGCGGTGAACGTCGAACCCCTGACTCTCGAGCTCGTCACCGATCAACTCGATGACGCCCGGATCGTCGTCGATCAGCAGCAGCCGCGGCCTCGACGTCCCTGCGCCGTTCGACGTGAGCGCACGAAGCCGATCGATGAGTCGCTGTCGGTCGACAGGCTTGACCATATAGTCGTCCGCGCCGAGTGCGAGACCGAGATCGCGATTTTCCGTCATCGACACGATGACGACCGGAATGTCGCGCGTCTCGTCGTCCGCCTTGAGGCGCTTGAGAACTTCCCAGCCATCGAGCCCGGGCAACCCGAGGTCGAGCGTCAACGCGATCGGATGGACTTGCCGCGCGAGGCGTAACGCCTCCTCCCCCTGTCGCGCGCGGAGCGCCGAATACCCCGCGGCTTCGAGATAGCCGCGAAGCGTCTCGTAGGTCACCGGATCGTCCTCGACGACGAGAATCCGCTCGGCCGAAGCCTCCGGTTGAATCCCGCCTAACGCTGGCGATGCCGCCGGCGCGTCGAGTCGGACCGGAATCCTGAACCAGAAGGTGCTCCCCTTCCCCTGCTCACTCTGCACACCGACGACTCCACCCTGAAGCTCGACGAAGCGTTTTACCAGCGACAGGCCGAGTCCCGTGCCTTCGAACTGCCGGCTGACCGACGCATCGACCTGACGAAATTCCTCGAAGACCACGGGCAGATTCTCGGGTGCGATGCCGATGCCGCGATCAGCCACGGAGATCTCGATCGCGTCGCCACCTCGGAGGACCCGCGGAACGACCTTCGCGGACACCGTGACGACCGAGTCCTCGTGCGAGAACTTCACGGCATTCGAGAGCAGGTTGTAAAGCAGCTGCTTGAACTTGCCCGAATCGCCCTCGACCACCGGGATATCGGGCGCGAGATCGAGCTCGAACGCCACCTTCTTCCGTTGCGAAACACCGCGCATGAGGTGGCACACGCCCTCGACCTGCGGCCGGACCTGGAACGGCTCGATGAAGACCTCCATCTTTCCGGCTTCGATCTTCGAGAGGTCGAGGATGTCGTTGATGATGTTCAAAAGGTGCTGACCCGACGTTTGAATGAGATTCAGGAAATTGAAGTGCTTCTCCGAAATCTCTCCCTTGAGGCGCTCCGAGAGAATCTCCGAGAAGCCGATGATCGAGTTGAGGGGCGTCCGCAGCTCGTGACTCATGTTGGCGAGGAATGCACTCTTCGCCTGGTTCGCCTGCTCTGCTTCGAGACGTTTGACCGCGAGCTCCCGGAGCATCCTCGCCTTCGAGATTGCCGACACGGCGTGCTCGCGGTAGCGGATCAGCTTCTTGAGATCCGATGAGTTGAAGGCCTCGGGGTCGCTGAAGTTGTCGAAGATGAGGAAGCCTTCGAGCATGCCGCCGAGGGCGACTTCCATGACGAGCATCGAGCGCGGCGTCGGAATGTGGCGCGTCTTTTCGCGGCCCGGAAGATCTTCGAAGTTGCGCGTGAGGTAAACGCCCTCGTCGAGCATCTCGGCGCCTTCGCAGTAGCGGCGCACAGCCTCTTCGAGCGAGAATGTTAGGCCGTCGAAGAGCGAGCGGTCGTACCCCGACGACGCCGCCACGCGACAGGCACCGGAGTGCGAGTCGAAGACGAGGAACACACCTTTCTCTGCTTGCGGGAAGAGGACGAGCCCCTGCTCGAGCAGAAGCGTGAGCACCGCGTCGAACTCGACTTCACGGTTGATCACGCGAACGATCCGGTCGAACGTCTCGAGCTCGTTTGCCTGCGCGCTGATCTCCCGCGTGCGCTGCTCGACCACATCGCCGAGCTGCCGGTTCTTCACGCGCAGCTGGATCGTGCGGACGCGATTGATCCCCACCGTCGCCGACCCGAGCACGAAGATGTAGCCGAGAACGGCCCACCAGCGGGCCCACATCGGCGGAGCCACGCGGAACGACTGTCTCAGCGGCTCGCTCGTCCAGCGCCCCGCGTCATTTGCGGCGACGACCTCGAGCGTGTAGTCGCGATCGAACAGCAGTGCTGGAAGGTTCGTGTAGCGAAGGCGAGCTTCCTTCACCGGATCGGAGAACTCCTTCTCGAACGGCACGAGTCGTGTGCGGAACGTGACGCGCTGTTCGTCGACGAAGCTGAGCGCTGCGACCTCTGCTTCCAACGAGTTTCCGCTCATCGCGTCCTGCAAGAGCTCGAAGCGGCGCAACTTCAGCGGCGGCGCCATCGTGTTCTCGCGAATGAGCTCCGGACGAACGAGAACGACTCCCTTCGGTGTCGCGAAGTAGACGACGCCGGAGCGTCCCACGCTCAGCGGGGAATAGGCCCACGCCTCGTCGTCGATCAGCCCGTCGTGCCGGGAGATCCGCCTAACAACACGGAGCGATCGAGGATCGAGCTCGACGAGGCCTGCGTTCTGGCTCACCCAGAGCGTTCCACTCAGCTGCGACCGCGCGAAACCGACGACGACATCGCCGCCGAGCCCGTTCGACGCGTCGAAGCGTGCGGCCACGCGCGGCGGCTCTCCTTCGAGCACGAAGAGCCCGCGTGGCGTTCCCGCCCAGAGGCGGCCGTCAAACCAGGAGAGGCCCTTGATGCTGTTACTCGGCGCACCCGACGCCACGCTCCAGACCGGAGCGAAGAGCGGGGCCATTGCCTCGTGGACGATCGGACTCGTCGATCTTCGCTCGAAGGTTCGAAGCGACTCGTAAGTGAACGGCTTCACGCTTCGAAGGAGACCGGCGTCGATCGTTCCCACCCAGAGGTACGTGCCGTCGTACGCCACCGACGCCGAACCGGAAGTTGGAATACCCGCAGGGTCGCGGAACACGTACCACTCCGCACCGTCCCATGCGACGAGAAGCCCGGTGCCGGCGAGAAAAACGACGTCACGCTTTCCTTCGGTCGCGCTGCGCAGCGCGATCACCGTGCAGGAGTAGACCGGGCCACCAGTCGGTACCCCGGCGACGACCATGGGCCGCCCGAGCACCGTGGCCTCGCGCGCGGGGGGAGAGTCGGCGCCAACGGGGCTCAACCCGGGTGGTGAGGCGATCGACACGCCATCCGCGGTTCCAATCCAAATCCTTCCGCGCGCATCCTCGGTCGCCGAATAGACCGAATTGTTGCGAAGGCCGTCGAGAATCCTGATCGTGGAGCGCGACCCGTCGCGCCCCACGACGCCGAGGCCGTTTCCGGTGCCGACCCAGACCGCTTCGAGGTAGTTGTGGCTCTCGGTCGCGGAGAACGTCGCGATGTCGGGTATCGTCGGCGGGCCACCGTCCCTCGATACGCCGGTGAAACGCAGGTAGGCGGCATAGTCACGGCGGAGGCGTGAGAGCCCGCCATTCTGACCGAACCAGAGGTTCTTCTCGCGATCTTCGAGGATCGTCCAGAAGCTGTCGCCGAACAGCCCGTCCGCACGATTCAGGACGCGCGCCGGCGTGGAGCCGTCGAGCGGCAGCCGCAGCAGCCCGCCGCCGAGAGATGCAACCCAGAGCACACGATCTTCATCGACGTGGATGGCGAAGATCCTCGCCGCCAGGCGATGAGGAAGTAGCTCGAACCGGCCTGCCGCGGAACGCCAGATCTCCCCTCCGCTGCCCCCTCCCCACAGCTTCCCTTCGGCGTCCTCGTAGAGGACGTTCGTATCGATGTTAGGCAGGCCGCCCTCCGTCGACGTGATCCATGCTGCCGCCGCCGTTCCGTGGCCGAACGAAGCGAGAGTGCCGCGACCGAGCGACGCCCATACCGACCCATCGCTGCGCTCGACGAGGGCGTTCACGCGTAGGTTCGACGCGACCCCCGGCGGCGCCGTCGATATCCGGTCGACCGACACGATGCCTCGTGAGTCGAGCGTATAGCGGACGATGCCGTCACCCGGCGTCCCGATCCAGACGCGCCCCTTCGTGTCCGCGACGATCGCGTTCGCCTTCATCCGCACCTGCGGCAGGGCGACTTGCCCGAGCACCGGCGTGAAGCGGACGCGCCGGCCATGATCGTATGCCGAGAGCGGCTGTTCGCTCGCGACCACTCCAGCTTCGCTCCCGACCCAGAGGCGTCCGAAATGGTCTTCGACGACCGTGCGGACTGTCAGATCGGAGAGACCATCGTCGAGTCCGTAGGTCGCGAGCTTTTGTCCGTCGTAACGTGCGAGGCCGCTCGAGTAGAAGCCAATCCAGACGTAGCCGAGCGAATCCTGGATCAAGCGCTGGACGCTCGCCGACGGCAGCGGCGTGCGCGAATCGTCGGGTGAAAGATGGACGAACGGGAACTCCTGCGAAGTCGCCGTCGAGGCAGCGAGCACAAGCGCGAGCACGACTACTGCCCGGCTCACACCCGCGATTGGCGTGGGCGACATGAACGAACTATAGATGGAGCAACGTGGTGCATCAACCGCACTTCGATGCGACGATGCCGCCTTGCTCCTGCGCCGGAACCTGGCTCACGCCGCCGCTTTCGAACCGGCGCGCCGGAGCCTCGGAGCATCTCTGAGCTCGTTTACGTTCTTGACAGGTTGTTTTCATCAGGTCTACAACCTCTCCATACCGAAACACGCTTCGCCGCGTCCTGCACGCTGGCAATGGAGGGAGAGGGACATGCAAAGGAGCACGTTGCTGCTGGTCATACTCTGTGCACTGGTCGCCTTCACGGCCCTGGGCGCGGAACAGGGAAGGATCTCGGGCCGGATCACGAAGGCCGACGGAGGCGGTATCGGAGGCGTCGTCGTGGTCCTTAACGAGACGGGCGATGCTGTTCTCACCGACTCGAATGGCTCGTACGCGTTCGAGCACATCGCTCCAGGAACGTACTCGCTCGCCTTTACCGCCGGCGACAACGGCGACAGCGAAGCGGGTGTCGCGGTAACTGCCGGCCAGACCACGCGCGTGAACAAGAGCGTCGACTGGTCGCTGAGCGTGGCGGAGACGATCACCGTCTTCGCGGCATCGCGCAAGACCGAGCGCATCGTCGAAGCTCCCGCATCGGTCACGGTCATCTCCGAAGATCAGATCGAAATGATCGCCGCCTCGGGGCAGCTGCCGAAGCTGGTCGAGAACGCGCCCGGCGTCGACTTCAGCCAGAGTGGCATCTACGACATCAACTTCAACGCGCGCGGCTTCAACAGCTCCCTCAATCGCCGCATCCTGACGCTGATCGATGGACGTGATCCCGCGATTCCGTTCCTCGGCGCGCAGGAATGGGCCGCAGTTTCGTTCCCGATGGACGAGCTATCGGCGGTCGAGCTCGTGCGCGGCCCTGGCTCCGCGCTTTACGGCCCGAACGCGTACAACGGCGTGCTCAACATGACGACAAAGCAGCCGCGCTTCTCGCAGGGGGGCAAGTTCACCCTGACTGCCGGCGAGCTCGGCACCGGCCGCGCCGACGCACGTTACGCCGGCGCGCTCGGCAACGACGTGTTCTATCGCGTCCTCGGCGGGTACATGGAAAGCGAAGACTTCACGCGCTCCCGCACCCTCGCCACCGGAGTCGAGTACTCGCGGCCGTGCACTGCGACGATCCGTACGAACTGCCTTCCTCTGGAGGCGATCCCGCTGAAAACCGACGAACGGCAGATCGCGTTCGGCGGCCTCCGGCTCGACAAGTACTGGTCGACGCTCGCGCTCACTGTCGAAGGCGGCTATGCGACGATCGACGGTCCCGTCTTCCAGACCGGCCTTGGCCGCGCCCAGGTCACCGACGTCACGAGGCCATGGGCCCGCGTCAACCTCAACCACACACACTGGAACGCACTTGCGTACTACGACGGGCGCGATTCCGACGACCAGTTCCTCCTCAGTTCGGGAGCCAACACGTTCGAGGATTCCTACAACGCACGCGCCGAGATCCAGGGCAACTACGGCTTCATGGACGACAAGCTCGTCCTGATCGGC
>JACPDH010000069.1 GCA_016184115.1 Acidobacteriota bacterium | reverse complement strand
CCCTGGACGCGATTCGTAACGGCCAAGTGCCGCGAGGCGAACATAAAATCACGAGTGCCATGCGATCACTCGCTCTCGTCGTTCTCCTCGCACTTCCCGCACTGACGCTCCGAGCCGCGCCTGTACCCATCGCCCCGTTCAATCTCGGTCCTGCCGCAGGGAACCAGCAAGGCCCCGCGATTGCGGAGGGGCGCGATGGCTTTCTGTCGACCTGGATCGACACTCGCAAAGGAAACGAAGGCGATCTGCGTGCGGCACGCCTCGACGGCGAGGGAAACGTGCTCGACGCGGCAGGGCTCCTCATCGAAGGCAACGATGATGACGCCTCGTTCTACATCACGAGCCATCGAGTCTTCTGGACGGGAACGCGGTGGCTCGTGCTCTACCTGAAGGGGAACGCACTGAAGATGGCGCGCCTCGATCCCGATGGCACGATCGAACAGGCGCCGATCACGGTCGCATCGGGAGCGGACGTACCAATGAACACGTTCGAGGCCATCGTGATCGGCGAACGGGTCGTGGTCACCGGCCCCGCGCCTAACGGAGCATCGATGATCGTGCTCGATCTCGTTGGCGAGCTCGTGACGGGACCCATCATCGTCGAGCGGACGACCGCACAACGCCCGATCAGAGCCGTGTTACCGGCACGCCTCACAAACGACGTCGTCATCGTCGAGCTCGCCGCGTACGCGTGCTCGTCGTGTCCAACGGCGATCATCCATCGAATGAGCCTCGGTGGTTTCGAGATCGCGCGTGCGACGCTGAGTGGAATCGACGACGAACCGCGAGTCTACGCCTTCGCGTCCACCAGTGCGGGCTACCTGCTCGTCGGGCAGGACTACGGCGCGCAGGTGGATGGATGGCTCCTCGGATCCGGGCTTGCGACGGTCGCGTCCCATCAGGTGATCTCCTCGAAGAGCAAGTTCGGATTCGTCGGAAGCCTCTTCCTTCGCGGGTCGCCCGATCACTCGGAGCTGTTCTATTTTGCACCGCTGGAGGAGCAAGGCGTGCCCGTACTCTACCGCGCCCCGATTGCCGCGAACGGCAACGCGGCGGGTACTCCGTTCGATCTCGGCGACGCGACCGCGGGCCAGCTCGACATCGCCTTTGGTTCGGCGAGGACCATTGCGGTCATGACGCGTCGCACATCGACATTCGAGACCGACATCGTCGCCCGGACAGCGACATCCGTCGACTCGCTGCCGATGGTCGAATCGCGCGATCTCACGATGACCGCGCCCGTGCAGCGCGGCGCGCGCGCCGTACGCAATGAGGGCACGACACTCGTTTCATGGGTCGAGCGCCCTCCAGGCGCAACCTCGGACGACCTCTTCGCCACCCGTCTCGACGCCGAAGGCAGGCCGATCCTCGCGCAACCGCCACGACTGATCGAGAGTGCGACCTCGTACTCAATCGCAGGAAACGGGGTCGACTACCTCGTCGCCCGGACGACCGGTTCATCGATCACAGTTAGGCGCCTCGGATGGGATCTCGCATGGCGCGACGAATCGTGGACGACCCTCGTCGAATCGGGATGCGGTGAGCTCGGAGAGCACAGCCTCGTGTGGGACGGCCAGGCGTGGTGGTTGGGCTGGCTGACGTGCGGCAACTATCCAATCATCCAGATGCGGCGCTTTGGCAGGGAGCTCGACGCCCTCACCCCCGTCGTCTCGATTCAGGCGACCGAGCCTCACGCACCAATGCTCGCTCCGGTCAACGGTTCGATCATCGTTCTCTGGAACGGCGCTCCACCCGATTGCAACATCCTCTGTCCTCCCGCACTCGGCAAACTCCGCGGCGCCCGCGTTTCATACAGTGGCGTGATCCTCACTCCGCCCAAGGAGATCATCGACGACGTCGAGCTCGGCCTTTTCGACCTCGCCTCGCGTGGATCGGAGATCCTTGCGATCTGGGGCAGCGCTGGCGAAGTTCACGCGACGCGAATCACCAAAGAGCTCGTCGCGCTCGACGTCGGCAACGACTCGGGGATCCTGCGCGGGGAATTGCTCGAGGATTCAGGACTCGACCAGATCGACATGCGCTGGGACGGCACGAACTGGGTCGTCGCAGCACAGACCATCCAGTACTCCTCGCAACCGCAAAGGACGATCACGTTCCGAAGGTTCGCGCCAGGCGACGACCTTCATGCCCTCTGGAACGATGCGACGATTCGCGACCTCGGCGAACCCGCCCCCGGCTTTGCCCTTGCCGTGTCCGCCGCCGCCGGCGGAGCGACTCACGTCATCCAGCCTCTCGCGAACGAATCCACGACGGGCGTCTTCCGCTACTTCAGCAGGAACATGTCCGATCCGCCGAGAACGCGTGGCGTTAGGCGGTGAAGGCAAACCGAAAAGCAGGCTGGAGGTTAGAGGCAATTGCCTGAACTCAGGGACGAAAGTCCCGAAGCGAGAACGTAGAACGATGAGTTTTGAACCCTGAAACCCCCGCCCGGAGCCCTTTTCTGGGTTCAGCATTCATCGTTCTACGTTCTCACTTCAGGTTTTTTCTCAACGAATCGCCTCGCTCACACCTTTCCGAACAGCAGCTCGAGCGCTTTTCGTACGTACGACGGATGCGCGTGAGACGCGAGCTCCCTGGGCGCGAGCCAATGCCATTCGCCTGGTGCGTCCGCCAGGCGGCCCATCGAAGACGCGACCGGAGTGTGGATCTCGAATGTGATCCTTCGGTTTGTGATCGAGTGCTTGACCGTTCCGACGACCGGACCCGGTTCTGCGATCCTCAACGGATCGGCATAGATCGCCGCACTGCCGTGCGGAAGATGGAGCATCCCATTCATCAACGACCCTTCGCCGCGCCGGAACAGGATGCGCCCTTGTTCATCGGCGATGACGAAGAGCGGAATCGTCATCTCCGTCACCTCCACTTTCGCAGCCCGACGAGGATAGTCGCCCGCCCGATCCGCTTGTTTCGCCCTGCAATACACAGCGAGCGGGCAGTCGCCGCAAGCTGGATTGCGCGGCGTACAGACGCTCGCGCCGAGCTCCATCAGACCCTGGTTGAAGTGGCGTGGGCTCTTTGCCTCGCGGACGAGAGCTTCCGCGAGCTCCCAAGCGCGCCGCTCGAGCGCACCACTCTTCCACGGCGCCTCGATCGCGTCGAGACGCGCGACGACGCGCGCGACGTTGCCGTCGACGATCGCAGCGCGAAGATTGAAGGCGACTGACGCGATCGATCCCGCGCTGTAGCGCCCGATCCCGGATATCGAGCGTAGCGCGTCGGCGTCGGCCGGAAGCTCGCCGTCGAATCGATCGATGACCTCGCGCGCACCGCGGTAGAGAAGTCTTGCCCGACGGTAGTAGCCTAAGCCCGACCAGGCGGCGACGACGTCGCTTTCGGCCGCGCGCGCCATCGACTCGATCGTAGGAAATCGTGCGACAAACTCCGGGAAGCGCCCGACGACCACTTCCATCCGCGTCTGCTGCGCCATCACTTCGGCGATCCAGACGTGCCATGGAGTGTACGCGTCGCGCCACGGAAGCTCGCGCGCGTTAGCGCGGAACCAGGTCTCCACGGCGCGCGCGATCGCGCGATAGTCGAGAGCTCCCCGGCCGTCAAGCGCCCCCGCTTCCGTTGCGCGAGGGCTCCCCAGCCTAACGCGAACCTGCTGTGCCCTCCGTCCCCCGGCCGCTGGCCTGCCTTTCGCCCGCTCTCGCCTCTGGCCGTTTGCCTCTGGCCCGCCGTCCGCCTGCTTTGACCTTTGACCTATGACCTTTGACCTGCCCCTCATTTCGCCGGCTCGACGAGCTCTTCCCAGATCTCACTCACACTACGCACGTCCCCTTTTGCGTACCGGTCATCGATCTGGTCGAGGTACCAGGTCGTGTCGCGTGGATGGGCGCGGCCAAAGCCACCTTTCGCTTCACGCGCCGACTCGTGGCCGCGCAACGACTCGACGACGAGGGTCTTATCCTGTGGCGACATCGCTTTCCACTTCTCGGCGCTGATCTCGGGGCGCCCGCACGCCGCGACCAGCACCAGCGCGGCGACGAGGAACGGCAGCAGACGTCGTGTCATTGTCGCGAAAGTATCGGCTTCGGACGTCCATCGCGCAAGCATCGTCGTGCAAGGTTTGCGACACTGGCCCGATTCTGACAAGATGAAACGACCGGAGGATTCGCGTGCCTGGCGAAGATTGGAGCGATCGCGAGATCGACCGAGGCGCGGCGCTCGACCGCGAGATCGACCGTCTGCGCGGCGTCTATCGCGACCACGCGGAGACTCTTTCGAAACTCGCCGCCACGTCGCCGTCGAAGCAGCTCGCACGCCACTACCAGGAGCTGATCGCCGAGATCAATAAGGCAATCGTCGGCCTCGACGAGGTCGATCCCGATGCGATCGGCCGGAAGAGTGCGGAGCGCCCCGCGCAGCCGTCCGAGCGCGCACCAGCGGAACCGCCGCGTCAGCCTGCCCCGTCCACTGTCGCGCCGCCCCCCGAGCGACCGGTGCTCTCGTCCTACACCGCCTCCGCGACGACGGCCGAAGGCGACGACGGCACCGTCACGCGCGTAGCGCTCATCATCGGCCTCGCGATCATTCTGCTCGGAGTTCTGGCTCTCTTCGTTTGGAAATTCTCCGGCGCGCGCCCGGTGCCGGCGACGACCGCCGTCGCCGAGCCTGCCGTCACGCCGGCCACGACGGGCGATGCGGTCGCGCCCGCTCCGGAGCTACGGCCGCCGTCGCCCCTCTCGGTCACCCCTCAGCAGCAGGACTTCGGCATCGTTGCGAAAGGAACCAACGCCGTTCGCACGTTCGAGATTGTGAACCGAAGCAAGCTCGCGTACACGCTCGAGATCTCGCGCTCGAAGTGCCGCTGTCTCTGGTACGACCCGCCGAAGAGCCTCCCTGCGGGAGGACGCGGTACGCTCACCGTGCGCGTCGACGGCTCGCGCGCCCCCACAGGAGCTCTCGCGGAGTCGGTCGAGATCTCCGCCAAGGGGCAGAGCGACGCCGTCGCGGTCATCGAGATCACCGCGGACGTGAAGTGACGGGCTGCCGCCTGTAGAATCGCGCCCGCGATGAATATCCGCTTCACAAACCGCTGCCCCGACATTGATGCTCCCGGCCGTGCCACGCCGCACGCCGCAGGATTCGACCTCCGCGCCGCAGTCGACGCACCGCTCGTACTCGAGCCTGGCAAACGCGCCCTCGTGCCGACCGGGATCTCGATCGAGATTCCTCCCGGCTTCGAGGGGCAGGTACGCGCGCGCAGTGGCCTCGCGATCAAGCACGGCATCGCGCTCGTCAACGCTCCCGGCACAATCGACGCCGACTACCGCGGCGAGATCGGTGTGATTCTCGTCAATCTCGGCGACGCCTCATTCACAATCGCTCGAGGCGACCGCATCGCTCAACTCGTTGTCGCCCCGCTCGCGCCGTGCGAGCTCGAGTTCGCCTCCGATCTCGCGCCGACCGATCGCGGCGCCGGTGGCTTCGGCAGCACAGGGACGTAGTTTCTCGTTTTCGCAGCCCGCCATAGGGAAACCGGAGGGCCGGGTGCGGGCTCGGGAGCGTTCACGTTCACAGGAAGTTCCCCGTCGCACATCGCGAGACACGTTTGGCATCCCAGTGGGCACACCACGCGACTCGCAGCCCGTGAACCCGCCCGAGCCCGGCCTTGCTACTTCTCGATCCGGTCCGCCGCCTCCACTTCCCGGCGTTTCGTCCTTCTTCCCTCGTTTTGCCTTTCGCGCTCCGCCTTCTATACTCCCTGCCGATGAACGCCACGGCCGCGCCGCCGGATCCGCAGAGCTTTGCCGACCTCAAGGGACGCGTCCTTGATGAGGTGATCCGGCAGTTCCGCGCCACCAGAAACGACATCCTTCGTTACGGCGTCTGGAATGCGCGCAACCTGTCGGACGAGGAATTCAACCGCACGGACGACCGCAAACTGCTCGGCTACTTCCGTCAGGATCTGCTCGAGACGCGCTTCGTCCACCGCGGCATCAGGATCGACCTCATTCAGCTCTGGCACTGGTTCGACGACCAGATGTCGGGCCTGCTGCCACTCAGCATCGCTGGCGAAGAGGTCTACATCATCATTCAGGACAAGGACCTCGAGAAGCTGCGCAAACGGATCTCCGAGCTCGAGAGTTTCATGGCGATGCTCAGACTCGGAGATCTCGACGCATTCACGCGGGTCAAGTACAAGCTGCGTCGGACGGTGCTGCGATTGACCTACGACATCCACCACCTCAACAAGCGACTCGACAAGTACCGCAAGAGCGGGGGATTCGTGATGCGTCATGACGAGGCCGCCCATGACGAACCACATCCGCCGTCAGGCGCTGACGACGGGGAGCACACGGAGGGACACGATGAAGCCGGTTCGTAATCTGACGATCGTCGCGGCGGCTCTCGCCGGGCTGTTGACACTCGCGTGCCAGAAGGAAGCGCCAAAAGCCTCGACCACGGGAACAGCTCTCGACATGCCGGGCCAGGGGGTCTATTTCCAGCAGTGCGCGATCTGTCACGGCCGCTTCGGCAAGGGAGACACGATGATCGCCGCAAACTACCCCTGGGCGAATCTCGCCGATACGAAGTATGGCCACGGCAGCAGCCGCGACGAGATCCTGAAGAACATCACGGACGGGATTCCGCAGACTCCGATGCGAGGCTTCAAGGGCGCCCTAACCGACGAAGAGCTCAGCCAGATCACCGACTACGTGATCGCAATGGCGAAGCAGGGAGAGTAGGAACGCGAAACGCGGAATGCGGAACGCGAAACGGGGACGTCGGAAGGTGAAGCGGACAGGCTCGCGAAGAACCGCGAGTACTCGAGGTAGCGACCCCTGGAGACGCGAACTGGAATGAAAAGGGCCCGTTGACGCGGGCTCCTCGTTCTTCGGTTTTCGACTTTACTTCCGCATTTCGCGTTCCTGATTTCGCATTTCGCATTTCGCGTTTCGCATTCCGCGTTCCGCATTTCGTGTTCCGCCTTCCGCGTTCCGCGTTCCTATCTAGCGACCCTCACCCGCGCCGTCCTTCCCTCGATCACCGTGACCGCCAACGTCTTCGCCACGTTCCCCGCCTCGTCGAGCAGAGCGAGGGAATAGCTTCCGGCGCCGACATTCCGAAGCGTTGTAACTCCCGGGTCGATACGGAACGAGGGCTGCCTCATCCAGAACCAGCGCTGGTAGTCCGCGCCGCTCGAGTCAAGCAGTCGCGCCGATGCCGCCTCGCTGCCGTCGAGCTCGATCTCGAGCGTTCCTCCCGGAGTGAGACCGAGCGCGACGCTCGCAGACGGCGCCGCGACGTTGCTCGTCGCTGGCGCGTAACCTTCGGCAAAGACGGTCAGCCGGTACGAGCCGGGTGCGAGTGAGATCTTCGTCCCGTCGGCCGACGCTGCCACGGACCCCTCGTACACCGTTCTACCGAGCGGGTCACTGATCCGCACCTGACCGCCTAACGCTGTTCCGGTTCGCGCATCCGCCACCCGAAGGCGGATTCCGTCGCTTTTCGCGATCGCGAAGTCGACGCCGTCCGCACCGCTCTCGCCGATCTCGACGTCACGTACGTCCTGGCTGAAGCCTTCCTTTTCCGCACGCGCGACGTATGCACCCGGCACGATGTTGTCGACGAGGAAGTTCCCGGCGGCATCGCTCTCGGCGACGCGTCGCGTGATCGCAACTGTCGTCCCAGCGCTCTTCGGTTCGAACTGGATTCGCGCACCAGCGATTGCGCTCCCCGTATCGGCATCGGCCACGCGGCCGCGCAGCGACGCCGTCACGATGTCGACGTCGACCGTCGCGCCGGACGTCACCTGCCTCGTCTCACTGTGGGCGCTCATCCGCGTTGCATCGAAGACGGTGATCTCGTAATCGCCATCGGCGAGACCGCGCACTTCGTATGCGCCCGACGCGCCCGTCGTCGCCGTTCCGCGCGTCTGCACCGCCGGATTCTTCGGATTGAAGCGGACCGAAGCCCCGTCGAGCGGTGCGCGGTTCCGCGTCACCCGGCCGCTGACGACGCGGTCCGAACGGAATTCGAGGTCGACCATCGCTTCGCCGCCGGCCGAGAGCTCGACCGTCTTCGGTTCGGTCGTCTGCATGCTCCCGGCAAAGCCAGCGCCCTTCGTCGCGCTGACGCGCACCGTCCCCGTCGGCGCTCCTTCGATCGCGTAGACCCCGGCCGAGTCGGGCGTCGCGCTTGCGTTCGCTGACGACGTCGACGCGTTCACGCGCACCTGCGAATACTCCGCCGCCTGGAGCCCCGTCACGCGCCCGGTGATGCGCCCGCCCTGGCCTAACACCAGCCGCAGATTGCCCGCGGTGAGCGCGTCGACATCGGTCAACTCCGTGTCGACGTAGCCCGTCTTCCCTGCCTCGATCGTGTACCGCCCCTCGGAGAGGCCCTCGAAGCGAAACGCCCCGTTGCCGTCCGTCCACGTCTCGTCGTATCCAAAATTTGCCGAGCTTATCTGTACCTGTGCGCCGGCGACGGGCGAGCCTCCTTCGCTCACCACCACTCCCGCCATCGTCGCCCCGCGCCCGAACTGCACGTCGAGCTTCATCTCGCGCCCCGAGACGTTCACGCTCTTCATCACCGGCGCGTAGCCGTCTGACCGGAATGCGAACCGCTTCTCGCCAGGCTCGACCGCTTCGAGCTGGTAGTTCCCTTCAGCGTCGGTCGTCACGGGCCCGCTGCCGCTTCCGGACCTGAAGGTTCCTCTCGTTCCCTCGGGGCCCTGAGCCGCGACGCTCGCCGAGGCGACCGGCTTACCGTCGGGCCCCGTTACGCGACCGCTGATCTTCGTCCCGGTCTCGAGCGCAATCTCGAGGTCGCGAACCGGTTTTCCTTCCTCGAGCACGAGCCCCGGCACACGCTGCTGCACGTATCCGGGCGACGAGACGATCAGCTGCAGCGGCCCAGCGGGGAGCCCGTCGATCTGGAACGTTCCGTCGTCGCTTCTGAAGCTCTTCATCACCGGCTGCATCATGATCCGCATGCCACCGCCGGCCGATTCTCCCGACACTCCCGCCGAAAAGTCAGGTACAGGAGCGCCGCTCGCCTTGTCGATCACCCGGCCGGCGACCGAAACGCCCTTCGGAACCTCGATCGTCACGTCGTTCGACGGGGCAGTCACCGTGCGCATGAGCTGGATGAACTCGTCCGGCTTGCGCACCATCAGCATCACGCTTCCAGGGGCCAGGTCTTTGAGAACGAACGCTCCGTCAGGGCCGGTCGTCGCGCTCCCCGGGGCCCCGCCCATCATCGCCGAGACTTGCACGGCATCGACGCCCGCTCCGCCGGCGCGCACGACGCGTCCCGCGATCTCCGCCCCGGGCTGCAGCGTCACCTCGACCGGTGCGACGCCCGGCTTCACGTCGACCGAGCTCGCGCGGTAAGGCGCAAAACCTTCGCGCCGGAAGTTGAGGTCCCACTTCCCTTCGGTGAGACGCATCGAGAAACGCCCATCGCTGCCCGTCTGCACGTCGTCGGCCTCCGAGCTCTCGCCGAGCATCCGGCGGATCATGAACTGTCCTCCGGCGCCTCGCTCGGGCGACGCCGAGGTGATTGCCACACCCGACACCGGGTCCCCCGACTGGTTGACGACGATTCCCGTGACCTCGATGCCGCGAGGAATCGTGATCACGACTCCGCTCTTGGTCTCGCCGCTCGCGAGCTTCATCGACGGCGCCTTTCCATCCGGCAGACCCTTCTTCGTCGCGTCGAGCGTGAACGCGGAGTCGGGATCCACCCCGCGCATCACGAACCGGCCGTCGGGTGCGCTGATGGCGCCGCCTGCCTGCGAAAAGCGCATGCGCGGCCCGCGCCTCGACCCACCGCCGTCGGACGCCGGCGACACCCACGCCGCCGCAACGCCGCGGTTCTCATCGTCGACCACACTGCCTGTAACCCGCGCGAGTCTCGTCAGCGGAATCGAGCGATCGACCGTGCCCCCCGCGGTGAGCGTGACGTCGAGAACATCCAGGGAGTAACCGGGAGCGCTCACCTGCAGCGAGTAATTTCCTGTCGCGAGCTCGATCGCAAACGTCCCCTTCGCGTCGGTGATCGCTGCGCTTCCGAACGCCAGACCGAACACACGCGCGACGAGATCCCCTTCGGACGGCGCCGCGCTAACCTCGGCGCCGGCGACCGGCATCTTCGTCTGGGCGTCGCGGACGATTCCTGTCACCTTCGGCGTCTTCGAAAGCCTCAGCGATAGGGCGCCCTTCGACGGCGAGATGACCGCGCTCGTCGCGCCGGCGACCGCGCGCAGCTCGCGCCACTTAGCCGGCGCGTGCGCGATCGCGAACGTGCCGTCCTCGGCCGTGAGCCCCGACTTCCAGCCATCGACGTAGATCTCCGCACTCGCGACCGGCGTCTTCCCGTCGGCCGCCGTCGCCTTCCCTTCGATCGCCACACCCATACCGATTTTCCGGTCGAGCGACAGCTTCGTCTGCGGCGGAATGACCGTCTCTCCGTCGAGCGCGTAGTCGGGATGGACGACCGACACGCGCTGCGCCCACTTGTCGGGATCAGCGACCGTGTAACGCCCTTCGGCGTCGGTCACAACGATCAGCTCCACGCCGACAACCGAAGCGAAGATGACGCGCGCACCGGCCACCGGAACGGAGCCCGCGCGCACAGTTCCCTTCCTCTCCGGCGCGACGCCGAGCGCGAGTGCGCCGATGTCTTCGTCCTTCGCGACGCGCGTGGCGGCGGGGCCGAACCCCGCAGCTTCGACCTGAAGGAGCGCAACCGGCACGTCGGCCTTGACGCTGAATACGCCGCTGGTCGTCGTCTCCACGGTCACGAGCGGCACTCGCTGCGGCGCCTCCGACTGCCAGCGTACCCGCGCCGCAGCCGCGCTCTCGAGCGCATAAACGCTCACCTTCGCCTTCGCGACCGGTGCGCCGTCACGCGTCATTACGACGCCGCGAACGTCGGCAAACGCAGTTGCAGAGCTAATCGACAAAAGTGTGATCAAAAAGGCGAGCGCGATTCTCTTCATCGTGTCTTCTCTCTGTCCTTCAAGGGCACGCAAAGCCGTACCCCGACCGATCGAGTTCCGGAGGCTGGGCGACACTACGAGCCGTCGCCCTCCACAAAACGCACGACGCCGGAGCTGGTTCCCGACATCGATCAGAATTCTCCAGGACAATGAAACGCGCCAGCCTCACGCGCGGTTCTCCTCATGCAGTGGCACATCGTATCCCCATTCGAAAGCGCGAGATTCTCCGTGCGAGTCTCGACGAGCTCGTCGAGACGTACGACATCTCGACCCTCTCTCCCGATCCTCTCGAGGCTGTCCGGAAGTACGACGATCCACGCGACCGCGAAGTTGCAGGGCTCCTCGCCGCGGCGTTCGCGTACGGCCGCGCCGACATCATCGTCCGCAACGTTTCGTCGATCCTCGAAGCGATCGGTTCGTCTCCTCACGAATATCTCGAGAGAGAGTTCACTCCCGCGGAGGCGCGGGTTCGCTTTCGGAGCTTCTCGCACCGCTTTCATAAGGCACGCGATCTGGTCGCCCTGCTTACGTGCCTCGCAGGCGCGATCCGCGAGCACGGCTCGCTCGGAGCGCTCTTCGCGAGCGTCCACGACCGGCGGGACGTTGACGTGGGCCCATCACTCGCCCGCTTCGCGCGCGCGCTTCACTCCTACGCCGGACCGCGAGCGCCGCGCTCACTCGGCTTCCTCGTCTCGTCGCCCGACGACGGGAGTGCCTGCAAGCGAATGAACCTCTTCCTCCGGTGGATGGTGCGCCGTACCTCGCCCGATCTTGGACAGTGGACCTTCGTAGACCCATCGCAGCTCGTCATGCCGGTCGACACGCACGTCCACCGGATTTCGACGTTTCTCGGACTCAATCGCCGCAAGGCCGCGGACTGGAAAACGGCCCGCGCCCTAACCGACGTTCTCGCGACGTTCGATCCGGACGACCCCGTCCGCTATGACTTCGCGATCTGCCGCCTCGGCGTCCTCTCCCTCTGCAGCCGCAAACGCCTCAAGGAGAATTGCGATGTCTGCCTGCTTCGCGACGCGTGCAGGTTCCCTGTCACGTGAAGGACTTCATGGACACTCAGGCACCGCGCCCGGAGCCGTGAAGATCCCGATCGCCTCGGTTGGAGAGCCACCTGACCACCAGTTCCACAGCGTGTCGTGATAACTGAGCGATGCCCCTCCTGCTGAGACGAAGGTCCGGTAGAAGTCGTCGCTGCTCCCAAGAAGCTCATGCCCCGTGCACTGCGGGCCCCAGGCTCCTGGCCTAACGAGCGGAGTACCCGTCAACGCGCTCCCTTCCTCCGCACTCGTGTCGAGTGTCGACAGCGCGCGCAGCTCTGATTCGATCTTCATCCCGAACTCGCTCCCGCTGCCGAAGCCCTCCTCGACGAAGTTGCCACCCACCTGCGGATCCTGGAGGTCCTGACCGACGAACATCGGTGT
>JACPDH010000068.1 GCA_016184115.1 Acidobacteriota bacterium | reverse complement strand
CGGCGAAGGCTGCGCTCATCGAGGAGTACATGCAAGTGACGCAGGCTGAGCGAACGATGGAGGAGGCGTTACGGCTCGCGTTCGATAGCTCGGACGACCAGATCCGCGAATCCCTGGGGGTGACGGAGACCGAACTCGGCGAGATGGACGCCGAGGCGAAGCTCGCCTACGCGGCGTCGCTCTCAGAGCAGAAGGCGGCGATGCAAAAGCTCCTCGACCGGTTGCTGTCGCGCGTCGACCTCAATAGTCTCGCGCATGACGTGATCGGGCCGATCATCGACCGGTACTTCACCGAGGACGACCTTCGAGCAATGATTGCATTCTCAAGGACGCCAACGGGGAGAAAGCGTGTCGAGAACGAGGCAAAGATCACGGTTGAAACTGAGCTCGCGATGAACAAGGTGTTGACGCCGCTCGTCAGGGATATCGCTGACGAGATTCGGAAAGAGGCGGCGGAGGAGGAGCACCGCCGGAATCCGTGGAGGCGTGCTCTCGCCGACATCCGGTCGGTCGCGACCGCGGTGGAAGCATACGCGACTGATGAAGAGCTGTACCCGCAGGCGGTCACGATGTCGTCGCTGGAGTTGGTGATTTCGCCGACGTACATCCGAGATGTCCCGGAGGAAGACCCCTGGGGGCACGATTACGTCTACCTCGTGAGCGCGGATCAGCTGCACTACAGGATCATCAGCGGCGGCGCCGACGGGACGGTCGACGGGACGAGCCGCGTGATCAGGGCGCTCGATCCCGGAACCAAGAGCATCGAAAACCGGTCGCTCGACGACGACATCATCTATCAGGAAGGAATGTTCCTGACGTGGCCGCCGGGCGCGCGTCCCGACTACGAAGAGTAGGCCACTCTACGGTTACTGCAGTCCCGTGGTTACACCAGCTCCGAGCCCGTCAGCAGCCTGTAGGCCTCGCGGTACTTCCCTAACGTCTTCGCGACGACGTCGGCGGGGAGGTCGGGAGCCGGCGGCGTCTTGTCCCATCCGGTCGACTCGAGCCAGTCTCGGACGAATTGCTTGTCGAACGACGGCGGGTTGATTCCCTCGCGGTACTCCGATTCTGGCCAGAAACGCGAGGAGTCGGGGGTGAGCGCTTCGTCGATCCAGACGATCTCCCCATCGGCGATGCCGAACTCGAACTTCGTGTCGGCGATGATGACGCCCCGCTCCATCGCGTGGGCTGCGGCCTCCATATAGATCCGGAGGGTCAGGTCGCGCAGCTTGCCGGCGAGTTCGGTGCCGGCGAGATCGCACATCCTCGCAAAGGAGATGTTCTCGTCATGCCCCTCGTCGGCCTTCGTCGCCGGCGTGAAGATCGGTTCGGGGAGCCTGGAGGCCTGCTTGAGCCCCGCGGGAAGTGCGACGCCGCATACCGCGCCGTCCTCCTGGTACTCCTTCCAGCCGGAACCGGCGAGGTATCCACGCGCGACGCATTCGATCGGGACGACCTCGCACTTCTTGACGATCACAGCGCGACCACGCAGTTCCTCATGCGCGCGAAATTCGTCGGGAAAGCGGTCGAGATCGGTCTCGATGAGGTGGTTCTTCACCGAACCGAACATTCGGAACCAGAAATTCGAGAGCTGCGTGAGGACGATGCCTTTCCCGCCGACACCGGGCGAGAGGACGACATCGAACGCCGAGATCCGGTCGGTCGCGACGAGAAGAAGCGCGTCGCCGATCGCATACACGTCGCGGACCTTTCCTCGGCGATGCAGAGCGAGCGGGAGCGAGGTCGAGGAGAGCGATTCGGAACTCATGGGGCGAATTAGCGCGGTTCCGGGCCGCCCTGTCAAGATGGAGCACCGGGATGGGATGAACTGAAGTGCGCGAATCGCGCGAGATGGCGAAGCAAATCCGAAATCCGAGATTCGAAATCCGAAGTCGGCGCCCGCCCTACAGCAACTCGACCGTGTCGCCGACGAGGAAAAGGCGCAGGTCGGGGAGTGCCCGCACACTGTCCATCGGGATCGACGGCAGGTAGCTGTCGCGTGCCTCGTCGATATAGGACTCGAGCAGGCGCGCTCGCTGCTGCCCGAGCTGGTCGGTCGTGATAGGTAGCGAAAGGCCGAGACGCGTCTCGATGTCCGACTCTCCCAGCTTGACCGCGTTGCGGAGCGAGTCCATCGCAGGATCCCACTCGCCGAGGTAGATCGCGACGTCGCCGTTCAATGGATCGCGGAAGGTGCAGACGAGGATCTGCTGCGCTGGCAACCTGCTCTCACGCGTCGAGCGGGCGACGAGCTCGTCATCTGTCCGTGTCATCGTCGACTGATGGAACTCCTGGCGAAGCAGACTGAAGAGAGTCTCGCCGTCGTCCGCGCGGGTGTGAGTCACGTCGGCGCGGTTGAACGAGGCGAGCTCCGCGACCTCGACTTTTCCGAGGCCCTTGAGCTGGACGCGCCCGATGAGCTTGATGCCGACGAAGTCGGCCTCTTCGATCGGCGCGCTGAACCCGATGTAGGTGCTCCACGGCGTTTGGATGCGGTGAAGCTGCTGCCCGTCGGCGGCGAGCTCGCCCGAGAGCTCGCTCACGAGGCTCATCGACGACACGATCCCTTCGTTGACGAGATGCCCGTTCGCGTTGACGTAGGCGTAGAACTCGCGCTGATGCATCTCCTTGTCGACCATGTCGGCACCGGTCGCGAGCGGCGCGAAGAAACGCGAGACCTCGTTCGTGTCGTAGCCGTGGGCGACGAGGAACGCCTGAATCTCTTCGACTTCCTTCGTCGCTTTGCCGGTAGTTAGGCGCGAGAGCTCGACGACTCCAGGGCCGTAGAACTCGATGACGTGCTCCGGCGAGTCGGGCGTTCCTTTGAGCGGCAGCAGCCGGTAGTAGCCATAGTTGAGCGCGACGCGGAGTCCCTTGTTGAAGGCGAACCCCTTGCGTCGCATCTCGGAATAGAAGCGTTGAATCTCGACGGCTGCCATGACGAGCCGGAGCGCTCGACGCGTCGTGTAGAACGCTCCGTCACCCAGGAACTTCTCGAACTGGAGGACGTGGCGGTCGGTGATCGTCGCAAGCTTCTTCTGGAAAAGGAGCATCTGCCTGTAGGCCGAAAACTCACCTTTCCTGCCGCTCCGCGCGACATCGCCGAGCGTTTGCGAGAACGCGCTGATGTCGTACATTAGACCGAAGCGGTAGACCATCGGATCGACGACGCCCGGGCGGCCGAAGTCGATCGGCCGCGTGGCGCGCGAGTACACGACTCCCGTCCGGCGGTCGAGGGCGACGGTGTCGCCGTTAGGCAGCTGCGCCATCCAGGTGATGCCGCGCCGAAGTGCGTTCAACACCGAGTACTCCTGGAGGCGCCGCGAGAGGGAGCGGAGCTGTTCGCGCTCCTCGCGCGAGATGCGGACCTCGACCGAAGGCTGGGAGAAAAGGACCTCCTGGAACTTCTGATCGAGCATGAGCGCGACCGGGATTCCCTGTTCGGCGTTGACCCCGAAGAGGCCGACGAGCCCATGGAAGGTCACGTCGCGCTTCACGAGGTCGACCGCCTGACCCGTGATCCTCTCGAACATATCGCGGAAGGCGAAGAAGTCACGATGGAGGTAGCCGTTGAAGAACGGACGAAGCTCTCGCAGATCGGGACTGACGAATTCCTCGGTGAGGATGAGTACGTTGTCCTGAATCATGCGGAAGAACTTCAATCCTCGCTCTTCTTCGCCGTCGAGAATTGGTGCGAGCCGCGCGGCGAGGCGAGTCATCTGCTCGCGCATCTCCGCGGCCCATTTTGAGTAGATCCGGTACTTGATCGCGTCGGCCTGATTCTTCGCTGCCTGCGTGTCGACGAGGCTGATCCGCTTCGGCAGGTTGATGAAGTGCCGCGACAAGTCGAACGAGTGGGCCAGCCAGAAGACGGCGTGATAGTCGGCGAGAAGGTTCGAGAGCATCGCGTTCTCGGCGACTTTCACCACCATCGACACGTACTGGCTGAACGCATTGCGGGCTCGCTCGCGAGCATCCTCCATCTTCAGCTGCCACTTCACTTCGTCGGCGAGCCAGCGATCGAGCTTCGTGTCGAGATCGCGCAGCACCTCGGAGTGGAGTACCGGGAAGCCGGTGACGGGCGGCGCCCCTTCATCCTGAAAGTAGATCTTGTAAGGGCGCGGAAGCAGCCACTCGGGCCGAGGGAAGATCGCGGGAAGTAGCCGCGGCAAATCCGAGGCGAGCAGAAACGGCGACTGCTCGGGCTTCTGTACGAGATAAGCGACGAGGTGTCGTGGCATAGTCGAGACGGGGCTGGGGCTGAGTATAGCGCCCCGAGGGACGGGGGGTGGGGACGGGGAGGGGGGGGACACAACGAATGCAGAACGAAGAATGTAGGAATGGGAGGCGGGGCTTGGGAAACTTCAGGGATGGCGGAGCGGAGGGAAACAACGAATGCAGCGCGCTGCACCATGATTGTAGAAACGGCGGTGCCCGCCCAGCTCCGAATCCCATTTCTACATTCATCGTTCTGCATTCTGCGTTCTGCATTCACAGTTCTCCGCGCTCCGTGTCGTCCCCTCGAAGCGCCCGAAGCGGGTGGTATCATCCGCCCGTGGATTCGGTGGCGACGACCTGTTCGCTGTGCAACGGCTCCGGATGGGTGCCTGAGGAAGGCACATTCCGAGTGCGGCCGTGCAGTTGTCAGTCGGACATGAAGCGCAGCCAGAAACGGGTGAACGCACAGATCCCGGCGCGCTACACGCAGCACTGCACGCTCGCGGGCTTTCACGAGCGAGGCAATGCGTCGCTTGCCTCGGCGAAGCGCCGGATCGCGCGACTCGTCGACGAGTGGCCGATGGCGGAGCGAGGCCTTCTCCTCATGGGACCCTGCGGGTCGGGAAAGACGCATCTCGCCGTCGCGGCACTGATCGAGATCATCGCGCAAGGGAAGCCTGGGCGGCTTCTCTTCTCGAATTTCCAGGACCTGATTCAGGAGATCCTCGCGTCGATCGACTCGGACCATGCGCCGAGCCGTTCGGAGATTCTGGAGCCGATCCTGACGGCGGACCTCCTCGTGCTCGACGAGCTCGGCTCGCAGAAGCCGACGCAGTTCGTGCAGGACATGCTCTACTACATCATCAATACGCGCTACAACGAGCAGCGCACGACGATCTTCACGACCAACTATCTCGACGAACCACGCGACCCGAAGGAAGAGTCGCTCGAGACTCGGATCGGCAAGCGGCTCCGCAGCAGACTCTTCGAGATGGCCGAGCGCGTGCTCGTCGAGGCCGACGATTACCGCAAAAACGTTTCGGGCAAGTGGGTGTAGTTTGGCGACAGATCCCTTCACCATCATCAGGCGCGGCATCGCCTCCACGCTCGCGAACTGGCCGCTGCTTCTCGTGGCATTCGCCGAGATGATCGTTCTCGTGATCGTGATGCTCGGCGCGATCGTGTTCGCGATCGCAGCCGTCGGGCTTTCAATCGACTGGGACACGATCTCGAGCTTCGGTTCGCCCGGGAACGATCCGGAGGCGATCGGCGAGGCGGTAGCCGAGTGGATCGTGACGAACGCCGCAGCCGCGGCGTGGATCGGCCTCGCGGTCTTCCTCGCCTTCGGCGTCGCGATGTTGATCCACTCCTACTTCCACGCGGGAATCACGGGTGTCTTCGTCGACTACGAGCGTCGGGGCGTCACGTGGAACTGGCGTGAGGCGTGGCGGCGGTTCGAGCCGCAAACGGTGTTGCAATTTGCGCTGACGAGGGGTTGGCGTACGTTCTGGATCTACAACGTGGTCTGGGGCGTCGCCGGGCTCTTTCTGCTCGTGCCTCTCGTGCTAATCCTCGCGGTGGTGCTGATCATCGGCGAGAACGCGGCGGCGCTCGTTGTCGCCTGTTGCGGCATCCTGATTGCGGTGTTCTTCGGCATCGTTCTGGCGATCGTGGCAGGTGCGTGGGCGCAGATCGCGATCACGATCGGGATCGCGACGCCGCGAGGCGCGGTGGCCGCAAGCTCGGCAGCGGGTGACCTGATCGGTGCGCGTTTCGGAACGATCGTCGTCGTGATGCTGATCTTCTTTGCCGCATCGATCGGGGTCTCGACGGTCTCATCGACGATGGGGCTTGCCTTCGACTCGGCGGCGCTACTTCCTGGTGGTGACCTTTTCTCTCTCCCGCTTCGGATTGCCTTCACGTTCGTCAGTTCGTTCGCGAGCTCGATCCTCGGTCTCTGCCTAACGGCGTGCTTCGCGATCATCGTTCACGAGGGCCTCTCCGGGCCAATCGGAGGCAAACGTGCAGATTGAGTCCCTCCTGTCGGCCGACGCGAGAAACCTGCGTCCGTCGGCGATCAGGAAGTTCGCGGCGATGATGAACGATCCGGCGATCATTTCGTTCGCCGGCGGCGCGCCGAGTCCGGCCACGTTCCCTGCGGGGCGCATCGCACACTTCGCCGAGAAGGTCGTGCGCGACACGGCGGCGACTTCGCTTCAATACGGTCCCACTCGCGGTCTTCCCGCACTCCGCGATGCGGTCGCCTCGATCTGTCGCGAGCGCGGCTTCGCCTGCGATCCGGCGACGCAGCTGCTCATGACGACCGGCTCGCAGCAGGCGCTCTATCTCGTCTCCGCGACGCTTCTCGACCCGGGTGATGTCGTGCTCGTCGAGTTGCCGACGTACATCGGGGGCGCAGGAGCGTTTTATGCGCGACGCGCCGAGCTCGTCGGCGTCGCGCAGGACGACGACGGTATCGTGCCGGCTGCGCTCGAAGAAACGGCAACGAGGCTGAGGGCCGAAGGACGCAGGATCAAGTTTCTCTACACGATTCCCAATTTTCAGAATCCGTCGGGACGCGTGCTCGCGGCGGAGCGCCGGCGCGACGTCCTCGAGCTCGCGAAACGCTTCGACTTCCTCGTCGTCGAAGACGATCCTTACGGCGAGCTCTGCTTCGCGGACGATCTCGACACGACGCCGATCAAGACGTCTGACGACGAGCAGCGCGTGATCTATCTCGGGTCGTTCTCGAAGGTCCTCTCGCCCGGGTTGCGGACGGGGTGGATCGTCGGCGAGCCAGCGCTCGTCCGGCAGTTCGAGCTCACGAAGGAGTCGGCGGATCTCTGTTCGGGGATGCTCGACGAGGCGATCATCGCCGCGTTCTGCGCCGCGGGCGAGCTTCCCGAGCAGATCAAATCGGTGCGCGCGTTCTACCGCGACCGTCGCGACGCGCTGTTAGGTGCACTCGATGAGCACTTCACGGGGCGCGCGACCTGGACGCGGACCGAAGGCGGCTTATTCACCTTCGTGACGCTCAACGATGAGCGCGACACGGCGGAGCTGTTGCCTCCCGCGGTCGAGCGTGGCGTCGCGTTTATCCCGGGAGGTGCGTTCTTCGTCGATGGCTCGGGAGCGAACACGATGCGCCTCACGTTCGCCAAAGAGACCGACGACCGGATGCGCGAAGGCATCCGCCGCGTCGCGGAGCTCTTCTTCGCCGCATGATCAAGCTCGAGCTACGTGACGCGATTGCTCCGCTGACTGCGATGTTTGCGCTCGCGTGTGCAACGGCGCCCGCGCCCGTCACTACGCTGCCGCCACGCGACTCGCGGCCCGCGGCGCGCGCGCCTCACCCGAATGCGTTGCGCGAGACGACCGTCGTATCGGCGCGAATCGTCGAGCCGGTCGTCCGGGTCGGTCTCGCGAGCGATCTTCCGAGCGCGCCATTCGCACGCGTCACGGGCGGCTACGAGGTGAGGGAGGGCACTCGCGTCCATACGATTCGACGAGGATTCTCGGTCCACGCGCCCGTCGCGTCGTCACGCGTCACGTTCGCGATTCAGGTCGGTGCCATTTCCGACAAGGTGAGCGCGGAACGCCTTGCCGAGCGCGCCAGAAAGGAGACGGGGATTCGCGCCGACCTCGCCTTCGACACGGCGATCGCAACTTACAAGGTTCTCGTCGGCGAGTTTCCCGACGAGGCGTCGTCGCACCCGGTCCGGAGTGACCTGATCGCGCGAGGCTGGCCGAAGGAGATTCTTGCCACGCGGCGCCCTTCGGCGCAACCGTTTGCGAAGCGCCTCCGGCTCGTCGACGACGAAGGCGACGAGACCTCGTTCAATGCAGATTCGCTCCTCGTCGTGCCGCTCGAAGGCGAAGGGATCGAGATCGCCGGCAAGAGCTACCGCGGCGGCGCGCGGGTCGTACTCAACAACCGAGGAACGCTGAACCTGGTGAACGAGCTCAACCTGGAAGATTACGTTCGCGGAGTCGTGCCGAACGAGATGGGGCCTAACATTTTCGATCAGGTCGAGGCGCTGAAGGCGCAAGCGATCGCGGCGCGCACGTACGTCGTCAGTCGCCGCGGCGAGTACGCCGGCGAGGGGTACGACATCTGCGCGACACCGAGCTGCCAGGTTTACGGCGGGCTTTCCACAGAACACGCGTTGTCAAACCGGGCCGTGACCGAGACGGCCGGCCTGGTGATCGCGTTCGACGGGAAACCGATCGACGCGCTCTATACGTCGACCTGCGGCGGCGAGACCTCCGACGTCGGGATCATGTTCCCGGGAAGGAGTGAGCCATACCTCAAGCGCGCTCGTTGCGTCGAGCTCGAAGTCGTGACGCTCGAAGGGAGACAGACGAGTGCCGTCACCGACGAGAGCGGCATGCGCGCGGCAGTCATGCGCGCGGTGTCGATGAAGGGCAGCCAGGTCGATGCGGCGTGGGGAGCGACGCAGATCGCGAACGCGGTCTCCGCAGCCGGCGCCCTCGCGGGGATCTCTCCCCGTTCGTCTAGGGCGCCGAAATCGAGCCGAAGGCGCGACGTGCTCGAGTACCTTGGCGAGGTCTGGGGCCTCGACGAGGCGGGACGCGTGCTGCTACTCGACGAGGATCTCCGGTACCTGATGCCGGGAATCGAAGACGGACGGGCGGCGCGCGTCGCGGCGGTCGCGGTGAAGTTCGAGGCGGCGTCGCTGCTTGGACTCGACCTCCGCGACCTCGACGCGGCGATGACGCGCGACGAGCTCTTCTCGCTCCTCTACGCGTGGCTCCGCAACGCAGGGGTCTTCACGGAGCTCAATGGAAGTCTCGTGCGCGGTGAAGGGCGGCTCGTCGTGGTCAGGAACAAGGATCGCGATGTGACGGCGATCTTTGCGCCGGGGACGCCGCTCTTTCGCAGGCTCAACGACCGCGTTCGCGAGGAGCGGGAGCTCGTCGCGCAGCCTGGTGATCGTGCCACGCTCATTCGCATGGGAGACGTCGTGGCCGGCGTCGTGCTGCAGGAGAATTTCGACGGTGCCGCATTCGACCAGCGGTCGTCGTTCTCGAGCTGGGTGCGAACGTTTCGTGAGGATGAGCTCGTGGCGTCGATTAGCAGGCGTAACCCGATCAGCGAGCTCCACGCGATCCGTATCCTCGGGCGCGACCCGTCGCAGCGGGTCACCTCGCTGGAGATCGAGGCCGAAGAGGGACGAACGTTTACGCTCGAAGGGCTGCCGATACGCTGGTCGTTAGGCATCCCCGACAATCTCTTCGTTCTCGACACGTCGAAGGGGAGGGACGGAGTCGTACGCTACACGTTCCTCGGCAAGGGCTGGGGCCACGGCGTCGGTTTCTGCCAGAACGGTTCGCAGGGGATGGCGCTGCGGGGCGCGAAGGCGGAGGAGATTCTGAAGCGCTACTACACGGACGTCGCGATCGTGCCGCTGTCGTCTCTCGCGGGGCGTTAGGCGATTGCGCCGGACGCGACCCGACGAGCGTCTCGCCGCGAGCGAAGCGAAGGGCGGAGCGAGGAAAGCCTCATCGGGCCTTTTCAATCGTGTCGAGGAGAAGAGCGAAGGCGAGGGCAAGGCGTGGGTCGGGCCGGCTCGACGGTAACTCGATCCGTCGCGGAGTTCCACGCGGCTGGCGGCGATAGTAGGCCCCGGCGCGCGCGCCGTTCGTCAACATCACCGCGTAGTCGGTCGTGAACAGACCAAAAAAATCACCGAGAAACTTGCGACAGAACGGTCGCCCCGCGCCGAGCTCGACCGCATAGCCAACTTTGCGCCGGTCGGTGTCGAGAAAGTCCCAGCGCCGCCGCACGATGCTCAGAAAGAGATTCTTCGTCAGAAACCCGACAGTTGACCCATCGGATAGCCTGACTCGGAACGTGACGATCGGCAATCCGAAGATCGACTCCTCGCTGATCGCGAAGACGAGCCGCGAAAGTGCCTCGTCGCCGAATATGTGCACGTGGCGCTTCGGCACCAGGAGCAGGATTCCTCCGGTGAAGAGTAGAGTGAGTGAGACCGCGACCGCGGCCAGAAGCGAGTGCTTTTCGACCGCCAGAAACGTGGCGACGATGCTTCCGGCAAAAAGGACGAGCGCCGCCACGATCGCGGCGACGAGCGCCACGACGTTGAAGATTCGTCGGTAGTGGAAGCTCTTCGAGGAACCCTCGTCTCGAACGGTCACGACCTCGCCCCAGGGGATGTCAGTCTGGACGTCGAGCGTCACGCCTCCGAGCTCTGCGGGGTCGAGCGCCTCACGCTTCTTGTCGGCGATCGGCGTGTCGTCCTGTTGCTCCTCGACGAGAGCGGTATCTTCGCGAAGTCTCGGTTCCTTCGAGGTCGGACCCGCAGCCTCCGGCGCGCGGCCGCTGGCTTTATCGTGCGGAAACGTTCCGTCGAGTTGATCGGGAGGAATCTCCGCGGTCCTCCGCTTGGCGACGACGGGCTCGGAGGCGGGTGCGGTCTCACGGCGAGGAGAGGCTTCCGCGTCATCGACAAAGCGCGCATGGCTGCTCCCGAGCTTGAGCTCGGAGCCGTTCGTGAGCGGGGCGACGTTCACCCGGACTCCGTTCACGTACGTACCGTTCGCGCTCTGGAGGTCGTGAAGAACGAAGAAGCCGCGCTCAAACACAATCTCCGCATGGCGTCGCGAGACCTTGGGATCGCGAAGCACGACGTCGTTGCCGGGATCTCGTCCTACTCGGAGCGTCAGCTGCGGGTGCAGCGTGTAGCTCTTCTCCTCCCCGTCAACACCGAAAAACGAGATCTTTGCCATCCAAGTGCAATCTTTGATGTAGTTTAGACCAATCGGGCCGGTTCGGCCACTCCTGGGGTGGGGCGTGGCGGCGAGGGCGGTTGGTCTAAGGCTGAAGTTAGAAGTTAGAACGGTGAATTCAGAATCCAGAATAGAAGTCTCCGGTGGATCTCCTTTCGGGGTTCTCAATTCAACGCACTGACTTCTAACCTCAGGGTTTCCAGCCTGTTGCAATGGGCAGCACACGCTCGGTGTGAGGAAGCCCTATAATCCTCCGACCTGTTACCGGAGGCAAGATGCGGGCTGGCTGGCACGAGTACTTCATGGGGATGGCGCACCAGGCTGCTACGAGAGCGACCTGCCCGCGCAAGCACGTTGGCGCGGTGATCGTCCGCGACCGCACGGTGCTGTCGACCGGCTACAACGGATCGATCCGCGGGCTGCCCCACTGCGAAGACACCGGATGCATGATGGAGGACGGCCACTGCGTCGCGACGGTGCATGCCGAGGCGAATGCGATTATCCAGGCCGCGAAGAACGGGGTGAGTCTCGAGAACAGCGAGCTCTACACGACCGCGTCCCCCTGCTGGAACTGTTTCAAGCTGATCGTCAACACCGGAATCCGAACGATCTACTTCGGCGAGTTCTACCGTGACGAGCGGTCGAAGCAAGTGGCCGCCGAGCTCGGAATCGAGCTGATCGACCTCGAGATCCCCGCTCCCCAACGCACATGATTCTTTCGTTCGACGCCTCACTTCCCGTGCTCTCGGTGGCGGTCGTTTCGCAGACGGCGCCGGTTGCTGCGATCGCATTCGAAGGGCGGGAGTCGCGCAACGAAAAACTGCTGCCGGCGATCGAATGGCTGCTCCGCGAGAGCGACATCGATCGCGCCTCGATCCGCCGCATCGCCGTGACGCGCGGCCCGGGCTCGTTCACCGGGGTGAGAATCGGACTGGCGTCGGCCGAGGGGCTCGCACTTGCGCTCGGAATTCCGATCTGCGCCATGCCAACTCACGAAGCGATCGCGGCGGGATATCGGGGCCGGTCTGTGTTGGTCACCAACGACGCGGGAAGGGGAGAACTCTATGTGTCCGCGTACAAAGGCGGAGACGAAGCCCTGCCTCACGGAATCGCGTCGGCGAGCGAAGTGAGCGATCTGCGAGGACAATTCGACGTTTGTGTCGATGCGCGCGAGGCGATGTGGGAACGGAACATTGCGCTGCTCGCGGCGGAGCGAGCATTGAATCTCGAATCCGCCGGACGTCTCGAGCAGTACTCCGACACCACTCCGATCTATGTCCGTCTCGCCGAAGCGGAAGCGAAGCTGCTTGCAAAGAACGGCTGAACCACTCGTCGTCCGAGGAGCCACACATGAGGATCTCGATGGCGTGGTCGCCCTCGAGCAGCTGTCGTTCCCGGTGCCGTGGACGCGCCCGCTCTTTGTGACCGAGATCGATGCGATCGGCCGCTTCAATCTCGTCGCGACGACCGCGAACGGCAAGCTCGTCGCATACATCTTCTCGATGTACTTTCTCGACGAAATGCACGTGAACAAGATCGCGGTCGATCCATCGTGGCGAAGGCAGCGCGTCGCGATTTTGCTGATGGATGAAGTGTTCGCCTTCGCGCGCCTGAATGGTATCGCGAGCGTCTCTCTCGAAGTTCGCGAGTCGAACGAGGCTGCACGCAAGCTCTATGGCGCGCTCGAGTTCGAGGAGCGCTACCGGCGCCCCCGCTACTACCCCGATGGCGAGTCGGCGATCGTGATGACCTGCAGCATCGCGCCAGCGCCAGGCATCGCGTAGGCGGTGAGTCGTACGCGAGCGTTGGCGTGAGCGCACCTCGATGATCGATAATGGCCGCGATTGAGCGATCAGGAACGAGAGCGTCGTGATGGCCTCGCAGCGGCGATCGCGATCGCCGCGGTCGCAGTTCTTCTTCTCGCGTTCAGCCAACGCTACCTTCTTGTGGAGCTCAACATTCGCCGGCTGGCCGTACCGTTCGCGGCCGCGCTCGTGACCGTCGTTGCGGCGAGCGGAATCGGCGCAGCGCTCATTCAGTGGCTCGAGCGACTGACGATCCGAAACGATCGTGGTGTGCGCCACGAGATCCCGGTCGAGCTCGCCCTTCTCGTCGGGTTCCCCGTCTACGGATCGCTCGCGTTTCTAATCGCGAACATGACGACGCATCGGGCAGCGATGCTGGTGCCGTGCGTGGCCGGGATTGCCGCACTCGTGAGTCAGGCAGGGCGCCTCACACTGACTTCGCTGCGCGAGGGCGCGAGGTGCTCTCGCTGGGTTGGTGCGGCCTTCGTCATCTGCGCGCTCACCGCGATGCTTCTCGCGCAGCTCCCCGTAATCAGCCTCGACGATGCTGCCTACCATCTCGCGATCCCGAAGCAATGGGCGCTCGAGGGGCACGCGGTCAGTTTCCCGCTCATGTCGCACTCGTGGTTTCCTCTCGGCGCGGAGTCATCCGACATCCCGCTTTTCGCATTGCTTGGTTCTTCCGCACCTCTAGCTTCGCACATGGCTCATGCGCTTCTGGCGTTGGCAACCGGTCTGCTGCTTCTCGGGGGGATGAGGCGAGTTGCGCCATCCCTCGGCCCGGCACTCGCCGTCGCGGTCGCGACCACGCCGGCACTGCTCCTCGGGGCAGGCTGGTCGGGGAATGATGTTCTTCTCACCGGCGTGAGCTTCGCACTCCTCGTCGCGCTCCTCGACGAGTCGACGCAGGCACGCTCCGGGACTATTGCCGCAGCGATCGCCGCCGGGCTTCTCCTCAAATACAGCTTTATCCCGCTTGCGTTCACGCTCTGCGCGGTTGCGCTCGTCGTCGATCCGCCGCGAAGGGCTTCGACCGCGCGGGCCGCGTTATTCGGCGCCACACTCGGGTCGGTCTTCTTTCTGCGCAACCTGATTCTGACGTGGAATCCGATTGCACCGTTTCTCTCCGGAGAGGGGGGCGAGATCAGCGGATTTCGACGTGGGGAGTCGCTTTCTGAGACTGCGCTCAGCTATCTGTTTGATGGACGTTGGGTCGACGACACGCTTGGTGTCGCGTTGCTCGCGCTGCTCCTCATGTTTCCAGCGATCGCGAGCTCGATTCGCGATCGACGAATTCGTGTATGCGGCTGGGCGCTCTTTGCCGTCGTGGTGCTACTCATTGCCATGGCGCCGGCAGGACGGATTCTCATTCCGTTTCTTACGACTTTCGCGTGGATCGTTGCATGCGGGCTGGAGAAGGCCACCGAGGGGCGGACTCGTGTGCGGGCCACGGTTGGAGCCTTACTTGCACTTGCTTCGTTTCTACAGCTCGGCGTGGCTGCAGCCTACCTCTCGTCGCTCGATCCGCTGGCGATCGCGCGCGGAGCGATGAGCGATGCGAGCTACGTCGCGTTGCAGCGCAAGGACGCTGCTGCGGTCGAGTGGTGCAACGCGCAGCTCCCATCGTCGGCGCGCGCGTTGATTCTCGGCATGCAGGAGATTCACGGCTTCGATGTGCGGGCGCGGGGAGGTGGCAGTTTCGACGGCCCGCGCCTCGCGCGCTATCTCGACGCGGCGTCTCCTGATGAGCTGGGCGACCGGTTGCGTGCTGACGGAATCACGCACGTGGTGCTGTTCGAGTCGAACATTGTGATCGGCACCATTCAGACGTCGACGCGCGAGGCACAGCGCCAGCTCCGCATCGACCGTCGCACTGCGGCGAATCTGCGCCAGTTCCTCTCGTCGGAAGCTGTCCAGATCGCAAACCGAGAAGGTGTATCCGTGTATGAAGCGCGCGCGGGTAGGTGAACGTGCTTCGTCCGAATCCGGATGTCGTCGTTCTCGAGGCGTTCCGTTCGACGATCCGGCTCACTCCTCGCGGATCGCGGTAATCGGGTCGAGGCGCGAGGCGATCGAGGCGGGGTACCAGGCGGCGATGATCGAAAGGGTGACGGCGATCGCGTTGACGATCAGGACGTCGGGAAGCTCGATCGCGAAGGGGACGTTCGATGCGCCGAAGCTGTCGCCCGGCAAAGGAACGAGATGGTAGCGTTCGGCGAGCCAGGAGAACCCCAGGCCCGCCACGTTGCCTGCCAGCGTGCCCGTGATTCCGATCAGCAGGCCGACGAAGAGGAACACGCGCCGGATCGACGACTCCGTCGCGCCTAACGTTCGCAGGATACCGATCCGCGATCGTTTTTCTACGACGAGCATCGCGAGCGAACAGATCAGATTCAGCGCGGCGACGAGGACGATCAGCGAGATGGTCGCAAACATCACGACTTTCTCGAGCCGAAGCGCGAGAAAGAGGGGGCGGTTGATCTCTTTCCAGGTCTTGACCGAAACCGACGCGAGTGACCCCTCGAGCGCGAGGCGCGCCGCGTCGACCCGCTCGACGGAGTCGAGCCAGAGCGCGATCGCAGTCGGCCTCCCCGCGGTCATGAAGATCGCCGCGGCGTCATCGAACGTGAGCAGTACCTCCGCGTCGCCGTCGTGGTCGGGAAGCGCGTCGACGATCCGGATGTCGGCGAATCTACGGAACACCGGCGCGGCCCCGAACGGAGTTAGGCGCGTGCGCGGTCCGACGACGACGATGCGATCGCCATCGCGGAGACGCAGCGCCGCGGCCGCGCTGCGCGTGATCCACGCGACGCTTCCGCCTCTCGCGGAAGGGGTGAGCAGCTCTGCCGACGCCAGGGCGGCCGGATCAGTTGAGCGCACGCGCACGGGCCTGCCACTCTCTGTGCGTGCGTTCGAGACCCACGCGAGCCCGGAGACGTATGGCTCGACGCGGCTTGCCACGCGGGCGCACACCTCCTCGGCCTTCGCGCTGTCGTCGATCGCGTAGTCGCCGACCGGCTCGACGAGTACGTGCGGGCTCGACGAGATGAGTCTCGACTTGATCCGCAGCTGCAATCCCGAGAGAAGAGCGAGAGAAAGGAGAAGCGTCGCAACTCCTACGGCGAGACCGAGGGCGCTGATGACCGAGAGAAACGCCGTATGGAGCTGCTTCCGCGCGGTCCAGAGATAGCGAAGGGCGATTGCGAGCTCGTAGTTCACACGTTCCTGGGCGACTATCGCGGCCGCATCAGCGGGAAGAGGATGACGTCACGGATCGACGGCGAGTCGGTGAGGATCATCGCGATGCGGTCGATGCCGATCCCCTCGCCGCCCGTCGGCGGCATGCCGTATTCGAGCGCACGAACATAGTCGTCGTCCATCTGGTGCGCCTCGTCGTCTCCCTTCTCGCGCTCTTCGAGCTGCTGCATGAAGCGGCGTGCCTGCTCGTCTGGGTCATTGAGCTCGGAGAAGGCGTTGGCCACTTCCATGCCGTTCACGTAGAGCTCGAAGCGCTCGACGTAGCGCGGGTCGTCGGGGCGCTGCTTCGAGAGCGGCGAGACTTCGACGGGAAAATCGGTGATGAAGGTCGGGTTGACGAGGTGCTTCTCGCAGACCGCCTCGAAGAGCTCGGCCAGCAGCTTCCCTCGGTTCATCTCCTCGAGCGCAGGTGGCTGCTCGCCTGCAGGGCCTTCCGTGCCGTCGTCGCGCACCGGGCGAGGCTCGCCAAGCCGCTTCACGAGTGCGACGAGCTTCGTCGAGTCGTCGAGGTCGGCCGGGTCGATGGCGATGCCGTGCTTCTCCTGTGCGAAGTGGACGACCGCTTCCTTCATCGTGAATCGGGCGAAGGGACGGGCGAAGCTGATCTCGGCGCCTCGCCAGGAGAGCGTCGTCGTGCCGCGTATTTCCTGGACGAGGCGTCCAAGGAGATCCTCCGTTAGGCCGATGAGATCCTCGTAGTCCGCGTACGCCCAATAGAATTCGAGCATCGTGAACTCGGGGTTGTGCTGGAGCGAGATTCCCTCGTTGCGGAAGTTGCGGTTGATCTCGTAGACGCGCTGGAGGCCTCCGACGATGAGGCGCTTGAGGTAGAGCTCGGGAGCGATGCGCATGTAGAGCTGCATGCCGAGCGCGTTGTGGTGCGTCACGAAAGGACGTGCCGCGGCGCCCCCGGCGATCGGTTGCATCATCGGCGTCTCGACCTCGATGAAGCCATGGCCGTCGAGGTAGTTTCTGATGTAGCTGACCATCCGCGCGCGGGTGCGAAACGTTTCCTTGACGTCATCATTCACGATCAGGTCGACGTAGCGCTGACGGTAGCGCGTCTCCATGTCGGTGAGGCCATGCCACTTCTCGGGGAGCGGGCGAAGCGCCTTGACGAGGAAGTCGATCTTGTCAGCCTTGACCGAAAGTTCCCCCTTTTTTGTCCGCATCATCGGACCTTCGACTGCGATCCAGTCGCCGACGTCGAGATTCTCTTTCAGCTCCCACTCGCGCTCGGAGAGCGCGTCTTTCTTCGCGTAAACCTGGACCTGGCTCGCGAGCTCGGAGAGGACGAGGAAGGACGCCTTGCCGAAATCTCGGATCGCCATGATGCGCCCGGCAATCGCGACGCGCTCACCGAGAGCCTCGAGCTCCTCGGCCGTCTTTGGCGAATACGTTTCGACGAGCGCGGCGACGGTCGTCGTCGCGTGCGCCTTGTTCGGATAGCTGGGCCATCCGAGCTCGGCGATGCGCGCCATCTTGTCGCGGCGAACACGCATAAGCTCGTTTTCAGGTTGCTGTGCTGCCTGATCGTTCTGCTGCTCTTCGGACACGGCTCGATCTCCGCTGCCTGGTTTTTCGGGGGGGCCCCGGAAGGGCGCATTGTAGCGTAGGGGGGAGGAGGGGAGCCGTCGGTGTCGCGCAGGGACACTCGGGTGATTGCTCGGCGTGATCTTCGGGAAGTCAGAACGCAGAACGATGAATTGAAAACCCAGAAAGGGGTTGGTACCGTTTCTCGGTTCTCAATTCATCGTTCTGCGTTCTAACTTCGACACGACGCCGAACGCAGGCAAGCCGAGCGATCTGGCGAGCGCTCGCGCTGACCAGCCGCCGCTCGGTTGACACGCGCAGGCCCATTCCCTATGCTTCCACTCCCTCGGAAATACCGGGGGGCCGGAGTGCCGTTTGAGAGGGCTCCAGCAGTGCAGGCGCTTAGCTCAGCTGGTTAGAGCGCTACCTTCACACGGTAGAGGTCATCGGTTCGAGTCCGATAGCGCCTACCAAACACGGTTTGAAAACATAGGCTCTTAGCTCAGTTGGTTAGAGCGCTACCTTGACACGGTAGAGGTCAGCGGTTCGAGTCCGCTAGAGCCTACCATTTCACCTACTGGTCGATACGAAAATGCACAGATTCACGACGACGCAGGCCACGCGAACGACGACGCGAACGTCGTCAAGGCCCCGTCCTGCGTAGTCGAAACCGATCCAAGGAACGATTCGAGGACAGGGCAGGCGCCCTGTCCTTTTTTCTTTTGAGCATCGAATGCGCGGCCCGAGGGGCCGCAAGCCGGGAGGAGTGAAGCCATGAACGTGATACTGCCCGACGGATCGTCGCGAGAAGTTGCCGAGGGAGCGAGCCTTGCCGACGTCGCCGCGTCGATAGGCAAGCGGCTCGCCAAGGACGCGATCGCGGGAAAGATCGACGGCAAGGTCGTCGACCTTTCCGTGAAGGTGCCCGACGGTGCGAAGGTGGAGATCATCCTTCCCGCGAGCGACGAAGGTCGCGACGTCATTCGCCACTCGACTGCCCACCTGATGGCGATGGCAGTTCAGGAGCTCTTCCCAGGTACCCAGGTCACCATCGGCCCCGTGATCGAGAACGGCTTCTTCTACGACTTCGCGACCGACCGCCCCTTCAGCGACGAGGATCTTCGAGCGATCGAGCAGCGGATGGACGAGATCGTGAAGCGCGACCTCCCCGTGGAGCGCTCCGAGTGGTCGCGCAATGACGCGATCAAGGAGTTCGAGCGGATGGGGGAGAAGTACAAGGTCGAGATCATCAGCGAAATCCCGGAGAGCGAAGTGCTCTCGGTCTACGGCCAGGGAAACTGGAAAGATCTCTGCCGGGGCCCGCACGTCCCATCGACCGGCAAGCTCGGCGCGTTCAAGCTCCTCTCGGTCGCCGGCGCGTATTGGCGAGGCGACGAGAAGAACGCGATGCTCCAGCGCATCTACGGAACTGCCTGGGCCGACAGGAAGGAGCTCGACGAGCACATCAAGCGGATCGAGGAAGCAAAAGCGCGCGACCATCGCAAGCTCGGCAAGGAGCTCGAGCTCGTGATGTTCTCCCACTTTGCGCCGGCGATGCCGGTCTTCCTGCCGAAGGGGACCCTCATCTACAACGCTCTGATCGATTTCGTGCGCGAGTACTACCGCCGCGACGGCTACCAGGAAGTCGTCACCCCGCTGATCTGGGACTCCGAGCTCTTCAAAATCTCGGGACATTACGAGAACTACAAAGACGCGATGTTCTTCTCGGAGGTCGACGAGCGGGAGTACGGCGTGAAGCCGATGAACTGCCCTGGCCATACCCAGATCTTCGCGCATGCGCGACGGTCGTATCGCGACCTGCCGCTCCGAATCGCCGACTTCGCGCGGTTGCACCGCTATGAGCGATCGGGTGTGACTCACGGACTCGCGCGAGTCCGCTCGTTTGCGCAGGACGACGCGCATCTCTTCGTCGCACCCGAGCAGCTGGCTCAGGAGATGGAACGCGAGATCAAGCTGATCGAGGAGATGTACTCGGTGTTCGGCTTCGAGAATGTTCGCGTCGCGCTCTCGACCCGTCCCGAGAAGCGCCTAGGCAGCGACGAGGTCTGGGACGCGGCGGAAGCGGCGCTCGAAGGGGCGCTCAAGGCGCGCGGCACCGACTATCACATCAACCCGGGCGAGGGGGCGTTCTACGGTCCGAAGCTCGAGTTCCAGGTGACCGACGCGATCGGCCGCCCCTGGCAGCTCGGCACCGTGCAGGTCGACTACAACCTCCCCGAGCGCTTCGACCTCAATTACGTCGGCGCCGACAATGCGGAGCACCGCCCCGTGATGATTCACCGCGCGATCCTCGGTTCGATCGAGCGTTTCTTCGGAATCATCGTCGAGCACTTCGCGGGCGCATTCCCTCTCTGGCTCGCACCGGTTCAGGCGAAAGTGTTGCCGGTCTCGGAGAAGTTCCTCGAGTACGCGCATCGCGTCGCGGCGGAGCTCGGCCAGCGAGGCCTCCGGGTTGTCGCCGACGAGTCGAACGAGAAGCTCGGCGCGAAGATCCGTCAGGCCCAGCTCGAGAAGGTGCCGCTCATGCTGATCGTGGGCGAGAAGGAAGTCGAATCGGGTACCGTGAGTCTCCGCAAACGAGGGGTCGGTGACGTGGGAGCAGTCTCGATCGACCAGCTTGCAATCGATGCCGGCGATTTGATCCGTCGCCGCTCCTTGACATTGTGAGGAAGGCTCCCTTAGATTGTGCGCCGCTCATCGTACGAGTACGATGAGCGGAAGTGTCTTTGTCGCGAGATTCCAGTCTCGCGGTTTTAGAGGTTCCGAACCACGGATCCTCGAGCAGCAGGAGGCTTTGACTGATTAGACCGCCACGACGTTTCGACCGATTCGCGCCACCCAAGAGGGCGGGCGACGACACCCGTATCAATGATGAGATCCGCGCCACGGAAGTTCGTCTCATCGACGACGCTGGCGAACAGCGCGGAGTCGTGACTCTCGCCGAGGCGCGTGCGCTGGCCGCGGAAAAGCTGCTCGATCTCGTCGAGATCGCTCCGACCGCCAAGCCGCCCGTCTGCAAGGTGATGGACTACGGGAAGTACTTGTTCCAGCAGAAGAAGAAGGCGAACGAGGCGAAGAAGAAGCAGAAAGTGATCGTGGTCAAGGAGGTGCAGTTCCGCCCCCGAATCGACGAGCACGACTTCAACTTCAAGCGGAATCACGTGCTTCGCTTCCTCGAGGACGGGGACAAGGTCAAGGCGACGGTCCGCTTCCGCGGGCGCGAGATGGCGCACCAGGAGCTGGGCAGGGCGGTGCTCGACCGGCTCCTCGCCGAAGTGAAAGATAAGGGAGCGGCGGAAGGGATGCCGACGCTCCAGGGAAACCGGATGGCGATCATCATCGGTCCCGTCGGCCAGAAGTAACGGGGAATAATTAGTGCCGCTGCTCGTTGGAGTTGCGGCGGTAAACGCCTGGAAGACGTGTCTCCGGGCGGGAAGGAAAATAGCCATGCCGAAGATGAAAACGCATCGTGGCGCTGCCAAGCGCTTCAAGACCACCGGCACCGGAAAGCTGCGCCGGGCGCACGCGTATCACGGACACATCCTCACGAAGAAGTCGCCGTCGCGCAAGTCGCATTTGGCGAACGAGGCCGAGGTGTCACCCGCGAACGAGAAGACCGTGCGCCGCATGATTCCGTACCTATAACGACCGCGTCCCCTTAGGGGGGAACGGACGAGCGCGCCCGGGTGATCGACACCCCCTCCTGACCCGGCCGCTCCTAAACGCCCGACGGGCAGAAACGAGGAGAAACGAGATGAGAGTCAAACGCGGATTTAAGCGCAAGAACAAGCGCGTCAAGCTCCTGAAGGCCGCAAAGGGCTTCTGGGGTATGAGGTCGAAGAACTACCGCCACGCGAAGCAGGCGGTGGATAAGGCCTTGAATTTCGCCTACACGGGACGCAAGGACCGCAAGGGTGAGTTCCGAAAGCTTTGGATCACGCGCATCAACGCTGCCGCGCGCATCAATGGCATGTCGTACTCCACGTTCATCGCCGGCCTCAAGGCCGCTGGCTCTGCGCTCGACCGCAAGGTCCTCGCTGACATCGCGGTGAGCGATCCGAAGGCCTTCGCTTCGCTCGCCGAAACGGCGAAGCGCGCCCGCGCCTGAGCCGCAAACGATCTCGACATTCGAAGGACGCGGGCTACAATGCCCGCGTCTTTTTTTTGGGGGAATCCGTTGACCGAAATGCTCGACTCGATCCGCACGACCGAACGTGAATTCGACGAGGCGCTTGCCGCGTCGAGCTCTCACGCCGACCTCGAGGCGCTCCGCGTCCGCTTCTTCGGTCGCAAAGGGGGGGCCGTCCACGCGCTCTTCGCCGAGCTCAAGCTGGTCGCGCCAGAACGAAAGAAGGACGTCGGTGAGCAGCTCAACCGGCTCCGCGATTCACTGGAAGCACGGCTTCGCGAGAAGCTCGAGGCGTCATCTGCCGAGGAGGCTGCGCGCAAGCAGGCCCGTTCGTCGATTGACGTTACCCTCCCCGGAAGGAAACCCTCGTTTGGTTCGCTCCATCCGATCACGCTCGTTAGGCGGGAGATCGAGCAGATCTTTCGTGAGATGGCCTACTCGATCGATCCGGGCCCCGAGATCGAGACCGATTGGTACAACTTCGAAGGTCTGAACTTCACGCCTGACCATCCGGCGCGCGACACGCAGGATACGTTCTACCTCGGCCCCGAGCTCCTGCTCCGAACGCACACGTCGAACGTGCAGATCCGGACGATGGAGAAGGGGCAGCCCCCCTTCAAAGTCCTCTCGGCCGGCCGCGTCTATCGCCGCGACGAGATCACGCTGCGGCGCTCGCCGATGTTCCATCAGGTCGAAGGGTTTTTTGTCGATCGAGGAGTCCACTTCGGACACCTTCGCGGGACGCTCGAGCACTTCATGCGCCGGGTGTTCACACCCGATACCGAGATCCGCTTCCGGCCGAGCTACTTCCCCTTTACCGAGCCATCGGCCGAGGTCGATATCTCCTGCCCGTTCTGTCGCGGCGAGGGGTGCGGCACCTGTTCGAAGACGGGATGGATGGAGATTCTCGGATGCGGCATGATTCACCCGCAGGTACTGCGAAACTGCGACGTCGACCCGAACGAGTGGAGCGGCTTCGCCTTCGGTCTTGGCATTGACCGCGTCGCGATGATCAAGTACGGGATGCCGAACATACGGACGCTTTTCGAGAACGATTTGCGCGTGTTGCGGCAGTTCTGACGTTGCGTCACTCGCGGCCGCGCCAGCGTTCGATCTCGCGACGATCGCGCTTGGTCGGACGGCCCGAGCCGTCGTCGCGCTCGACGCCCAGACCGCGCGTGACGACCGGATCGGGCGGAGGGGTCTCGTCGCGATACATCGCGCGTGCTCCTTCCTTCGACGCCTGCTTTGACGGAATCTCGAGTACGACGACTCTGCGGTATCGCGGCTCGGTCAGCTCGACGACATCGTCGAGCCGGACGACCGACGCTGGCTTGGCGCGCTGGCCGTTGACTTTGACGAGTCCGCCGCGGCACGCCTCCGTTGCTTCCGCCCTGTGTTTGACGAGGCAGACGTGCTTGAGCCATAGGTCGATGCGAGGTTGTTCCATTGTCGTCGGTCAAGCTCAATTTTATCAATTAGTTAACGTTGACGCATCCGGCGACGCGATTCTATAATCGCTCGTCCCTGGAGGTCGAATGATCAAGGCTGATATCGTCAACAGAGTCGCCGACACGCTTCCCGAAGTCTCGCGTTTCAAGGCCGCACACGCGGTCGATACCGTGATCGACGGGCTGCGTAACGCGCTCGCACGCGGACAGAGGATCGAGCTGCGCGGCTTCGGCGTCTTTCAGGTCAAGCAGCGGAAGAAGGGGATTGGTCGCAACCCGAAGACCGGAGTCGAAGTTCGCATTCCGCCGGGAAACACGATCCGCTTCAAGCCGGGGAAAGAGCTTCGGAATCTTCTCGACGAGTAGCCGTTCGGGCCACATCGAAACCGCTCAACGGGCGCGCCTCGGCGCGCCCGCTCGCGTCTTGATCCAACTCAGTCGACGTTGACGAACTTTCGATAGTCGACGTTCAGGATGAGCCCCGTCGCGATGAAGAACATCAGCATCGACGACCCGCCGTAGGAGACGAGGGGAAGCGGGATGCCGGTCGTCGGCAGCAGGCCCACCTGCATCCCGACGTTGATCAGGATGTGAAAGATGAAGAATGACGTGAGGCAGGCGGCGAGGAACGTTCCCGCACGGTCGCGCGCCGCCTTGGCGATGCGCAGCGCGCTCGTGATGAAGAAGAGGTAGAGCGTGAGCATGACGAGGACGCCGACGAAGCCCCACTCCTCGCCTAACACCGCGAAGATGAAGTCGGTGTGGCGCGCGGGGAGGTACTCGAGCTTTGCCTGCGTCCCTTCGCGGAAACCCTTCCCTGTGATCCCTCCCGAGCCGATGGCGATCTTCGACTGCCTGACCTGGTATCCCGAGTCGAGCGGGTCGCGCTCGGGGTCAACGAAGTTCATCACCCGTTCCTTCTGATAGGGCTGGAGGAATCCGAACCAGATGACGGGCGCCGCGAGAAGGGCGATGATGATGGCGATGATCCAGAAGCGCGGCCTGATGCCGCCGAGAAAGACCGCTGCGAACGCGACCGGTACGAACGTCGCGGCCGTACCGAAATCGGGCTGGACGACGATCATCGCCACAGGGAACCCGACGATTCCGGAGAGCATCAGGAGGGAGCGCAACGTGAGGTACGGCTCCTTGTTGTTCTCGAAATGCTTGGCGACGAGGAGAACCGTGAAGATCTTCACGAACTCAGACGGTTGGAACTGGAAGCCGCCGACGTGGATCCACGACTTGACCTTTGCAGTCTCCTGACCCCAGACCAGAAGCCACCCAAGCAGAAGAAGGCCGACGATCCAGAGCGGCAGCGCGATGTCGAGCAGCAAGCGGTAATCGATGAATGTGAAGATGAGCATCGCGACGATGCCGACGGCCATCCAGACGAGTTGTCGCCCGAACAGCTGTGCGTCGCGGCCCTCGGCGGTCGCGCTATAGACGAGAACGCAGCCGATCGCCGCGATCACGAGCGCCGTGCCGAGAAGGTTGAGATCGAGACGCGAGAGCGTGCGCGAGCTGACGAGCCGAGAGATCGGTCCCGTGGATGACGCTTCACGGTAATCGATCATCGTGTCGCTCCCTGCACCGCCGGCTTCGTCACGGTGAGGCGGGGCTGATTCGTCGAGACGCGCGCGCCGCCTCCCTGCAGACGGTCGGCAAAGACAGTCTCGAAGAGCGTCCTTGCCAGCGGAGCGGCGTCCGACCCTCCGTGTCCGCCGTGCTCGATGAAGATAACGACGACGAGCTCCGCGTTGTCTTTGGGCGCATACGCCGCGAACCAGGCGTGGTCGCGGAACTTGAACGGGAGATCCTCCGCTCGGACCCAGCCTTCCTGCGCCACGACCTGAACCGTTCCAGTCTTTCCGGCGACGTCGATTCCGTCGACGCGCGCCTTCGAGCCTGTGCCTCCCGCCTCGTTGACGACTCGCCAGAGGCCGTTGCGCACCGGAGCGAGTGCCTTGGGATCGAGGTGAATCTGGTGGAGAAGGCGCGCCGCGACGGGAAGTGTCTGCGGTTCGCCCGCCGCATCGGTGACCTGCCTCTGTCTCAGCACGTGAGGCTGGTAAACGGAGCCTCCATTGGCAATGGCGGCCATCATGTTCGCGACCTGAAGAGGTGTAACCAGCAGCGGCCCCTGACCGATCGCCACGGAGATCGTCTCGCTCGGGTACCACTTTCGCTTCTGTTTCTCACGCGCCCACGTCTCGGACGGCACGAGCCCCGGTTTTTCACCTTCGAGATCGATCGTCGTCTGCTCGCCATACGTGAGCAGGTGCGAGTAATCAGCGATGCGGTTCACGCCTAACTTCGCCCCGAGATTGTAGAAGAAGACGTCGCACGAGACCTTGATCGCTTCCTCGAGGTTCACCGCGCCATGTCCGTTCCGGTTCCAGCAGCGGAATCTGCGTCCGTAAAACGCTTCGCTCCCCGAGCAATGGAACTTCGTCGATTCGTCGATCACGCCAAGCTCGAGCCCCGCCATGCCCATGACGATCTTGAAGACGGAACCGGGAGAGTAGAGTCCCTGAATCGCGCGGTTGACCTCGATGCGGAACGGGTTCGACAGGATGATCTTCCATACGGCGCTGGTGAAGCGCTTGGAATAGACGTTTGGGTCGTAGGCAGGACTCGAGACGAGCGCGAGGACCTCGCCGTTGCGCGGATCGAGCACGACGCAGGAGCCGACCATCTCGTTCTCCATGAAGTACTGCTCCGCCTTGCGCTGAAGGTCGAGGTCGATTGTGAGATAGATGTTCTGCCCGCGCTGCGGCTCGCGGCTCAGCTTGTCGTACTCTTCCTTCACGCGGCCATGGCTGTCGACGACGATGAACTTCGCGCCATCCTTGCCGCGCAGCTCTGCGTCGTAGACGAGCTCGACGCCGCGGCGGCCGACGAGGTCACCCATCCGCAACTCGGGCCTTCTCTTGAGCTCCTCGGCCGTCGCCTCACCCATGTAGCCGAGAACGTGCGCAGCGATCGTCCCGTTCGGATAGTTGCGGCTCGCCGTGCTCTCGACCGAGAGCGCCGGGAACGTCAGCTTACCTGCCTCGATCGTCGCGACCTGTGGAATCGACAGATCCTCGGCGATGGTCAAGGGCCGGTTGACCGGGGTCGAGCGCCCTTTCTCAATTCGGCGTTTCACTTCCGCTTCCCCAACGCCGAGCACCGTCGAGACGAAGCGAACGAGGCGGGGGAGATGGGAGGGATCGCGCCGCGTTGCCTGCGATAGCTCGTTCCGCATCAGTACGAGCGTGTGTGATGGCTGGTTCTCCGCCAGGACGCGCCCTTTGCGATCGAGAATCAGGCCGCGCTGTGCGCGCACGGTCACGTCGCGTAGCGCGTTGGCGTCGGAAAGGTCGCGGTACTTTTCGGCCTGGAGCACCTGGACGTACCAGAACGACGACGCGAGAACGATGAATCCGGAGACGACAGCCCAGAAGAGCACGTCGATGCGCCCTTGCAGTGTCTTCTGATCTTCGCGGTATACCTTCATCGGTCGAGCGGGTCGTACTCTTCAACGTCGAGACGCACGGCTCCGTTCCTACCAGTCTCGCCGGCGCTGCTGGCCGGGTGCGACAACGTCCGCGCCGAGGACGAGCCGCAGCGACTGCAGTAACAGCAAGCCGAAGAGTGCGGTCACGAGCGTTCGCGCGAGCCATATGTCGATCGCGAACGGTATCGGCGTCTCGACGAGGATGCTCGTGAGCGTCCAGACGATGAGCTCGGCGCCGAACGTCGAGCCCGCGAGGCACGCGCCGAACGAAGCATTCCCGCGCAGGACGAGCTTCGCGTTGATGAACGCAACCGCGTAGCCGCAGAGCGTGAGCGCGAACGCGTTTGCCCCCGCAAGCGAGATCGAGAATGCGTCCTGCACGAGGCCGGCGAGCGCGCCGAGTGCAATGACCTGGGCGAGGCTGCCGCTCCGCATCGCCTGATACGTCACGAGGATGACGTACGGGTTGAAGTAGACGAGCGAACCGGGTGCCACCTTGTTGAGCGTCGCGTGAATCGCGACGGCGATTACGAGTCCACCAGCGAAGCGCAGAATCGTCACGGCGTGAACTCCGTCGCCGCGGGGTCGAGACGTTTCGGGCTGAGGACGATCAGATCTTCGAGACGCGAAAAGTCGGTTGCGGGCACGCAGCGAACGGTCTTGAAGAGATCCTTGCCCTTCTCGACCGATGTGACCCGCCCTACGAGAATCCCTCGCGGATAGGTCCCGTCGATGCCTGCCGTGTAGACTCGATCGCCGGGCACGACGTCTGCGGTGAACGGAACGAATGCCATCGCGAGATCGTCGCCGCCGGTGCCGCGCACGACGCCCTGCCGGAGTGTCCGCTCGAAGTGGACACCCACCGAAGAGTCGCCGTCGATGATGAGCTGGACCTTGGATACGCTCGGCGTCGTCAGTACGACGCGTCCGACGAGCCCCTCCGAGGAGAGTACCGGGTCATTCACGCGGATCCCTTCATCCGAGCCGCGATCGAGGATGAGCGACTTGAATCGGCTGCCGGTGTCGATCATGACGACGCGTGCGAGCGTCGCAGGAATATCGATCTGTTCGGAGTAGCCGAGGATCGCGCGTAGCCTCGAGATCTCGGTATTGCGGCCACGCAGGCTTACGTTTTCCGCGGTGAGCTCGGCGAGGCGCTTTTGCAGGGCCACGTTCTCGCGAACCGCGGCGCGCATGTCCAGGTAGCCGTGCCAGGCGTCGAGCAGGTTGACGTAACCGAGGTCGACTGCTTCGAGCACCGGTGCAAACGTTCGCACCACGGCGCGTACGAGAAACGTGCGCTGGTCTTCGACCCTTCTCGTCCTGGAATTCGTGGCCATCAACAAGAAGAGTGAGGCCAGAACCACGATCAGGAAGAGTGTGGGCCGGCGTTCGGCGGCTGTTTGCATTGATCGTTCGCGGCGTGGGTCAGTCGATCGAGATCTTCCTCAGGAGGCTGAAGTCGGTGAGCATCTTGCCCGTGCCGAGCGCTACGCAGGCGAGAGGATCCTCGGCGAGGGAGACGGGAAGCCCCGTCTCTTCGCGAAGTCTCTTGTCGAGATTCTTCAGCATCGAACCGCCGCCCGCGATGATGATTCCCTTGTCCATGATATCGGCCGAGAGCTCGGGGGGAGTCCGTTCGAGTGCGACACGAACCGCTTCAACGATCGTGGCGACGGTCTCGCCGAGCGCCTCGCGGATCTCCTCGTCGGAGACTACGAGAGTCTTCGGCACACCTTCGACGAGATCGCGGCCCTTGATCTCCATCGTCATCTCCTCATCGAGAGGGAAGGCGGAGCCGATCGCGGTCTTGACCTGTTCTGCCGTACGCTCGCCGATGAGGAGGTTGTACTTGCGTTTGATGTACTGAATGATCGCGTCATCCATTTCGTTGCCGGCAACGCGCACCGAACGCGAGTAGACGATTCCCGCGAGGGAGATGACGGCGACGTCCGTCGTGCCGCCGCCGATGTCGACGATCATGTTGCCGGTCGGGTCTGTGATCGGGAGGCCGGCGCCGATCGCGGCGGCCATCGCCTGCTCGATCAGGTAGACCTCGGTAGCGCCGGCGCGTAGCGCGGAGTCTTTGACCGCTCGTTTCTCGACCTGTGTGATCTCCGACGGGACGGAGATGATGATCCGCGGTTTCACGAGGAAGCGGCGGCCATGCGCCTTCTTGATGAAGTGATCGAGCATCTTCTCGGTCACGTCGAAGTCGGCGATGACGCCGTCTTTCATCGGCCGGATCGCCACGATGTTTCCCGGCGTACGGCCGAGCATCTCCTTCGCCTCCGTGCCGACCGCCTCGACGCGGTTCGTCAGTTTGTTGACGGCGACGATCGATGGCTCGCGAACGATAATGCCGCGATTCCGGGCGTAAACGAGGGTGTTCGCGGTACCCAGGTCAATCGCGAGATCGTTCGAGAACATTGAGAGGAGAGAGCGCATCGTCATGGCTGTATCGTGTCTTTCCCTGTCGTTAGGTCGTGCCGCATCGATTGCCGGGCTTCGAGAGCCCCTTCCGCACGTCTCGATCTCGCGTCTGCGGAGCGTGGTCTCAGCGGAGTGCGCGGCCGCATGCCGCTGCTCCACGCGTTCAGGATTTGTAGTGGAAAGACCGGGCGGCGTCGGACCATACGGTCCGCCCGGGGCTACTCTTCGACGTATATGTTGATGCGCTGCAAATTCGGGTTCCCCGCGGTGTCCACCGCGCGAACGATCACCGTGTTGAGACCCACCTTCGTGAAGCTCACGAGCTTGCGGAACGAGCCGTCGGGCTCGACGCTGATCTCGGCGTCATCGACAAACACCGTAGCACCGGCTTCGGCCTTACCTCGGACGAGGTAGAGCGGTCCGCCGAGCGACTGCGGCTTCTCGAGGACGAGTGTCGGAGGGGTTGTGTCGCCCGATCCTGTGGGCGTAGCGCCGGTTCCCAACCCGGTCACACGGAAGCGGCGGAACTGCGATGCCGGTCCCTTCTTGCCACTCGCGTCGATCGAGGCGACGCGCCAGTAGAAGCTGCCTTCCGACGTAACCTTGACTCGCGCGCGCGAGTCGCTCCTCTTCGCGTCGATCTCGAGCACGGAGAAGAGCCGAGAACGGGAAACCTGCAGCTGATATCCGCTCGCATCCGGTCTCGGCGCCCAGTTGAACTCCACGGTCATCTCCCGCGTTCCCTGGAAGACCTGGTTCTCGTTAGGCATCAACAGCGCGGGGGGAAGGAGATACTTGCTCTTCGTGCCGAGGTCGCCTTGATCGGTCGCGGACAGTTGTTCGCCGCTCGCAAGAGGAACTGCACTGCCCCCCTTCTTCGAGCTGACCGCCGCGGCGCCCTTGAGTGCGACGACGTCCGTCTTCTTTGCCTGTTCGTCGACGTCGACCTGCGCCGTTGATTCGGCCTCGATGACGACCTGCGTCCCCGGGGTGCGGACGGTACCCACGTCGTCGGTGGTGTTGATCTCGAGGCGGCCGACTCGCATCTGGACCGCGTTGTCCTTCCTGTTCGTTCTCGGGTTTACAGCGGCGTAGACTTCGAGCAGCGCGTTCGCGCCAACGGTGTAGATCGAGCCATTCGAGAAGAAGAGCTCGGCGGAGGCGCCGGAACCGGTCTTCACCCAGTCACCGTTGAACAGGGCGGTATTGCGGTCAGCTTTCTTCCAGTCGCCGGAGCCGCCCTTCTGGAACTCGACCTGACCCTCGACCGTCAGGAACTGTGCGTCCGATTCGCGTTCGCCGATTCCCGCAAGTGCGGTTCGAATGATCGCCTGAGCCTCGATCGCGGCACCTTCAGCCTCGGGAGCGCTCCCCTTCGCGAGGAGCCGCTTCGCCTGGTCGACTTTCCCTTTTGCGCGGTCGAAGTCGTTCCTGTACTTAGAGAAGTCCTTGTTGGACGCGAGCTCGTTGAGGGAAGAATCCGCGGCCTCGATCGCCTTTTGAGCTTTCTGCTCCGGAGTCTGCAGGCTCCGGTAATAGAGGAATCCCGCGGCTCCGACCAGGGCCAAAACGAGCAGAACGATCAGCTGTTTCAGCCGGTCGATCGAGATCAGATACCAATCGATGTCAGCGCCCGACTGGGCCCTTTTGCGCGCGCTCATAATCCGTTGACGAGCCGAATCTTACCCGAAGTCGAGTCCCCCGGCCGATCCGTTCTTATAGCATATGGGGGCTCCGAGCAGGAATCGTCGCGGCAGGATTGCAGCCCATCGGGGAAATGGTTACACTTCAGCGCTTTTCGCGGGAGGGTGCGGCCAGCGTGTTTCGGGCCGCGCCGGATCGGCTTGCGCCGAGGCGGCGCCCTAGCTGCCGTACCGTCACGTTCCACAACTCCGGAATCAACGAGGTGTTTTGCCCATGCTCAAGGTGATGCGCGACAGCTTCCAGCAGCTGAAGTGGATTCTCGTCTTTATCGTCGCCCTTTTCGTTCTCCTGATCTTCGTCGACTGGGGCGGCGCCGGACGTACCGGCGGGTCGGGAGGGAATGACCTCGGCTCGGCGGCCGCGCGTGTCGATGGCGACACGATCTCCTTCGACGAATATCGTCGCGCGCTTTTCTACGCCGAGCAGCGCCTCGAGCAGATGTACGGACAGAAGCTCACGCCTCAGATGCGTGAGTCGCTCGGGCTCGAGAAGCAGGTCATCGCGCAGCTCGTCGATGAAGCGCTTCTCCGGTCGGAGGCGCGGCGCATGAATCTCGAGGCGACCGACGAGGAAGTGCGTAAGACGATCCTCGAGATCCCCGTACTCAACCCCGACGGCAAGTTCGTCGGTGCCGAGCTTTACAAGACGTACATCCTTGGTCAGGGCTATCCGTCGGTGAACGACTTCGAGCGCGAGCTCAAGGCCGACCTAACCCTGCGCAAGATGCAGAGCGCGTTGATGAGCTCTGTGGCCATCTCTCCTGCCGCGGCGGAGGCGGCGTTCCGCGTTCGCAGCGAGACCGCGAAGGTGCAGTACCTGCTCTTCCCGAGCGATCGCATCGCCGCGACGACGCAAGTCACGCCCGCCGAGGTTGAAGCGCATTACAAGGCCAACTCGAACAAGTACGCCCACGGCGAACAGCGCCGCGTCCGCTACCTGATCGCCGATCTTGCGCAGCTTCGCGCGAAGCTCACGCCCGGAGACGCCGAGCTCAAGGCGTACTACGAGCAGAACAAAGAGAGCTTCAAGAGCCGCGACGCGGTGCGTGCGGCGCACATCCTGATTCCCGTCGCGCCAGACGCGAGCGCGGAGGCGACCGCTGCCGCGAAGGCGAAGGCAGATGCGCTCGTCAAGCAACTCCGCGCCGGCGCCGACTTCGCGAAGCTTGCTGCGGAGAACTCTGAGGATCCCGGCTCGAAGACGCGCGGCGGTGACGTCGGCTTCTTCGAGCGCGGACGCATGGTTCCCGAGTTCGAGAACGCGGCCTTCTCACTGCAGATCGGCGAGATCAGCGAACCGGTGAAGACTCAGTTCGGGTTCCACATCCTCCGCGTCAGCGAGAAGCGTCCTGAAGGGTATCGCCCATTCGAAGAGGCTCGCGCCGAGCTCTCTGCTCGCTACACCGACGAGCGCTCCCGCACGATGGCGCGCGACGCCGTCGCGATCGCACGAACGAAAATGGAGAAGGACAAACCGAAGGACGAGGCCGCTCTCCGCGCGATCGCGGAGGCGAGCCCGAACGTCGCGATCAACGACACGAAGTGGTTCGAGAAGAGCGGCTCGATCTTCGGACTTGGCCGTGTGGCCGCAGTCTCCGACTGGGCGTTTGGCGCGAAGGCGGGCGACATCAGCGAGATCATCGACACCGATCGCGGCCCGATCGTCGCGTGGCTCGAGGCGACCCGCTCGGCTGGGATCTCCGAGCTTGCCGACGTGAAGGAGCGCGTCGAAGCCGAGGCGAGGCGCACGAAGGCGGCCGCGAGCGCGGCGGCCGAGCTGAAGGCAGCCGCCGGTAGCGATTCGATCGAGGCCGTTGCGAAGAAGCTCGGTCTGACTGTCGAAGAATCGAACGTGACCCGCGGTGGCAACGTGCAGAAGCTCTCCGGCGACGTCTCCGCGCTCGTCGACGCCGTGTTCAGCGGCACGGCGGGAGAGACGGTCGGCCCCGTCGCCGTCGAGCAGGGCGCGGTAATGGCGCGCATTGTCGAGAAGAAGCAATTCGATCCTGCTGTCTGGGCCACGGAGAAGGAGCGGTTCACGGAGAACATGCGATCGACGGAAGCGCGTCGAATGCAGGCCGCCCTCCTCGAGAAGCTTCGCAAGTCGGCCAAGATCGTGACGAACGAACAGCTCCTCGGCACGACGCGCCAGGGCGTCTGAGCGAAACACGAAGTAACGGCAACCATCGCGGGGCGCGCGGCGACGCGCGCCTCGCGCGTTTTCCGAAGGAGAGCCGATGAGTCAGAGCCTTCCGCCGTGGAACGAGCCGGCGATTCGCGTGCTGATGATGCCGCGCGACACGAACGCTCACGGCACGATTTTCGGGGGCGTCATTCTCTCGTACATCGACCAGGCGGGAGCGATCGAGGCGAGGCGTCAGGGCTGCGCACTCATGGTCACCGTCACGATGGACAAGGTCGTGTTTCACGAGCCTGTCCAGGTCGGTGACCTCGTCAGTTTCTGGGCGGAAACGATTCGCATCGGGAGAACGTCGATCACCGTGAAGGTCGTCGTCAAAGCCCCCCGTCCCGACATGGCCGGGCAGGAAATCACCGTGACCGAAGCGCAGGTCGTCTACGTCAACGTCGGTACCGACCGGAGGCCAATCCCGATTCCGCGCCGTTAGGGCAAGCGATGGGAGCAAGGAGCGAGGAGCAAAGAGAAAGGAAATCGATCGGCAATCGAGCTACTTCCCTCTTCCTCGTTTCTTCTTTCGGCTTGTTCCTTGCTCCTTTCGCCTTCTTCTCTTTGCTCCCTCTCTCTGTCTTAACGCTTCTTTCGCATCTCCTCGCGCGCCTGGCGTAGCGCCTCGAGACGCTCGCGGATCTGCCGCTCGAGACCCGCGTCCTTCGGCTGATAGTAGCGCCGACCCTCGAGGGCGTCGGGGAGGCAGTCGATCGGCGCAGTCTGTTCCGCGAAGTCGTGAGCGTAGCTGTAGCCGCCGCCGTAACCGAGCTCCTTCATGAGAGACGTCGGCGCGTTGCGGAGATGGAGTGGCACTCCAGGGTCATCTCCCTCACGCACGTCGCGCATCGCATCGCCGTACGCGAGATAGATCGCGTTCGACTTCGGCGCCTGCGCGATATAGACCGCGGCTTCGGCGAGTGCGATGCCCGCCTCGGGCATGCCGAGAAACTCGACAGCCTCTTTCGCGCCGAGCGCGAGGCGGAGCGCGCCCGGATCGGCGAGTCCGACGTCTTCGACCGCTGCGCGGACGATTCGACGTGCCACGAAGAGAGGATCCTCTCCTCCTTCGAGCATCCGCACGAGCCAGTAGATCGACGCGTCGGCGTCGCCGTTGCGCATCGATTTGTGGAGCGCGGAGATGAGGTTGTAGTGCGATTCACCCGACTTGTCATGAGAGAGCGATCTGCGATGAAGGATCGTGCGGACGTCGGCGCGCGCGAGCGGCGCTCCGTTGGGATCGGCCGTCTCGACGACGAGTTGCAGGCTGTTGAGCGCCTGCCGCCCGTCGCCGCCGGAGATCGATGCGATGAAATCGAGCGCATCGTCGGACAGGCCGACGCGGCGCGACTTCACGATCTCGTCATCGAGCGCGCGCTGGAGGATCGCGCGGATGTCTTCGTGCGCGAGCTGAGGGATCACGATCACCTTGCATCGCGAAAGCAACGCGGAATTCACCTCGAACGACGGATTCTCCGTCGTCGCACCGATCAGCACGATGTCGCCGTGCTCGACATAGGGGAGGAACGCGTCCTGCTGCGCCTTGTTGAATCGATGGATCTCGTCGATGAAGACGATCGTCCGGATACCGCGCGCTTCGCGGGCGCGGCGCGACTCCTCCATGATCGCCTTGACTTCCTTGATGCCCGAGCTCGTCGCCGAGAAGGTGACGAACGTCGATCGAGTCGTCGAGGCGATGATCCTCGCAAGCGTCGTCTTCCCCGAGCCTGGAGGACCCCAGAAGATGAGGGATGGCACGCGGTCACGCTCGATTGCCGTGCGCAGAAATTTCCCCGGAGCGAGCAGCTCTGACAGTCCGACGAGATCGTCGAGCGAGCGCGGACGCATCCGTTCCGGCAGTGGCGATTGCGCACTCGTGGTGCCGGTCTGGCGCGGAGGCCAGTCATCGAAGAGTGTCACCGATCAGCCTCCGCAGAGCACCGACCAGTCTGCGTTGCCGCCGGAGACGACGACTGCAACCGGTCCTTTCGGCCTAACGCGTCCCTCGAGCAGCGCGGCGAGGCCAAGGGCTCCCGTCGGTTCGATCAGAAGCTTCGTCCGGTTGATCGCGAAGCGGGTCCAGTAGAGGAGTCGTTCGTCGCCGATCGTTTCGATGTCGCGCACTCGGTCGCGGATGATCTCGAAATTCGCCTTGCCGATGGCGAGCGTACGTGCGCCGTCCGCGATCGTCGACGGTGGCGCGATCTCGACGATCTCACCCTTGCGGAACGATTGCTGTCCGTCGTTGCCCGCTTCCGGCTCGATCCCATACACATCGACGCCGGGAATCATCGAGGTCGCCGCAAGGCTCACGCCCGCCAACAGCCCGCCCCCTCCCAGCGGAACGAGGATCGATTTCACCTCGGGCCATTCCTCGGCGATCTCCAGTCCGACGGTGCCAGCGCCGGCGATGATGCGCGGATGGTCGAAGGGAGGAATGACAGTCGCTCCGGTCTCCTCGGCGAGCGATCGCGCCACGGCGTCACGCGTGGCGGAGGTCACCCCCGCCTGTACGACGCGCGCTCCGTAGCCAAGCGTCGCGTCGACTTTTGCCTGAACCGAGTTTTCCGGCATCACGATCGTGGCAGGGATGCCGAGTAATCGTGCAGCGAGAGCGACTCCCTGCGCGTGGTTGCCGGAGGAGAACGCGACGACCCCGCGACCGCGCGCCTCCGGCTCAATGCCGAGGAGCGCGTTCATTGCCCCGCGGATCTTGAAGGCGCCTGCACGCTGGAGATTCTCGCACTTGAGTCTGACCTCGACGCCCGCCAGCTCCGAAAGCGTTCGGCTGGTCACGAGGGGAGTGCGTGCGATCCATGGAGCGATGTTTGAGCGCGCGGCGAGTACGTCGTCGAAAGTCACGGCGGTTTGATGTGTCACGAGGGGCTAGTATAGACTCCGCGCTATAGGACAAGTCTGGGTCAGCTCCGGAAGAAGCTGAAAACTCATCGATTTGACTCTGGGGCGCGCGGGAGAGTATCGTTGACGAGTCAAATTCCGCGCGACCGTCTATAGCTGGGTTGGAGGTGTGGGTTATGTGGAGAATGGTTACCCGCGGGCTGGTCCTCGGGCTCATGATCGTGAGCCTTGTTTCTACTGCGTCAGCCCAGACGGAATTCATCGCTTTCCTGGAGAAGCCCGTTCCCGACGAGACCGTCTCCGGAATGGTTCTCGTTCAAGGCTGGGCTGTCGATCCTGTCGGCATTTCGAGAATCGATCTGATCGTCGACGGACAGTTCGTCCATTCGGCGAACTTGTCGCTTCCACGGACCGACATCATCGATTCGCATCCCGACTGGGGCGGCACGCAGAATCGGCTACCGGGTTTCCAGACCGGATTCTCTGCGGCGCGCTACTCGAACGGAACTCATACCGTGATGGTCCGGATCTTCACCGAAGACAATCAAGTCTACGAGGTGGGGCAGCGGACGGTCTTCATCGACAACACGATCAATCAGCCGCCGTTCGGCTTTGTCGAGAACCCCGGGACTACCGCGGTCTACGACGTGAACGGTTCCTTCCCGGTCTCGGGCTGGGCCGCGGACGTCGATGGTATTGCGCGGATTGACGTTCAGATCGACAACCTCAGCACGCAGGCGGCGGTCTACGGCGACCCACGCCCCGATGTCCAGAACTCCTTCCCTGACCTCCCATCCACGCTCTACAGTGGTTTCCTTGCGCAACTCGATTCGAGCCGTCTGACGGACGGCGTTCACTCGCTGAATGTTCGGGCGACTGACCGCAACGGGTTGAGCCGCGTGATCGGGCGCAGGACGATTCAGGTCTTCAACAGTGAGAACAATCTCCGGCCATTCGGGTCGCTCGACCAGCCGCAGCGTGACGCGGTGCTTTACGGAGACTGCGGCGATACCGGCCCGGTCGTCTCTCCGCTGATCGATCCGGAGAACCGTATTACGCCGGTTCGCGGCTGGGCTCTCGATCTCGGAACTCGTGAAGACACGGGCCGCGTCGCTTACGCCGAGCTGATGATCGACGGCGTGCAGTGGTACTCGACCGATGACTGCCGCTTCGACAGCACCTTCGGTGCGTACGTCGACTGCTACGGCCTGCCGCGTCCCGATGTAGCGAAGTACTATCCGACGCATCCCGACTCGCCTCGCGCTGGCTACTTCTTCGCGATGGATGTCGGAAGCCTCGTCAGTCTCGCCGGCCTCCGCGAAGGTCCGCACGTCCTGAAGGTCCGTGTGGGCGATCAGGAGCAGACGTTCTCCGAGCTGCCGGGCACCGCGGGCATTCCGGTGTTCTTCAGCTGCATCCGTGGAAGCCTCTTCGCCCCCTTCGGCTACATCGACTTCCCGCACAACTTCGATCACGTGAAAGGCACGGTTCAGTTCCTTGGCTGGGCCCTGCCGCAGGTTCAAACCGTCGAGATTTCGATCGACGGCGTCGTTGCGGGACTGGCAGAGTACGGATTCCTCCGCACTGACGTCCAGGCGGCGTATCCGACGTTCACGAGCGCGGCGCTCCGGAGCGGCTGGCGCTTCAATATGGACACTACGCAGCTGAGCGATGGACGCCACCGGATGACGGTAACGGCACTCAGTACCTCTGGTGGACAGCGCGCCGAGATCGGCTCGGTCGATTTCTACGTAGACAACGCCAATCAGTAATTCACTTCTCCGACTTCACATCGAGAGGCCCGGCAAACGCCGGGCCTCTTCATATGTGGGTCGTTTTTTGCGCGAGCCCCACGAGAGCTACGCGGATGCATGACGGTAGGCCTTCGTTCGCCTAACCGGCGTTGCGGCCGGCGACGCGGTTGCGTCCGCCTGCCTTCGCCGTCCTGAGAGCCTCTTCGGCGGCGGCGAGAAGCGAGGCGGGAGCGGACGACTCCGACGGGGCGACGGTCGCGACGCCGACACTGATCGTGACGATGCGGTGCGTCGACGCCTCGTGGGGGAGCTTGAGCTCCCGCACGCTACGAGACAGGCGCTCGGCGACGGCAAGCGCTGCGTCGTGCGTCGTCGAGGGAAGGAGTACGACGAACTCCTCGCCTCCGAACCGGGCCAGGAGGTCACCCGCGCGGCTTACGCCCGCCGCCATCGACGTGGCGATCGCACGAAGACAGTCATCCCCGTTCGCGTGTCCGCTTCGCTCGTTATAGAGACGGAACTGATCAATGTCGGCGAGCAGAAGTGAAATGCGGCTGCCCGAGCGCGCGGCGCGCTTCCATTCGAGCTCGAGCGCAGTGTAGAAGCGTTTGGCGTTTCCGACTCCGGTAAGGCCGTCCTGAAGTGACTGAAGCGTGGCGGCGCCGCGCGCTTCGTCGAGCGCGATCGCGGCGTCGCCGAGGGCTGCCTCGAGTCGCCTGACCTCACCTCGCAGCCCGACCATCGTCGCCTGCAACTCCATCTTTTGCTTCAGCTCCGCGACTCCGAATGGCTCGACGATGCAGTCGGAGACCCCCGCCTCCCATGCGCGGTCGCGCTCGCTGCTCTCGACGATCGCCAGCACCGGTACGCCCTCCGCGCGCGCTCCCTCGATCAGTTCAAACACGTCGCGGAACGCGCCGGTGAGGCGAACGATGACGAAGTCGCATTCACGCTCTCGCACCGCCTGAAGGGCTGCCCACGGAGGCGCCATCCTGGCGGTGTACCCCGCGTCCCTCACCAGCTCGACCGGGCCAGCGTCGGTGAACCCGACCAGAAGCGCGCTTGCGCGCAGCGGATCATTCATGGCTTTTCGATACAACGGAGAGTCTAGCGCGATTTGCGCCTTCGCGGGCGCCCGTTGGCGGGCGGCGCCAGGGGGCGATTCAACGTATACTTTCTGAATTCACTCCGGCACGAACACACCCGCGTTTGCGTGGGAACCGAGGGACCAAGAATGAAACTGACACCATTCGCCAAGCTCTTCATCACTGTCATCATCCTGGCCGTCGTCGGGTACGCGGCCTGGCACTACAAGGGTACCGAGATTCGAAAGTGGGCGACCGGCAAGGACGAGGTTGCCGCGTCGAAATCGGCCGACGGCGTGTCGCAGTCCGACTTTTCCGCGCTGAACAACGCACCGGCGGACCCTGATCGCGGAGTCGGCTCGTCAGGTGTGACTCCTGCCTCGCTCGCGGGGAGCGGAAAGCTCGATCGCCCGCTCGTCGTGGCAATCAATACCTGGGCAGGACACGCACCAGGCGTCGTCTACAACGGCGGCCTCGAGCCGGGTGCCGCGTCGACCTACCGCCAGCGGTTCGGACTCGACGTGAAGTTCGTCCTGATCGAAGATCCCGCGGCAAAGCTTGCCGCCTTCCGTAAGGGAGACGTCGACATCATGTGGGATACGGTCGACAACTGGGCGCGCGAAGCGTCGATCCTCGCCGAGCAGAACCAGAAGGCGAAGTCGATCATCCTGCAGGACTGGTCGCGTGGCGGCGACGGCATCGTTTCGCTGTCGTCGATCAAGTCGATCGAAGAGCTCAAGGGGCACAAGGTCGCCTGCACGCAGTTCACCCCTTCGCACTTCCTTCTCCTCTATGTTCTCGCGCAGTCGGGCCTTGCACCCGAGGACCGCGCGCAAGTCGAGAGGGACATCATCTTCACGCAAGACGCCCCCGCGGCGGCGGCGATGTTCAAGGCGAAGCAGGTCGACGCCGCGGTCACCTGGGAACCCGATCTCTCCGGCGCCGTCGCGGCGCGTGGCGACGAGGCTCACGTCCTCGTGTCGACGACCGCGGCCTCGAACATCATCGCCGACACCCTGGTCGCGCGGCAGGATCTCATCGACCGCAACCCCGAGACGGTTCGTGACTTCGTTTACGGATGGCTCGAAGGAATCGAGATGATGAAGAAGGATCCGGCGTCGTCGTACGACATCGTCGGCCGTGCGCTCAAGCTCGATGCGGAGACGGTGTCTGGAATGCTCTCCGGCCTGAAACTCACGACCTACGCCGACAATGCGCAGTTCTACGGGCTCGCGGGCGGCAAGGCGCACTACGACACACTCTTCAATACGGCCTTCGTCATCTGGCGCAAGAAGGGGCTCGTGACGCGTTCGATCGATGCCAAGGACTGGGCGGACTCGCGTTTCCTCTCCGCACTCGCAGCGCAGTATCCCGGCCAGAAGGTGGAAGAACCGAAGATCGCTGCGAAGGCGCCTTCGAAGAGCGATCGCGCGATCATCAACAGGCAGATCCAGATCCACTTCACGCCGGGCTCGGACGAGATCATGGCGGGTTCCTACTTCGTCCTCGATGCGCTGGGCGACACGATGACGTCGTTCGGAAATACCTATCTTCGCGTCGAAGGCAACACCGACTCGACCGGATCCGTCGCGACGAATCTCACGCTCTCGGACCGCCGTGCGATCGCGGTGAAGAACTACATCGTGAAGAACTTCCCGAACATCGAGCCGTCCCGATTCCAGACGATCGGCCGGGGCTCGGCGAACCCGCTCGCGACAAACGAGACCGAAGCGGGGCGGCAGTTGAATCGCCGTACCGACATCAAAGTCATTCTCAGCGAGTGACGAAAATCAAGACCTGACCCTCGAAATGGGCGTCCCGCGAGGCGGGGCGCCATGAGGAGCCCCGATGGCAAAACGAGGCCGGTTGTTCGCTCTCCGTGAACCGATGCGACGTTCGACCGCGTTCGCGGTGGGACTCGTCGCGCCCGTGCTCGTAATCGCTGCCTGGTGCGTGGCGACGTACGGAGGGCTCGCCCCTCCCGACTTTCTTCCATCGCCCACCGATGTCGTGAAGGGGACGCTCCAACTCTTCTTCGAACATGACCTCGCGAGGGCAATCTGGGTCTCGACGCGCAGGATCCTGATCGCGTTCGCGCTCGCCTCGGCGGTCGCGCTTCCGCTCGGCATCCTCATGGGAGCATTCGAGCCGATCAACCGCTTCTTCGAGCCGATCGTCGCTCCGCTCCGCTACATGCCGATCTCGGCATTCATCCCGCTGCTGATCCTCTATTTCGGAATCTATGAGAAGCAGAAGATCGCGTTCCTGTTTCTGGGCGTGTTCGTCTACCTGCTTCCCGTCGTCGTCTCGGCAATCGGGGGTGTTCCCGAAGAGCTCGTACAGACCGCGCAGACGCTAGGGGCCTCGCGCGCGCAGGTGATCCGCACGGTGCTCGTCCCATCGGCGCTGCCCGAGATCTTCGACTCGTTTCGCGTAATGAACGCCATTTCGTGGACGTATGTCATCCTCGCGGAGGCAGTGAACCCTGAACATGGGCTCGGTTACATGGTCGAGCTCGCGCGTACGCATCAGAAACCATCATGGTCGTTCGCCGGACTGCTCGTGATCGGCGGCATCGGTCTTGCGACCGACGGGATCATCCGCGCGCTCTCGGCGATGATGTTCCGTTGGAAGGAGAAGAGCTCGTGAGCGACGCGCCGAACGCACTGCCACAGGCTGGTGAGCCAGGAACGGTCGCGGTCACGGTTGACCGCCCGCGCCGCGAGCCAACATGGGTCGCGCCCGATCAGACGGGGCCGATGCCTCGACTGCGGGTGAAGGGTCTCTCCCACACCTACGTCGACCGCGTCGGACGCGGGGTCGACGCCGTTCGAGACATCTCATTCGATGTGATCGACAAGCCGGGGAGCGGCGAGGTCATAGTCTTTCTCGGGCCTTCGGGCTGCGGGAAATCGACGATCCTCAAGGCTGTCGCGGGGCTGATCGCGCCGACGAAAGGTGAGGTCTTTCTCGACGGCACGCCGATCGAGGAGCCGGCTCGCGATCGCGGCATGGTCTTTCAGGCCTACACATCGTTCGGATGGCTCACCGTGCGCGAGAACGTCGAGTATGGCCTCAAACTCCACGGTGTGGGAGGCGCCGAGCGAACAAAGCTCTCGCAGAAATACCTCGAGGAGGTCGGTCTCGCCGACTTCGCAGAGCGTTACCCGAAGGATCTTTCGGGTGGGATGAAGCAGCGCGTCGCGATCGCGCGAACCTTGATCAACAAGCCGCGCGTCGTGCTGATGGATGAACCGTTTGGTGCGCTCGATCCGCAGACGCGTTGGGGCATGCAGAGCCTTCTGCTCGACGTCTCGAGGCATGAGGACAATACGACTCTCTTCGTGACGCACGATGTCTCCGAGGCGGTCTACCTCGCCGACAGCGTCTACGTGCTCTCCGCTCGCCCGGCGAGCATCCTCCACCGCGTCGACGTGCCGTTCTTCCGGAGCCGCGACGCGGGGCTCAAGTCGACGAGAGAGTTTCGCGAAGTCGAGGAGCAACTCCTCGACTTGCTCTATTCCGGATAAGACGACAGGCCGGGCCGATGGCTCCCCTTGCGAAGGAGTGCACGAGAAATGATCGAGGCTCGACGACTTCTTGCGGCAGTGACGATCACACTCGCGGTCGCGAGTCTTGCAGCCGCGGAGGACGTGCCGGCGCGGCCGTGGTCAGGGTCAGCGGAGCTTTCGTATGTCGCCACGAGCGGCAACACCGACACGCGCTCGCTAGGTCTTGGTGGCGAGCTTCAGTTCAAGCCAGCAGTCTGGACCTACGAGCTCGGTTTGAATTACGTCGAGGCGGAGACTGACGGCGTGACGAGCGCGGAGAAATTGACTGCGCGCTTCGGGGCGAGCCGCCCGATTTCGGAGCGCCTCGAGTACTACGCGCGCGTCTCCTACCTTTCGGACGAGTTTGCAGGAATCGACTCGAACGTCAGCGGTGACACGGGCGTTGCCTGGAAAGCGCTCACGGGAGAACACCACTTCCTCGATCTCGGCACCGGCATCGGGTATACCTCCGAGTCGCGTACAGTCGGTGCCAACCGGGAGTTCGCGACCGGCACCCTTTTCGCGAAGTACAAGTACGTCTTTTCGAAGAATGCCGAGCTCACCGACGACGCGAGCTACGTTCATGATTTCGAGCGCTCCGACAATTGGCGGTTCCTCAACTCCGTCGCCGTGATTGCCGCGATCAACTCCATGTTTTCGCTCAAGGCGTACTACAACGTCGTCCACCTCAACGAGCCGGTGGCCGGATTCGAGAAGTCCGACAGCACCTCGGGTGTTTCGCTGGTTGCGAAGTTCTGAGCGCGCGACCGGCCTGGCGTGAGGTAGCGACTGCGCCTCGCGCGCTCGATCGCGCAGATTTTCCGTGACGTCTGTTGGGAATCAGTGAGGCGCTCGGGACCGTGCCGCATCGACGAGGCGTGCGTATCCAGGAAGGCCCGAGCGCTGCGCGAGCTGATCGGCGTCCGACAGCGCGCGTTTCGCGGCGTCGCGCTCGGAAGGACGAGTGGCAAGGTCCGGTACAGCCAGTAGCGCGTCAAGCTGCACGAGCCTCATCGAAGCGGCACCGGCCTCCGCCGCGAGGCGCATCATCGTGGGTGGACGAGCGCCACGCGATGTCTCGCGCGCGATTTGCGCAAGCGCTCGCGCCGCGAAGTCCTCCTCGCCGTCGATGATCGTCTTTCCCTCTT
>JACPDH010000063.1 GCA_016184115.1 Acidobacteriota bacterium | reverse complement strand
TCCTGTGCGCTCAGCCCGTTGTAGGCGAGCCAGCGTCCCGACAGGTCGCTCGAGTCGAACACGAACGCGCGCAGAAGCTCGAGTGACGAGGAGGAGAAGAGAAGGTTGTCGAGGCGCCCCGGAACGAACGGTTCCTGGGGGTTCGACCACGTGGCATCGGAGAGTCCGTCGAGTTGCAACGCCCGCGCCCGCTTCAGCGGCTGTCCGTTATCGAGCCCCGCCGCGGCGAGATCAAGCACCACTGGATCTCCGACGAGATTGAAGTCGCCTGCGATGATCGTTGCGTCGATCCTCGATGCCGCGATCGTCGCCGCGGCCGCCGCGTTCACGCCGCGCACTTCGATCATCCTCCGGCGGTCTTCGACCGTTTGATAACCTCCGCAGCAGTGCAGATCGACACCCGCGGCGAGGACGCGACGCGAATCGAAGGAGACGATCGCGCCTCCGGCAGGTACAGTGTCGCCGATCCAGGCTGTCGCCTTCGCGAGTGCTTCGTCGCCGCCGCCGCGCAGCGCGGCGAGCTCTCCGGCAGCTCCGGCCGGCCACGCGACCGGGCTGAGGAACGGTGCGTTCTCGATCGGGGATCTGCTCGCGACGACCGTCCGCTGATCTGCTCCTCCCGGTCCGAAGTAGACGTTCCAGGACTCCCCGAGGAAGGCGTCGGTGATGATCGCGCGAAGCTGCTCGAGTGATCCCTTGTCGGACACCTCGTCGAGCACGATGATATCGGGCCGCAGCGCGAGGAGAATCTTCCCGAACGTACGCGGCTTTTCCAGGATGTCGTTGCGCGAGACGTTCCAGCAGAGGACGCGCAGGTCGGTGTGCTCGCTGCGTGCGATTGGATTGTGCCCGTTGCTGGTCCGCCGCGAGGTGGCGTTCGTCGGCGTCAGGCGATACGTGAATGTGTTCGTCTCGTCGACGAGTTTCCCCTCGAGGTCGACTGCCGAGAGCTTCGCGCGGAATTCAGGGGCGAAGAAGATCGGCGGCGTCGTGCCGAGCGGACCGCGGCGATTGAAGCGGAATTCGAAGCGGCTGCCGGCATGAACGGGGGCGAAAACGACGCCGAGCGAATAGGGATTCAGCCGTTCCTGCTGCGAGCGGAGACGGACTCCGGCTCCTGGCGTACCCGGCGACTTCGAGTTAGGCAGCGGGAAGTCGAAGATCAGGTCGACTCCCTCCATACCACTCTCCGTGTAGCCCGTCGCGGCCCTTCCATCGACGTCAAGCAGGATGCTGACCGTCCCCGGGAGGCGCTGCGCCGTCAGCACCCTGCCCATGTCGACGAGCATGTAGACGGAGTCGCGATCGTGGCGCACCCGGACTTCTCCGAAGTCGAGGTACCCCTCGGGCGCGTCCGCAGGATCGGCGGCCGCCACGGCGACGTTTTCCCATTCGGAGAAGTCGCCGTCGATGATGACCTGGTCGTCGTAGCCGCCTGTCGCGCACGCCGTGAGCAGCAGCGCCGAGGCGGTGATGAGCGTGAGCGAGTAAAGCTGGCGTGCAAGCATGATGACGAGCGTGGGATGATACCGACGTTTGGCCATGGCTGAAAACAAAAATCGGGGAGCTGACGCCTCGGCCGGCTCGGCGGGGAGCACGTCGTCAGAGGGCGTTTCGGGCGTCGTCGAACGGGTGACGTATCACGACCCGGAGAGCGGGTTTACCGTTATTCAGCTGCGGAGCGGTTCGCGGCGCGACACCTTCACCGTCATCGGGAAGACGATGGTGGAGGTCCGTCCAGGCGAGATCGTTCAGGCTTCGGGCGCGTGGGGGCGTGACCCTGTGTACGGACCTCAGTTCCGTGCGACCGAGCTTCGCGCTCAGGCTCCCGACTCGGTGGAGGGGATCGAGAAGTACCTCGCGTCCGGAGTCCTGAAGGGAGTCGGTAAGGCGACGGCGAAGAGGTTGGTCGCGAAATTCGGACGGCAAGTGTTCAACATCATCGAAGATGCGCCGAAGAAGATCGCGGCGCTACCCGGGATCGGCAAGAAAAAGGCGGAAATGATCATCGCCTCATGGGGTGAGCAGAAGTCGGCGCGCGAGATCATGGTCTTCCTCCATTCGCATGGCATCGGCGCCGCCCGCGCCACGCAGATATTCAAGCGGTATGGCGCCGACGCGATCTCGCTCATCAGCGAAGACCCGTACCGGCTCGCGAGCGAGATCCGCGGCATCGGGTTCGAGACGGCCGACTCGATCGCAATGCGCCTCGGCGTCGAGAAGACGGCGATGTCGCGCGCTCGCGCAGGAGTCTCGCACGCACTTTCCGATGCGGCGGGACGCGGCCACTGCGGGCTTCCCTTCGAAGAGCTCGTCGAGCTTGCCTCGAGGCTTCTCGAGATTCCGCCGGACATCGTGACCGAGGCGATCGAACTGGAGCTCCAGTCAAGGCGCATCGCGACCGACACGATTCGAGAGCGGCGCGCGATCTTCCTCGGTCCGCTGTTTCGTGCGGAGGCGGAGATCGCTCGCGCGATTCTCGGGTTGCGCGAGGGAAAGCTTCCGTGGCCCGAGATCAACGTCGCACGAGCGATCCCCTGGGTCGAGAAGAAGCTGCGCATCAATCTCTCGCCGACCCAGAAGTCAGCACTCGCCACCGTGCTGGGGGCGAAGGTCTCCGTAATTACGGGAGGTCCAGGCGTCGGGAAGACGACCCTGCTGCGCTCGCTCATCGAGATCGTCGGAGCGAAGGAGGCAACCATCGCGCTTGCGGCCCCGACGGGCCGCGCCGCGAAACGACTCGCCGAGAGTACGGGACTCGACGCGAAGACGATCCACCGTCTGCTCGAGGTCAACGGACTGACGGGGCAGTTCCAACGGAACGAGCTCCAGCCACTCGAGTGCGATCTCGTCGTCATCGACGAGGCGTCGATGATCGACGTCGGTCTCATGAGCTCGCTGCTCCGCGCAATACCGGAGAACGCGGCTTTCCTTCTCGTCGGCGACGTCGACCAGCTTCCCTCCGTAGGGCCCGGGCAGGTGCTCGCCGACATCATCGAGTCAGGTGCGGTTCCGGTCGTGCGGTTGACCGAGATCTTCCGGCAGAGCGCTGAGAGCACGATCATCACGAACGCGCATCGCGTGAATCACGGTGAGATGCCCGAGCTCGACTCTCGCGACGGCGACTTCTTCTTCGTGCCGGTGAAGAGCCCTGAAGAAGGGCAGCGGAAGGCGTTGAAGATCGTCACGGAGCGGATTCCGGAGAAGTTCGGACTCGATCCGCGGCGTGACGTCCAGGTGCTGTCGCCGATGATCAAGGGTGGAATCGGGACGCGTGCGCTCAACCTCACGCTTCAGCAGGCGCTGAACCCTCCCGAAGAGGGAATGGCGAGAGTCGAGCACATGGGTTTCACGTTCACGCGCGGTGACAAGGTGATGCAGGTCGAGAACGACTACGACAAGGATGTCTATAACGGCGACATCGGAGTGGTCAGAGGTGTCTCGCTTGCGGGAAAGTCGATGGAGGTGGAGTTTGACGGGCGGGGCGTCCGGTACGACTTCAGCGAGCTCGACAAGCTGACGCTTGCCTACGCGACGACGATTCACAAGTCACAGGGATCGGAGTATCCGGCGGTCGTCGTGACGCTGGGGATGCAGCACTTCACGATGCTGCAGCGCCGGTTGCTCTACACCGCGATCACGAGGGGACGTCGACTCGTCGTCGTCGTGGGCGAGAAGCGAGCGCTCGAGAAGGCAGTCGAGTCGCGCGGCGCGCTCGAGCGATGGTCGCGGTTGGGAGAGCTGCTGCGCAGGTAAACGAGCGTGCTCAATGCGGATTTCGGAATGCGGAATGCGGAATGAACGGCAAACGCGAGTCTTCGAGGCATTGACCCGCTCCGACCCGTCGAAGCCGATCTCTCCCGCGAACGTGAACGCTCCCGGGCCCGCGCCCGGCCTTTCGTTCCGCACTCCGCACTCCGCTCTCCGCATTTCGCATTCCCGCCCCTCGACTTTCTTGACAATCTTTTCACCCCCGTCTACGCTGCCGCGCGATATGTTCTCGATGCATGCCGACCGGTATCTTTGGTGGTGGCGCAGCCGCTGCTAGGGGCGGGTGTATCGAACGCCCCGGCATCGTCGGAAGGGGCGTCGTGAACAATCGGTCGATCGAAACCACGAACCTCTTCCCCGCCGGGAAGAGGTTTTTCGTTTTGGAGTGATTTCGCCCGCACGTGAGCCGGGCAGTGAAAGGAGAGTCGGATGGCTGGAAGGTTCCGGATCATCGCTACGGTGTTCGAGCCTACGATCGAACGCGCGATCGACGTGATCCGCGCGTTGCCCGACGGGGTCGACGGCGTCGAGCTTCGCGTCGATCGCCTCGAACGGCACCCGACTCTCTCAGACTTCGAGTCGGTTCGCGCGGCGAGCACACTCGAGCTCATCATGACGCGACGCACGACCGCGGATTACGGAGTGCCCGTCGACGAGGAGATCGACACTGCGCTTCGCGCTGGGTTCGAGTGGCTCGACGTCGAGTACACGCCGAGGCTCGATGCCGCGTTCCTCGAGCGGCATCGCGCGAATGCAATCCTGTCATTCCACGATTTTGCCGGGATGCCTAACCTCGAGTCGCTCTTTCACTCGATGCGCGACCGAGGATGCGCGCGAGTGAAGATTGCGGTGACGCCGAGGAGCTTC
>JACPDH010000064.1 GCA_016184115.1 Acidobacteriota bacterium | reverse complement strand
TTGCTCGGTCGATCGCCTGTTCCGGCTCGTGTCGGCGCTGGAAGCGCGGACGAATGTCTCCCTGCTCGATTCGTCTCTCGTCTTCTTCGAAGAGGGAAATGGCGAGGTGCGAAGCGCGACGCGCGCCGAGTTCCAGCAGCTTGCAGCGAGCGGTGAAGTTGGCTCAGAAACAAACGTGTTCGACGTGTCTGTCACCACACTCGACGGCCTTCGCAACGGAGGGTTCCACAAGCGGGCCGGCGGTTCGTGGCACGCAAAACTCCTGGCGGAGTAGGCTGAGCAGGCCGGGTGAATTCCGGATTGCGGATTTCGGATTGCAAATTTGGCTTCGCCAGCCTGATTGGTTGGTGTCGTTCCCTCCGTTGCCTCGCAACTGCTCCAGCCTGAAGATCCGAAATCCGAAATCCGAAATCCGAAATACAAAATGCTCTCCCCCCGCGACTGCCCCTGGTGCCGCACCCGCCTGACGCGAGAGACGCCGGACGCCTGTCCGGCGTGTGGGCGCGCTCTGCGCGACGGAGACGGGAACGAGCTTCGCGAGATCGACCTCGTCTACGATCGCGTCGTCGCTGAAAACCACGCACGTTTTCTCCGCTTCCTCACGATCGGGACTCCGATTGCGGGGCTCGTGTCGCTCGCCGGTCCACTGTTCCACTGGGGCCCCGCCGTCGTCATCGCTCTCCCGCTTTTTTCGATTGCGCACGTGATCGCCTTCCGCGTCGCTCTCGCAGGGGAGCCGCGACGGCTGCTGGGGAACAGCCGTCGCTTCTTCACTCGAAACATCTCGCGCTGGGCCTTCCTTCTGCTCACTCTCGTCGGTTACGCCTTCACCGCAATCCCGCTTGCAGGCGCGCTCATCGGCGCTGCGGTTTTCGCTTGCGTCACGTGGCTGGCCTACACGCACTTGATGTGGAGTCTCCGCCGGGAGCGCGACCGTTCACCGCTTCTCCTCGCGGAGAAAATCGCGCTTGCGGTCATCGCGGTGCTTCTGGCCGGCATAGTCGTCACATTGCTCGTGTTTTCACTCGCACTAGGATACGGAGTGAAGCTACTCACGCAGAACTGAGGCGACAGGCGAGAGTCGACAAGCAGGCGGGCGAATCGGTGTCGAACGGTTCCATCCGCTCATCGCCTTTCGCGTCGCGCCTTTCGCCTTGCCAAGGAGGATCGGTTTGGAAGACATCGTCTCCTACTTGACCGCATTCGGTCTCGCGACGGGCGCGGGAACGAAGGCCACGATCCCGGTCGTCGCGCTAGGGCTCTTCCATTACACGCCTTACTTCGAGCTCTCGCCGCAATGGGCCTGGATCGCGAGTCCGCCGGTCCTCGCCGTGCTCATCGTAATGCTCGTCGTCGAGCTCTGGGCCGATGCGCATCCGGAACTGGGAGCGTGGAGCGACCGAACCGGCTATCTGCCGACGATCGTTTCCGGCTTCATCGCATTCGCTGCGTCGACCGGCGAAATCGACTCGAGCCTTCTTCAACTGGCAGCCTCTGGCCTTCTGGGCAGTGGCACGGCGGTCGGTGTGCGGATGGTGCGGAACTTCGTGCGAAGACCATTACGCGATCACGTCGAGTCGACTCACCACGGTGTCGGCAACATGGCGACGGCGAGCGAGGCTGCGTTTGCGGGCGCGGTGAGCAGCGCGGCGTTCCTTGCGCCGCTCGTTGCCGGAATCCTCGCGCTCGGCGCGATCGTCGTTGCAGCCGGCCTGGGTGCCGTCACGCGCGAAGGGAAGATCGCCTGCCCGAAGTGTGGAGCGAAAATCGATCCGCGAGCCCTCGTTTGCGCATCGTGCCGCGCCGAGGTTGGTGGTTAGGCGCGCAAGCTCGGGGCGGAAGCGCGGACGATGCCGATGGCGACGCCGTTCTCGATCGAGGTGAGTGACGCATGAACCGAATCCTCGACTTCCGAGCAGGCGTCCTCCAGGCGTATCCCGACGTCTACACTCCTGATGCGCTCAAAGTACTCGAAGCGCTTGCACCGTTGAATCGCGACCGGCGCGAGGTGATGGCCGCGCGCACTGCCCGGCGGCTCGAGCGGATTCGCGGGCGCCGCGGAATCGCGTTTCTCGATCCCAACACGCTCGTTCCCCGAACCAACATTCGCGTGAAGGATGCACGCGACGGCAACTTCGATGGAAGCGACATCCCGCCCGACCTGCAGCGCCAGTGGATACAGGGGACGGGACCTGCAACGAAACCGCACGCTCCGGCGAGGGTCGGACTGCGCAATGTCGCGTATGCGCTCCTCTCGGGAGCGGACGGATGGATGTTCGACGGCGAGGACGCACTCGGCCAGGTCGCGACGATGTCGCTCGACAATCAACGCAACCTGAAGCTCGCATTCGCGCGGGATCCGCTCTTTCTCGAAGTCGCGGAGCAGGTCGCTGGCGAGATGAACGGGTGGGCTCAGGGCTTCTTCGGCCGGGCGATTGTCGACGACTGGCGAGCACAGCTCGACTTCACGACGAGGATCTTCCGTGCGCGAGGCCTGCACCTCGACGATCGTCACGTGCGCGAGCGAGGTGGCACCGGCTTCTCCGCCTCGATCGTCGACATCGTTCTCTACGTCGTGAACAACTACCGGCAGCTTCGCTCGGAGGGGCGCTCGATCGTCTTGTATCTCCCGAAGATCCAGACTGGCGAGGATGCCGCACTCTGGAACGAGATGCTCCTGACCCTCGAAAAGCAGCTGGGGCTCCCGCACGGGACGATCAAGTGCTACGTCCTCGTCGAGCAGATCGAGGAGTGCTTCCAGCTCATGGAGATCCGGGCCGCGCTCGGCCTGCACTTCGTCGGCTACAACACCGGCCGGTGGGACTACATCAACAGTGTCTCCGACGCGCGCTCGTGGGATCTGGAGTTCATCAACCCGAACATCGACGCCATCACGATGACCTACGGCTACATGAGGGTTTATGAGGACCGCGTGCGGCGCGCGGTGAACACTCCCGATCGGAGCGGGCGCTTCGCACTCTGGCAGGGAGGCATGGAGCCGAACATTCCGGTCGGCTCACGCGAGGGAGTCGAGGCGGGAATGCGGCGCGCGGTCGCCGGCGGCGAGCGCGAACAGCGAGAAGGGGCAAGCGGCAAGTGGGTGGCGCACTGGAAGATGGTCCACATCGTCCGCCCGGTCTGGGAGAGGGCGGGTGAGGCGAACCAACTCGGGCGCGCCTTTCCGCCGCTCAGCTACAGCGAACGGGATGCGGCCGGCCTCACGCTGCTCGAGCCTGCGCCACGCACGGTGCGCGGTGCGCGCGACCTGCTCAGCGTTGCGCTGCAGTATGGCAATGCGTTCGGCCAGGGATTCCAGGCAGCGGCCCTCAAGCCTGCCGACTTCTTCGGCAACGACGACGTCCTCTATCTGATGGAGGACATGGCGACGGGAGAGATCCGGCTGAGCATTCTCTGGGAGTGGATCCACAAGCAAGCTGCGTTCACCGCCGACGATCCCGAGTCGGGCGTGAAATCGGGCGACGTCTTGACGATGCCGCTCTTCGAGCGCCTTCTCGACGAGGAATACGCGAAGCTCGAGCGCGCGGGGAACCGCGACGTTCACGACGATTCGAAGCGAACGACGCTGCCGATCGCCCGGGAGATCGCGACGCACTACATTCGAAGTGCGGCGAAGCCTCCCTGGTACATCGACCTTCTGAACCTGAACCTCAACCTCGATGACCTCGAAACCGCGCGAAAGCGTATCGCGCTCTACATCGAGAGCTTCGCGAAGCACGGTACCCGGATCACCGAGAATCTCGATTTCGACCGACCTTTGGCCGAGAGTTCGCGATGACGATCGTCGCGTCGCCAATCTTCTGGTTATCACTGACGAAGCGCAGGGAGTATCTCTGACGCGCGCCGCGAGGACGAAGCGATCCCACGACGCGCGTCGAGGAGGGGGCCGATGGCCGAGCTGAAGACCAAGCTGAACGATGCGAGCGTGACGAAGTTTCTCGAAGGGGTTGCAGACGAACGAAGACGCCGCGACTGCGTCACGATCGTCGGATTGATGTCGAAGATCACGAAGTGCGAACCGAAGATGTGGGGCTCCAGTATCGTCGGCTTCGGGATCCGGCGATACAAGTATGCGACCGGCCGCGAGATCGACTGGATGCTCGTCGGCTTCTCGCCGCGAAAACAAGACCTGACCCTCTACCTCGTCACCGGCTTTCCGATGCGCGAGGAGCTTCTCGCAAAGCTCGGGAAGCACAAGACGGGCAAGGCGTGCCTCTACATCAGGACACTCGACGACATCCATGTGCCGACGCTCACGAAGCTGATCACCGAGTCGGTGAAGCAGGCGGCGAAGGCGGGCTGAGGGCTTTCTCTCCGCGCGTCACGGCGTGTAGCCGCGCAGCGTGTCGTACGCCGCGATCTGTTCAGCGGTCATGATCTCGCGCATGCGGATGTGCGCCTTGAGGTGTGCTGCCCGCAGTCGCCCGTGCAGCGCGCCGAGCTCGAGCGTCGCTGCGACTACCGCGTCGTCGTTCGCGTGGCCCGACGCGAAGAGCCGGTCGAGTGATTCTTCCTTCACAACGATCTGTTGTCCGATCGTTGTCGCTTCCTCGTTCATCGCGTCGAAGGCGCGACGCGCGGCCGCCAGCTGCTCCTCACTCAGCCGAAGGTCTCCCGCGAGCTCGATCGCGTGCTTCGGTCCCGGATAGTGGTTGAGCTCGGCCGGTTTGGCGAGGCCCATACCCGCTCCCGAACGGAACGCCTTGATCTCGTCGTCGGAGAGCGATTTCAGCGCGCGTTCCTGCTCGCCCGCGTACGGGCTCGCGACCCCGATCCCCGCTGGTTGCGAGCCATGCTTCGCGCATCGCTCTCCGTCGCCGGCGAGTGCGGCCGGCGCCATGGTCATCGAGGCTGCGAGTGCAAAGGTCATCATTCTCATCGTCGTGTCTCCTCGTGAGATCTACGCGCGAGCCGTCGCACGGTTCCGCGGGCATTGTTGCGAGGTGGTGAATCCCGGAAACACTACACGCGCGGCCATGACTCTCTGCCGGAGGCTGGCCAAGCCGGTCGCGTGGCAGTACGATGCGATTACGCAGACAAAGGGAGGATTTGTGCCGACGGACGATTCCAGTCGTGACGCGCACGGTTCCGGACTTCCTCGCGACGTCTCCGAGGATCTGCGTCTTCGCGCGGAACGCTACGAGCTCGCCGCGCGAGGGGCGAACGACGGCTTGTGGGATTGGGACATTCCGACGGGGTTGATGTACTACTCGCCTCGATGGAAAGAGATGCTCGGCTTCGAAGAATGCGAGATCTCGGATTCTCCCGACGAGTGGTTCGAGCGCATTCACCCGGAGGACATCCAGCAACTTCGCGAGTCGCGCGATCTCCATCTGCGTCACGAGATGCCGCATCTCGAGTGCGAGTACCGGATCAGGATGGCCGATGGGAATTACCGGTGGATGCTCTGCCGGGGCGCCGCACTCTTCGACGATGCGGGAACGGCGATCCGTATGGCGGGATCGCAAACCGATATCACCGAGAGAAAGCTCGCGATCGAGGAGCTGCTACGCAACGCGCTGCACGATGCGCTCACCGGGTTGCCTAACCGCCGGCTCTTTCTCGACCGGCTCGAAGGGGCGGCGAACCGCGCGCGGCGGCATCCCGGCACGATCTTCGCGGTCCTTTACCTCGACCTCGACAACTTCAAATCGGTCAACGATTCGTTCGGCCATGCCGCGGGAGATGCGCTCCTCGTCGAGGTGAGCCGGAGAATCGCAAGTTGCCTTCGACCGAGCGATACCGTCGCCCGCGCGAGCGACATTCTCGCGCGCCTGGGTGGCGACGAGTTCACCGTTCTCGTCGAAGACATGCGCGAGGTGAGCGACGCGATCCGTGTCGCCGAGAGGATCCAGGACGTCATTTCGATGCCGGTGGTTCTCGGTGAGTACGAGATCCTGACCGGGGCGAGCATTGGGATTGCGGTCAGTACGACCGGATTCGAACGGGCGGACGAGCTGCTCCGCGATGCAGATGCAGCAATGTACCGCGCGAAGAGCCTCGGCAAAGGTGGTTACTCCGTCTGCGACGGCGAACAGCATGCGCAGGCGATCCAGCGCCTCGAGCTCGAATCGGAACTGCGACGGGCCGTGAAGAACGAGCAGATGGTGCTTCTCTATCAGCCGATCGTCGAACTCGAGAGCGGACGAATCGTCGGGTTCGAAGCGCTCCTCCGCTGGCCACACCCGACGCGCGGCCTGCTCGTTCCCGCTGACTTTCTCCACATCGCGAACGAGAGCGACGTGCTTCGACCACTCTCGGATTGGGTGCTCGCGTCGGTCTGTTCGCAATTGAAGCACTGGCAGTCCGTTCCCGAGACACACGACCTCACCGTGAGCATCAACGTAGCGGAGCGCCAACTTGGCTTCCACGACTTCTTCGACGAGCTCGCGGCGCTGCTGACTGCAGGCGACATCGATGGCTCCCGCTTGCTGCTCGACATCAGCTCGTCGAGCCTGACTCGAGCCGGGCATCACCTCCTCTCTCATCGCGAGCTTCTCAGCCATTACGGAATCGCGATCTGCGTCGACGACTTCGGGACCGGCCCCCTGCCGCTCTCGCTTCTCGAGGAGCTTCGAGTTCATTCCTTCAAGGTCGACCTACACGTCGTCGCGGGGATCGGAACGGATGAAGGGCGCGCGCGAGCGCGGAGGCTCGTGCAGATTGCAGCCGCGTTCGGCGTACCGGCCACCGCAGAAGGGCTCGAAGATTCCGCGCTCCGCCACGCAGTTACCGAGCTCGGGTTCTCGTTCGCACAAGGGTTCAGCCTTCAGGTTCCGGTCGCGTCGGGAGAGGCGAAGGCGATGGTGGACCGGGTTTTCTAGATAAGTGTTTCGTTAGTCCCGTGCGAACGGCAAGGAGTTAACGACACCACACTTCTGACCTTTGGCCATCCTGTGCGCGCGTGGTATCCCGTACCCGGCGTCGTAGAATGCAGTTGACGAGAGTCCCTGGACTCGCACCGGCTGACGCACCGGTGCGATGGAGCGCGGACGGCACGCGGCTCTTCGTCGTGCGGACGGAAGGCGCGCTCGCGAAGATCCGGTCGGTCGATCCCGCGACGGGTGACGTAGCCGGGACCGCGACGATCAGTCCGCCGGAGAGCGCCGGGGTGCTCGGAATCTCCGACGTGATGCTGGCCCGCGACGGCAAGCAATACTCGGCCTCGTACGTGCGGAACCTCTCGACGCTCGAGATCAGCCGCGACTTGTTCTGAGGCGGGAGGGAGGTTGCAGGCGGCGAGCACGATGCGCGAATCCCTGCTACCCTGCATCGGTCGCGCGGCACCCGTTGACTCGTGTCGCTCGACACGTGAACCGATGGCCCTGACCGCAACGGTATTTAGTTTCGCCGTGGAGCTCGCCGATGTCGACCGTGGCGTCTACGAGACGATTGAGCTCAAAGTCGCTCAACACCCGTCGGAGACTGCGGAATACATGCTCGTCCGCGTGATGGCTTACTGTCTCGAGTATGCCGAGGGGATCGAGATGACGCGCGGGCTCTCGACCACTGACGAGCCCGCGCTCTGGGTTCGCGACGCGACGGGACGCATCACGACCTGGATCGAGGTTGGCGCGCCTGCCGCCGAGCGGCTTCACAAGGCGAGCAAGCTCTGCGACCGCGTTGTCGTATACACGCACAAGGACCTCCGGCAGTACCTCCCGCAGCTCGCGGGGCAGCGGATCCACAAGCGCGAGGAGATCATGGTCCACGCGTTCGATCGCGCGTTCATCGACGGCATCGTGCCGCTGCTCGAACGACGCATGAAGATGTCGCTCTCGGTCACGGAGCGGCATCTCTACGCGGAAGCCAACGGGACGACGTTCACGTGCGAGCTCCTGCCCGTCTCGATCCCTGACGAATAGAGGCGGGCAGGAGCAGTCTCGCATGGAGAAGATTGTTCAAACTCTTTTGTAAGGCGTTCCTTAGAATCGGATACCTCCAGCGACGACGAAGTCGTCCCTGTCTCCTAGGAGTGCCTTCGCCTGCACGTAGGGGATGACCTCACCGAGTCTCCATCCGACGCCGCCGAGGATGTTCGCTCCGATGTTCGTGTCGCTCTCGACGATGTTCTCGTGAACGACCGCGAGTCCGCCGCCGGCCCAGACGAGCAGCACGTTTGAGCCGGTCGTGAAGTCGTAATGGACGTCGGCGTTGAACGTCACGAGGTCGCCGTCGTCGACGAATACGTATTCGATGTTCGGGTTGAAGTACCAGTGCGGCGCGATCTTCGTGATGAGCTCCACACCGACCATCGGCTCCTCGATGTCGGTGTACTGGCCGGCGCGCAGTCCGAACGAGACTTGTGCTGCCGCGTCGGGAGTGAAGAGGCAGATCGCTGCCACTAGAACGAGAAGTGCTGAAGTCTTTTTCACGAGGCGGTGCTCCTTTCAAGGCGCGACGGCGGGCGTGCCCGGCCCGGGCCTCGGGGCTAGATGGAGCAAACGAGGTGCCAGTTTCGTGCGTCGATCGGCCTCTTCGTCGCGACGAGCCTGGGGGTCGCTGCCGTCGTCCTCTTTGCCTGGTGGAACATCGTTGCGATCGTCCCGGGTATCACCGTGGCGTTCGCGCTTCTCTATGGCAGTCTGCTTCTGGTTCGTGAGGCGCGACTCGCGATCGTGTCGACGTTCGAAGAGATGGAGTACGCGCGCGAGAACGTGAAGGCGACTCGTCCGGGCGACGCGCAGCGGTGACGTTCGCGACGAGAAACGATAGTTTCGCGAAGCTCGATTCGCGCTTCCAGCTCGTCAGTTAGGCGAATCGTGACGCGGAGCCGAGGCCCGGAGCGCCAGTTCAGAAAACCGTCTGCACGCGCGCGACGACGCGTCCAGAGCCGTCCGCGCTCTCGGCATCATCGATCGCGTAGAAGAACTGCAGTTTGATGTCGTGAGATTGCAGAAACCAATTGGCTCCGAGCCAGAACACATCGGCGTCGTCTCCCGTGCGAAGGTCGGATGGGTCGTTTGACTCGTACTTGCCGACGACCTGGATCGTACCCGGAAGCGCGAAGTAGCCCGCCTGTGCGTACCAGCCCGATGCCGAAACGTCGGAGTGAAGCCCCTTCAGCGGCTCGAAGTCGGTTGCGAGGTACTCTGCCCAGATCTCGGTCCTCCCGGCGACGAACTGCGCGTCGATGCCGTAGCCGGTACGCGTGCCGGCGAATACGTTGTCGCGCGCCGGTGTCGCCGGCGTGGAATCGAGCCCGAGCGCCGGCGAAACGGAGACCGACTCATCCTCGGACGTGTAGCCGTTCACGCCGATCCGGAGACTCTTCGATCCGCCGGAGCTGCCTGCAAGAAGCGCGGAGAGCCGGGCTGCGACCATGAAGTTGTCGCCGTCGTTGAAGCTCGTGTTCGACGCGTTGCCGTTGAACGCACCGAGCGCGTAGCTGAGGCGCTTGCCGGCGATGTCCCCGGCGAGCTGAACGCCTAACTGACGACCCGGTGTCAGCATGTCGTTGATCACGGAGCGCTCGGGAGTCGCGAGCTTCGTGTCGGAGACTAGCTGCTCGAAACCGAACGGGGTCTTGAACTGCCCTGTCCGGATCGTCGCAGCGGGCCAGTGCGTGAATGTGACGTATCCATCGGTCATCTGAGCGCGCATCGCGCTCGAGTTGCCGAGAGTTCCGGCAAACTCCGACTCGAGCCGATAGTCGATGTGTCGAGCGAAGTTCCCCGAGGCGGAAAGGCGCGCGCGGCGAACGAAGATCCGGTCGCCATCGTCCGCAAAGCGGCTGGCCACCGCGTCTCCCGCTTCGCCTTGCACCTGCACGAAGCCGCCAAACTGGAGCTTTTCCGGCTTGCCTGACGGCCTCACCACCGGCGTTTTGGCTTCGCTCGCGACGAGGTCGAGCTGCTTGCGCAGGCTCGCGTTCTCGGCGAGCAGTGTCTCGTTCACGCTCTTCAGCTCTTCGAACCCTTTCTCGAGACGCTGAAGGCGTTCTTCCACCGACGAATCCGGTGGCTCTTCCGCTCCAGCCGCCAGGGCCACGAGTGTGAGGGCGAAGACTAGTGGCCTGTATTGGAGGAATTGGTACCGCCGCTGGTGGTGCTTGCCGGGGAAGATCAAGGAACGAAGAGGAGGCGATGCGGTGGCATCGTCGACGACGAGAGACGCCGAGATTCCCCGGCAACCACCACTAGCCCTTCGGGTTGCGGTCGGCGCGCGGCCATCTGCTTCGCCGTCGCTCCTCGACGATGTCCCAGCATCGCCTACGTCGCGCCGACTCGCATCTGGCCGCGCGGCGTCCGCAACGGCGGTACCAATTCCTTCAATACAGGCCACTAGAAGGATGAACAGGCGTCGCACCATGACGAGATCTCCATCGATCGAAGTGAGTCGCCACGCGTCGTCGCGTGAGGCGACCCGTTGCGAATGACGCATCCTATCGGAAGGGTCGAGCTGGCGCGAGTGGGCGCCCGGAATTCATCGAGGCGCAAGCATCGTGTCGATCGCAGCGATGACGCGACGGAGCGAGGCCGCCACGTCGGTCGCACCCCGAATCGTCAGCTGCCTAGCGCGGTCGTCGGGCACGAGCGCGCCCTCCTCGCCAGCTAACACGGCAAGCGGAGCGTAGAAGGATGCCGGCCGATTTACGGCTCGAACGACGAAATCGACCTGGGGCGGCTGGAGCTGCGGCGACTCGCCTGCCGTGCCGGCGATTGCGAGCACCTCGTCCTTCGGCACGTCGGCGATCGTTGCCGTGACTCGCTGCTGACCGCAGCCGCTCCACGATCCTCCCGCGAGTGCGGCAAGCTCGGCGCAGCTTACCCCCTGCACGCGGAGCGTCATCGGCTCTCCGGCGAAGACATTGGGCTCCACGAGGCGCCAGTCATCGCGCTGGCCGTCTGCGAACCGCTTCTTGATCGAGTCGATCGAGCGTGACGGTGCAACGATGATCAGCCCCTGCGGTAGCGAGAGCTCGTCATGAAGGACGACCGCACCGTCTCCCTCCTCGATCTTGCGTTCGAGCACGGCGAGCGGAACGGTGTCCTGGTAAACGCCTAACAGGCGAAGCGGCTCGCGCACCGGCGCGCCCTTCGGCACGACGAGCCACGTCGACTCGAAGCGAACCGCCTCGGCGCCCACGGTGTCGAGCACCTTCGAAACGACGAGGTCCCACGGCTGCGCACGTGCCTCGACCCGGAGCGGTCCGTGACGCGCCGCGAGCGCGGCAAAGTCGTGACGCTGGACGACGGGCCAGCCTCCCGACCAGGCGAAGGTTTCGACGAGCTCATCCGCCGTGATGCGCTCGAACGCGAGCGTTACCGCTTGATCCGAGGCGACCCCGTCGCGGAAGACGTTGTGACCCAGGGCGAACCGTTGTCCCGGCATCGAGTCGACGATCCTCGCCTGTTCGGAGCGTTTCGCGACATCTTCCGCATTGCCCTCGATCTGCAGGGTCAGGTCATCGAGTCGCGTCACCCCGTGGCGGTCGCGCCCGAGGAAATCGAGGAATCGGAAGACGTTGTCGCGGTTGGAGAATGTGACGCTCACCTTGATCGACTCCGACGGCGCGGAGCGCTCCGGCGCCGCGAGCTCGACGATCGTTGGACGCGGCGGCGGGCCGGTCGCGATCTCCTCGTCGCTCTGCTTCCATGAGCGGACGGCGAAGATCGCGGCGACGAGCGCCACGACCGCGACGGCGCCGAGCGCAATTCGCCAGTCGAATGCGACCGGCGCCGCATGGAGACGACTGTCTCTATGGCCGTGCCGCCAGGCGTCGATCGCCGCGATGATCGAAGTCGGAAGCGGACGGTCCGCGGGGCTCTTCAGGAGCATCTGCGTGACGAGGTCGACCATCGGCTGCATCGATGCCTGGAGCGGCGGCAGCGGGTCGGGAACTCCTCGGAGGATGCGGCCGATGACCTCGGATGGCGTCCCTCCGTGGAACGGGGGGCGGCCGGAGATCATCTCGTATGCCACACAGCCGAGCTCGAAGATGTCGGCGGCCGGGCCTACGCCTCGACCGTCGATTTGCTCGGGCGCCATGTAGTTCGGGGTTCCAACGATGGTTCCGCGGTCAGTCGTGTGCGATTCGCCGAGGAGCCGGGCAATCCCGAAGTCGGCAATCTTCACGCGGCCACTGTCGTCGATGAGAATGTTCGCCGGCTTGATGTCGCGATGGACGATTCCTTGTGAGTGCGCGGCGGCGAGTGCTTCAGCACACTCGCGCAACACCTCCGCGGCCCTCTCGGGAGGCAGTGGGCCCGCGGCGAGCACCTCCTCGAGCGACGTGCCTGCGACGTATTCGAGAACGAGGTAAAGCCCGCGCGGATCCTCGCCCGCATCGTGCAGCGTCACGATGTGGGGATGCTGCAGGCGGGCGTTCGCGCGCGTCTCACGCAACACGCGCTGTCGTGCTTCATGGTCTGGCCCGCTTCCCGCGTCATGCATCAGCTTGATGGCGACGATCCGGTCGAGCTTCTGATCGCGGGCACGATAGACGTGACCAAAACCTCCGCGCCCCAGCGGAGCGACGAGCTGATAGCGCCCGCCAACCATCTCGCCGACGAGAGGGTCGAGCCGATCGACCGGGTCGAGGTGCGGCGGGATGATCTCCTGTGTCTCGTTCGGCCCTAGGCGGCGCGTCGGCTCGTCGTTCCGAGGCATGGCAAGAAGTATAGGCTGCTTGGGGGCCCGGGAGCCTCCGGCCGTCTCGCGTAAGCCATGGACCACGGAGAGTTCCAGGTGCAGGCGACGCGCGACCTGTTTACCTACATCTGGAACGCGTACGAGACTTTGAGGAACGCAGAGCGTGATGCCGGCTCGAATTCATCTGCCTCGGTCAACGCCTTTTCATCGCCGTAGCCCAGAAAGAAGACGGTCTGCCAGTTCAGTTTGTAGGCGAAGAGAGCCGAGACATCGAGCGCTCCGGAGTGTGCGGGAACCGAAAAATCATAGAGCGACGGGTCGCGATCGGTGCGCACCTGCTGGCCGATGAGCCTCACATACGAGCGGGAGTTGAAGGTGTACGTCACCTTGAGCCGCTCGACTTCCGCATCGAACAGGCGCTTGCCGTCTTCGACGTCAAGCCAGCGCCACTCAGTGTTCGCGACGAGCTCGAGGTGATCGGTGGGCCGGATCGTGGCGTTGAATGCGATACGCGCACCGTCTCCCGGGCGGGAGTTCGCGAAGTCGATCTCCTCTCCTATCCACCCTGTCAGCTCGAGCCGGTTGACGATGCGTCCCGGGTTCGTCTGGATCGTGTAGAAGAGCCTGGTCCTGTCGATTGGCCCATTCCCCGCTTCGACCTTCCCCGAAGCGAGCGAGAAGCGCATGAAGGAGTTGAATCGCCCATCCACGCCTACTCCCGGCGTGACTTCCTGATACACGACGTTGCCGTGGCGGTCGCCGGTGTAATCGGAGAAAACGAACGTACGGACGCGCGAAAAGAAGCCCTTCGGATAAAAGGTCCACCCACCCTCGAAGTAACCCTCGCGGATGCCGACCTGCGGGATGAATCCGAGATCGGCACGAAACTCGTCGGCGATGTCGAGGTAGCCGGCAACGAAGTCGTACGTACGCGTACCGCGCGACCACTGCAGTTTGGCGCCGTGTCCCGACAGCTCCTGCCCGTTCCACTCGTTCGCGAGGTCGGGACGCACGGGCGTCTCGCTCTCGGAGTAAAGAAACTGCGCGGAGAGCGTGTCCTGGTCGTTGGGCCGCCATTGCATGTCGGGCCCGACGACACGGTTGTATCCTCCGCCGTCAATCTCGCGGTCGGTGACGAGGAAGCTGCCGAACGAATTTCCCACGTCGTAGCGCCCGCGCGCGACCACGTTCGTCGAACCGAAGTCCGCCTTCGCGATGCTCGAGTTGTTAGGGCCGGGCATGATGACGAACCCCCCTCCCTCGTCGTCGACCACGAGAGCGGTGTAGCTCGCATCGCCCGACTTGCCCGTGCCGCGAAGACCCCACCGCGGATCGAACATCGTCCGCGTGTAGACGGCATCGAGAGGAAGCGCGAATAGGTCTTTCCCTTCGAGGAAGAACGGCCGCTTTTCGGGGAGGAAGACGGCGAATCGTTCGTTCGTCGTGATGACGCCGACATCCGACTCGATTTGCGAAAAGTCGGGATTGATCGTCGCATCGATCGCCGTATCGGCATTAGGAGTCCATTTTGCATCGAGGCCGCCGTCGAGATCGGTGCCCTGACTTTCGAGAGGCGACCCGGGCCCGTCCGCCGGGAGGCTCGTCCGACTCGCGGTCATGTATGGTGCCGCGACGAGGCCCCCGGCGCGAGGGAGGCTCTCGATACCGGTGAGCGGCGGGTAGCTGCAGACGAAGCAGGAGACGTCGCGCGGCAGTTTCGAAGTGAAGTACTGATAGCGCCTGTCGCGTGGGTAGTTCCGGTAGAGAATCGCGGTCCACTTCTGCTCGGCCGTTTCAGGATAGCGAAGCGAGCTAAAGGGAATTCGGATCTCGAGCGTCCAACGGTCCGCATGGATGCGTGCAGCAGAGTCCCAGAAGAAGTCCGGAGCGGAGTCCTCCCCCGAGGTATCGCTGGTGATCGCGTCGTACTGGATGCCGCGCGGGTTGGCGAGGAAGAGAATCGCGGTTTTTCCGTCGCCGCTCGTGCTGAGAATGATGCCGCCGTAATCGTTGGGAGATCCGACGCTGTCGCGGTCTGCGTATGGAGCGCGAATCGCGCGGATGTTCGGATCGAAGAACTCGAGGGCGACATAGAAATAGGTGTCGTCGTACGCCATCCAACCGACGTTCTTCTGTCTCGGCTCGAGGTTGTCTCCCGGGTTCGTCTCGTACCACGAGTCGAAGCGCGTTGCGTCCTTCCAAGCCGCGTCGTCGAGCTCTCCGTCGACGCGGATCTCGCCCGTCGCGCGCCGGACGTCGACGGGCGGCGCGCCTGGCTCGGCATTCGTGGGAACGGCAAGCAACGAGGCCGTCAGACAGACGGCGGATACGGTCAGCTTCGATGGCATGCTGGGCTCCCCCGATCGATCGCTTTGGAGAGTCTAGTGAGGTCAGTCTCGAATCGCACTCGAGCGTGACGAGCTGTTGCGCGTTCGTCACGGCGACTCGCCGCGCGTCTCGCATCCAGGCCGCTCTCGGCTGCCTCGCGGCGTCACGGCCTGTGTAGCCGAATCTAGCGAACGGGGCACTAAGGGACGAAAGACTCGAAGTTAGAACGTAGAACGATGAATGTTGAACCCTGAACCCCCGCCCGGCACCCTTTTCTGGCTTCAAACTTCATCGTTCATCGTTCAAACTTCAGCCTGTTCCTGTTAAGTTCAGGACATCGGCGCTAGACGTCGCGACGGGGAATCGAGTGGGGCTGCGACCGCCCGCTCGAGCCTCGAGTAGCGCGAAACCCCGCGACCCGTCCGCCGTCACATTTGCAGGCGCACGCCCTTGGCCCCTTCGTTCCCATGTCGGGATCTCGGGGCCAACTGGCGCGGCGCGAGATGAGGTGACTGCATGAAGAAGGCCGTGGCGTTCCTGCTGCTCGTTGCCATCAGCGCGGCGTCGTCGGCGGACGACCGCCGCACGTCGATCGCGAATCCGGCGATCGACATGGACGGTTACCTGCGGGTCGCCGAGGAGGCGGCCGAGTATCGTGCCGACCGGCGCCTAACCGAGAAGGAGTTCATCGCAATGAGCCGCGAAGCTGGAACGATCGTGCTCGACGCGCGAAGCCGCGAAAAGTACGACGAGCTCCATGTGGCCGGGGCCGTGAATCTGAGCTTTCCCGACATCACCGTTGCGAGCCTCAAAACTCTCGCTCCCGATAAATCGACGCGGATCCTCATCTACTGCAATAACAACTTCAGCAATGCCGAAGGCCCGTTTCCGGCGAAGATCGCGAGCGCGTCGTTGAATCTGTCGACGTTCATCGCGCTCTACAGTTACGGCTACCGGAACATCTGGGAGCTGGGGCCGCAGGTCGAGCTCGGAAAGTCGAAGCTGTCGTTCGCGCGAGGCGGATCGTAGGTCTACGCTGTCCGACCGGCAGTGCCGCCGGATCCGCTCCAACGCCGGTGCCGGTGAGCCGCGACCGCGTTGAGCGATGAACCGCGATCGATGAGCGTTTGCGCGAACGGTTTCATGCCCGCGCGTTGTACTCGCTGAAGACGACGAGCTGTACGTCGCGTCTGGGCGCGGTGAGGCCGGCGTCGCGCATGGCCGCGAGAATGGTCTCCGGCGGCACGCACTGGATCGTCGTGTCCCAGTAGTAGCGCATCAGCTTCTCGGCCTCGGCGCTGCCCGTCCGGAGGCGCGCCATCAAGGGAACGAGACGGCCCATGTAGGCTCCGAGCAACGCGCGCGCGATCCGCGAGCGGGGAGGGGTGATCTCGAGTACGAGCAGCGTTCCCTCAGGGGCGAGCACCCGCCGCATCTCGCCAAATGCGAGATTGAGGTCGCCGAAGTGCCGCATCGCGAAGCCGACGCTGATCATGTCGAACGATCCGTCGGCGAACGGGAGTCTGGTACCTGTTGCCTGGACGAGTCGAGCGCGTAGCGGTCCCTGTCGCGCCTCGAGGAGCATACCCAGGCTCGGATCGACGCCGATCACTCGTCCTTGTCCGTGGGTTGTGGCAAGCGCTGCACGGCCGACGACCCCGGTGCCGGTCGCGAGATCGAGAAGGCGAAGCCCTTCGCGCCACCCATGGCGTCTGAGCGCGTCGGCGCGGTACCAGCTGCCGCTGCCGAGCGATGGCGCAGCGATCATCCACTCGTACCAAGGCGCGCAATTGTCGAAGATGTCGCGAACGAACTTCGGACGCTCTTCGGAGCGCGCGTAGTAGTCGGTGAGATCGGGGTGAGGCGCGAGCGGACCAGCGCGATCAGGCATCGGCGCGATTGTAGCAACAGAATCGGAGCGACATGCGCTCCGCGTCGTTCGCGCGATGATGCGCGCCGCGCGCAACGGCAGTACCAATTCCTCCATAACAAGCCACTAGAATGAGATCATCTCGAAACGAGCGTGAAGGCGAATGCGAAGACGCAGGGCGGTTCTGATTCTGGTCCACAACTGGCGACGACTCCTCGTCGTGCTGATTCTGATTGGCATTGCTGTCGTTGCGGCGCGCTCGGAGACGCTCTTCGGAGAGCTCGACGATGTGCTCGCCGCCGTGAAGTCGCTCATCGTAAGGCGCCCCGGATGGGGTGTGGTCGTCTTCATTCTCTTCTCGGCACTCTCGGCAATGTTGGCGTTCCTCTCGTCGGCGGTGCTCGTACCGTTTGGCGTCTACGTGTGGGGTGCAAAGCTGACGTTCGTGCTCCTCTGGGTCGGTTGGCTGCTCGGCGGTGTCACCGCGTATGCAATAGGCCGCTTCCTTGGACGGCGCGTCGTCGTGTGGCTCGTCGATCCCGACCGGTTGAGGCGCTACGAAGGGCGCCTCTCGAAGCAGGCACGCTTTCCGATCGTTCTCCTTTTCCAGCTTGCGCTACCGTCCGAGATCCCGGGCTACTTGTTAGGGCTGCTCCGATATCCGTTCTGGCTCTACGTGGCGGCGCTCGCGCTCGCGGAGCTGCCGTTCGCCGTGGGTGCGGTATCGCTTGGAAACAGTTTCATCCATCGCGATTGGCCGGCGCTCATCGCCGTCGGCATCGCCGGCGTCGCTCTGACATCGTGGGCGGTCGCGGAGTGGCATCGGAGGCACAAACGCGCGGTCGCGGCAGGGAACGACGGCACGCCGGCCGACCGATGATGAATCCGCGTTCGCCTGCCTTATCATGCGCCGGTGACGCAAGCGCCGGGCGCTCCCCGCGAGAGACTCTTCACAGGTACGTTCTACAACCTGTGGGCACTGAGCTTCGTGACGTTTCTTTCGGCATTTCAGCTCTTTCCGACGGTTCCATTCAGGATTCTTGCGCTTGGGGGGAGTAAGGGAGAGGCGGGGCTCTTTCTCGGACTCTACACGGCAGCGGCGGCCCTTTCCGCGCCGCTGACCGGATCGATCGCGGACCACGTGGGGCGCCGGCGCCTGGCGATCGTCGCGTCGATCGCGTTCGTCGCCTTCTCGCTGCTTTACGCAGTGGTCACCGAGCGATCGCTCCTTCTCGCGGTCGCCGTCGTTCATGGGGTGCTCTGGTCGGGAATCCTCACAGCGAGCGGCGGAATCATGACGAATCTGATTCCAGCGTCGCGTCGCACGGAAGGGCTCGCGTACTGGGGCATGGCGAGTACGGTCGCCATCGCGGTCGCGCCGCTCATCGGACTGCGCCTCTATCAGATCGGCTGGAACGTCATGTGCTTCGTGATGGCGGGACTCTCGGTCGTGATGGCGGCGATTGCGACAGTTCTTCCACACGACGAGCCGCGTCCGGGAGCGCGGTTCCCGAGGATCAACGAGATCGTGGCTCCTAAAGTCGTCCTGACGGCGCTGTCGCTGACGACTGTGTCATTCGGCTACGGCGGGTTGACGAGTTACGTAGCGCTCCTTTCGGTCGAGAGGAAGATCGACCCTCCGTCGCTATTCTTCACCGTGTTCGCGCTGATGATTCTCGTGTCGCGCATCTTCTTCGGCCCCGTCGCGGACAAGTTCACGACGAAGGCGATGCTTTACCCGGCGATCATCGTGATGGCGATGGCGATTGCGATCCTCGCACTCGGCGAGACGAAGCTCTGGATGATCGCGGCCGGAGCTCTGTACGGTACGGGGCTCGGCGTCGCGTTCCCGACCTTCATGAGTTTTGTGATGGGGCGGACCGATCCGTCACGCCGCGGAGCGACCTTCGGAAACGTGATCATGGCATTCGACTCGGGCATCGGAGTCGGTTCCGCCGCGACCGGCGCGGTCATTCAGCGTTTCGGGTACCGGCCAGCGTTCCTGGGCGCTGCATTGCTCAGCCTCGGCGCGATTGCCGTGTTCCAGATGACCTCGAAGCTCTGGGACGATGTCGAAGGCTGAGTGGCGACGCTCACGCGCCCAGCACGCGTTTCAGTTCGAGGAGCTCGCTCTCGAGTCGCTCCACCGTCGCTTCGAGCGCGGCCAGCCGATCTTCGAGACCTGACCCCGCATGCTGGCGCGATCGCGCCGGAGCCTCGTCGAATGTTGGAATCTCCGGCTCGCCGCAGAGAAGGTGAGCCCACCGCGTTTCTTTCTGGCCTGGCATGCGTTCGAGTTGCCGGACGAGCGGCTCCTCACGTCCCGCGAGAACGCGTAGCGTCGTTTCGATCTCGTCGGGGGACTCGAACGCGTGCAGCCGCTCAGTGCGTGTCCGAAGCTCCGCGAGCGTCTGTGGGCCGCGCAGGAGCAGCACCGTGAAGATCGCCTTCGCCTCCCGGCTGAGAGTGAGCACACCTTCGAAGTTGTGGTCCCAGCGAGGGACGCGCGCTCCCGTCACCTTCCAAACGAGCTTCTCCTGCCGAAGTCGCGCGAGCGCGTCTTCGATGTCGGTCTCGGAGTAGTCGGTGACCGGCTCCCTGCTCGTCTTCTGATTGCAGGCGAGAAGCAGCGCGTTCATCGTCAGCGGGTAGTTCTCGGGCGTCGCCTGCTGCTTTTCAAGCAGCGACCCGAGAACGCGCGCTTCGACTCGATCGAGCTGGCGAATCATCGTCCGACCGTCAGCCCGCCGGTACCGGTGCGACCGGCGGTGAAGGAGGAGGAGGGAACTTCATGTCGAGCCGGATCAGCACTTCGTCCTTGATCAGGTCGTCGGCCGCCCCTCTGTACGAAATACCCCAGTCCTGTCGGTTGATCGTGAACTCTGCAGTAGCCCCGACTCCCGTTGCGTCGCTCGTCACCGTGACTGGGAACGAGATCGCCTTGTCGACGCCGTGCATCGTGAGGATTCCGCTGATCGTGTGCGTCGCTCCAGACGAGTCGCCCGAAGGCATTTCGGCGATCGACGTCGAGCTGAAGGTCGCCTTCGGGTAAGTCGCCACGTCGAAGAAGTCGGGCGTTTTGAGGTGGCCCGTCAGCTTTTCCGTATCGGTGAAGATCGAGCTCATGTCGATCTCGAAGAGGAGTGACGACGCCTTACCGTCGACCCAGAAGACTGAACCGCTGAACTCTCGAAAGCCACCTTTGTGGTCGCGGGTGACCTTAGCGCCGACGAACTCGATTCGACTCGATGCGGCGATCACTGCGGCCGGAACGCCGGCCGGCGGCGAAGGAGGCGCGGTCGACGCCGAGGGTGCGGGCTCCGAGACGGAGGCCGCGCTCTTGTCGTCGACTTCGCTCTTGCACGCTGCGGAGAGAAGCGCGACGCAGGCGATCGTGACGAGGAAGCAGGTGCGGGTGCGATTCATGGATTCGTCCTCCCAGGAATAGTTTAGGGGCAAGATGCTGTCTCTTGAGCCGGCGCCGGGCTGGCATCTTCGCTGATCGGTAAAGGGAATCGCAAGCCGCGCCACAAATCCCACAACAACGGAGAGTCGGGCGCATGGGTCTCAGTGCGGGTATCGTTGGACTGCCAAACGTAGGCAAGTCGACCATTTTCAACGCTCTCACCGCCGCAGGGGCGCAGAGTGCGAACTATCCCTTTTGCACGATCGAGCCGAACGTCGGCATCGTTCCCGTCCACGACAAGCGCCTTGACGAAGTCGCGCGCCTTACGGGAAGCAAGGCGATCATCTACACCGACGTGAAGATCGTCGACATCGCCGGACTCGTAAAGGGCGCTAGCAAAGGCGAAGGCCTTGGTAATCAGTTCCTCGCCAACATTCGCGAAACGGACGCCATCATCCACGTCGTCCGCTGCTTCGACGACTCGAACGTCGTCCACGTCGAAGGATCGGTCGACCCGGCCCGCGACGTCGACATCATCGAGACGGAGCTTCTGCTCGCCGATCTCGACACCGTCACCAAGCGTGCCGATCGCGTCTCTCGCGTTGCGAAGTCGGGGCAGAAGGAAGCGGTCGCCGAGTTTGCCGCACTCCAGAAGGCGCAGAAGGCCGTCGAGGACGGCACGCCGCTTCGCGCGGTCGAGCTCGATGAGAACGAGCGCGAGATCCTCCGGCAGGTCAACCTCCTCACGATGAAGCCGGTTCTCTATGTTGCGAATGTCGCGGAGGGAGACATCGGCAAGGCGACCGCGCATGTCGAGAGCCTTCGCAAGGTCGCGGCCGAGCGCAACGGGGAGATGGTCGTCCTCGCCGGGGAGATCGAATCACAGATCGTTCAGCTCGACGAAGATGAGCGCCAGCATTTTCTCGAGGACCTCGGGCTCGAGGAACCAGGTCTCAATACCCTCGTTCGCGCCGCGTACTCATTACTCAACCTCGAGACATTCTTCACCGCCGGGCCGAAAGAGGCTCGCGCCTGGACTATCCACGTCGGCTTCAAGGCCCCGCAGGCCGCCGGCGAGATCCATACCGATTTCGAGCGTGGCTTCATCCGCGCGGAGACGATCGCATACAAGGATTTCGTTGCGTTCGGAGGCGAGCAGGGAGCGAAGGCTGCGGGAAAGATGCGAAGCGAAGGGAAGGAGTACGTCGTCGAGGACGGCGACGTGATTCTGTTCCGGTTCAACGTGTAAAGGCAGGTTCGAGGTCTTTCGACTTTCTTCATTTCGGGTACCGACCGAGCGGCGCGAGTCGTGCGAACGCCGATATGTCGAATGAAGAACGAGGAATGAAGGATGAAGACGTGACGCTGCTTTCCCGAGCCCGAGCCCGGTTTCCCGCGTTCGCGATCCACCGCCACGGTCGTCGCTCTCGAGGTGTCTCCTCCTTCCCGCCCCGCCCCGCAGCGTCTACAATTCGGCCCCGTGACTCAACACGCGACGACGAGGTTCGAGATCTCCTCGGACGAAGGGCTTCCCATCCGAGGGGTCATCGAGATCCCCACGAACCCGCTCGCGCTCGTCGTCACCATTCACGGCTTCAAGGGGTTCAAGGATTGGGGATTCTTTCCCTGGACGAGCGAGTCGTTCGCCGAAGCGCAGATCGCGTCGTGCCGCTTCGACATGTCGCGTTGCGGCATCACGGAAGGCTCGGAGACGTTTGACAGGCTCGATCTCTTTGCCGACGACACGTACTCCGTCGAGCTCGCCGATCTCGAACGCGTCATCGCGCACGTACGCTCCGTCGATGATCTCTCCGCGCTGCCGCTCTTCCTCTTCGGCCACTCGCGCGGAGGCGCGATTGCGATCCTTGGTGCACGTACGATCGACCGAGTCGACGGCGTAATCACCTGGAGCTCGATTGCCACGCTCCGCCGCTGGGATGACGCGACGATTGCACGGTGGCGCCGCGACGGCTTCCTCGATGTCGAGAATCTCCGAACGAAACAGACGATGAGGATGTCGACGCGATTGCTCGACGATCTCGACGCGAACCGAGAGCGCCTGGACCTCGAGAAGGCGCTCGGCGGGCTTGCGTTACCGATGCTCGTCCTCCACGGCGCGTCGGACGAGTCAGTGCCGGTGGAGGAGGCAACCGAGATTCACGATGCGGCCGACAATGCTTCGATGGTCGTGATCGAATCCGCGACTCACACCTACGGCGCGATCCACCCGCTCGTCACCGTTCCTCGTGAGCTTCGCCTTGCGATGGCGATCACGCGCCAGTTCATCCAGAGCTGGACACCATCGCGCGACGAAGAATAGTGGCGTAGACCGAAGCGACTACTGCTCGTCTGTCGCGGGTGGGGGCGCCCCGGCGGGTGCGCCTCCAGGGCGCCGCCTTCGCCGTCGTCTCCGCCGCGGCCCGGCCTGCGCCTCCTCCGTCGCCGGTGCGCCCTCATGCGGGGCATCGAGCTTCGCTTCGTCGATCAGCCAGACCCACTGCGTCTCGATCTGGTCGGCCGGTTGCTCGCGCTCGACGCGACCGCGACGGCCATGATGATGCCTGTCGCGATCCCTGGGCGGACGATTCGTCAGCCCAGCTGGGTCCATCTTCTTTTGCCTGATCAGGATCTCCTCGGAGAGCTTGCGGTTCACCGAGATCAAATCGGCGAGAAGGCCGATGAGCGCCGTCTGGAAGCCGGAGATCAACAGCACGGCAGCGAGGATCAGCGACTGGATGTGCCCCGCCGATCCCTCGCGAAGGTAGAACCAGAGGAATCGGCTTCCGATCGCCGCGCCGGCGAGGAAAAGGAGCGCGCCGATCAGGACAAACGTCTTCAGCGGTTTGTAGAGCGCGTACACGCGAAAGATCGTGACGATCGACTTGCGGATGTAGCTCGCGATTCCTCGGTAGAGTCTGGAAGGGCGCGTCGGCGCGTTCGTGCCGACGACGACCGACTGCAGACCAAAGTTGCGGTTTCCCGCCTGGATGATCGTCTCGAGCGTGTACGTGAATGGGTTGAATACGTTGATCTGATAGGCGGCGTCACGCGAAAAGGCCCGCAGGCCGCTCGTCGCGTCGGGTACGTCCACTCCCGACGCGAGGCCGACTGCACGGCTTCCGATCTTCTGGAGCAACCTCTTCACCGGCCCCATGTGAGGCGAGTTACGCACGTCGCGATCGCCGATCACGACCTCGGCGGTTCCGTCGACGATCGGCTTAACCACCTTCGCGATGTCGGCCCCGACGTACTGATTGTCGGCGTCCGTGTTGACGATGACGTCGGCGCCGAGACGGAGGGAAGCGTCGATCCCGGCGACGAACGCCGTCGCGAGGCCACGGTTACTGACGAGTCGGACGATGTGGTCGGCGCCAGCTTTGCGGGCAGCGGCGACGGTACCGTCGGTCGAGCCGTCATCGATGACGAGCGTCTCGATCCGACTGAAGCCCTCGATTCGTTTCGGCAGCTCCCCGAGCGTCTTCGCGATCGTCGCTTCTTCGTTGTAGGCAGGATTTAAAGTATCACACCCAGATGAGCGACATCCCCACCGCTCCACGCTGCTCCGTCATCATCCCGATGGATCGACCGGGGCCGGATGCGCTGCGCGCGGTCGATTCGGTGCTGGCGCAGGGAGCGAGACTCCATGAGCTCCTCGTCGTAGCGGGCGCGCCGCTCGAGCTTCCTGCCGACCCGAGGATCCGCCTCGTCATCGTCGAAGAGCGTAACCCCGCGGTGAGGCGGAACCGGGCGGCGGGGGAGGCACGGGGGGAGTACCTCGCGTTCATCGACGACGATGCGATCGCGCGCGAAGACTGGCTCGAGCGGGCGGCGACGTTTCTCGACGAGAATCCTGGCGTGCTCGCCGTCGGCGGGCCCGATCCCGCGCCCGCCGAGTCGACGTTCGCCGAGCTCGTCTCCGACACCTTGCTTGCCGCGCGTTTCATTGGCAGTGGCGTCGCGGCGCACGAAAACCGTCGCGGCATCTTTCACGTCACCTCGCCTCACGACGTCGCGCTCGTCAATCTCGTCGTGCGCCGGACCGCGTTCGTCGAGTCGGGCGGGTTCGATGCCGCGATCGGCTACATCGGCGAAGACACCGCGCTCGTCGAGTCGCTGATGGAGCGCGGACGAGTCCTCTACCACGACTCCGTCGTGGTCTTTCACCGCCGGCGTGCCTTTCCAGGGCCTTACATCCGCCAACGCTGGCGCTATCGAGTCAAGACGGGGCGGCTACTCGTCAGCGCCGGCCAGCGCTACCGGAATCCGAAGGTGGCCGGCTTTCTGCTTGCCGGGCTGGCATTCATCGCCGCCGCAGTTTTCACACCGAAAGTCGCGCTCGGCATGCTGGCCGCTTACGTCGTCATCACGTTGACGTTCGGCGTGTTGGCGACTCGCCTCCGCCCCCTCGCCTGGCCACTGATTCCGTTTGCCTTTCTCGTGCATCACGCGACGTATTTCCTCGGAATCTGCTGGGGCATGGTCACGGCGAGACGGTGAGATACGTCGTGGCGGGGGCGTCTCGCCTCCGTGGCGGCGCGAAGCGCCGCGTGTGGGAAGCGCGCTGTCATCGTGCCGCGTGGCGGAGGCGTCTCGCCTCCGTGGCGGCGCGAAGCGCCGCGTGTGGGAAGCGCGCTGTCATCGTGCCGCTGGCGCGACACCGTAACGGCCGGAGGCCGTCACCACCAGCGACGCATTGCCTTTCGCCGCCACCCCGGGAACACCTTCGCACGCCCCGAGGTTCTTTCAGCCGAATCGACATGAAATTCTCCGACAAGGCTCAGTACCTCAAGTACCTCGTGTCTCGCCGAGGGATGAAGCCGGTCTACGTGATCCTTGGCCTCACGTACGACTGCAATTCCTTCTGTCGTACCTGTTTCAACTGGGAGCAGCTCCGGAAGGAGAAGGAGCACGAGCTTTCGACCGACGAGTTGCTACAGACGATCGATTCGCTCGACGAACTGCTCTTCGTGGTAATGAGCGGCGGCGAACCGTTCATGCGGCGCGACCTGCCGGAGATCTGTGAGGCGCTTTCGACGAGGAAAGGGGCGAAGCAGATCACGATTCCGACGGGCGCCGTCTCGCCCGGCGCGATCGCACGGCAGGCGGAGCAGATTCTGGAGAAATGCCCCGCGACGCAGATCGTCGTGAACATTTCGGTCGACCATGTCGGCGAGAAGCACGACTGGATTCGTGGCGTCCCCGGCTGCTACGAGAAGGCGAAGGCCACGTACGCGAAGCTCAATGCGCTCAAGACGCGCTTTCCCAGCTTCACGCTGAACGTGCACACGTGCCTGTGCACTTTCAATGTCGACGACATCGAGGAGCTGACGGCGAGCGTGAGGCGCGACTTTCCCGAGATCTCGTTCCATTCGTTCGAGATGCTTCGCGGCGACCAGCCCGACAAGAACATCCAGCCGATCACCACCGAGCGCTACCGCGAAGTGCTGCCGAGGCTCGAGCGTTACTGGCAGACGTTTCCGAAGTACGACGGCTTCTTGAAGTTCGTGAAGATTTACTCGCGCCAGGTCGAGCTGCGCGTGCTCGAGGAGGAGACGCAGGTGACGCCATGCTACGCCGGCACGATCTCTGGCGTGATCGACGCTCGCGGCGAGGTTAGGCTTTGCGAGTTGCGCGAAGCTGTCGGAAACGTGCGCGACGTCGGGTATGACTTCGGCGAACTCTGGTTCTCGCCGGAGGCCGACCGCCAGCGCGCCGCCGTCGCGGCAAAGGAGTGCCACTGTACGCACTCCTGCTTCATGTCGTCGTCGCTCGTCTTCCAGCCGAAGACGTGGGGCAAGTACTTCGCCTCGACCGTGACGAGTTTCCTCGGCGCGTAGCCGCCGCTTCCTGTCACCGCCGCAATGGCCGGAAGCAGGGGCGACGCTCGCTCATCCGCGCATCTCGCATTGCCTCGTCCCTCAGTTCTGGACGCGTCGATCTGCAATACTCTCTAACCGCGATGAAGCTCGAAATCGTTGGCCCTGTATTTCCGTATCGCGCGGGCATCGCCTACTGCACGACGCGGCTCGCGGAAGAGCTCGGGCGGTTTCACGACGTCTCGATCCATTCGTTCAGCCGGCAGTTTCCGCGGCTCTTCTATCCGGGGAGTGACGACCGCGATGCGAGTCTCGCGTCGAAGACGCCGCGCAACGCCACGTTCGCGATCGACGTCATGAACCCGCTGACCTGGATTCGCGCCGGCCTGCGTCTGCGGCGCGCGCGCCCCGACGTCGTGATCTTCACCTGGTGGGTCTGGGTGTGGGCGCTGCCGTATCTCATGATGCGGGCGTTTCTGCCGCCCTCAACGCGCGTCGTCTACCAGTGCCACAACATCACGGACAAGGAACCTTCGTTCTGGAAGAGCTGGCTCACGACGCGAGCGCTCGCCTCGGCCGATCTGCTCGTCATCCATGCGAGATCGGAAGCGGACGAGGCGAGGCGGAGGCTGAAGGGAGGTCGCGATCCGCGGATCGAAGAGATCTTTCTGCCGGTTCATGAGATGGGAGGGGAGGTCCCGTCGCGCACCGAAGCGAGGAAGGCGTTAGGCGTCGACCCGGGTCGTGCGGTTGCCCTCTTTTTCGGTCACGTCCGTCCATTCAAGGCACTCGACATCGTCCTCGACGCATGGCCGAAGCTTCAGAATGATGTGTTGCTCCTCGTCGCCGGAGAAGTCTGGTACGGAGGGGAGGCGGGCTACCGCGAGCAGCGAAGGCGTCTCGAGCTCGACGATCGTCGTGTGCGCTTCGACTTTCGTTTTATCCCCGATTCCGAGATCGCGACATGGTTCGCCGCCGCAGATCTCGTTCTCGCGCCTTACCGGCATGAAGCGCAGAGCGGCGTCGTGCTGACCGCGTTCCATTTCGGCCGCCCCGTCATTGCGACGCGCGTCGGTGGCATGCCGGAGATCGTCGAGAATGGCGTGAATGGGCTCTTGATCGAGCCCGAGAGCGCCGCCGCTCTCGCCGAGGCGATCGATCGTTTCCTCACGTCATGCAACCGCGAGGCGATGGAGAACGCTGCGAAAGCGTCCGCCGCGCGTTACTCGTGGCACGAGTTCGCTGTGCGCTTGATGCGCGCGCTCCATTCGTGAGTGACGGACTGTTGTACTCTCTCCATTAGCGGAGGGTCGGCGAATGGCGTATTTGAACTTCAGCGACAAGACGGTCGTCGTGGTCGGCGGCACGAGCGGGATCAATCGCGGAATCGCCGAGGCGTTTGCTGCGCACGGCGCCCGCGTTGCGGTCGCGAGCCGGAAACAGGACAAGGTGGACGACACCGTCGCCGCGCTGCATAAGTTAGGCGCACAGGCGATGGGTTTCGTCGCGGACGTTCGCGATCTCGAAGCGGTTGAGCGCGGCCTCACTCAGGTTCATGAGAGCTACGGCGAATTCGACGTCCTCGTCTCGGGCGCGGCAGGCAACTTCCCGTCGCTCGCGTCCGACCTCTCCTCGAACGGGTTTCGAGCCGTGATGGAGATCGACCTGCTCGGCACATTCCACGTCATGTCCGCATCGTATTCGCGCCTTCGCAAGCCTGGCGCGTCGATCATCAACATCTCCGCGCCGCAGGCCTTCATCCCGTCGAAAGCGCAGATTCACGTCAGCGCGGCGAAGGCGGGGGTCGACATGATCACGCGCAACCTCGCACTCGAATGGGGCCGCGACGGGATTCGGGTGAACTCCGTCGTGCCGGGACCGATCGATGGCACCGAGGGGATGGCGCGCCTCGCGCCGACTCCGGAGATCCGCGCGATGACGGCGAAAGGTGTGCCGCTCGGACGAATGGGAACGCCTGACGATGTCGCGAACGTCTGCCTCTTCCTCGCCTCCGACCTCGCGTCGTATGTCACCGGCGCCGTTCTGCCGGTCGACGGAGGCTGGACGCAGAACGCCTGCGGCGGCATGAGCGAGTTTCTCGGCGGGATGATGGAGAGAGCGAAGCGGAATGGGTGAGGGACTCGCGCGGGATGTTCGAAGGGGAGTACGAACAGCCGGGCGCGGGCGCGGGCCCGTTCACGTTCACGGAAGAAAACGTCCCGCGTTCCCAATCGAAATCTGCAGTCGGCCTCCCCCGTGAACGCGCCCGCGTCCGAGCCCGCGCCCGGCTTCTGACTTTGCTTCGCCGACATGCCTGCCCACGCCTCGTCGACCTCGGCTCGAAATGCCCCGCGCTCTCTCCCTGTTCCGCCCCGACAGATGAAACCGGTGAAGCTGAATAAGCGCCGCATCAAGGTCGGCCTCGAGCTGACGTCGAAGTGCAACCTGCGCTGCGGCATGTGCCCGCTGCCGGTGCTCCGTCGCCCGTACGAAGACATGGAGTGGTGGCTCGTCGAGAAGGCTGAGCGCGAGATCCACGGCCTGGGTCTCGAGCTCAAGTGGCTCCATGAGATGGGTGAGCCGCTCCTTTATTCGCGCATCGACGACGCGATCCGGCTATTCCCCGAGGCGAGCGTGTCGACCAATGGGCTCCTGCTGACCGAAGAGATTGGGAGGCGGCTCCTCGCGACGCCGCTCAAGCGGCTTCGAATCTGTGTCGACTCGATCAACCCCGATGTCTATCCGCAGCTGCGCACCGGAGGCGATTTCAACAAGCTCGTCGAATTGACGAAGGCCTTCCTCGAGCAGGCGAAGGGACATTCGTTGAAGATCGAGCTGCAGAAGATGCGCTCGCGCCTCACGACCGAGGAGACGGTTGCCGCTTTCAAGCGGTTCTTCGACATCAAGAGGTACCCGAACGCAAAGATCATCGAGAAGACGTGTGAGGCGCTCGACGTCAACGAGGAGACCGACCTGCACGGCAAGTTCATGGGCTGCATGCAGGGTGGCTTCTTCGTCTGGCTCGTCGTCTTCGCCGACGGGCGAGTGACGCATTGCTGTTATGACGCGCACGGCGACCAGATTTTTGGCGACTTGAAGACGCAATCGCTCGAGGCGATGATCGCGAGCGAGCGCTTCGCGACGATGCACGACGCCTTCTCGAAGAACGACCTCTCCGAGCTTCCGCGCTGTGCCGAGTGCTTCAAGCATGGCGGTGAGGCGCCGGCCTACAACTCCATTCTCTCGACTGTTCAGAATCTCCCCGACGGCGCGAAGGACCTCGTCCGGAAAGTGATCGACCTGCGCTACAAGTAACCAGGACCGAGTGCCGAGTGCTGAGTGCTGAGTGCTGAGTGCTGAGTGCTGAGTGCTGAGTGCTGAGTGCTGGATACTGAATACTGGACACCTCGTGGGACGAGCACCAACGGCCTTTTGCCGACTTGATGCGTCGGTCCGAAGGTGGCAACCCCATGCCCGTCGTAGACTCAGCACTCAGCACTCAGCACTGTACACAGTACTCAGCACCGCTCGTTCATAATCTAGAAAGTCATGGCGGACACGACGGAGCTACGCCCCAAGCTCGGCTTCTGGATGACGACCGCGCTCGTCGTCGGGAACATGATCGGCTCGGGGGTCTTCCTCCTGCCGTCGTCGCTCGCGCGCTTCGGTGCGTTAAGCCTGGTCGCCTGGGTGTTCACCGCGGCTGGCTCCGTACTTCTGGCGCTCGTCTTCGCGCGCCTTGCGACCATGGTGAGCGGAGCGGGCGGGCCGTATATCTACGCGCGTGCAGCGTTCGGTGATTTTGCCGGCTTCCTCGTCGGCTGGGGCTACTGGCTTTCGATCTGGGCGTCGAACGCGGCGATTGCGACCGCATTCACCGGTTACCTCACCGTGTTCTGGGGCGCGCCTGGGCGAAGCAACGCACGCGCGGGGCTCGTGACGATCGCGCTCATCTGGCTCCTTACAGCCGTCAACGTCGCTGGTGTGCGGATTGCCGGCGGCGTGCAGCTCGTGACGACCATCCTCAAGACGGCGCCCCTCCTCGCCATCGCGGCGATCGGCCTCGCGCGTCTCAATCCTTCGCAGTTCACTCCGCTCAACCCGAGCGGCGAGCCGCTTCTCGCCGCCATCTCCGCAGCCGCCACATTGACGCTCTGGGCATTTCTCGGCCTCGAGTCGGCAACGGTTCCCGCGGATGACGTCGAGATACCGGAGCGAACGATCCCCAGAGCGACGATCGTAGGTACGCTATTCGCTGCGGCCATCTACATCGCGAGCAGCGCGGCGGTCATGGGGATCATTCCGCGCGACGCACTCGCGACCTCGACTGCGCCGTTCGCCGATGCGGCGCGCCTGCTCTTCGGCGACTGGGCCGCGTACATCATCGCGGCGGGCGCGGTCGTCTCCACGCTCGGCGCGCTCAACGGCTGGATCCTGATGCAGGGGCAACTCCCCGCTGCCGCGGCGCGCGACGGGCTCGCGCCGCCCAGGTTCGGGCGCCTCTCGGCAAACGGCACGCCGGCGCTCGCGCTCGTATCGACGAGCGTGATCGTCACGGTGATCGTTCTGATGAACTACACACGCGGCCTCGTCGCGATGTTCACCTTCCTCATACTCCTCTCGACGCTCATGACGCTCGTGCCCTACGTGTTCTGCAGCATGGCGCTCCTCGTCCTCGCGCGTGAGCGGAGCGAAGCGAAACGGATTCCGGCAGGCATCGTCGTCCTCGGCGGACTCGCCTTCGCGTATGCGCTCTGGGCGGTCGGCGGGGCGGGGAAGGACGCGGTCTTCTGGGGGATGATTCTCATGCTCGGCAGCGTGCCCGTCTACGTCATTCTCCGGCGCGAGGCGCCGAGGCAAGCCTGATCGAGCTCGGTCTCCTCCATCGTCGTGGAAACCGTGCTTCCCGTTTGTTGTGCGCTGTCGGCGTGCTCGATCGCACGACGAATCGGCTGGGACTCGCCTCACCTCCGACGCAATACGCCATTCCGGAACCCTCATGCTGACGGACGGCCATCCCCACGCACGCGTTCGCGCTTCGGCTCGGCGATCGGGAATGCGCATGCCTCGCTTCGAGTTAACCGCGCTTGACACGCCGAGCCGCGGTTTTGTACTCTGCGCGTCCCTGCCACGCTGTGGCGCATTCGTCTAGGGGTCCAGGACGCCGCCCTCTCACGGCGGTAACACGGGTTCGAATCCCGTATGCGCTACCAAATCAACGAGCTGATCGAGCCGCCCCAGTGGTGGCTTTTGTTTTTTTCGTACGATGGGCGCACGCGCAGGAAACCGATCGGACAGGCGACGCTCGCGTGGTGCTGATCCGCTCGCACCACGTTCCTGACATGCGACCCCGGGCCGGCGCAGCGCCCTATCGTGGTGCGTTGCTCAACCCCTCTGGATACGCGACGAATGCGCCCATTGCGAAAACGATGTCGCAGTCGAAATTCGTGGTCGTTGCGCTTTGATAGACGTCTCCCTCGGGGGCTCCATCCTTGCCGAGCGACCGGATGCCATAGCTATAGCCATGCTCGCCGACGTAGACCTCGATCGGGCGGTTCCAGCCGTCGACACGCGGTAGGATGCGCGAATACGTCGGTGTGAGGGAGCGCGCGAGAAGCTCCATGTCGACTCGGGCCTCCGAGGCGAGTTTGACGTCGCTTTCGCTGACCGAGAAGGCATCTGCCGACGGCGGAGTCCAGCCTCTCGGCGCGTACGTGTTGTTGTCCGTTGCGTACGACTCGATGGCCGTCGCAATGAGCCGCATGTCCGCTACGGTCCGTTTCTGCTTGGAGCGCTGCATCGCCGTCAGGAGGTTCGGGATCGCGATCGCGGCGAGGATGCCGATGATGGCGACGACGACGAGAATGCCGGCTGCGATCGCAATCGCTACGCCTGCGCCACCCGACGACTGTACCTTCGCGACCTCTGCGACCTCGTCGCTCGATAGCTCCTCGATTCGTCGTTCGGAGAAGAGGATCCGAACGCCTGGACGAGTGAGGTAATAGAGAATGAGCACCGAGATGATCGTTCCCAGTGGGAATCCGATCAGGCCTAACACCGCGAGGCCTAGCTGCGTGAGGCGGCCGAATTCTTTCATTAGAAGCAGGCCCGATCCGGCAAGCAGAAGCACGAGCCCTATGAGCCCGATGATGCCGATGGCGACCATTGAGGCCACGTCCCATTCGGCGACACCGATCGACAATGCGAGCGCGAGCGCGCCGATGACGTAAAGGCCTCCGCCGATCAGGTCGAGCACGGCGAGCAGCGTGATGACCCCCGGGCGCTTCATGGTGACCGGCGTCATCGAGAGTGCGCTTGCCGGTACGTATGCGACGCCGGCAGACGCCGCAGGACTTCCGCAGCGTGGACAGAAATTCTCATTGTTGGTGATCGGATTGCCGCAACGTGAACAGAACAATGCGCCCTCCCGGCCCGGCGACGTGCTCCTGTTCCGTCCTTTTGTCGGCGGGGCCGAGGAGACTCTATAACAAACGGCGGCGCAAGCCTAACGGAAGGTTCGAAACCTCGATCCCGTTCCGGTTCGCCGTAGCGAGGCCCATCCCATCACTGCCTGGGAGGCAGAGCGCGGAAACTGCGCCAGAGCACGAGGTCGTAGATGATCTTCAGGCCGCCTGCGACGAAGAAGGGCAGCGAGGCGAGCGCAGCGCTTGCGAGCATCGGTCCCGCGATGACGGGTGCGATCGACGCTCCGACCGTCCGCGCGACTCCGGTGATTCCCGCGGCGGCCGAGCGCTCCTCGGGGTCGACGACAGCCATCACGTACGACTGCCGGGTCGGCACATCCATCTGCGAGATCGCGAAACGCGCGAGCAGCAATGCGATCGCGAGTCCGAGATTCGGCATGAGTGGCACGAGGACGAGCAGGACGTTGGACGGCAGGTGGGTGAACACCATCGTGTTCACGAGGCCGATGCGATGCGCGACCCGCGCCGCACAGAGCGCTGAAACACCAGCGAGGATGTTCGCGGCAAAGAAGAGTGCGCCGAGCAGCCCTGGATCCGCGCCGAATCGGACGTGGAACCAATAGGCGACGAGACTCTGAATCACGAATCCACCTGCAAAGGCGTCCAGCGCAAAGAGTGCCGACAGTCGCGCCACGACGCTTCGAGAGCGATTCAAGCCAAGAGTGCTCGCGCGGCCGCGATCGTGCGCGACGACTCGTGTCTCCACCGCTGGCGTGAGGAGGGTGAACAGCGTGGCGAGCAGGATCCCGATGGTTGCGTAGCCGAGAATGACGATGCGGTAGCTCGTGATCGTCTCGTACCCGTTCGCCGCGAGAATTCGTGTGAGCACACCGGCGGCGAGGGCCCCGACGGCGGTTCCAAACGAGCCAGCCAGGTTGTACCAGGCGAAGAGGTGCGTGCGCCGGTCGTTAGGCACCGTCTGGGCGAGTGCCGACTGCTCGATCGGGAGGAACGGGCCGACCTCGTTTCCGCTCGGGCTGATTACTCCGACCGTTGCGGCGAGCAGGAGTAGCGTGAAGTCACGCGTCGTCGCGAAGAGGACCCCGGCGATCGTCATCAGGAGCGCGCCGATGACGAGTGTCCGTCGCCGGCCGAACCGGTCGGCGCGCGTCGTGAGCCAGAGCGAGAGAAGCGTGTCGCCGACGAGCGTCAGCGTCAGCAAGAGGCCGATGCGTGTTTCCCCGAGCCCCGTCTCCGCGAGGTAGAGCACGAGGATGACCGACAGAAACCCGTAGCCGAACATCCTGACGACTCGCGTCAGGAAGAGAATTGTCTCGTCGCGCCGGAGTCGTGCGGATATCACTCGTGCCCTCGAATCCCAGGTGGCCAGCCTTCGATCGCCTCGGCCGGTGCGTCGTCGCTCCACCCGTGGCCATCCAACGATGCGCGAAGATACTTGCCACCACGGAACGGCGAAGCCGCAAGTGCAGCCTGGCGCATCGTAATCAATTCAAGAGCCCGAGCGCGCGTTCCAGTACCTCGTCGCGGCCCGCGCGCAAACCGGCGAGTGTCGGCGCTGCGACGATGTCGGGCACGATTCCAACGCGCTGCAGCTGGCGGCCATCGGCGTGACGGACGTCATGTCCTGTGAAGTAGGCGGTGAAGCCACCTGGAAGCACGACGTTCGTGATGTCGCCGTTCGCGCCCGCAGTGTTCGTGCCGACGAAAGTCGTGCCGTTCGCTGCCTCGAGGAAGAGGCACGTGTGCTCTGCGTGGCTGATCGCGCGATCGTCGATGAGCGCGATCGTGCGTCCCTGGTAGATGGGCAGGGGCGTATCGCCCGCTGGCAGGTGCTGCTCGAACTCGTAACTGCTTTCCCGTTCGTCGAGGCTCGCGGGTGAGATCATCCGCCGGCGGAACTGCGCGGCGGTCTTCGCCCGTTTCGTGTTGAGGCGCGGCGCCATCGCCCAGATCGTTCCACGCGGATACCCGCGCACGTCGAAGATCGTGGCGCGCGTCGTCATGATCGCGTCGAACATCGCAGGCACCCGATCGATCGTCAGCCGCGTGAGGTCGACGTAGCCGACGTTGCCTTCGAGGATTCTCCACGGTTCGCCGCTGCTGATTCGCGGGACGTAGCCGGGCACGCGTGGCACCTCGACTGTCACAGCGCTCCCATCGGTGCGCCGGACCGTCACGCGTGCGACCGTGTCATTTGCGCCTCGCCTCGAAAGCGCGAGGAGCCGGTTGACGCGTGCCACCTCCGTCGAGGCCGCAAAGAGCGGCCGCATGCGCTCGACGCGCGCGCGAAGATCTTCGCCGTCGATCGCGAGGACGACGTCGCCGATCGCGATCCCCTCGGCGTATCCCTTCGCCGTCACCACGTACTCTCCCTCGACCGCGCGGACCTCGATCGGGATCTGGGCGGTCCCGCCGAAGAGTTTGAGTGCCGGGTTGCCGCTCGCACCGGAGTGTCCATCGGGCACGCTCGCGACCAGCCGAAAGACGGCGGTCGTGTATTCGTTGGCGTCCGCTGCTTCTTCAAAGCAGGCGATGCTTTCGCGCAGCACGGCATCCCAGTCGCCGATCAAATCTTTGTACGGGTAGAACCAGTCGATGACGGACCAGAAGCGGAAGAGGGCGAGCAGTCGTACCGGTAATTCGGGATAAGGCGATTCGACGTACGGATCGTCGCGAAGACGCCGCGGTAGATCATTGCGCGCGACGGTCGTCCTGGGCGCGAACGGTGCGTCGCCGCGCGCGAGCACGACGGCGTACGCAAGCGTGGAATCGTTCCGCCCGGGCGCGACGACCGCGTCAGCCGTAATCCCGGAGATCGCGGCCTCCGACGTCCGGACGCTCGCGGTCCATCCGCCGCCCGCGTCGATTGAGAACGTCTCTCCGACGGCGTCATCGCCTAACGTAAGCTCGCTGATGAGGCCCGCCTTCGACGACGCGGCGAGGGCCGCGGCGGTTTCTGGAACGCTCGCTCGCGCCACGAAGACGATGCGCGGCGCCCGCCGGCCGTTGGTCGCAGGTTCGACGGGAGAAGCAGGGCGCGTGACGAACGCGGAGTAGTAGCCGCCCGACGAGGAACCCACCTGTGGCGCCCAGCCCGAGTGCAGAACGGAGCGTTTTGGAATGCCCTGAATCTGCGTGTCCGTGAGCGGGCCGATCCCCTCGAGGAACCACTCGATTGCCTCCAGTGCATGCGGATCCTCTGCTCGAACGTCGATCACGACGCGTGAGACCCTTGCCAACGCTCTCTGCCGCAGGTGGGTTCCTCGTCGGGCGGCTACTACGCCGCGTTCGTCACGCGCCCTGCTTCTCCCGTCGAACCTGCGACCAACGGCCGGCGGGCGCCGCGGATCGCGTTCGCGAGCTCGTCGTGCGTTTTCGCTTCGCGCGCTGCAGGAATCGCACGTAGCAACGCGCCATCCCAGTCGAGCTCGCGCACCATCAACCGAGGATGGAGGAACTTCGCGGTCGACCAGACCTTGCAGAGGGTGACGAGCGCTTCGGTGTGCGTGAGCTCTGCGGCTCGCAGAGGCAGTGCGAGGAAGAGGAAGAGTACGGAGACCGCGCGGGAGATTCGCATGCGGAATCGTACAACGGAGGCGAGCGTCGACCTGGAGCCCGCACGACGAGCGTTCCGCGCCGACGGCCGCCTCCGTTCCCAGGCGCCTTTCACGCCGCGGTGATCGCCGCCGCGATGAAGTCCATGTCTCCGAGCACGCCGGCCTGAGCGGCGATCGAGCCAGCGAGATCGGCCACCGCGCTGAGCTCGGCGAGCTTCCCACTGTCGTACAGACCTGAGCCGGCGAAGAGCTTGAGCAACCGCGTGCCGACGCTGAGCGCGACATCTGCGCCATGCACGCGTGCCTGCGCGCGGAGTAGCTCCGAGCCATTCTTCGCGGCGGCCTCACAGAGAGCGACCGCGGTCTCCACGCCGGCCATCGCCAGGGCGAGCTCGAATACCGCGTGTTGCTGGCGCATCAGCTTTCCATGGAACGCCGCAAGCGTGCACTCCGAAAGAAACCGAGCCGCATTGGCGACGAGGGGACCGTTGACGTGCTCGAGTCGTGCCACCTTATCGGCGAGGCCGTTGTAGAAGCCTCCCTTCGCCCGCACGTTCTCGCGGATTCGAAAGACGCCGATGATGTTCTGCTGGATCTCCGAGGTGCCCTCGTAGATGGTGAGGATCTTCGTGTCGCGCTTGATCT
>JACPDH010000019.1 GCA_016184115.1 Acidobacteriota bacterium | reverse complement strand
GCACGGCCTCGTCGGGCACATGCTCAACGCGTAAAGGCAGGTTTGAGGTCAAAGGTCATAGGTCAAAGCAGGCCAAGGGCCAGAGGCCAAGACAGGCTGAGATTCGCCGAACGGCGCGCTTTCGGGCGCGCCGTTTTGCTTGAAAGGCGGAAGGCGAGGGGCTACGCCGATGAGACTCGGAGTGACCGTGCATCGCGGCCGTCTCGTTCGCTTCCTAACGGCTTTCGCGAGCGCCTTGCGCGTCGCGTAGCGACGCGGGACGACGCGGGGCGACGCCACCGGGGAAAAGCTACGCGCTCGGTCACCGGGGGCTAAGATCGGTCGTCGCTACGCGACGAATGAAGGAATTCGACGACCGTGACGCCAGCTGCGCCGGCCGCGTTCCTCCCGCCGGAGGCCGCGCATGAACCGGGTGCATACCGCGTTCGAAATCCTCAATTCCGCTGCTTGTGTCCGCTAGACCGCTTTCCTCAGTCTGCTGTGCCAGAACCCGTAGCTGAAGTAGATGCCCGCGCCGGCGAGGAGCCACCAGAAGAAGCGCATCCAGGAGGACGGCGGCAGGTAGTAGATGAGGAAGAGGCAGGAAAGCACGCCTAACCCCGGCACGAGGAACGGCCCGAGCGGCACGCGGAACGGCCTCACGCGATCGGGATCCTTGATCCTGAGGATCGTGATTCCGATGCAGACGAGAATGAACGCGAAGAGCGTCCCGATGTTCGTGAGGTCGACCATCGCGGTTAGAGGCGTGATCGCCGAAGTCACGCCTACGAGGATGCCGGTCAGGATCGTCGTCACGTGCGGCGTGCCGAACCTCGGGTGGATCTTTGCGAACGACTGCGGGAGAAGCCCGTCGCGCGCCATCGCGAAGAAGATGCGTGGCTGGCCAAGCTGAAAGACCAGCAGCACTGCGGTGGAGGCGACGACCGACCCGAACGCGACGATCCCGACCATCCAGTCGGGCATCGCGGCGTAGCGCATTGCGAGCGTAAGCGGCTCGGCCTGCTGACTCGCGACCGTCCCTTTGAGAACGGAGTACGGGATCATCCCTGTGAAAACCGCGGCGACGAGCACGTAGATGAGCGTGCAGATGACGAGCGAGCCCATGATGCCAATCGGCATGTCACGCTGCGGGTTCCGCGATTCCTCTGCCGTCGTCGAGAGGGCATCGAAGCCGATGTAGGCGAAGAAGATGATCGCCGCTCCCGCGAAGACTCCAGGGAAACCGTTAGGCATGAACGGTGTCCAGTTCTCCGGCTTGACGAACTTCACGCTCGCGAAGATGAAGAAGCCGAGGACGACGAGCTTCACGACGACCATCCCGAGGTTGAAATTCGCCGATTCGCGCACCCCCCAGACGAGAACGACCGTCAGAAGCGCGACGATCGCGAAGGCGAGGAAATTGAAGACGATGGGGACTCCGAGAATGTGAGGCGCCGCTGCGACGACTTCCGGCAGACCCTCTCTCGCCGTCATGTAGTCGACGACGAGCCATGGCGGCATGTCGATGCCAACTCCCTTCAGCAGCGTGTTGAAGTAACTCGACCATGCGATGGCGACGGCAACGTTGCCGATCGCATACTCGAGGATCAGATCCCAGCCGATGATCCAGGCGACGAGCTCGCCGAGTGTTCCGTAAGCGTAGGTGTACGCCGAGCCGGAGACAGGCACCATCGCGGCGAACTCCGAGTAACAGAGCGCCGTGAGTGCGCAGACGAACGCGGTGAGAACGAACGAGAGCATCAGCGCAGGGCCAGCTCCCGGGCGCGACGCGTCGCCGGCAGCTGCGGTTCCCACGACGGCGAAAATGCCCGCGCCGATGATCGCGCCGACTCCGAGGGCGATCAGGTTGACTGGGCCTAACGCCTTCTTGAACTGGTGGCCGGTTTCCTCTGTCTCGCTGATGAGCGCGTCGAGCGACTTCGTCTTGAAGAGCTGGCGGAGTGACATCGCGAAATCATAGGTCGAATCGAGAATGGAGAATGGAGAATCGAGTTTAAGTTCAGGCCATTGGGGCTAACGAAGCGCGTCCCCCTCTCCCTTCTTCGGCCAGATGAACGAGGCGGCGATCGACCCGGCCAGAAGCAACATCACCACTACGAGCGAGATCGCAATCGGAATCTTGATCACCTCGACGATCAGCATCTTCGTGCCGACGAAGACGAGCACGAGCGCAAGCCCCACTCTGAGGAGGTGAAACTTGTCCATCACGCCTGCGAGGCAGAAGTAGAGTGCGCGGAGCCCGAGAATGGCGAAGACGTTCGACGTGTAGACGATGAACGGGTCGGAGGTCACGGCGAAGATCGCTGGAATCGAGTCGACGGCGAAGACGAGGTCGGACGCCTCGACCGCGACGAGCACCATCAGGAGCGGCGTCGCGAGCCATTTCCCGTTCTCGCGGACGAAGAACGAGCCGCCTGCGTATTCACTCGTCGCCGGGATGATCCGCTTGAAGAAACGGAAGATCGGGTTCTGCTTCGGATCGATCTGCTCATCGCCTTGCACGAGCAGCTTGATACCAGTCACCACGAGCAGCGCCCCGAAGATGTAGATCACCCAATGGAACTTCTGCAATAGCACGGCACCCGCGAAGATGAAGATCGCGCGCATTACGAGCGCGCCGAGGACGCCCCAGAAAAGGACGCGGTGCTGGAACTTCGCCGGCACCGCGAATACCGAGAAGATGACGAGAAACACGAAGACGTTGTCGACCGAGAGCGCCTTCTCGATGATGTAGCCGGTGAGAAACTCCATCCCCGTCCGTGTGCCGTAGAGCTTGTACACACCGAAGTTGAAAACGAGAGCGAGCGTGATCCAGACGAACGTCCAGCCGAGAGCCTCTCTGAATCTGACTTCGTGTGCCTTCCGGTGGAAGACTCCGAGGTCGAGCGCCAGCATCGCGATGATGAACACGGTGAAGCCGCCCCAAAGCAGGGGGGTGCCAATTGAGGTGATTTCCATTCGGTTGCGACCCCCGAGTCGTTGCGTGCCGGCACCGAGGCGGCGTCCGGTCGTGATGGAAGGAGGATAGGGCGGACGACCGAATAGGTCCAATTGATTGTTCGAGATCTTCGGGTCACAACGCCGGAGGTGCCATCGGCGGACCGAATCAGCGATGTGTCACAGAAACCGCAACGTGAATGCCGGACTGTGACCTGCATCCTTTGACCTTTGACCTTCCATTTGATATTCACGCAGCGGAGGTTTCCCATGTCCCACGCCCCGTCCAACGAGCCGTTGCAGCGCACCCCCCTCTTTGAAGTCTGCCAGGAAGCGGGAGGGCGGATGATCGATTTCGGCGGGTGGGAGTTGCCCGTTCAGTTCACCGGAATCCTCGAAGAGCACGCCGCAGTGCGCGAGCGAGCCGGGCTTTTTGATGTCTCTCATATGGGCGAGATTCTCGTCCGCGGGGCGCAGGCCGAGGCGTTTCTCCAGAAGTGCACGTGCAACGACGTTTCGAAGCTGACCGATGGCCGGATCCACTACACCGGACTGCTTTATCCGACCGGCGGGTTCGTCGACGACATCCTTATCTATCGCAACAGCGCGACCGATTACTTCGTCGTCGTCAACGCCGCAAATACGCCGAAGGACTTCGCCTGGTTCCTCGAGCAGTCGAAGGGGTATGACGTCGAAGTCGTCAACGCGAGCGCCGACTACGCGCAGATGGCGCTGCAAGGGCCTCTCGCGGAGACGATCCTGCAGCCGCTGACTTCGGTGAAGCTCGCCGAGATCAAGTACTACCGATTCGCGAAAGGCGACGTCTGCGGAGTGCCAGCGATCGTCTCGCGCACCGGCTACACCGGCGAGGACGGCTTCGAGATTTACGTCGCCCCGGCGGAAGCGCCCGCGATCTACCGGAAGATCCTCGCAGACGGTAAGCCGCTCGGCTGCGTCCCGATCGGTCTGGGTGCGCGCGACACGCTGCGCCTCGAGTCGAAGATGGCGCTCTACGGCAATGACATCGACAAGGACCATACGCCGATCGAAGCAGACCTCGACTGGATCGTGCGGCTCGACAAGGGCGAGTTCAACGGGAGCGATGTGCTGAAGGAGCAGAAGGCCGACGGCGTGAGCCGCAAGCTCATCGGCTTCGAGATGGTCGACCGCGGAATCGCGCGCCACGAGTATCCCGTCGTCGAAGGCGGAACCGAAGTCGGCGTCGTGACCTCGGGTACCCACTCGCCCACGTTGAAAAAGGCGATCGGTCTCGCATATCTTCCTCTGCGCATGTGTGATGTGGGCACGGAATTCATGATTCTCGTGCGCGGGAAAGAGACGAAGGCACGCGTCGTGCCGACCCCGTTCTACAAGCGAGCAAAATAGCCGGCCGCCGCCACGGCGCGCCAGGCAAGGAGCGACGATGACACCCAAGGACAACCGCTACGCGAAGAGCCACGAATACGTTCATGTCGAAGGCGGAATCGCAACGGTAGGAATCACCGACTATGCGCAGACGGAGTTGGGCGACGTTGTGTTCGTCGAGCTTCCGCAAGTCGGATCCCAGGTCGAGGCGAACGAGGAGTTCGGGAACATCGAGTCGGTCAAGGCCGCCTCAGAGCTCTTCGCGCCGGTGAGCGGCGAGGTCGTCGAGGTCAACGACGAGCTTGCCTCACGCCCCGAGCTGGTCAACAGCGACCCGTTCGGCGATGGATGGATGATGAAGGTCAAACTCTCGAACGCCGAAGAGCTCGACGCGCTGATGTCGGCCGAGGAGTACGAAGAGTACGTCGAGAAGGAAGCGGGCGAATAGCAGTCCGGCTGGCGCATTCCGGCCGGTGTGTGGCGCTGCGGGAGGGCCGCTGCGAGGGCCACCGCGACCGTGCGGGAAGAGGCGCTCGTAGCCGCGCATTCCGATGCGCGGCATGCCGCCTGAGCGGCGCGGGAGTTGGGACCGCGGCGGATCGGAATCCGCCGCTACGCCGTCGCCCTGGTACATCGCATCTGAAATCCGAACATGATCACCCGGTCTGCAGACCCAAACCGCAACCCTGTGGAGCCAGTCTTGGAAACCAAACCGATGCGCTACATTCCGAACGCCGGCATCGACGTCCGGGAAATGCTCGAGACGATCGGCGTCGACTCGGTCGAACGCCTCTTCGACTCGTTACCGAAAGACGTGAAGCTCGACCGGTTTCTCGACGTCCCGGGCCCGTGGTCGGAGATCGAGGTTCGGCGCGCGCTCGCCACGATGGGCTTTCGCAACGTCCGCACGGACGACAAGCCGTCGTTTCTCGGCGGCGGCGTCTACTTGCACCATCAGCCCGCATGCGTCGACCAGATGCTGTTGCGTGGGGAGTGGCTGACGGCCTATACGCCGTACCAACCGGAGGTGTCACAGGGGACGCTGCAGGCGATCTTCGAGTACCAGACCCACCAGTGCCTGCTGACCGGTCTCGACGTCGCCAATGCGTCGCTCTACGACGGATCGACGGCGTTTGTCGAAGGCGTTCTGCTCGCGCAGCGCGTCGCGCCAAAGAAGAACAAGGTCTTGATTGCGACGTCGATCCACCCGATGTATCGCGAAACGCTGGCGACATACGTTCAGAATCTCGGGCTCGAGATCGTCGAGATCGGAATGGGCGCGGACGGGCGCGTCGATCTCGCGGCGATGAAGGCGGCGTGCGACGAGGGAACGTTCGGCGTCGCCATCCAGTCGCCTAACTTCTTTGGCGTGCTCGAGGATTACGACGCGGTTGCGGCGATCGCCGACGCCGTGAAGGCGCGCAAGATCGCGGTCGTCGCCGAAGCGAGCTCGCTCGGAATCGTCTCCCCTCCAGGAAGACACGGTTTCGACATCGCTGTCGGCGAAGGGCAGGCCTGGGGCATTCCGATGTCGTTCGGCGGACCCTACGTAGGCTTCATGGTCGTTCGCGACGACTTGAAGCGGCACATGCCGGGAAGGCTCGTCGGCGAGACGGTCGACGTCGACGGCCGGAAGGCGTATGTACTCACGCTCGCGACGCGTGAGCAGCACATCCGTCGCGCGAAAGCGACGTCGAACATCTGCACGAACCAGGCACTCATCGCGCTCGCCGCGAACATGTATCTCTCGCTGCTCGGTCGCAAGGGACTTCGGGAAGTCGCGAGTCAGTGTCTGCAGAAGGCGGCATATCTGAAGAGCCGGCTCGCCGCGACGGGGAAGGTGGAGTTTCCGCTCTCGGGACCGATCTACAACGAATTTACGGTGCGTACGAAGCGCCCGGCGCGCGAGCTGCTCAAGGCGCTGGCCGGCGAGGGGATCCTCGGAGGCGTCGCGCTCGATACGTGGTATCCCGACAGGCCTAACGACTACATTGCCGCGGTGACCGAGATGAACGGCGCGGCCGACATGGACCGCTACGCCGCCGCGATCGCGAAGGCGCTGTAAGGAGGCGACGATGAGCGAACAGACGAAGACCGAGACCGCCGCCCCGAAGCCGACGAGCTTTCACGACACTGCCGAGGAACTGATTTTCGAGCGCAGCCGCGCTGGACGGGTCGGCTACCGGTTCCCCGCGCTCGACGTCGCCGAGACGAAGCTCGAGTCACTGCTTCCGGGCACGCTCCTTCGCGACGATATCGAAGGAGAGACGGAAGTCTCCGAAGTCGACGTGATCCGCCACTTCACCAGGCTCTCGAAGCTCAACATGTCAATCGACTCCGGGCTCTACCCGCTCGGCTCGTGCACGATGAAGCACAACCCGCGCATCAACGAAGCGATGGCGCGGCGCGAGGGATTCGCCTACAGCCATCCACTTCAGCCCGAGCACCAGGTGCAAGGGTCGCTCGAGCTGATCTGGCTGCTCGAGCAAACGATGAAGGAGATCTTCGGCCTGCCGCGGGTCACGCTCCAGCCGGTTGCGGGAGCGCATGGCGAGCTGACGGGGATCCTCATGGTTCGCAAGGCGCTCGCGAAACAGGGGAACCCGCGCAAGGTGATCCTGATCCCCGATTCGGCGCATGGCACGAACCCCGCCTCCGCGGCGTTCGCCGGTTACACGACGAAAGAGCTCAAGTCGAACTCCCACGGGACGCTCGATCTCGACCTCCTCGAGCGCGAGGTTACGGAGGACGTTGCCGCGCTGATGCTCACGGTGCCTAACACGCTCGGCGTATTCGAAGGCCAGATCACGAAGATCGCCGACATCCTCCACCGCAAGGGTGCGTTTCTCTATTGCGACGGAGCGAACCTCAATTCGTTCGTCGGGATCGCGCGCCCGGGCGACATGGGTGTCGACGTCATCCATTCGAACCTGCACAAGACGTTCTCGACGCCGCATGGCGGCGGCGGCCCAGGCGCCGGCCCGGTCGGGGTGGCGGAGTCGCTCGTACCGTTCCTTCCCGCCCCGACGATCGAGCGGCGCGACGACGGGACGTTCTACCAGGATTTCAACCGCCCCGATTCGATCGGGCGGATGCGCGCATGGAACGGCAACTTCGGGGTCCTCGTGCGCGCGCTGACGTACATGCGATCGATGGGCGGCGAGGGAATGCGTCGCATGGCGGAGATCGCCGTGCTCAACGCGAATTACATTCGGGCGCGGCTCAAGGATGCGTACCACCTTCCGTACGACGATCCGTCGCTGCATGAAGTCGTCTTCGACGACAAGACGCAGCTTGCGAACGACGTCCACACGCTCGACATCGCGAAGCGGCTGATGGATTTCGGATTCCACCCGCCGACCATCTACTTTCCCCTGATCGTTCCCGGCGCGCTCATGATCGAGCCGACCGAGAGCGAACCTAAAGAGGAGCTCGACGCGTTCTGCGACGCCATGCTCGCGATCGCGCGGGAGGCCAAGGAGTCGCCTGAGCTCGTGAAGTCGGCACCGCACACGACGCCGGTGCGACGTCTCGACGAAGCGAGGGCAGCGCGGCAGCCGATTCTCAAGTGGACGCCGTCGCGATAATTCGCGTGATGACTGAAACGACGAACGGGCGGCCGCCGGGCCGCCCGCTCGTCGTGTGAGACGGGAACCATGTTCGTTTGCGCTTGAACGAGCGTTGGGAAGTTAGAACGCAGAACGATGAAGTTTGAACCCAGAAGGGGATCGTCGCCGAAGCTTCGTTCTGGGTTCAAACTTCATCGTTCTACGTTCTAACTTCGGCCTTTCGAGTGTCACTGAGCGGTTGTCTTGGCCCCCCACGGCAATGTTCCCTTCGTGCACGCCTGCACGACTTTTCCGGGAAGTGGGTGGTCGAGCCACGGCGAGATGACGCGCGCCGCGGCGACGAGCTTGTCGAGGCTCACGCCATGATCGATTCCGAGCCCGTCGAAGAGGAAGACCAAATCCTCGGTGGCGACGTTTCCCGACGCTCCGGGAGCGTACGGGCAGCCGCCTAACCCGCCCGCCGACGCGTCGAAGGTCGTGATGCCGAGCTCGAGCGCCGCGAGCGCATTCGCGACAGCCATCCCGCGCGTGTCGTGGAAATGCATCGCGAGGCAGTTGCGGGGAATCACCTGGGTGAGAAGGTAAAGCAGTCCCTGGACCTGCATCGGTGTGCCGACGCCGATCGTGTCTCCGATCGAGACCTCGTAGCATCCGAGGTCCATGAGCCGCGCGGTGACTTCGAGAACCTTCTCGGGCTCCACCGCTCCTTCGTAAGGGCAGCCGCACGCGCACGAGACGTAGCCGCGGATGCGAATGCCCTCACTCCGCGCGCGCGCGGCAACCGGCGCAAACTCCTCGAACGACTCGTCTATCGACATGTTGATGTTGTGCTTGTTGAACGACTCCGAGGCCGCGGTGAAGATCGCGATCGACTTCACACCGCACTCGATCGCGCGATCGAGACCCTTTTCGTTCGGGACGAGCATCGGGTAGTCGACGCCATCGCGTTTCGTGATCCTCGCGTAGACTTCCGAGGAGTCGGCCATCTGCGGAACCCAGGCCGGCCGGACGAAGGCGCCCGCCTCGATCGTCGTCAAACCCGCGTCGGCGAGCGCTTCGATGAATGCGACCTTCGTATCGAGCGCGATAGTCGCCTTTTCGTTCTGGAGCCCGTCGCGCGGACCGACCTCGACGATTCGAATGCGTTCGACGTCGAGCTTCATGACGCCTCGGCGGCACGAGCGAGAACGATGAGATCGTCGGGAGGCTGCACCATCTCACCTGCCTTACAGCGGATTTCTTCGACCGTGCCGTCGTACGGTGCCACGATCTGGTGCTCCATCTTCATCGCCTCGAGAATCACGAGCGGCGCGCCACGTCCGACACTCTGGCCCGGCTCGACGAGGATCTTCGTGACGAGCGCCGGCATTGGCGCTGCCATCGAGTGCTCTTTGTGTCGCGCCTTCGTTCGCCGCGCACCCGCCGTGACTTCCGCGATTACGATCTCCCCGCCGAGGTCGAAATGGAGCTCGTCGCCAACCCTCGCGAAGGGAATGATGCGGCGCACGCCGTCGATGACGAGGATAGCTTCGTTGCTCCTCGTCGAGACGATCTCAATCCGCCGCGTCGTTCCTTCGGACGACGTGTCGAATGCCTGTCCGTGCCGTGTGATTGCGACGTGCTGCTCGCGTTCCCCGATGACGACGGTGTATTCATTCATCGCTGAAACCTGCTTCCAGGGGAATCGAGGGCAACGCCGCGAGCGCAGAGCGGGCACGTTGCCTCGTCCCACGTTTCGAGCGCCATGCGCATGAGGAACTCGAAGGGAGAATCGAAGGGGTTCTCGATTCCGCTCCGATTCATGATCGACGCGAAGGCGACGACGGTGCCTCCGAGCGACTCGACGACCGACTGCGTCTCTCGTGTCGACTTCCCCGTCGTGACGACGTCCTCGACGATCGCGACGCGCGTTCGCGAGCCGAGCTCGAAACCGCGACGGAGCGTCATCACACCGTCCTTCCTCTCGGTGAAGATCATCGGCACTCCGAGCGACTGGGCGACCGTGTATCCGATGACTACGCCGCCCAGCGCGGGGGCGACGATCCGATCGCACCCGTGCGCGCGAAGTTTCGAGCCGAGCGCCTCACCAACCGGGCCAGCGTGCGCGGGATCCTCCAGCAGACGCGCACACTGGACGTACGCGTTGCTGTGAAGCCCCGAGGAGAGGCGGAAGTGTCCGCTGAGCAGTGCGTGGGTGTCGCGGAGGATGGACTCGAGGTCGAAACTCATGCGGGGCCAGAATAGTGGAGCGCTTCAAGAAGCGTCAATCTGGTCAGTCCGGGAATTGAGAATTGAGAATCGAGAATTGAGAGGAGGCGTAGCAACGTGATTCGAGCGAGTCGGACGTTGGATGCGGGATCGGCCTCGGCTATCTCTCCAATCCCAAGTCCCAATTCTCAACGATCAATTCCGCCCCAGGGAGGCACGATGTCACTCACGGAACAGGTCAGAGCCGATCTCACGGCCGCGATGAAGGCGAAGGAAGCCGAGAAACTGTCGACACTCCGGATGCTCCAGTCAGCGCTGAAGAACGAGCAGATCGAAAAGATGCACGAGCTGTCCGACGCTGAAGCCGCGGTCGTAATCCGGCGCGCCGTGAAGCAGCGACAGGACTCGATCGAACAATTCGAGAAGGCGGGACGCCAGGAGCTTGCGGACAAAGAGAAACGCGAGCTCGCGATCCTCGAAGGGTACCTGCCGGCGCAGATGTCCGATGAGGCGCTCGAGGCGCTCATCCAGGGCCTCGTCACCGCGACCGGTGCCGCGTCGAAGAAGGACACGGGCAAGGTCATGAAGGAAATCATGGCCAAGCACCGCGACCAGGTCGACGGGAAGAAGGTTCAAGAGATTCTCGGCAGGCTGCTGACGTAGAGGCGGTGGCGCCTTCGTAGCCGCGCATTCCGATGCGCGGCATGCTACGAAGCAGGCGGAGCGAGCGAAGGGACCGCGGCACATCGGAATGTGCCGCTACGAGCCATCAAGCCTCGAGCGCGGCACGGACGAACTCGACGACCTTTGTTTCGTCGAGCTTTCCGTCGCTGCGGAGGCTCGAGCAGAGGTCGACGCCGAACGGGCGAACGTGACGTACCGCGTCGGCAATGTTCTCGCGGCGTAAGCCGCCGGCGAGGAGGACCGGAACCGCGACGCTCTCCACGATGCGTCGCGAAAGCTCCCAGTCGTGAGTTCGTCCCGTGCCTCCGAGCTCCTTGATCGCGAGCTTCTGGTTCCCCGAGTCGAGGAGGATCGCGTCGACGTCGCGCGCGACGCGACGTGCCTCGTCGACCGATTCCGGACCGGTCACGTGGACGACCTGCACAAGTTTTACCCCTGGCATCGCACGGCGCATCTCAGCATACGTGCCGGTCACGAGGTGATCGCAGATCTGCACGACGTTCGTTCCACAGCGGTGTTGCTGCTCGACGATCGCGTCGGCGTCCTGGAGGCAGGTGAGCAGAAACGTCGCGACGGCTGGGGGCGCCGCGGCGGCGATCTCGGCGATGAGCGACTCATCGATCACGCCGGGACCGCTCGGCATCGACGAGACGAGTCCGAGTGCCGCCGCGCCATTGCGCACGGCAATCCGCGCCTCGTTGACGCTTGAGATGCAACAGACCTTGATGCGGACGTTCATGATTTTCTCTACCGCGTCCCGTCAGCCTTCTTCAGTAGTGCTCGGAGCGGCTTCTCGACTCGCTCGGCCATCAGCTCATATCCGGAAGCGTTAGGGTGAATCTCGTCGCTCTTGAGCGCAGGGTTGGCAAGGATACCGTCGAGCATGTCGGGGATGAAGAGGCATCCCTCCTCGTCCGCCACGCGTTCGTACATCTTCGCGTAGCTCGCTGTGATGCTCGGGAACTCGAACCCGAGAAGCACGACCATCGCGCCGGCTCCCTGAGCCCGCCTGACGATGGTTCGAAGGTTCGCCTCGGTTGTCCCGATTGGAACGCCGCGGAGGAAGTCATTCCCGCCCAGGCCGACGATCAGCACGCGAGGCCGATTCGAAAGGACGTCGGGCTCGATGCGTCGGAGCGCCGACTCGGTCGTGTCGCCGCTGACGCCTGCGTTCACGATCGTGATTCCCGTGCGCACCGCGAGGCGGGAGGGATAGTCCTGGCCTGGGCCTGCGCCGTATCCAGCCGTGAGCGAGTCGCCGAACGCGATGACGCCCGAGCCGCCCGACGCGAGGTTCTTGACTCCTCCGTAGGGCGACGGCCAGAACAACCAGGCGAGCAGGAGTACGATGATCGCGGCGGCCGCGCCGAGGAGCCGCTTGTCCCGGAACGGACCGTCGGCGAGTGGCGCCGGAGAGCCCACTCTCCCCGCATGCGTGGCGGGGCGCGGCGGACGATTGGTGGTCGTAGGACGTTCCATTCGGATCGTTGCCATGTCGAGTATACGAAACGGCCGGCGCGCGGAGTTTCGCGTCGCCGCAGGCACCGGCCTTCCAGCCCGCCTGCATCGGACTTTGACCATCGGCCTCTGGCCCGCGGCACTCGTGACTTTCCATCGCTCTCCTGCTACGCTCGCTCTACCTGGACTGAGTTGGGGCCGCTTGCAACCAGGTTAAAAAAAGCCTAAAGAGCCGTCGGGTGGGAGTACTTCAGCCCGATGATGACTCGAGGCCTCACGCATGACGTGAGGCTTTTTCGTTCGGCTGAGACGCAGCGGCCCCGGAGACGAGGAGAGTCATGCGCGCCGACAGAACGAGTGAGCTCACCGCCCTGCTTCAGAAGCGGATTCTGATCCTCGACGGAGCCATGGGGACGTCGATTCAGCAATACCGTCTCTCCGAGGCCGACTATCGTGGCGAGCGGTTCGCGAATCATCCGCGCGACCTCAAGGGGGCGAATGACCTGCTCTGCATCACGCGCCCCTCGGTCGTCGAGGAGATTCATCGCGCCTACCTCGACGCCGGGGCCGACATCATCGAGACGAACACATTCAACGCGACGGCGGTGTCGATGGCCGACTACGGCCTCGAGTCGGTCGTCTACGAGATCAACCGCGAGGCGGCGCGTCTGGCGCGTCGCGCGGCGGACGCAGCAACGGCGCTCGATCCTTCGCGTCCCCGCTTCGTCGCAGGTGCGATGGGGCCGACGAACAAGACCGCGTCGCTCTCGCCAGACGTCAACAACCCCGGCTTTCGCGCGGTGACGTTCGACGACCTCGTCGCCGCGTACTACGAAGAGGCGGCGGGACTCGTCGACGGCGGAGTCGACATCCTGATGCCGGAGACGACGTTCGACACGCTGAACGTGAAGGCGTCGATTTTCGCGATCGAGAAACTCTTCGAGGAGCGGGGAGCGCGCCTCCCGGTCATCGTGTCAGTCACGATCACCGACGCTTCAGGGCGCACGCTTTCGGGGCAAACGGTCGAAGCCTTCTGGAACTCGGTCGCGCACGCGCGTCCGCTCGCGGTCTCGATCAACTGCGCGTTAGGCGCCGAAGAGATGCGTCCGCACGTCGAGGAGCTGTCGCGAATCGCGGGCTGCTTCGTCGCCTGCTACCCGAATGCGGGGCTTCCGAATGAGCTGGGTGGCTACGACGAAACGCCCGCGCAAATGGCTGCGACGCTCCTCGACTATGCGCTCGAGGGATGGGTGAATCTCGCCGGCGGCTGCTGCGGTACCGGGCCCGCCCACGTTCGTGCGATCGCGGAAGCAGTTGCGGGACTTCCACCACGCGTTCCAGCGAAGCCGGAGCGATACACGCGCCTCTCGGGCCTCGAACCGCTCACGATTCGACCGGATTCGAACTTCATCGTGATCGGCGAACGGACGAACGTCACCGGATCGCCGAAGTTCGCGAGCCTCATCAAGCAAGGAGACTTCGAAGGCGCGCTCGAAGTCGCGCGTCAGCAGGTCGATGGAGGGGCGAACATCCTCGACGTCTGCATGGACGAAGGAATGCTCGATTCTGAGGATGCGATCACGCGCTTCCTCCATCTCGTCGCGTCGGAGCCCGACATCTCACGAATCCCGATCATGATCGACAGCTCGAAATGGTCGGTGCTCGAGTCGGGCCTGAAATGTACGCAGGGGAAGTCAGTCGTCAACTCGATCAGCCTCAAAGAAGGAGAAGAGGCGTTTCTCGCTCACGCGAAACTCGTGAGGCGCTATGGCGCGGCAGTCGTCGTCATGGCGTTCGACGAAAGAGGACAGGCCGACACGCTCGAGCGTCGCATCGGCGTGTTGACGCGCGCGGTGACTCTGCTCGTTGGAACAGCGGGCTTCGACGAGAGCGACATCATCGTCGATCCGAACGTCCTGACCGTCGCGACTGGCATCGAGGAGCACGCCACCTACGCGCTCGACTTCATCGAGGCGACGCGCGCGATCAAGCAGCGCTTTCCCAGGATCAAGGTCTCCGGCGGCATCAGCAACGTCTCGTTCTCGTTTCGAGGGAACAAGCCGGTGCGCGAGGCGATGCACGCCGCGTTCCTCTATCACGCGATTCGCGCCGGGCTCGACATGGGGATCGTCAACGCCGGGCAGCTCGGGATCTACGAGGAAATCCCGGCGGAGCTTCTCGAGCGCGTCGAAGACGTACTGCTGAACCGCCGTCCCGACGCGACGGAACGTCTGACGACGTTCGCCGAGACCTATCAGGTCGAAGCGGTGACCGCTGAGGCGAAGGCGGAAGAGGAGTGGCGCACGCGTGCGGTCGACGAGCGTCTCTCTCATGCGCTCGTCAAAGGGATCGTCGACCACCTCGATGACGACCTCGAGGAGGCGCGGAAAAACTACGCGACATCACTCGAGATCATCGAAGGCCCGTTGATGGCAGGGATGAACGTCGTCGGCGACCTTTTCGGTGCCGGGAAGATGTTTCTGCCTCAGGTCGTAAAGAGTGCGCGCGTGATGAAGAAGGCGGTCGCGCATCTGACGCCTTACATCGAAGCGGAGAAAGCGACCTCGGCGCGGTCATCGCAGGGACGCGTGCTGCTCGCGACGGTCAAAGGCGACGTCCACGACATCGGGAAGAACATTGTCAGCGTCGTCCTCGGATGCAACGGCTATGACGTGATCGACCTCGGCGTGATGGTCTCGTCGGAGACGATCCTCAATACCGCACGGGAAAAGGAGGCCGATGTCGTCGGCCTCAGCGGGCTGATCACGCCGTCGCTCGACGAGATGGTCCACGTAGCGACCGAAATGCGCCGGCTCGGCATGAAGGTGCCGCTCCTGATCGGAGGAGCGACGACGAGTAAGCTCCACACGGCGGTGAAGGTGGCGCCGCGCTTCGACGGCGACACGGTTCACGTCGTCGACGCATCGCGATGCGTCGGCGTTCTTTCGAGCCTCCTCAGTGCGGAGAAGAAGGTGGCGTTTACGGCGAAGAACCGCGAGGAACAGGAGCAGTTCCGTCGCTCGTACGAGGCGCGAACGTCGAGCGAGACGCTCCTCGCGCTCGACGAAGCGCGACGTCGCGCCCCGAAGTTCGTGTGGAACGCGGCCGATGTCGCGCAGCCTTCGTTCGAAGGGGTCCGCATCGAGCGCGAGATTCCTCTCGACCGTATCGTACCGTTCATCGACTGGACCCCCTTCTTTCACGCCTGGGAGCTCAGGGGGCGCTGGCCGCAACTGCTGGACGATCCGCACGTCGGCGACCGCGCACGCGAGCTGATGAGCGACGCAGAGGATCTGCTCGCGCGCATTGTCGATGAGAGACTTCTCGAGGCGCGCGCGGTGTGGGGGTTCTTCCCAGCAAGCGCTGACGGCGACGACATCGTGATCTGGCGAGGAGACGGGCGCCACGAGCGATGGGCCGCGATTCGCACGCTCCGCCAGCAGATCGATCTCGGCAAGGAACGCGGCAACCTGGCGCTCGCCGACTTCATCGCTCCGGTCGGGAGCGGGATCGACGATTGGCTTGGTGCCTTCGTCGTCGGCATTCACGGTGCGGACGAGCATGCGGCGGCGTTCCGCGAGCAGCACGACGACTACGCGGCGATCATGATCAAAGCGCTTGCGGACCGCCTCGCCGAGGGGCTCGCCGAGATGATCCACAAGGAGGCGCGCACGGCGTGGGGATACGGAAAGCTCGAGACGCTGAGCAGCGACGATTTGATCGCGGAGAAATACCGCGGCATCCGTCCCGCGCCGGGATATCCGGCGTGTCCCGATCACTCGGAGAAACGAACGCTGTTCGATCTCGTGAGCGCGGAGACGACGATTGGCGCCGGACTCACCGAGTCGTTCGCGATGACCCCCGCATCGTCAGTTTCGGGCTTCTACTTCTCGCATCCCAGGGCCGCTTACTTCACGGTGGGCAGGATCGGGCGCGATCAGGTGATCGACTATCACCGGCGCCGAGGAGTGTCGCTGCAGACGGCGGAGCGATGGCTCGCGCCTAACCTGTCGTACGAGCCACCGTCATGGTCGGGCGATGGCTGCGCGTGCGGGGAAGCGCACGGATAAACGCGAAACGCGGAACTCGAAACGCGAAACCGGGAATACGGGGCCAGGCCCCGTGTTCGTTCCGCGTTCCGCGTTCCGCGTTCCGCGTTCCGCGTTCCGCGTTCCGCGTTCCGCGTTCCGCGTTCCGCGTTCCGCGTTCCGCGTTCCGCGTTCCGCGTTTAGTCCGGCTTCGGAAGTGGACTGATCTCGGTGTTCATGTTGATCGTATAAACCTTGCGGAACTGGCCCACTTCAGAGCCGAAGAAGGCGGTAACGCGCATCGTGACCGGGCCGTTCGCGCCGACGATCGTCGATTCGGCCGTCGCGGGCAGCCAGGTCTCGACCTCGATCGTCTGATCGGGCCCGATCGTCTTCCCGAACGGACGGCTCGCGCCCGAAACGGTATATGCCCCCTGGCCGATGGTCGAGAAGTCGACTCGTTTGAGCGTGATCGTCTCGAGCGACGGGTTGAAGACCGTTAGGCGGAGGTTCACCGACAACGGTCCGGTGACCTGGCTTCCGGCAATGCCGGGTCCGCCGAGCTGACGCAGGCCGATCTCGGGCGGGATGAGGTCGACCTTCGCGTTGTCGATCGAGGAGCACCCTGCGATCGCCGCGATCGCGAGGAAGGGGAAGAGCATCCGGACGATCTTCATGGTGTGTCCCTTCTGCGGTCCGCTCTGCGGAGCCGTCACAAATGAAAACGGAGGGAGCGTCGCGCTCCCTCCGTCTAATGGTTACAAATTGTATAACTCAGTTGAGGTACTTGATGACCTCTTTGGCCATCGCCGCGTCGTTTCCGTTCGGTGCGAGGTCGAGGTACTTCTGAAGTGCTGCCTTCGCCTCGGGATTCTTCGCCAGGCGAACGTACGCCATTCCAAGCTGGAACCACGCATCGCTGAAGCTCGCGTCGAGCTCGGTCGCCTTCGTCAGCAGAGGAACCGCCTCTGCGTCCTTGCCGGCGTTCAGGAAGTTCACCGCCTGGTTGTAAAGGTCAGGAGCATTCTGCGGTGCCTTCGCCTTGTACTCGGCGGCCTTTTCCTTGTTGCCCGACTTCGCGTACGCCTCGGCGAGCACGGAGTACATGTCATCGTCGTCGCCAACGAGCGCCAGGGCCTTTTCGGCCGCCGCGATCGACTTCGCGTAGTCGTTCTTCCTCGCGAAGAGCTTCGCGAGAGCCATATAGGCCGCCGACAGCTCCGGCTTCAGCTTGATCGCCTCTTCCATTTTCGCGATCGCGCCGTCGAGGTTGCCTTCGTTGGCGATCTTCGCGCCTTCGTTGTAGGCGGCGGTCGCGGGATCGACCACGGCAGTCGTCACCAGCTGAGACGTTGCGGTCGGCGCGCCCAGCGTGAACGTTCTCTCGTTCTTCTCGGGGACGAGCGCCATCTTGATGACTTCCTTGTACTCACTGAAGCCGGGTGCGGCGACCGTGAATTCGTATTTGATGGTGCCGTCGACGACGGCGAGAGCAAACGTTCCGTCGCTCTTGACCTTGTGAACTTCTTTGAACGTTCGAACCTCGGTTGCGACCACGGTGATGGTGGCATCCTTGATCGGCTTACCGGTGGGGTCGACGACCTTGCCGGTCATGCGTGCCTGGCCGACGGCGAACGCCGTCACGGGAAGCGCGAGCATCAGAATGAGCCCGAGCAGAATCGACTTGCGCATTTTCGCTACTCTCCTTGTTCGTGGGCAGGTCTTTTTACGACTCGACCCGAACGCCGTAACATCGGCGGCCGAAATCACCATTCCGATTACAGGGAATGGCATCTCCCTGGCCGTGACGCGAGTCACAGCCGCAGACTCCTCGTCTCACGACCGGCGGTCTTCCGTCATGTACGTGTGGTCTGACATTCCACGCTCGTAGTCGGCGAGAAGGCGCATCCCTTCGTTCGGTTTCAGCCTGTCACCCTTGATCGCGGCATCGATCTGCACCTTCATTCGCCGCGCGAGCTCGTTCGTATCGTACTGAGTAAGCCGGAGCACCTCAGCGATCGTGTTTCCGGGAATCGTCTCTTCGACGTACCAGCCCGAATCTTCATCTTCGTCGAGGAAGACGTGGACCTCGTTGACCCGGCCGAAGAGGTTGTGAAGGTCGCCCATGATGTCCTGATAGGCGCCAGTCAGGAAGATTCCGAGGTAGTAGGGCTGATCGTCGAGCTCGTGGAGGCGCAGCGTCGTTTTCACATCGGCGAGGTCGATGAATTTCGAGACCTTTCCGTCAGAGTCGCACGTGATGTCGACGAGGGTCGATTCGAGCGTCGGTTCGCGGTCGAGGCGGTGGATTGGGGTGATCGGGAAGAGCTGGCCGAGCGCCCAGTGATCGAGCAGCGACTGGAACACGGAGAAATTGCAGATGTGCTGATCGGCGAGCTCGGTCGAGAGCGTCGCGATCTCCTCGGGAACCTCTTCGGGGTCGAGTTTCGAGGCGATCTTCTGAATCTCCTCGGCGATTTCCCAGAAGAGATTCTCGATGCGGGCCTTGACGTCGAGCTCGAGCAGCCCGAGCTCGAAGCGGTTCTGCGCGCGCTCCTTGAGCTCGCGGAGGTCGTGCCATGACTCATTCAGGTTGCGGCTCGACAGATGTGATTGGATGTACTCGAGCTCGTCGATCAGTTTGTGGTCGCGCGAGTTGAGTATTGGCCGTTGGACCGGAGTCTTTTCGATCGACCCGAAGGCCTCTACGACGAGCACGGAGTGGTGCGCGACCAGTGCGCGACCCGATTCGGAGACGAGATTCGGGTGAGGCACTCCTTCTTCATCGCAGATGTCGGCGACGTTGTAGACGATGTCGCGCGCATACTCTGCGATCGTGTAGTTCATCGACGAATGGAAGGTCGAGCGCGAACCGTCGTAGTCGACCGCGAGTCCGCCGCCGACGTCGAGGTATTCGAGCGAGTGGCCGAGCTTGCGGAGCTTCGCGTAGTAGCGCGCCGCTTCGCGCACGGCGCGCTTGATCGTCATGATGTCCGTGATCTGCGAGCCGATGTGGAAGTGGACGAGCTTGAGCGCATCTTCCATCCCCGCACCGCGCATGATGTCGATCGCCTGGAGGATCTCGGAAGTCGAGAGCCCGAACTTGGCGTTCTCTCCGCCGCTCGTGGCCCAGAGCCCTGAGCCTTTGGACACGAGGCGCACGCGAATCCCGATCCATGGCTGAACTCCCATCTCGGAGGCGACGCGGACGATCTCGCGGACTTCGGAGAGCTTTTCCGCGACGAGGATGACCTTCTTCCCGAGCTTTCGTCCGATGAGCGCGACGCGGATGTAGGCGGCGTCTTTGTATCCGTTGCAGATGATGAGCGAATCGGCGTCGCTGTGGATCGCGAGGCCGGCGAAGACTTCGGGCTTCGAACCGACCTCGACTCCCATGTGATACGGCAGGCCGGCGTCGAGAATCTCTTCGACTACTTCCCGCAGTTGATTGACCTTGATCGGAAAGACGCCGCGGTAGCGTCCCTGGAAGTTCGATTCGGCGATTGCACGTGCGAACGCTTCGTTGATCGCGACGACGCGATGGCGAAGGAGATCCTGGAAGCGGATCACGAGCGGCGTGTGCAATCCCTGGTCGAGGGCCTCGCGGAGGACGTCGATGACGGGGATCGTTCCGCCTGCCTCCTGCAGCGGCGCCACGACGACGCGGCCTTCGGCGTCGACGTGGAAGTAGCCGCCGCCCCAGCGGTCGATCATGTAGTGGGACACCGCGTCGTCGACGGTCCAGGCGGCCTGCTCGACGAGAGTCTCGTTCTCGCTCAAATTCGCGTCTCCTTCGCCTCGGGGCGATGGAGCAAACGATAAGGCAACGCAGGGCGCGGCGCTATAGAGAAGTGCGAGCCGCGCTCGCGCACGGCGCGGCAAGGAACGGCGTCACGACACCATAGCGGCGAGTTGTTCGCGATGCGCGATCGCCACGACTTCGACATCGACACTTCGACCGAGGAGCTCCCATGCGGCGAGCACTTCGATCGGATGGCGATCGTCACGGGAGGCCTCACGCACCAGCGCGAGCCAGCGGCTCGCCGTCGCCCGGTTGCGTGCGAGGAACTCGAGCGCGCGCCGCGCTTCGGCCGACGCGACGTCGGGGCCATCGCTCTCGTCGAGCAGCTCAGCTGCAGAGAGAACGAACGACTCGAGCTCGCGGTGCGCGAACGCGACGAGCTCGAGATCGATCGAGCGGGCGAGGAGCTCCCACGCGGCGAGCACTTCAATTGGATGGCGCTCGGTCGGCGACGAACAAACGCGGACGCGATCACGCCACCGGCGCGCCGCCGGTGTGTCGTTCGAAACGAACGCGAGCGCGCGCCGTGCCTGCTCGAGCGAATGCGCGGGACCGGAGATCGTCTTCGCTGAGGGTCGCGGCGTCGCCCGCCGGTCAACCTCGACCCAACGCATCCTGACCATCTGGTCGATCAGGTCGGCCGCGAGATCAAACCGCTCGTCGGTGATCGCCAGCCCGATCTTCTGGTTTCCGCTCGATTCGGCGCGGCGGCTCCAGACGACGCGCGCGCGCAAGGAGAGCCGGCGGCTCGAACCGGGAACGGTCACTTCGATCCGTGATTCGGTGCCGGGCGCAATCCGCTGCGTAGGCATCGCCTGCGCTCCCGTTCGCGAAAGGTCGATCAAACGGATCGGGACGTCACCGAAACTTGCCTCGCACGGCCGGCGAAACACGAATCGGCGAGTCTCTCGGGTCGATACAGCGCGCTCGGTCGATGCCACTGTCGATACTCCTCCCTGCTACCGTCGTTGAGCAGCAAAGTACGCGCCAGAAGCCAGCAATGACGAACTGCTTGCAACTACGAACGTTACGAGTCGGTTCACCGCGAAACGGGTCGCAAATTGAGCCAAAATCCGGCAACCAGATGGGTCACGTGGGTCGGTTTTGACCCGCAAGAGATGCTGTGCAGCGGCGTCGGAGGGGCGCGTCGATGTGCGAATCGGGGCGCGACGGATGAGAGTCGTCGTGATTCGGGTTCTGGGGGGGCGATTCGATGCGGCGCCGCGATTTCTGGTTCGACCTCCCCCCGGAGCTGATTGCGCAGGAGGCGCGCGAGCGGGGACGTTCGCGAATGCTCCGGCTCGATCCGTCGACTGGAGCGATTGAGCATTCGAGATTCGACGCGCTGCCTCAGCTGCTCCATGCCGGAGACCTCCTCGTACTGAATGACACGGAAGTTTTCCCCGCGCGCATCGTGTCGCGGCCGCGCGGGAACATGGCAAGGGGAATCGAGCTCCTGCTGACGCGGCGAGTCGCGCCCATGCGTTGGCACGCCCTCTGCCGTCCGGCAAAGCGAGTGAAGGCGGGGGATCGGCTCGTCTTCTCCGACGCGCTTTCGGCGACACTCGAGGAGAAGCTCGAAGACGGAAGTGTGACCGTGTCGTTCGACGGATCCATCGACGAAGCGGCGTTCTGGCGCGAGCTCGACACGGTCGGCGTGACTCCGCTTCCGCCTTACATCCGTCGCGAGGAGCCTCGACCCGACGATCGTGAGGCGTATCAGACCGTCTACGCGGCGAACCGCGGCGCGGTTGCGGCGCCGACGGCCGGACTTCACTTCACACGCGAGATCCTCGACGAAGTCGAGGCGAGAGGCGTCGGCATCGCGCGGCTCACCCTGCACGTCGGAGTCGGCACGTTTCGTCCGGTCACCGCCGACAAGCTCGAAGACCATCGAATGGACGCCGAGTGGTTCACGGTACCCCGAGAGACAGCCGAGGCCGTCGCGGCGACGAAGGCGCGAGGCGGGCGCGTCGTCGCGGTAGGAACGACGAGCGTCCGTGCCCTCGAGAGCGCGGCGCACGAAAACGGCACGGTCGCAGCGGGCGACGCGTCGACCGCGCTCTTCATCACGCCCGGATTCCGGTTCAAGGTCGTCGACGCGCTGTTGACGAACTTCCATCTCCCGGAGTCGACACTCTTGATGCTCGTCTCCGCATTCGCCGGCCGCGATCTCGTCCTCCGTGCGTACGAGGAAGCGATTCGCGAGAAGTACTTCTTCTTCAGTTTTGGGGACTGCATGTTCATCGAAGGCCGAGTCCTCAGTCCTGAGTCCTGAGTCCTGAGTGCTGAGTCCTCAGTCCTTAGTCCTCAGTCCTGAGTGCTGAGTCCTGAGTCTTGAGTGATCGTGAACGTGCGGATGAAACTCAGCAATTTGGGACGTGCGATCCGGAACCACGTCCGTGCTCCCTTCCAAGGGATACGGCCTCGCGAAGGTAGACTCTTTATACTCAGGACTCAGAACTAATTAATCAGCACTCAGGACTCGATACTTGATGCTCAGGACTCAGGACTGAGGACTGAGGACTGAGGACTAAGGACTCAGGACTAAGGACGCAGGACTCAGCACTCAATCATGCCAATCATTCGCTTCGTTCCGCTCGGTCTCGAGGCGCCGGCACGCGACGGCGAGACGATTCTCGACGTGGCGCGACGCGCGGGCGCCCCGATCGGGAATTCGTGTGGTGGCGTCGGCTGGTGCGCGCGGTGCCGCATCTGCGTGATCGAAGGGGCGGCGAACCTCAGTGCCGCGACCTGGGTAGAGCAGGAAAAAGGGGACGAGCTCGGGTTCACTGCCGGCGACCGGCTCGCATGCCAGGCCTGTATCAAGGGCGACCTCGTGGTGACGACGACGTATTGGGGTCCGATCCGCTGAGAAGGCGAGCGTCGCTGGGACTTTCCGCATCTCCCCGTTCACAGAGATTTTGCACCTCCAGGCCAAACCTTTCGTCGTTTCGTGCGTCTGTATTAGTGATCGCATCGCAATGAGGTGACCAGATGCCACTCGCGAAGAAAGAGACATCGCGCATCACGGAAGTCGCGCGCCAGATCATCGGCGTGATCCCGACTGAGGTGGAGCTCCATTCGGAGACCGCTCGAACGATTCGCTACCGCGTTCGCAGAGGTTTCGGATGGCGTCTCTCCACCGTCGTGCTCGACAAGGAGTGTCTGCTTCGCCTCGCGCACGATCCGCAACGCGACGTCAAGATCGAGTACCTCCGCCGTGACCTCGTGAATTCAGCGACGTACAGGCGTGAGTACCGATACCCCCGTACTCTGGCCGTCGGGGGCTGACGACTCGTGACGCCGGCGCGCGGACCGTCCCTCCCCGCGCGCCGGCGCTCACGATCGCCGGATTAGGCCGGAACTGCCCACTCCGCAGCACCATCCCCCACATTTCCCTCCGACTGCGCGCTCCCTGGAAGGCACCCAGGGAGCGCGTACCTTGTCGACGCGAACATTTCGGCCGTGGCAGTTGACGGCGTGCATCCGAGGCCTCGGATCGCTCAGCACGCCGCGTGTAGCGGGGAGCCGCCTGATTCCAGCAACTCCGAACGCCGCGCCCTTTGCCCGTGTATTCAACTCAGCAGGCGCGGTCGGCGAGGCACAAATGTCGGTACCGAGCGAATCGTCGGTCATTTGTGCAAAATTGTTACGAATCGACAGTGTACATTGACTATTTCTGACTAACTGCCCATATTGAATGCGATGAACGAGCGAATCGACGATATCGACAGGAAGATCCTCGCCATCCTGGCGACAGACGGGCGTACCCCGGCGGCGCAGATCGCCGAGCAGGTCGGTCTCAGCCGCCCCGCGGTCGCGCTCCGGCTCGAGCGTCTCGAGCGCGACAAGATCCTTCTCGGCACTGCCGCCGTCGTCGACCCGGAGGCGCTCGGTCTCGGCATCACGGCGTTCATCGCGGCACAGCTCCCGACACCACTCGACACGAAAGGCCGGCGCGCCTTCGACGAGCTGATGGACCGCTCGGAGATTCTCGAGATCCACACCGTAGCGGGCAACGACTGCTACCTGATGAAGGTACGAACCGGAACGATCGCATCACTCAACGAGCTCGTCTCGTCGCTGGCGAAGCCTCCGCTGTCGCTCTCGACGAGGACGACGATCGTGATGCAGACGCACTGCGAAAAGAGCGGTGGGATCGTGCGGGGAAGGAGCGGCGAATGAGTAAGGAATCGAAATTTCTGGCGTACCTGGCCTTCGCAATCGTCTGCTTCGTGTGGGGCACGACCTATCTCGCGATCGCGGTGGCGATCGAGACGTTGCCGGTCGTCCTCTTTCCCGGGCTTCGATTCACGATCGCCGGCGCCGTGCTGTTAGGCATCCGCCTGCTTCAGGGTGCGAGGCTTCCGCGCCGCCGCGCCGACTGGCTCAATCTGCTCCTGATTGGCTTACTGATGGTCGGCGCAGGAAACCTCTGCGTCGTGTGGGCCGAACACCATGTGACGAGCGGCTTCGCGGCGCTTCTCGTCGGAGGGGCCCCTTTCGCGATGGCGCTTCTCGAGCGCGCACGTGGCGGCGAACGACTGACGAAGAACAAGCTGATCGGTCTCGTCATCGGCTTTGCAGGGCTCGTGATCCTCGTCGCGCCGGAGCTTTCCGGCGGCAACTTCAATCTGCTGTTCCTTCTCGGCGTGCTCGCGATTCAGGCGGGAACCATCGGCTGGAACTGGGGCTCGATCGTCTCGAAGTACCACGTCTCGAAGGACATCGATCCGATCATGTCGGCGGCGCTGCAGATGCTGCTCGGAGGGTCAGTCGTTTCGATCATCGGTCTCGCGATCGGCGATGCAGCGAGTTTCCACTTCACCGCGCGCACTCTCGCAGCGTTCCTCTACCTCGTCGTGTTCGGATCGCTCATCACCTACGCCGCGTACATCTATGCGCTCTCGAAGCTGCCGACATCGACGACGTCGCTCTACGCCTACATCAATCCCGTGGTCGCGCTCTTCCTCGGGTGGTTGATTCTCGACGAGCCGATCGGATGGAACGGAATCGCCGGTATGGTCGTGATCTTCACCGGTGTCGCGTTCGTCCAGGCGAAGGGGAGAATCCGGGGCGCGACGATGACCGGAAACGTGGCGCTCCCGGCGAGCGCTCTCGGCTCCGTGAAGCCGGCCGCGAGCGGCGAAGCTGCGAATTGAGGGAGCGTGAAGTGCGCGAGCGCGGCTTGCGCACTTCCAGCCGGAAGCACAGCGTCCGGCGCTCCCTCTCCTTGATCTGAGGGCGGGAGGAACGGGATCGCCGAAGCTCCGCTTCGGACTGGGAGGGCGAAAGCTGCGCTTTCGCACTCCACATAGAACTTCCAGCCGTCCCGCCCGTATCACTCATCGCAATGAGTGAATTTGCCATCGAGACCCAGGAGCTCAGGAAGACATTCACCACCCCGTTCTCGAGTCGGGCGGTCACCGCGCTCGACGGCGTTTCGCTCTCGGTGGGGCGGGGCGAAGTCTTCGGCCTGCTCGGGCCGAATGGCGCGGGGAAGACGACGACGGTCAAGATCCTTCTCGACCTCACGCGCGCGACCTCCGGGAGTGCAAGCATTCTCGGAACGCCGACGAGCGATCCCGAATCGCGCCGGCGCGTCGGTTACCTCCCAGAGGGGCATCGTTTTCCGGGATATCTGACGGCGCGACAGACCCTCTCGATCTTCGGCCGTATGTCGGGGATCGACAAGGAGATGGTCGAGAAGCGCGCGATGCCGCTGCTCGAGCGGCTGCGCATCGCTGAATGGGCCGACATCCGGGTGAAGAAGTTCTCCAAAGGGATGGTCCAGCGCCTCGGCATCGCCTGCTCGTTGATTCACGAGCCGGAAGTTCTCTTTCTCGACGAGCCGACCGACGGCGTCGATCCGGTGGGACGTCGCGAGATCCGTGACTTGCTCAAGGAAGAGGCCGCGAAGGGGCGAACGATCTTCCTCAACTCCCATCTCCTGTCGGAGATCGAGCTGATGTGCGACCGCACGGCGATTCTTCGCAAAGGCACGATCGCCGCGATGGGACGCATCGACGAGCTGACCCGCAGAGGTACGACCTACAAGATCAAGGCGACCGGCACTCCTGACAACCTCGTCGAGGCGCTGACGGCGGCCGGTGCCAGCATCGAAAAGATGAACGGACACATGGTGCTGAACGTCCGCGACGTCGAGCACCTGAACGAGTTGATCGACAGCCTGCGCGCGAGCGGTGCCATGCTCCACGAGCTGACGCCGGTGCGGTCGTCGCTCGAGGACGTCTTCGTCGATCTCGTACGCGCGACAGACGGCGAAGGTACGCCCGCCTCCACCAGGGAGGTGAACTGATGCGCGTACTCGTTGCCAACATTGAAGAAGTCTTTCGTGAGGCCGCCGCGCGCTGGACGCTCATGGCGTACTTCATCCTCTCGTCGCTCTTCATCATCGTCTTCGCGTCGGCGGTCAACCTAGACATCGTCGACGGCGCGCTCGCCGGCGCAAAGCTCTTCGGCCAGTCGGTGCAATCGAGGGACATGGCAACCGGTACGGTCCGCATCGAAGATCTCGTGAGTGGGTTCGAAGGAGTCTTCGCTCCCATTCTCTTCGTCGTTGGCATCTTCCTCGCCATCTTTTCCACGGCGCATCTCGTGCCGCGACTGCAGGAAAAGGGAACGATCGACCTCTACCTGTCTCGACCGGTGCCGAGGATCCCGCTGCTGCTGTCGCGCTACGTGGCGGGGATGACGTTGGCGTCGCTCAACGTCCTCTATCTCGTCGGATCAATCTGGCTGATCGTCGTCTGGAAGACGGAGGTGGTGCACTTCCGTTTTCTACTCAGCGGGGGAATCATCATCTTCGCCATCGCGACGCTACTTGCGCTCGCGTTCCTCATCGGAGTGGTCACGTCGTCGACCGCGGTGTCGATCATGGGCTCGTACGGAATCTTCTTCCTGACGATGATTCTGGCGGCGCACAAGCAGATCGAAGCAGCGTTGACGAACCCGATCTGGATCTGGATGGTCAAGACGCTTTACTGGTCGCTTCCGAAGACGTTCGAGCTGCAGATGATGGTGTATTCATTCGTGGCGCAGAAGGAGCTGCCCGAGCAGATCAACAATGGCGTCGGGCTTCCGATCGCCACGACCGCGGCATTCGCAATCGGCTGTCTCGCGCTCGCGAGCTGGCTTTTCAAGAAGAAGGAGTTTTGAGTCATGAAGACGAATCGGACATCCATTCTCGCAACCGCTGCGCTTGTGCTGCTTGCCCTCGCCGGTAGCGCGCTCGCGGCGCCTTCCATCAGCGCGCTCAAGATCGTGCCCGGCGACTCGATCGCCGTCGGCGTGGTCAAGCTCGCAGAGCTACGCACGAGTCCGCTGTCGGGCAGAATCTTCAGTGAGGCCGACAAGCTGACGTGTGACGGCGACGGGGCAAAGTTCCTTTCCGAGGCCGGACTCGACCCTGCAAAAGACATCGACACGATCACGTTCGCGTTGCGCCCCAATCGAGTGACGAACGATGATGACGCGCTCGTCGTTGCTGAGGGACGCTTCGATGCGACTCGGGTGGTGGCGGCGCTCGTCGCGCGCGGCGCGGAAGAAGTCTCGACTCCGAACGGCAAGTACTACCGCATCCGGGAAAAGGCGGCCGAAGGTGAGGCTGGCGGCGTCGCCGTGGCATTCGTCGCGCGAGGCTTCGCTGTGATGGGCACGGAGGCGGGGGTGAAGGGAGCGCTCAACGCGGTCGCACGTGGTGGGTCGGGTTTCCCGACGTCGACTCTCGGATCCCAGATCTCGCGCATCGATCCTTCGGCTTCTGCCTGGATGCTCGCCGACGTTGCGAGGATCTCGAGCGCCGCTAGCAGCGACGAAGGAGCCAAGAAGTCAGCGAATCTTTTCGCCGCCGTGAAGAAGATGAGCTACGTGAGCATGTGGACGACCGACACGGGCGACGCGCTGAAGTTCGGTGGAACCGCACTGTCGGACGACGCGGAGACGCGCCAGTTGGTGGAAGACACGATCCGCGGCGCGCTCAGCGCCGCGCGACTCGCGGCACAGGAAAAAGACCCCGAGCTCGTCGAGCTCCTCCGCAAAGTCGAGGTGAAGCGTGACGGCGAAGGGGTCAGCGTCGAGGCGACGATCCCCGCCGCCCTTCTCGAGCGATTCCATCAGAAGGCCAAGACACATGTGCACGCCGATCAGGTGGCGTCGAAGTAGCCACGAGCGAAAGGTTTTGTGAAGAGAGGCGGCGAGGCGATGAGCCCGCCGCCTTTTTGTATGCAGCGTCTCGAGCTCCTCGAGGCGCCTTCCTTTCTCCACTTGCTCCCCACCTGCCCCTACTCTAGGATTCAGTCACCGGTTTTAGAACGAAAGGCGAGGGAGCGTACCCGATGGCCACCAAGAAGATCGCCGTCCTCTTCGGCATGGAAGACACCTTTCCGTGGGCGCTGATGAATGAGATCAGGGAGCGGAGCAACGGAGAGATCGAAGGCGTGCCCGTGGAGATCGGGCACATGGACGACGAGCTCGGGGTCGACTACGACGTCGTCGTCGATCGAATCAGCCACGAGGTTCCGTTCTACAGAACCTGGCTGAAGAAGGCGATCGCGAGTGGGTGCCAGATCGTAAACAACCCGCTCTGGTGGTCGGCCGACGACAAGTTCTTCGATAACCTGGTGGCGAAATCGGTCGGCGTTGCCGTGCCGCGCACCGTGGTGCTTCCGCACAAAGAACACCCGCCTAACACCCAGGAAAAGTCGTTCCGCAACCTCAAGTGGGTCGACTGGCCATCGGTGTTCAGCTACGTCGGTTTTCCGATGTTCATGAAACCGGCATATGGCGGCGGGTGGAAGGACGTCTACAAAGTCGACACGCCCGAGCAGTTCTTCGAAGCGTACGACCAGACGCACTCGCTCACCATGATGGCGCAGGAGGCGATCGAGTTCGAAGACTACTACCGCTGTTATGTGATCGGGCGCGAGAGCGTGCATGTAATGCGCTACGACCCGAAGCGCCCGCATCATCTCCGTTACGTGCTGGACGGGCCGCCCACCGAGCCGAAGCTGCTCGCGCGGATCATCCGCGATGCGAAGGCGCTCTGCGACGCGCTCGGCTACGACCTGAACACGGTCGAGTTCGCCGTGCGCGACGGTGTGCCGATCGCAATCGACTTCATGAACCCGGCGCCTGATGCCGATCTCAACTCGGTCGGTGAGGAAAACTTCCGCTGGGTCGTCGAGAACATGGCGCAGGTTCTGATCGACCGCGTGAACAATCCGAGGCCTTTCGAATTGTCGGGCAGCTGGCCCGCGAAGTTCGGACTGACGACGAAGTAACGGGGTGCGGCGCGACGCCGCGGGAGGGGACCCGATGGATCCGTTGATCGAGAAGGTCGAGAACGCCGGCGCGCCGGGACCGAGCGCTGGTATTCGACGTCCGTCGCTCACGCTAGGAATCGAGGAGGAGTTCCAGCTCATCGATCCTGAGACCCGCGAGCTCAAGTCGCACATCCAGGAGCTCTACACGGAGGGCGAGAAGCGGCTCGGCGAGCAGTTCAAAGTCGAGATGCACCAATCGGTCATCGAAGTCGGGAGCAACATCTGCGCGAACATTCAGGAGGCGCGCGCCGAGGTCGTCCGCCTTCGCGGCGAGATCATCCGCCTCACGCGCGACCGAGGCCTCCGCATCGCCTCGGGTGGCACGCATCCGATCACGCACTGGAAGAACGTAGGGATCACGCCGGGCGCTCGCTACGAGCAGATCGTGCGCGACCTGCAGACGATTGCCCGGGCGAACCTGATCTTCGGGCTCCACGTCCACGTCGCCGTCGAAGACAACGAAACGCGGATCGCCCTGATGAACAACGTCAGCTACTTCCTCCCGCACATCTTCGCGCTCTCGGTGAACTCTCCGTTCTGGTGCGGCGAGAACACTGGATGGAAGAGCTACCGCGCGAAGGTCTTTGAGCGTTTTCCGCGCACGGGCCTTCCCGAACACTTTCGCTCCTGGTCTGAGTACGAAGGGTTCGTCGACCTGCTGGTCGCGACCGGCTCGATCGACAACGGGAAGAAGATCTGGTGGGACGTGCGCGCGCATCCGTTTTTTCCGACGCTCGAGTACCGCGTCTGCGACGCGCCGATGCGCGTCGACGAGGCAATCTGCTTCGCGGCTCTCTTCCAGGCGCTCACGCTCAAGCTGTGGAAGCTTCACAGCCGGAACATGGCGTGGCGCGACTACCGCAAGCCGCTCCTCATGGAGAACAAGAACCGTGCGGCGCGCTGGGGCATCGACGGGAAACTGATCGACTTCGGCAAGCGCTGTGAAGTACCGACCGAGGCACTGCTCGACGAGATTCTCGAGTTCATCGACGACTGCGTCGACGAGCTCGGCTCCCGCAAGGAGGTCTATTACGTCCGCGAGATCAGAAAGATGCGGACGGGCGCCGACCGGCAGCTGCGCGTCTTCGAGGAAACGAAGGACCTCCGCAAAGTCGTCGATTACATGATCGAAGAGACGGAGAGAGACGTGGTGGGGTAGGGGTAGAGAAACCCCGAAGTTAGAAGTTAGAACGCTGAATTGTGAATCCAGAAAGGAGGCAGGGTTCCCTTTCTGGATTCACAATTCAGCGTTCTAACTTCTAACTTCGGGGTTTCTCTACCACGCAGACGCCGAGCCAAACCAAACGGCCGCTCGGCTTCTGGAATCTCACCGGGCACCCCCGGGTTCATGGCGCGTTAAGAGGACCGACCCTACCCGTGATCCAGACCGACACCTTTTCATACCACCGCGTTGAGCGCCCCGAGGACGACCTTCCGGCCGATCCGCGATACCTCGACATCGCCGTGCTCGACATGAACCATGGGTGGCACAACCTCGGGCACGACGCCGTGGTGCAACATCTCCGCCACATGGCGAACGAGATCGTCGCGCCTCTCGCCGATGCGAGGCTCGCGGTGCGCGTGATCAGCTATGACGTGCGTCGTTCGCTGCTGGTGCCGAAGCCGGGACGATTCCGGTTGCTCATCGGTACCGGCGGCCCTGGGCATCTCGATCCGCGCGAGAACGATGGCATCGCCGAGTGGTCGCAAGGCATCGACGAGGATCCTGCCTGGGAGGCGCCACTCTGGAAGCTTTTCGACTCGGTGCTCGATGACGAGTCGGCCGCGCTGATTGCCATTTGCCATTCGTACGGACTCGCGTGTCGCTGGTCGCGCGTCGCCGAGCCGGTACATCGCGACGAGAGCCGCGGAGGCAAGAGCGCGGGTGTCGTATCGAACGTGCTGACCGACGATGCGAAAGCGCACCCCTTCTTCGTCAGGATGTTGCACTGCCTACCCGAAGGGAATGAGCTCCGCGTCACCGACAACAGGCTCTTCGATCTCGTGGAGCTTCCACACAGCGTGCGCAACGGCTACACGCGGCTCAGCTATGAGCAGGCCGCGGACGGTACGGCAGGCGACGCGCTCACGATGGTCGAGTTCGCCCGCGATCGGGACGGGGTCATGCCGCGCTTCCTTGGCGTGAATCACCACCCGGAGGTCATCGGGCGGAACCGCATCAAGGCAGTCATTGCGGCGAAGTGGGAGCGCGGCGAAGTGACCCGCGATTGGTACGAAGACCGCCTCCGGACGCTCGACAAGCACATGTCGGGAGAATTCGACGAGGCGATCCGGATCACGTCAGTCTTCACGTTCCTCGCGCCGGTGGAGTTTTACCTTCATCGCATGCTCCGGGAGCGGCGTGAGGCGCTAGGGCTCTTCGGAATGGTCGATGAGAATCTCGTCATCGTGCGCGCCGATAGCGCGAGCGTGAAGACCTCGCTCACCGAGTAATTCTCAATTCTCGGTTCGTCTTATAGACTCCTGCCCATGCATCCAGAATACCGGGCGGCGTTCAACGCTGCATTCGACGACGGTGTCTACGCGCGCTACCAGGCGCAGCTCGAAGCGCGGCTTGGCTGCAGCTTCGAATTCAGGTTGGTCGAGACGCCGGTCTTCTTCACCGATGACATCGTCGCGAAGCTGACGGACGCGGCGCGCGCGGTCGTCGAACAGATATCAGACACCGCGAAGATCGCGGAAATGAAGAAGGCGATCCCTGCGAAGTGGGACACGCCCGGAATGGACTCGCTTCCAAGTTTCACGCAGGTCGACTTCGCGATCTGTCGTGACGCGGACGGAGCGCTCGAACCGAAGCTGATCGAGCTTCAGGGCTTTCCGTCGCTCTCCGCTTTGGAGATCTTTCAGCGCGACGCCTGGAGCGAGTTGCTCGCGGAGATGCCAGGCCTCGCGCGCGAATGGGCCTGCTGGTTCACGCCCGACCGCGCGTCGTACCTCGAGCTCGCGCGTCGCACGATTGTCGGAAGCCACGACCCGAAGGAAGTCGTCCTCCTCGACCTCGATCCGCCGAAGCAGAAGACCTACCCTGACTTCGCGGCGACGCGCCTGCTGTTCGGCGCCGATCCTGTCTGCCCAAGCGACCTCGAGCGTGAAGGGAACCGGCTCTACCGGCGCGATGAAAACGGGAAGCGGATACGCGTCCGGCGAATCTACAACCGCGTCGTCTTCGACGAGTTGATGAAGAGCGGGATGACGTTGCCGTTCGATTTTCGCGATCCGCTCGAGGTCGAATGGGCGCCGCATCCGAACTGGTACTGGACCTGGTCAAAGTACTCGATTCCATTCATCGATCACCCCGCAGCGCCGAAGGCGACATTTGTTTCCGAGCTCGAGTCGATCCCGGACGACCTTTCCCGATACGTGCTCAAGCCTCTCTTTTCGTTCGCCGGCGGCGGCGTGAACGTTGAGCCGACGCGTGCCGACATCGAAGCGATCCCGGAGCGCGACCGCCACGACTGGTGCATCATGGAGAAGATCGACTACGCGCCGGTGCTTACCGCTGTCGATGGTGGCGGCGTCAAGGTTGAAGTGAGGATGATGTTCTTCCGACCCGACGACGAGGCTCGGCCGATCCTGGCCCAGAACCTCTGTCGCACTTCGCGCGGCAAAATGCTCGGCGTCGACTTCAACAAGAACTACACGTGGGTCGGTGGGACGGTGGGGCTGGCGTAAAGCAGGTTCGAGGTCAAAGGTCATAGGTCAAAGCAGGCAGGCGAGCGGAGAAGCCGGAGGGAAGTTTCGCAGGTGGCGGCGACTCGGCCCGTGATCGCACGCGAGAACCCGCAATCGCGCCCTCGCGCGAAAGGCTGTCTGCTTTACCTTATGACCTTTGACCCATGACCTGGCTTTTCCGCTATCCTTACCTCAGGCATGCCTTCGGCCGCGGCCCTGACTCCGGACATTTCGATGCGCTACCGACAACTCGGCCGGACCGGGTTGCGCGTGAGCGAGATCGGCTTCGGCTCGTGGGCGATCGGGGGCCCATTCGAGATTGCCGGCGTGCCGCTCGGCTGGAGCAACACGTCTGACGACGACTCGCTCGCGGCGATCCGCCGCGCGCGCGATCTCGGTGTGAATTTCTTCGACACGTCCGACATCTATGGACTTGGGCGGAGTGAGAGCCTCCTCGGAATCGTGCTTTCACGCAATCGCGAAAAGGTGGTTCTCTCGACGAAGGTAGGGAACACGCGCACTTCGAGTGGGGAGTTCAAGAAGGACTTCTCGAAAAAGCACATCTTCTACGCGATCGATGGATCGCTGAAACGCCTTCGGACCGACTACGTCGATCTCTACCAGCTCCACAACCCGACGATCGCCGACCTCGAAAAGGGAGAGATTCAGGAGGCGATGGAGCAACTGCAGGAGTGGGGGAAGATCCGCTTCTGGGGGGTCGCGGTCACGACGCCTCAGGACGGCGTCGAGGTGCTTCGTCGCGACTGGGGCTACACGCTACAGGTCCTGTACAACGTCCTCAATCAGCAGCCGGCCGAACACCTTTTCCCTCTCGCGAAAGCGAAGGGTTGCGGGATCATCGTTCGCGTTCCGCTCGCATCGGGGCTTCTCTCGGGCAAGTACACGGCAGAGACGAACTTCGGCACGAATGATGTTAGGCAGAACTTTCTCACGCCTCGGCGTCTTGCCGACGCGATGGAAAAGATCGCCGAGGTGAAGGGAATCGTCTCGGGAGTCACGAAGTCGCTTGCGGAAGCGTCCTTGAAGTTCTGCCTCGCGGACGATGTGGTGTCGACCGTGATCCCGGGGGCGCGGAACGCACGCCAAGTCGAAGGAAACGTCGCCGCGTCGGGCGAACCGCTTCCGGAAGAAGTCGTCGCAAAGCTCCGCGAGAAGTTAGGCGGCTACAACTTCTACCTGCGAAACTCGATTCGGGTCTGAGATTGAAGTCCTCAGTCCTCAGTCCTTAGTCCTCAGGACTGAGGACTAAGGACTAAGGACTCCGTGCTACTCCCTCCTCCACACTCCCGCCCGCTTCAGCATGTCGTACACCACCGAGAGCGGGAGGCCGACGACGTTGGAGTAACTTCCGTCGATCGAGTCGATGAACATCGCACCGATCCCTTGAACCGCGTAGGAGCCCGCCTTGTCCATTGGTTCGCCGGTGTCGACGTACCAGGCGATCTCGTCGGGCGAAAGATCGATCATCCGGACCGTGGATGCCGTCACTGTGTCTTCGAGGAATCCGGACTGCAGGTGTTGGAGCGCGACGCCGGTGTAGACGACGTGCTCACGCCCTGCGATCTTCGCCAGCATCGCGCGCGCATCGGCGCGCGAGGAGGGTTTCTCGAGCACGTGGCCGTCGATGAAGACAACGGTGTCCGCGGAGAGGACCCAGGCGTCAGGGTGCGACGCGGCGACGGCGGCTCCCTTGTCTCGGGCGAGCCTGCGGACGTACGCGTCGACCGCCTCGTCCGGCTCCTGCCGTTCCTCGACGTCGCTGACGACTACATCGAATCCTATGCCGATGCCTCCGAGCAGCTCGCGGCGACGGGGCGACCCCGATGCGAGGATGAGTCTCATGCAGGTTCCTTTTCCACGGGAGCAATCGTGAGGACGCAAACCGTTCGCGCTTCAGCAGCGATGCGATAGACGATGCGTAGGCGCGGAGTGCGCAGGCTCCAGTAGCCGCGCACCGGGTCGAAGAGAGGAACGCCGCAGATCGGGTCGTCGTCGAGCTTCTCGAGCGCCGCGCGCGCCTCCGCGCGGGCAGAGGCTTCGAGGCTCGCCCACTCGTCCTTCACCACCGCCGCGAAGCGGAGCCGGTCATTCCACAAACAGGTCCTCCGCATCATAGACGTCGCCTTTCGCGAGCTCCTGTTCGGCGACGCCGATTCGGGCGACGAGCGCGGGGTCAGCCGCGATGGCGACGGTCTCTGCGAGAGCGAGGTACTCGTCATGCGACAGCACGATCGCGACCGGCTTCTCGCCGCGGAGAAGCAACGTGTGGCGGCCTGCGATCTCCGCGGCCGATGCGGCCTCACGAAGCTCGTCGCCGCTTTCCAGGATGTCAATCCGAACGGCCTCGCGCATCGGCGGCAGTGTAGCGCGGTCGGGAGGAATACGGTCTCGGGGTGATCGTGGTTACCCTCGGCGTGCGTAGACTCTTCCCCGCGCTTCTCCTTCTGTCTCTGGTTCTGCCGCTCGACGCCGAGTGGCGCCGCGCGGGACTGTTCGGTGCCGACGTCCGCTCGCTCGTCATCGACCCCGCGAATCCTGATCGTCTCTTCGCCGGCACGAGCCTGGGTGAGGTCTATGTCTCAACCGACGGGGCAGCGACCTGGAGCGACCCGCGCGGCTCGAACCCTTTCCCTGAGTATGTGGTCGACAATCTCGCGATTGATCGCGACGGACGTCTCTGGGCCGCATCCTGGGGGCTCTGGGGCGGCGGTGTCATCGCCGTCTCGGAAGACGGTGGCAGGAATTGGACGCGGCGCGACGCCGGGCTCGAAGATTTTTCGCCCAGGGCCCTGGCCCTCGACCCGGCGGACGCGAACCACGCGATCGTCGGTGGGCTGACAGGGATTCATCAGACGTTCGATGGAGGTGCGACCTGGACGCGAATCTCCAGTCAGGCGAATGTCGAATCGATCGCGATCGACCCGCGCTCGCCCGACCGGATCTACGCGGGCACCTGGCGGCAGCTCTTTCGAAGCGAAGACGGCGGCAAGACGTGGGGGCTCGCGAGCAAGGGGATGGTGCTCGATACCGACGTCTTCACGATCGTCATCGACGCGAAGCGCCCCGATCATCTCTGGGCGTCGACGTGCGGGTGGGTCTACAACTCGAAGAACGGTGGCGATCAATGGACGCGCCAGCGGGATGGCTTCGACAACCGGCGCATTCACGTGATCGAGCTCGACCCGACCGATCCGGCGCGGGTGTTCGCCGGCTCCGTCGCGGGGCTCTATGTTACGGCTAACGCGGGGAAGATCTGGACGCGCCTCACCGACGACACGAAGGTCGTGAACGCGATCGGCCTAACCGCGGCGCGGCCGGGCCGGATCGTACTCGCCACAGAGGGTGATGGTATCTACGTCTCGACCGATCAGGGAACGACGTTTCACCGATCGAGCGATGGAATGAGAAACGTTCGGGCAACATCGGTCGTCGCCGATCCCGAGATCGCGGGGCGGCTCTACACCGCGGTCGTGAACGGCAACGCGGCATCGGGGGTCTACGAGTCGATTGACGCCGGCAGCAGCTGGGTACGGCTTAACGAGGCTCCGCTCCCCGAAATCCTCACCCTCACCGTGCAGACGGGGAAAGGTTCACGCTTCGTCGCCGGTACCGACAAGGGCTTCTACTACAGCGAGGACGGTAAGCTGTGGGCGCCTTCAACCTCTCCGCTGATTCCTGTACGCGTCGAGAAAATCGTGCGCTACTCGGGGGCGCGGATGTTCGCTGCGACGAGCGAAGGGGTGTACACGTCGAAAGATGGCGGTCGAGGCTGGTATCGACTCAAGAGCTCCTACACACGCGTCCTCGACATCGCGGTCGGAAGCTGGAACGGCAGGCCAGCACTCTACGCGCTCGGTGAGGGGCTCGCGCGCTTCGATGGCGCCGAGTGGAAGCCCATCGAAGGCGCTCCCTCAGGAGCCCGCAGCCTGTTCGCTGGAAGCGGCCGCGAGGCGGGGATTGTGATCTTCGGAACGTCGAACGGAGCACTCGTCGGATTCGTGAATGAAACGGCCTGGACTCCGCTCGAGTCGAGTGAACCGCTCGCGCAGCGCGTCGCGCGCGCAGGCGAGCTCGACCGCGCGATTCTCTCCACACACGAAACGACTGTGTCGCCCTTCAGCGGGCGCCGCGAGTGGAACGCGCTTCGGCTTCCCGTTCCGCGCAAGCAGGTACTTTCGATCGCATCCGATCCATTCGTGGGCGAGCGTCTCTATCTCGCGACGAATGGCTTCGGTATTTTCGTCTGGGGTAACGAGACCAGCGTTGCGAGCACGCCTGCAATGAGCGGAGCGCGCTGAGCGGAGCTCGATGCCACGCGCGTGCCTGGTTCAAGCTCTCGCCCTCACCCTCGTCCTGACGGGAGGTTGTGCCAGCGGGCGAATCCCTGTCAGACACGAACCCTCGGCGATCAGCGGCCGCGTGGTCGTTTTCGTTCCTGGAATCACCGGCTCGGAGCTCCACGATCGTGAGAGCGGCCGTGTGCAGTGGGGGAACTTCCGCAGCCTCTTTCTGCCGCGTGACGGCGGATACGGTCTCGCCGTGCCGATCGGTGGCGCCGAGGACCGGCTCGAAGCGGGCGCGCCCCTGTTGCGGGTCGGGACGATTCCGGCGCTGCGGGGCGACGTCTATCTGCCAATCGTTCGCGCCTACGAAGAAGCGGGGTACGAGCGCGGCAAGAATCTCCTGCTCTTCGGTTACGACTGGCGGCGCGACAGCATCGAGAACGCGCGGTTGCTCGCGCGGCGAATTGACGCGATTCCTCTGGCAGCGGGCGGAACCGTGCAGAAAGTTCATCTCGTCTGCCAAAGCAATGCGACGTATCTCTGCCGCTGGGCCGTCCGCTTCGGCGATGTCTCAATCGACGAGGCGGAACGAGGCATGCGGAAGCCCGCGATCCGTGCGCGCGTCGCATCGGTCACGCTGCTCGCGACCGCGAATGGTGGCGGTATCCGCATCCTTCGAGAGATCGACCGCGGACGACGTTACGTGAAACTCGGCGGCCGAAAGTTCAGGCCTGAAGCGTTCTTCACGTTCGAGTCGCTCTATCAGGATCTGCCGGCAGGACGCGCCGATCTCTTTGTCGACGCGCAAGGTGCGCCTCTCGACATCGATCTCTTCGATGCGAATTCGTGGAAGCGTTACGGATGGTCGATCTTCGGCCGAGATGCGGCGCGGCGTGCCGCGCGCGCGCCCGAGATCTTCGGCGACGAAGCGACGAGGCTCGCCGTGTTGCAGCGTTTTCTCGATCGCGCGAAGCGGATGCAAGCAGTTCTTAAGAGTGACGCCGCTCCTTGGCCTGAGGACACGAGGTTGGTCTCTCTTCAGGGGAGAAGCCATCCGACGATGAATCGAGCGGTCGTGCTGCGCAACGGCGGAGGGTGGAGGACGCTCTTTCTGGGTGACCGGGAGCTTGCTCGCCATCCCGAGCTCGACGGCATCCTCTCCGAGCCGGGCGACATCCACGCGTCGATTTCGAGCCAGATGACCCTCAGCTCGTCGGAGCTTCGCGCGCTAGGCGACTCGACCCACTACTTCGAAGGCGACCACCTCACCATCGCGCACCAAGCGGAAACGCTGGAGATGCTGGTGGAGACGACGCAGGAGTAATGCCGATGTCGGATGGCGGAATGCGGAATGAAAGGCACCCTGATCCCGCGGCCTCGCGTCTGACGCAATCCGCCGCCTGACACGTATCCCAGTTTCGCGAGAGTCGCCGCTTTTCATTCAGCATTCAGCATTCAGCATTCCACATTTTCAGTTACCATCCGCCGCCATGAGCCGACCGATAAAGCTCCGATTCGCGCCATCCCCAACGGGGTTCCTCCACGTCGGAGGCGCCAGGACGGCGATCTTCAATCTTCTCCATGCCCGCCGGCACGGAGGCGTGATGTGTCTTCGGATCGAAGACACCGATGTCGAGCGCTCGAAGCAGCACCACGCCGAGCAGATCCTCGCCTCACTCCGGTGGCTCGGCTGTGAATGGGACGAAGGGCCGATCTACCAGAGTGACCGTCTCGACCGCTATCGCGAGCGCGTGAAAGAGCTCGTGGCGAATGGCACTGCCTACCGCTGCTATTGCACGGTCGACGAGCTCGAGGCCGAGCGCCGTGCAGCGGAGGAGAAGGGTGAGGCGTACCGCTACCCGGGACGCTGCCGCAACCGTACCGATGCCTCCAACGATCTTCCCCACGCCGTCCGGATCAAAGTTCCCGGCGAGGCGATCGAGTTCGACGACCTGATTCGCGGCCACGTACGCTTCGAAGGAGAGCTGCTCGATGACTTCGTCCTCCTTCGCTCCGACGGCAATCCGACCTACCACCTCTCCGTCGTCGTCGACGACATCGACATGGGAATCACCCATGTAGCTCGCGGAGACGATCACCTGTCGAACACGCCGAAGCACGTCGTTCTCTTCCGTGCCTTCGGCGCCGAGCCGCCGACGTTCGCGCACCTTCCGCTGATTCTCGGGAGCGATAAGAAGCGCCTCTCGAAGCGCACGGGAGCGACTTCCACGGAGGAGTACCAGAAGATGGGAATCCTCCCGCAGGCTCTCTTCAATTTCCTCGTGCTGCTCGGGTGGGCGCCAGGAGGGGACCGCGAGATCATCTCCCGAGAGGATGCGACCGCACTGTTCGACCTCGGCGACGTAAACAAGGCCGCGGCCGTGTTCGACGTCGAAAAGCTGAACTGGGTAAATGGGCAATATTTGATGGCGATGACGGCAGTGGAGATCGCCCCGCATCTCGGGGAGTTCCTGGCCGAGGCGACGCAGCTCGACGCCAAGCTCGAACGCCTGATCGAGCTTTACAAGATCAGATCGAGAACCCTCGTCGAGCTCGCGACGCAGATTCGCGATTACTACATCGCCGACAGCCAGGTGACCTACGAGGACGAGGCGGTGAAGAAGCACGTCAAGGGCGACGACCTCGTGCAGCGAATGCGGGATCTGCGTGATGCCCTCGCGGCCGATGCGACGTTCTCGATCGAGTCGGCCGAGGTGGCGGTGCGCGCACTCGGTGAGGCGAGCGGGATGGGGGCAGGCAAGTACATTCATCCTCTGAGGGTTGCGCTTGTGGGCCGCGTGTCGTCGCCACCAATCTTCGACGTTGCCGTGGGGCTTGGGAAGACGGCGACGCTCGCGCGCCTCGATGAGCTGATCCGAAGGGTCGAGGCCGCGAGTTTCGAGCCGCGGGGTTCGTAGCGCGCTTCGGGCGCCCACTCCATCGTCCCGAAGGGACGACGGAAAGTAGCCGGTGGCAAGCTCTGCGAAGCAGAGCGCCGCCACCGGACGAGGAGCGCGAATTTTCAGCGCCCCGACGGGGCGCCGGAATGGTCGCGTGGCAACGATGTCGATTCCGGCGCCCCTTCGGGGCGCGATTGGTTTCGCGCGAGGCCACCGGTGGCGGCGCCTGTCCCGCTGCGCGGGACGGCTTGCCACCGGCTACTCTCCGTCACGCCTCCGGCGTGAGTTCGAGCTTCCGATTCTCAGCGATCGATGCTCGCTCGCCTGCCCCCTCTCCCTTGCCTACACGTGATGTCCGACACAGGCACCGGTTTGTCTTGCGCGATTGAATGGCCACTGACCCCGAAGGGTCAGCTGGAGGTCCGTGTCATGAACTCGAAGCAGATGGTGACCGTCGACGGGAACGATGCAACCGCGTCGGTCGCATATCGAATCAACGAGGTAGCCGCGATCTACCCGATCACGCCGTCGTCGAACATGGGCGAAGCGGCGGACGAGATGGCGTCGCTGGGTGCGAAGAACATCTGGGGAGCGCCGGTTCAGGTCGTGGAAATGCAGTCGGAGGCCGGAGCCGCGGGTGCGGTTCACGGCGCGTTGCAGGCGGGAGCGCTGGCGACGACCTTTACGGCGTCGCAGGGACTCCTGCTGATGATCCCTAACATGTACAAGATCGCCGGCGAGCTGACCGGTTACTGCATGCACGTGTCGGCGCGCACCGTGGCGACGCACGCGCTGTCGATCTTCGGCGACCACTCGGACGTCATGGCGTGCCGGCAGATTGGATTCGGCATGCTGGCGTCGAACTCGGTGCAGGAGGCGCACGACTTTGCGCTCATCGCGCAGGCTGCATCGTTCGACAGTCGGATCCCGTTCCTTCATTTCTTCGATGGGTTCCGCACGTCGCACGAGGTCTCGAAGATCGAGATGCTGAGCGACGACGACCTGCGTCACATGATGACCGACGAGATGGTCAAGGCGCACCGCGAACGCGCGCTGACTCCCGACCGCCCCGTTTTGCGAGGTAGCGCGCAAAACCCCGACGTCTTTTTCCAGGCGCGCGAAGCGTGCAACGGCTTCTACGACGCCTGCCCGGACAAGGTCGAAGCGCAGATGAAGAAGTTCGGCGCGCGCATCGGCCGCGACTACCGGCTCTTCGACTACTGGGGGCACCCTGAGGCCGAGCGCGTCGTCATCCTCATGGGCTCGGGCGTCGAGACGGCGCGCGAGACGGTCGAGTTCCTCGCGAACATGGGAGAGAAGGTCGGCGTGATTGCAGTCCGCCTCTATCGTCCCTTCTCGACGAAGCACCTCCTTCAGGCGCTCCCGAAGAGCGTGAAGGCGATCGCGGTTCTCGACAGGACGAAGGAGCCTGGCGCGACGGGCGATCCGCTCTACCTCGACGTCGTCTCGGCGCTTCGTGACGCGGAGGACGAAGGAACGCTCGGCTTCGCGATGCCGAAGATCGTCGGCGGCCGGTACGGCCTTTCATCGAAGGAGTTCACGGCCTCGATGGTCAAGTCGGTCTTCGACGAGATCGCGAAGGAGAAGCCGAAGCGCCGCTTCACAGTCGGCATCGTCGACGACGTGACGCACACGTCGCTGCCGTGGGATCCCGAATGGGACATCGAGGGCGACGATGTCGTCCGCGCTGTCTTCTTCGGTCTCGGCGCCGACGGCACCGTTGGAGCAAACAAGAACTCGATCAAGATCATCGGCGAGGAGACGCCGAATTACGTGCAGGGGTACTTCGTCTACGACTCGAAGAAATCGGGCGCGACGACGGTATCGCACCTTCGGTTCGGGCCGCGCCCAATCCGGTCGATCTATCTCATCTCGAAAGCAAGCTTCGTCGCATGCCATCAGTTCGTCTTCCTCGAGAAGCTCGACATGCTCGACTACGCGAAGCGTGGCGCGGTCTTCCTCCTCAACTCGCCCTTCGCGGCCGGCGAGGTATGGGACCGCCTTCCGTACGAGGTGCAACAGCAGATCATCGAGAAGGAGCTACGCTTCTACGTAATCGACGGGACGAAGGTCGCACGCGAGGCCGGCATGGGCGGCCGCGTGAACACGATCATGCAAACCGCGTTCTTCGCCCTCTCCGGCGTCCTGCCGCGCGAGGAAGCGATCGAGTGCATCAAGGCCGCGATCAAGAAGACGTACATCAAGAAGGGCGAGGAGATCGTTCGCCGCAACTGGACCGCGGTCGACATGGCTCTCGATCATCTCGAACAGGTCACGGTGCCGGCGAAGCCGACGAGCTCGTTCCACAAGCCGCCGATCGTTCGCGATGAGGCTCCCGACTTCGTCAAGAAGGTCTCCGCCGTGATGCTCGCGGGCAAAGGCGACCTGCTTCCGGTCAGCGCCTTCCCCGTCGACGGCACATGGCCGACCGCGACGACGCAGTGGGAGAAGCGCAACATCGCGCTCGACATCCCGATCTGGTCGAAGGACTTCTGTATCCAGTGCAACAAGTGCACGATGGTCTGCCCGCACGCGGCGATTCGCGCAAAGGTCTACGAGCCGGGTGATCTGAAAGACGCTCCCGCGACCTTTGAGACGCAGCCGTTCAAGGGCTCGGAATTCAAGGGGCTCAACTACACGATCCAGGTCGCCCCTGAAGACTGCACGGGCTGCAACCTCTGCGTCCAGATTTGCCCAGGCAAGGACAAGGCGAATCCGAAACACAAAGCAATCAACATGCTTCCGCACGCCGAGCACACGGAGCGCGAGAAGGTCAACTACGACTTCTTCCTCTCGATCCCCGAGCTCGACCGCACGAAGGTTCAGCGTTTCGACGTCAAGACGACGCAGTTCTACCAGCCGCTCTTCGAGTATTCGGGTGCGTGCGCCGGTTGCGGTGAGACGCCTTACATCAAGCTGCTCACCCAGCTCTATGGCGACCGGCTGCTGATCGCGAACGCGACGGGTTGCTCCTCCATCTACGGTGGCAATCTGCCGACGACGCCCTACGCGGTCGATCCGAACGGGCGCGGGCCGGCCTGGGCGAACTCGCTCTTCGAGGACAACGCGGAGTTCGGCCTCGGTTTCCGGCTTGCGATCGACGCACAGATCGCCACCGCGCACTCGATCGCGAAGACGCTCGCCTCGAAGGTCGGCGACGAGCTGGTCAGTGAGCTCCTGTCAGCCGATCAGATGAGTGAGGCGGGAATCGCTGCGCAACGCGCCCGCGTCGCCGAGCTGAAGAAGCGCCTTGCGACGCGAGGCGAGCCAGAGGCGCGGCGCCTCGAAGCGATCGCAGACTACTTCGTTCGCAAGAGCGTTTGGGTGATCGGTGGCGACGGCTGGGCGTACGACATCGGCTACGGCGGCCTCGACCACGTGCTGTCGATGAAGTACGACGTGAATCTTCTCGTCCTCGACACCGAGGTCTACTCGAACACGGGTGGCCAGGCGTCGAAGGCGACGCCTCTCGGCGCCACGGCGAAGTTCGCGGCAAAGGGCAAGGCAGTCGACAAGAAGGATCTCGGCCTGATGGCGATGCAGTATGGACACGTCTATGTGGCGTCGATCGCGTTCGGGGCGCGCGACGGACAGACCGTGAGCGCGATGATGGCGGCGGATTCCTACGATGGACCTTCACTCGTCATCGCATACAGCCACTGCATCGCACATGGCTACGACATGATGTACGGCGCCGATCAGCAGAAGAAGGCGGTCGAGAGTGGGATCTGGCCCATCTATCGCTACGACCCGCGGAGAATCGAACAGGGCGAAGCGCCGCTCGTCGTCGACATGGCTGGAGGAAAGCTCCCGGTCCAGGAGTACATGAAGAACGAGACGCGCTTCCGGATGATCGAGAAGATCGATCCGAATCGCTTCAAGGAGTTCGCGAAGCAGGCGCAGTTGAACGCCGAGCGCCGAATGGCCACGTATCAGCACATCGCCCAGTTGAAGCTTCCAAAGGAAGCTCAGATGGCCGTGGCCGCCGTCGCCGCGAAGTCCGGGAAGAGCGAAGAGTAGGGGGAGAACGATGGACACGAAGACGACGTATCTGGGACTGACACTTCCCCATCCGTTCATCGCCGGCGCGGGCCCGTTCGCTGACTCGATCGACAACGCGAAGCGGATCGAAGACGGTGGCGCCTCGGCGATCGTGATGCGTTCGCTGTTCGAGGAGCAGATCGATAGCGAGGCGATGGCGACGCACAAGGCGATCGACAATCACGCCGAATCGTACGCGGAAGCGCGAAGCTACTTCGTCGAGCCGATCGAGTTCGTCGTCGGCCCCGACGAATACCTCGAGAACGTGCGCAGGCTCAAGGAGACATTGCGCATCCCGGTCATCGCCTCGCTCAACGGCTACTCGACGGGAGGCTGGCTCGAATACGCGATGAAGATCGAGGAGGCCGGCGCGGACGCGCTCGAGTTGAACGTCTACTACGTTCCAACCGAGGAGCGCGAGTCGGGCGACGAGATCGAGACGCGCACGGTCGCCATGGTCGGCGACATGAAGAAGGCGATCCGGATACCTGTCGCGGTGAAGCTCTCGGCGTTCTATACGGCGCTGCCAAATTTCGCGCGAAGGCTCGAGGTGGCAGGCGCCGATGGGCTCGTGCTCTTCAATCGCCTCTTCGAGGCCGACATCGACATCGAACAGCTGGCGGTCATCTCGCAGATGCACCTGTCGACCTCGTCGGAACTGCTGCTCAGACTCCGCTGGCTCGCGATTCTTTCGGGAAGGCTTCACTCGACGAACCTGGCGGTGAGCGGTGGCGTCCACACGTCGATCGACGCGATCAAGGCGGTCATGGCGGGCGCGTCGGCGATCCAGATGGTCGCAGCGATCTTCAAGAACGGGCCGACACACGTCGGTACGATCTGTCGCGAGATGGTCTCCTGGATGGACGAAAAGGGGTACGACTCGATTGGCCAGATGCGAGGGAGCATGAACATCCTCCGCTCGCCTAACCCGCGCGAGTATGAGCGCGCCAACTACCTCAAGATCCTGCAGACGTGGGAAGGCTGAACCGCTGAATACGAGAGGGATGGCCGCCCGGCGACGGGACGTGCCATCGGAGGGAACGCCATGAAAGACATCGAGTTCGCCACACTGAACCTGCAGGATGCTCTCGATCTCGCGATTCTGATCGAGAAGGAAGCGGCCGAGCGCTACGAAGAGCTTGCCGACCAGATGTCGACGCACCACACCGACGAGGCGGCGAAGTTCTTCCGCGTCATGGTGGTGAACGAGTTGAAGCACGGTAACGAGCTCGCCGCGAGGCGCAAGCAACTCTTCGGCGATGGACCGAGCCGGGTCGACGGCGCGATGATGTCGGAGATCGAAGCCCCCGAGTACGAGAAGGTCCGCGTCTTCATGAGCATCGAGGATGCGCTCAACGTCGCCCTCGAGGCGGAGAAGAAGGCGTACAACTTCTTCGTCAGCGCGATCGAGCACGTTGAGAATGCGGATGTCTTGAAGCTCTTCCAGGAGCTCCGCCAGGAAGAGATCGAGCATCAGGAAATGGTCAAGAGCGAGATGAAGAAGCTCCCTCCGCGGGACAAGGCCGACATCGAAGACTACGCCGACGAGCCCGTCGGACAGTAAGTCGCGTGGCGAAGGCCTCCGGCCTTCGCCGAGGCCGGAAGCGGCGATGTCTGGATCGCCCGCAGGGCGGCGCCAGCGCGGCGCTCACGCACCGCGCGATTCACACGGCGCCGCTACCGCGGCGCGAATCGGTTCTCTCTTCATCTCTCCCCGCCCTTACGGGCGGGGCTAGCCAGAAACGGCCGCTGCCGCGGCCGACGTCGCTCAAGGGCCACCGATCGCAGCGTCGGCGCTCACGAGGCGTGCCGCGCACCAGAAACGGCCGCTGCCGTGGCGCCGCGACGCCGTCTGTTTCGTTGTCGCTCCTCAGCGATGTCCCTGCATCGCCTGCGTCGCGACGCCTCGCATCCGACGCCTCGGCACTCACGGCCTGTGGAGCCGAATTTAGCGAACGGGGCACTAAGATCGGCCGTCGCTACGCGACGTGCGTCGTCGCACACGGTTCGCGATTCTCTCCGTTAGGGACGGAGGAAAACCTCATCGCCTATGCCTTCACATGATCCGAAAATGTCCAAGCTCCGACGCGCCGAAGCTTCGCTTCGGCGCGGAAGCGCGCAAGCTGGCGCTTGCGCACTCCACACAGTTGCTCGGTCCGTGCGACGATGAGCCTCGCGTCGTGTCGCGAGAGGTTACGCGCCCGCCGTCGCCACTTCGGGGCCGCCGCCCCGTTCGGGCTTCCTTCGTAGAATGGCAGCGGAAACGAGCGTCACGATGAGTCCCACGGGGAAGACCTCCATGAAGGTCATGGCGACGTTGATGAACGGGTTCTTGTAGAGCTCGCCCCAGGTTGCGAGTTGCGCCCGCATCGCGGCGATCGCTTCCGCGCTCTCGCCTTTTGCTCGCATCTTTTCGAGCGTGTGACTGCTGTACGTCTCAAAAAAATCTGGCAGGAAGTTGTAGTAGACGATCTCCCACGAGATGACGTAGACGGCGCAGGTAACCAGGGTGATGAGAATTCCCACTTTGAATGCCCGGCCGAAGCTGATCGCACCTCCGCCGTGCTGCTCTCGGAACGACCGGATGCCGAAGAAGACCATCATGAACGAGAGAACCATCGAGCTGTAACCGAGGATCTCCTGGTTGTCGAAATCGATCGTACCGTTGAGGCAGAGTGGAAGTGTGATGGCGAAGAGTCCGACGAGGATCGCCCCGGAGATGAGTCCGAACTTGATGACGGTGTTTTTCATGTCGAGTTCTCCCTTTCAGCGCGTCAACGTAGCGCTTTGGGTCGTCGCAAGTCGTCATACGAATGGGTGATTTTCGTGCTCGGAAAGTGATTTCACACGTTCGATGACCATCATGTCCAGCGTCACCGGCCGAAACCGCTGCGACTTCCGCCCCTTGCGCCCAACCCGCCCATCGTCGCTCACTACGTGTCGGCCGCGTCGTTCACGGAATCAGTTCTAGCTCCTTACCTCGCTGGACTGCCTGGGTCCTCCGGCTGGCGCCGAGTTTCTGGAAGAGGCGCGAGGAGTGCGTCTTGACCGTGTTTTCGGAGACGAAGAGCCTCTCGCCGATCTCGCGATTGCTGAGGCCCTCGGCGATGAGGCCGAGAATTTCGAGCTCGCGCGGGGTGATCGCAAGCTCCTCGAGCTTGGCGACGTCGACGACGAACGGCTCATCGTGACGGACACGAACCTCTTTGAGCACCACGACCTCTTTCGCCTTCGCGGACCGGAGCCCGAACCAAAGGCCGAGCGCTGCAAAGATCAGCGCGAGCGCGCCGCCGTAGATCTCCGCCGGGTATGCACGGACGAAGTGCTGGTACTCGATGTACTTCAGTAGCGCGATTAGTACGCCGCCGAGGGAGCCGTAAAGGAGCACTCGTTTCAAGCGGGCCGAGTGTACAACGATGGTATGCGAGTTTCTCGCGAGCCACTGTCTTCGCAATCGTGGCCTGTCACCGACATCCGCGCCGTGACTCTCGCCGTTATGAATCCATCCGCGACCCCAAGAACGGCCAACGCTTGTCTTACGGCCAGCGTCCGCCCCCCATACCGCCGCGTCCCGGCCGCTGTTCCCACGCCGGCTTGTTCGATTTCGCGGGCGTGTTCTTCGCCAGCTTCGTTAGGTCCAGAGTCACCTCGGCGTAGCCCGAATCGTGGTCGAGGTCGTCGATGACGCATACGAGGGCGCGGTTGCTCGTGTCGCGAACGACGATCTCCAACGAATATGTGAAGGCTCCGGAGCGCGCCTTCTCGAGCTCCTTCTCCGGGATATGGAATGTCTGCGTCTTTTCTGCGACGTCCGCAACGTCGCCGTCGGCATTCGCGGCGACGGCGAGCACCCTGAACTTCCCGTCGTGTCCCTTTGCCCCGGGCAAGGCCGTGAGGTGCGCGATCGGAATCGTGATCTCGACCGGCACCGCATAAGTCGTTAGCCCCTTCTTTCGTACCGCGCCCTGCGCGACGCTGATGGGAATCGCAGACGTACCGGTTCCGAAGAGGATTCCGGAGATCATTCGATCGCGCGCGACTTCGGCGTCACTCTTGTCGACGACGGAATTGCGAGCGAGCACCTCGAGCCCGGGCTGGTTCACCTTGACTTTGATCGAGCGCGAGCGGTCGTCGCCTGAGGCGCGGTACGCGAGCGAGTAGTAGTTGTCGAGCTGTCGCGCTACATTTCCGAGCGCCGCTTCCGAAATCTTCCCACCGACTGCAGCCAGCCCACCCGTACGCGTAGCGATGCTGTCGATCGTTTCACTCTGGTTCATCAGCAGCTCGTAGCTGCTGGCAGGGGGCCCGCCCGCCGCGGTTCCGCTCGCCGCCTCGTAGGATCCGGCGGTGTCGGCGAACGGATCGCGATCGAGCCCGCGTGGAAAGAACCCGTAAATCGTGACCGCCGAAGCGTTCGCCTCGTCGACGACACTGTCAATCATCCTCCGCGCGTTGAACTCGGTCGAACTGTAACCATACTCGAGTCCGGGGAGCTTCGAGAGGCGCTCGGTTGCGAGGATCATCACCTTGCGACCGTCAAGACCGGAGAGCGACTGGAGCACCGAGTTGATCGCATGGGTCTTGCGCTGCTGCAGGTCGAACGCCCGTTGTGCGGCCACGCGTCGATCGGTCTCGATCATTGTGGCTGCCGATTCGTCGCCCGCCCAGGCACGCTCGCGGAAGTCGAGCTCAGCCTGCTCGATGTCGGTGTAGTCGAGCTGAAGCTTCGACTCCTCCTCGAGCGATTTGATCGTGGCGAAAAGGGTGGCGCGGTCGGCGGTCATCGGGAGTCTCGTCTTGACGCGAGTCTGCCAGACGAACACGGCGGCTTCGTCTCCTTCGCGCATCGAATCTTCGGCGAAGGCGCGCAACCCGCGAAAAAAGCTCTCGCGGTTCTGCGTGTCGCGGAGCTTGAGCTGGTCGACGAAGAAGGCAATGTAGCGCTTCTGGGGAGGGCGCACTGTCACGCCGGAGGGTCGGGACGTCGGCTCGGTGCCTGGAGCAGCCTCGGGCGCAGCCGATTCACGGTACTCGGCGAAGTTCGTGATCGCTTGCGGCTTCCCCTTTTCGAGGATCACGAAATCATCCGATGTGAGTCCAGTGACGAGGTTACCGGCTTTGTCGCGAACGACGACGTCGACGTTCACGATCCGGACCTCCATCGCTTCGCCGAAGTTGTCGAGTTGCTGAGCGGAGAGGGGAGTGAGTGTGCCGGCGAGCAGGGCGGCAACCAATGTTCGCTTCATCGAGCAGGTTTCTCCTTACGGCGGATCGTCTTCGTGCAGCGCACACCGCCTCACACGAGTAGACGCGATCAGATCACGAAACGTTGCGGGTGCGGCGGCAATTACCGTTGGTGGCGGAGGCCTCCGGCCTTCGCGAAACGGCCGGCGGCGTTTGCCACTAGTCCAGGCTCTTCCGAAACCTCATGGATGCGAGGGTGAGCGTCAGCATCCCGAGCGCTGCGAGCATCAAGGCATCGAACCAGAGCGCATCGAACCCGGAGCCGCGAAGGAAGACGGCGCGCAGGATGTTCGCGTAGTAGGTCACGGGGATCGCGTAGCTGATCAACTGAAAGAGGCGCGGCATGTTCTCGATCGGAAAGATGAGGCCCGACAGATAGATCATCGGCACCATCAGCGCGAACGATGAGCCCATCATTGCCTGCTGTTGCGTTCGCACGATCGTCGACATGAGAAGCCCCAGGCCGAGCGTGTTGAGGAGATAGAGCGTCGTGAGGCCGACCAGAAGCAGTAACGAGCCGCGGAGCGGTACGCCGAAGATTGCTCGTGCCGCGGCGGTGATCAGCAGCGTGTCGAAGATCCCGATGATTGCGAATGGCACGAGCTTGCCGACGACGAGTTGCCACGGACGCAGCGGGGTGACGCTGATCTGCTCGAGTGTGCCGATCTCCTTTTCGCGTACGACCGCCATCGACGGCAGGATCATCGTGACCAACAGCAGTACCATCGCGAGCACCGCGGGGACATAGAACCAGCGACTGAGCAGGTCGGGATTGTAGAAGACGCGCGGAACGAGCTCGACAGCGCCGCCGATGCCGCCCGTTGCACCATCACCGCGCGCGATCGCCGCAGCGGCGAGTCGTGCGCTCTCCGTCGTCACGATCCGTGACGCGTAGGCCATGCCGACGACCGCTGAGTTCGAGTCGGTGCCGTCGGCGATGAGCTGCACCGTCGGGCGCCGCCCCGCCGCGACCGCTTCGCCGTACCCGTCGCCGACGACGAGCGCGACCTGAGCCCGGTTTTCGACGAGCCACGGCTCGATCGCCTCGGCAGTCTCCTCCGTTCCTACGAGATTGAAATAGCGTGAGCCGGTGAACCGCTCGACGAGGCGGGCACTCTCCGGTGTTCGGTCGCGATCGACGACGAGCATCGGAATCAGATTCACGTCGAGGTTCGCCGCGAAGCCGAGCGCGATCAGCTGCACGAGCGGGCCGACGACGAGTACCGGAATCATCTTCCGGTCGTGCCTCAGTTGAAGGAGCTCCTTGATGATCACCTGAAGCAACGCAAACACGTCATACCTCCCGTCGCGCCAGGCGCGCTGTCGCGATGCCGAGGACGAGCGCCGCGTAGAGTACGAGGAAGGCGAGATCCTTCCAGTAAGGCACGAGCCCCGCGCCTTTCAGCACGACGCCGCGCAGGACGACGAGAAAGTAGCGCGCCGGCACGATGTAGCTGATTGCCTGAATGACCACGGGCATCGATCGGATCGGGAAGATGAACCCGGAGAAGAAGATCGTCGGAAGCAGCGACGTCACCAGCCCGATCTGAAAGGCCATGGCCTGCGTCTGGGCCAGGCTCGAAACGAGCAGTCCCCAGCCGAGCGCCCCGACGAGGAAGATGAGGGTCGCGACGAAGAGATCGAGATACGAGCCTGCGACGACCACGCCGAAGAGCACGCGCGCCGCGACGAGAATGATGGCCGTTGCGATGAGGGAGATTCCGAGGTACGGAAGCGTCTTCCCGACGATCAGCTCGGAGGGACGAAGCGAGGTCACGCGGAGCTGCTCCATCGTTCCGCGCTCCTTCTCGCGAACGACGCTGAGCGCCGTCGAGAGGACTGCGGTGAGCATGAGAATGAAGCCGATGAGGCCCGGGACGAGAAACTGCGTCGATCGGAGGTCGGGGTTGTAGAAGACGCGCGGCTGGTAGTCGATCGCGACCTGCTGGGCGAGCTGCGCGGCACGCGTGCCCCGCACGAGCTCCGCGTTAGCCTGGGCGACGAGCGCGGACGCATAGCCGAGGACGTTCGTCGCCGTATTCGCGTCGGCGCCATCGACGAGAAGCTGCACGCTCGGGCGACGGCCTGCATGGCGGTCTGCGGCATAGTTCTCCGGGATGACGAGCGCAACCTTCGCGATACGCCGGTGAAAGACCCTCTCCACGTCGGCACCCGGGAGAATCGAGGTCTTTAGATCGAAGTAGGTCGAGTTGACGAATGACGAGACGAGCGCGCGACTTTCCGCGGTCATGTCGCGGTCCTGAACGGCGAGCGGAACGTGCCGCACATCGAAGTTGATGGCGTATCCGTAGAGGACGAGCATGAAGGCGGGAAGGGCAAGGAGCATGCCTAGGCTGAGCGGATCGCGGAACGCCTGCCGGATCTCCTTTTTCGCGATCGCCAATGTCTGGCGCAACCTCATGACGCGCTCCTCTGCGCTTCCTCCGACTCGATGCAATGGATGAAGACGTCCTCGAGGGATGGCACGATTCGCTCGATCTGGTGCGGGTCGAAGCCGTTGGCCGAGAGGCTGCGCGCGATCGTCGCACTCCCCGCGCCAGCGTCCTCCACGACGACATGAAGAGTCGTGCCGAAGGCCGAGACCTCGAGGATGCCCTGTTCGTCTTCGAGGCGCGTCTGTGCGTCGAGAACGCGAGGACAGCTCACCTCGAGCATCGCTCGTCCCGAGAAGACCTCCTTCAGCTCCGCGACGTTCCCCATCGCGACGATGCGTCCTCCGTGCATCAGGGCGATGCGGTCGCAACGCTCCGCTTCGTCGAGATAGTGCGTCGTGACGATGAGCGTGACGCCGGCCGCGGCGAGCGAATCGATGAGTTGCCAGAACGCGCGGCGCGAGACGGGGTCGACTCCCCCGGTCGGTTCGTCGAGGAAGACGACGCGCGGCTCGTGCAGCAGCGCGCAGGCGAGCGCGAGTCGCTGCTTCCAGCCACCGGGAAGCGACGAGGTCAACAGATTCTCTTTCCCCTCGAGCCCCGCGGTCTCGAGCGCCCATGCGCGACGCTCGTCGAAGGCGCGGCCCCGCAGGCCGTAGACGCCGCCGAAGAAGCGCAGGTTCTGTCCGACGGTGAGGTCGTCGTAGAGGCTGAATCGCTGCGTCATGTAACCGATGCTTCGTTTGAGGCGTTCGGGTTCGCGCGCGGCGTCGATGCCGAGGATCTGCGCGCTTCCGCTCGTCGGCCGGAGTAGGCCGCAGAGCATGCGGATCGTCGTCGTCTTTCCGGCTCCATTACTGCCTAACAGTCCGAACACCTCGCCTTCGCGAACGTCGAAACTGACGTCATCGACCGAGATGAACTCGCCGAAACGCTTGACGAGACCTTGCACTACGATCACTGACTCGTTCATCGCCCGAGCGCCCTCGCCAGTTGCGCTTCGGCGGTACGCAGGGAGCTCTGCGCGGCTACGAGGTCGAGTCCCGCGCGAAGCGTCTGCGTCTCCGCGTCGAGCAGGTCGGATGACGAGGCGACGCCTTCGCGATAGCGGTCGCGCGAGACGCGCTCGTTCTCCGCGGCAGCCTCGAGTCCACGCTTCGACACCGCGACGGCGGCGATCGCCGCGTCGAGCTCGAGAGCGCGGCCTGTCACCTCGAGCCGAACGCGCTGCCGCGCGTCGTCGGCGAGCCGGCGAAGCGACTCGGCTTCGGCGCGCGCCTTCGCTTCTGACGCCGCCGTTCGGCCACCGTCGAAGAGAGTCCAGCTCACGCCGACTCCAACGCTCCAGGTGTCCTCCCACGAATCGGTGAGTGGCAGGATCTTCTGGTTCGGACTCGCATAGTCGTACGCTGCGCTCAGCGATGCCTGCGGCAGGCGCGAGGCGCGCGCAGCCCGGGCGTACGCATCGGCCGCGTCGACGCGCGCGGAGAGCGACCGAAGCTCGGCGCGCGACGCCTCTGCCTCATCAACGAGTGCCTCGAGGTCGCCGATGGGAACAGCCGCAGCAGCGAGGCCGTCGGCGGTGACGATGAAGAGGTCAGGTCCGAGATCGAGAATGCGAAGAAGGTTTGCGTGCGCGACCGCGGCGTTGTTCTCTGCCCGGACGCGCTGCAACTCGGCCCGATCGCGCTCTGCCTGTACGGCGAGCAACTCGTTGCGCGCGGCGAGGCCGAGATCGAAGCGATTCCGCGCATCGACGAGGTGTTGTTCGAATGCGTCGAGCGCGGCGGTGAGTACGCGCTCGTTCTCTCGCGCCGTAACGAGACTCCAGTAGGCGGTGGACGCTTCCAGCACGAGATCACGCTCCCCCGCGACCGCGTCGTCAGTCGCGGCGGCGGTGCCGTAGCGCGCAACGTCAATCTGCGACGAAAGGCGCCCTCCCGTGTAGAGCGGCAGGCTCGCTGCGGCGCGCGCGCGGTAGTTGTCGGGGATGTTGGGGAAGATGACCGTCCGCGCCGGCCCGATTCCGGTGGCGAACTCGGGAACGTCTGAGTTGCGCGAGTACGCCGCGGAGATCTCGATCTGCGGCATGCGGCCAGAGGCGGCGATCTGCTCCCCTTCGCGGGCCGCCTCCTCGAGCAGGCGAAGGCGAGCGACGTGCGGCGAGACGCTGCGCGCGCGCTCGACGACTTCGCCAAGCGTCATCGTGCGCTCCTCGGCGCCGGACGGCAAGGCGAAGAACGCGAGGAGCACGAGGCCAGCGAGGCGAGAGGCGAATGGCGAAAGGCGGACCAGAGGCGAGGGGCCAAAGGCCAGAGGAGGCGCGGGGTGCGAGGGTGGTGCGGTGGGCTTCAGAGGTTCGGCGTGTCGTCGTCCTGACGACCGAGCCGGGCGAAGCGCCGCGAGGGAGGAAGGACCTCTCAGGCAGGGACCCGCGAGCAACATGCGCGAATCGCCCAGGCGCTGAACCTCGCTCATACCAACCTGCGAGGTCCCTCGCTGCGCTCGGGACGACACGCTCGAGCATTCGCCGTGAGTCGAAACGGTGTTGTTCGGTGTCATGCAACCTCCCTGTTCGCGCTGGCGCCCGACTGCACGCGCGCGATGAAGACGTCCTCGAGCGTTGGAACGATCGGACGGACGGACGTAACGGTCAGCCCCGCGGAGGCGAGCCCGTCGTGAAGCTCGGCCGCAATCGCCGCGCCGCCGGCGGGCGCTGCGTCGGGCACGGAAACGTGAAGGCGCTCGCCGAACGTCTGAACACCAGCGACGCGCGGCGCCGCGAGGAGCCAGTCGGCGGCGGTTCGCTTCGGCCACGCGATGACCTCGAGTAGCAGGCCGGGAGCCGAGGCGCGAATCGCGTCAGGCTCGTCGACCGTGAGCAGGCGCCCGTGATCCATCAGCGCGACGCGACCGCACCGTTCCGCTTCGTCGAGGTAAGGCGTCGTGAGAAGGAGCGTGAGCCCTTCGCGCTGCAGCTGCGCGAGGATCTTCCAGAAATCGCGGCGCGAGACCGGGTCGACGCCGGTCGTCGGCTCGTCGAGCACGAGCAGCTCGGGGGTATGGATCAGCGTGCAGGCGAGCGCGAGCTTTTGCTTCATTCCTCCGGAGAGGCGTTCCGCGAGGCGGTCGCGGAACGGTGTCATCCGAAGGAGATCGAGCAAGCCATCTCGCCGGCGCTTCCATTCGCGCACGCCGTGCACGTCGGCGAAGAACGCGATGTTCTCGTCGACCGAAAGATCGCCGTAGAGCGAGAAGCGCTGCGAGAGGTAGCCGACGTGCCGCGACAGTTCGGCTGACTGACGGACCGGGTCGAGCCCTGTCGTGCGGACTTCGCCCGCATCCGGACGGAGTAGGCCTAACACACAGCGGAGCGTCGTCGTCTTGCCGGCGCCATCGGGCCCGATGAGGCCGAACATCTCGCCGCGACGGACGTCGACGTCGATCGAGTCGACGGCCGTGAGTGAGCCGAAGCGGCGGACGAGGGCGCGGATCGTCACGACGGAGTCGCCGGGGGACGGCCGGCTGGGAGCCTCTGCTCCTCTGGGCAAGGATGCCTGCGCTCCGGGCCTGTCTGGCAGGTCGCTCACTTTCCTTCTCCGAGCGGCGCGGTAATGCGCGCCTCGGCAGGCATGCCGGGCTTGAAGAGCATGTCGGCGTTCTCGAGCCCGACCTTGAGACGGAAGACGAGCTTTGCGCGCTCGTCGCGCGTCTGGACGTTCTTCGGCGTGAACTCCGCCTTCGAGGAGATGTAGGTGAGCGTTCCATTGCGCGTCTGTCCGTCGTCGGTGACGACGGCCGCGGGCATGCCGAGTTTCACGCGCGGCAGGTCGGGCTCCGAGATGTAAATGTTGAGCCACGCGTCGCCGACGTCGGTGACGATGGCGATCGGGCCACCCTGCGCAAGAAGCTCCCCTGCCTCGACGAGCTTCTCAGTCACGATGCCATCGACTGGGGAGACGATCGTCGCGTCGGCAATCTGCTGTTCTAGTTGCGTGATGCGGGCATCGACCGACGCGAGTCGCCCCTTCGCGGCGTCTATTTCCTCCGCTCGAAAGCCGGAACGAAGGCGTGCGAGCGACTGCGAGATGGCGTCGGCGCGCGCTTTGAGCGTGTCGCGGCGAGTTTTCGCATCGTCGCGTGATTTCGTCGTACCCGAGCCTCGCTCGAAGAGCGCCTCGAATCGCTCGAAATCGCGCTGGGCGCCCGCAAGCTCCGCCTCCGCCGAACGGAGCTGTGCTTCCGCTTCACGGATGTCCTCGGGGCGCGGGCCGTTCAGACGAAGCTGGAGCTCGGCTTCGGCGGCTTCGCGCTCTGCCTGCGCCTGGCGCAGGGCGAGCTCGAGATCAACGGTCTCGATCGTGGCGACCACCGCGCCTTTCGCAACGCGGTTGCCTTCGGCGACGTTCACCGAAGCGAGGCGGCCTGCGACTTTGGTCGCGAGACGGACGTCGGTTGCCTCGACGTAGCCCGACGCGGTGATCACGTTCGGGTCGCTCTCTCCTCGGCACGATGCGAGCACGATGAGAGCGAGAGTGAGAAGGAAAGGACGGCGCATGTCACCTCCGGGTGCGCGCTCGCCGCGGCTCCGCCGCGAGACCGCGCACCATCAGTTCTTCGATGTGGGACAGGTAGTCGGCGGGGAGCGGCTGCTCGAAGCCGATGGGAAGGCTCGCGATTCGATTGCGGCGGAATTTCTCGGTCGAGAAGAAGAACATCAAGCTTCCAATCAGTCCGAGATGGGTGGCGAATGGGTTGACCTTGCGGAAGACGCCGCTCTTCATCCCTTCCTCCACGATCGACCGGACGACTCCGAAGATCGCGAGGAAGTGCGGAAGTGTCGCATCGTCGAGGTGCTCCCCGCCGGAAAGCACTTCACGCAGGACCATCTGCGGCAGTCCTGGGTGTGAGTCGATTCCTTCTCCGATCAACCGGATTACGGCACGGAGTCGCACGTCGGCGGCTGCGTCGCTTTCGCGGATCGACTGCAGGTCGCCGCTCACTCCCTCGAAAACCTGGCGCAGGATCGCGGCGTAGAGACCCGCTTTACCGCCGAAGTGGTAGTTGATCAGCGCCTTGTTGACGCCGGACGCGGTGGCGATCTCGTCGACGCTCGCACCATCGAAGCCGCGCGAAGCGAAGAGGTCGGTTGCGGCGAGCATGAGTGCCTTGCGCGTTGCCACAGGGTCGTGCGCGCGGCGAGCGTCGCGGGAGTGCCTGGCAGGGAGAGACGTTGCGGTTCGCTTTCGCATGGTTATTGAAACAATCATTTAAAACATACGTTCAATTCAGGAGACTGTCAACCCCCTGCGGACGAAATCTCGCAGTGTCCGCGCCTCGCCGCTACAATCGTCAGGTCCCGCGCCCCGGCGGGTGCTGGGCGAGGCCTGAATGCTCTGCCTGGTCGCACGATTCGAAGGACGTGAGTTCAAGTTCCCGATCCCGCGGGAGCGCGCGCAGCTTGGTGCCTCGTCGAGTGCCGATCTTCCGCTTCCGGTTCCGGGGGTGTCGCGGGCGCACGCCTGGGTGGAGCCGGCGGAGGGAGGAATCCGCCTCGAGGACGCCGGATCGCGGAACCGGCTGATCGTCAACGGCAGACGGCTCGACGAAGTCACGATGCATCCGGGCGATGCGGTACAGGTCGGCCGCGCGGTTCTTTCGCTCGAAGAAGTGCCGACGGGCGAATTCGACCTTGCACTTCGGGCAAGCTGCGAGCCTCGAAGGCGCCCTGGCGACGCAACCGCCGAGTCGGATGGGCTCGGCGTTACGGGACGCGGCTCGCCGACGGAGATTCTTCGCCTTCTTCGTTCGATCGAATCGACCGGCTCTCCGTCGGAATCGCTCGCGGGCACCTCGAAGCTGCTCGGTGCGCAATCGATCGCGCTCTTTTCCGTCAGCGAAGAGGGAGAGGTCGCGATCGATGCGCTCGCGGGCGACGTGACTGACGGGTTGATGCTCGCGAGTCTCGAGCATCGCTGCGCGATGAAGGAAGTCGTCCCCACGACGACGCGCGTCGGAGAGGCGAACTCGCTTCTCTGCGTGCTGTTCGGAATCCGAGGCTCGCGCGGCGTCGCGGCATTGGTTAGGCGCCCAACCGTCGAACATTGGGAAGAAGAGCTGCTGCAGTTCCTCGTCACGAAGTTGCCCGGCGGCGCGGCTCGGCCGCCCGAGCCGAAACCGCAGAAAGCGCGGGAGCGACGCGCGCTGCTCATTCCGCAGGGCATGGTCGTCGGCGAATCGACCGCCTTCCGCGACCTGATGTCGCGGATCGAAGGCGCCGTGGCGTCGAAGATGGACGTGCTGCTCCTCGGAGAGACGGGTACCGGCAAGGAGTTCTTCGCGAGGATGATCCACTCGTCGGGGGCGACGGCGAGCGGACCGTTCGTCGCGATCAACTGCGCGGCGATCCCGACCGACCTTCTGGAAGCGGAGCTCTTCGGCGTTGAGGCGCGCTACGCCACCGGCGTCGACGCGCGCACGGGACGTTTCGTCCGTGCGGACGGAGGCTCGATCTTCCTCGACGAGATCGGCGAGCTCGCGGAGCCTCTCCAGGCGAAGATGCTCCGCGTGCTGCAGGAGCGGGAAGTCCTTCCGTTAGGCGCGAGCGAACCGAGGCACATCGATCTGCGCGTGATCGCGGCGTCGAATCGCGACCTTCTCAGTCTCGTCGACCAGGGACGCTTCCGTCGCGACCTCTACTACCGTCTTGCCGGCCTCGAGTTCCGGATCCCGCCGCTGCGCGAGAGGCCCGATGACATCCCCGCGCTTGCGCTCGCCTTTCTCGAGCGATTCGCGCACGAGCAGGAGAAGACGATCCGCGGCATCAGCCGTCGCGCGCTCGAGCTGTTGCTCGCACACGACTGGCCCGGCAACGTGCGCGAACTGCAGAACGAGATCGCGCGCGCGGTGCTCCATTGCCACGAGGCCGGCATCCTTCGTACGGAGCACTTTCCTTCGGTGCTTCGCGCGTTGCAGGCGGGTCACTCGAGAAGCGGGGAGGTCGCGGCGGTGGAGGCGACGATCGGAAAGGCAGCTTCGCTCGCGCCGGCGGTCCCGCCGAGAGCCTCGATCACCGAGCCGATTCCCCCCGAGGTACTTCCCCGGCCGCACGTAGCCCTTCAGGAGCGACTCGACGCGGTGGAGCGCGAGGAGATCAGGCGCGCCCTCGAGTCGACGAGCGGCAACAAGACCGCGGCCGCGCGTCTCCTCGGGATCACGCGCAACGGCCTCGCACTCAAGATGAAACGCCTCGGGTTCGAAGATCCTCCCGACGCGTAGAAACGGATGTCGCTAACCGCGTATCGCGGAGTGATTCATGCCACGAAGACCTGCAGGACCATTCTCCAGCTCGGCGCGCGCGAGTATCGTTCGATTCCTACGGGCCGACGTAGATCGGGTCACCGGTGGCGTTGTCGACCACCGAGGCATAGGGGATGACGAGGCCCGACCCGTCGATCACCTCAATCGTTAGGCGGCCATTCGACACGATGGGCGCGCCGGCCGCGGTCAGGTTGAACTGGACGTTTCCGAGCGCAGGTACGTCGACTTCCGTCGCGAATCGCAGCGCCCCCGACGCGTCGAGTAGCCGGACACGGGCGACGGCAGGTTCTCCGTACAGCTCGGTGAGCCCGACGTTGCAGCGGAACGCCGCATTCGAGTCGATGTGGATCAGGTGCGCCGGGCCGGAACTACGACCGATCGCGTCGCTCTTCGCGACGCCCGGGATGAACTGCCCGTACGAACCCGCGGCTCCAGGCGTCCACGTCCTGCTCGTGACCACGAGATCCTGAACTGAGTCCGCGCTGGCCGAGTGCATGATCTCGAGCGATCCGCGCCCTTCTGTCTGACCGAAGAGGGTCCCTAACACGTCGTCGATACTAGCCAACTGTCCCGACTCGAGTCTTATCGATTCGAACCTGGGCGAGGCGCCATTCGCTGGACGGAACCGGATCCCGACCTCTCCGGTGGCGGAGCGGTTCAGGATCCGAACGTCCGACCGCCACCGAGATCCATTCGCCCCGTCGCCGCGAATCACCGCGGGGATCACGAAGTACTGATCGTTCGGCGGCTCGGCCGCACGATCAAACATCCAGCCTGGCACGAAGATCGCGTCGCCCGAGACGTTGTCGACGACCGACGCGTAGGCGACCACGAGCGCCTCTCCGGCAATCACTCGCAGCTCGGCTCGAAACGCGCCCACCTGCGCTCCCGAAGGTCCACCGAGAAGCGGCATTTGAACGTGATTGAAGGGCGCGACTCCGAAGGTCTCCGAAGCGAGCAGTGCACCGTTTGTATCGAGAATCCTCAACTCGACGGTTCCCGATCGTCCTCGAGTTTCGGTGATTCCCAGATTCGAGCGATGCGTTGCGTCATTCGAGAGATGAACGAGATGGAGCACGTCACTCCCATCGAGGGTTGCCGGACTTCCTCCTGGCCGCACGAGTTGGCCGTACGTTCCCTGGCCGGTCTCGTTGTAGATGCGGGTCGTGACCGCGAGGCTTGCGGTATCGCCTCGGATTTCCACCCAGCCCGTGCCACTTTCGCGAAAAAGCGAGCGGACGAAGTCGTCGAGCGCGATGGTTTCCTGGGGAGCCAGCTCGATCCTCACCGCGGCGAACGTTGCGAGCCCGTCCGCGCCGCTCGGAGTGAAGAACATCGTGGCGTTTGCGGTGGACGATCCGGTGTTTGCGATGCGAGCGTCGGAGACGAAGCGCGTACCGAACGCTCCTTCGACGCTGCCGGCAACTGGAATGACGACCGAGGATAGATCGCTCTCGCCGCGCGCGACGATCGGCTCGTCGCCGGCGAAGCGGAACATCATTCCCCAGCTGACGAGTCGTCCGACGTCGGCACCGAACGTATCGACGATCTGGAGCGTCCACGTGCCTGCCGCCGGTTTCCCGGTGAGAGGCGCCAGAGATTGTGCGGGCTCGGCGTCGAGCCCGTAGACCGCGCGGATGTCGTTGCCGAGCTCTCCGTTCTCGACCTGGAGCACGACGCTCGTGCCGTCGGGAGCGATAAGCGTTAGGCGAAGATCGCCCCGATTCGCATGCACCACGTCGACGCGCACGAATACGGCTTCCGCGATGCGCGTGTCGCTGACGTGCAGCGTCGCCCTGATCCCATTCGGATCGAAATCGGGAATCGGAACACCGCGCGCCGGTGACCCGATGAGTGTTAGGTCGCCGCGCATACCGAGGTCGCATTCCGAAGCGGCGACGATGCCGCGTGCGGTTGCGGCGGAGCAAATTGCCGGCGTGAGCGCGCCGTCGTTGAGGCGCCGGTCTGCATCGATCAGGCGCAACGCCGCCGTTCGAAAGGTCGGATTCGGAGGGAGGCCGAAGTGGCTCTCGAGGATCGTCCGGTCGGCGATCCGGCGCCCGGCGTCATCGCCGAGCCGCGCAACCGTGCTCACGAATACTTCGCGCAGCGCCGACGACCAGATCTCACCGTTGCGGTGTTCGGTTCCGGAACTGCCGCCGCGAAGATAGTCCGCCATCGTTTTCGTTCCGTCGACGCGGCGAAGGCAGTTCGTACCAGGTTCATAGCCGCACTGTGCGGATGGTCCAGGAGCGCAGCGCGCGTCCCAGTCGCCGATGCAGTACGGGTCGCGGCCCGACGTGCGAGACGCAGCCCACGATGCGGAAAACGCCCAGTAGTCGGCGAATCCCTCTCCCAGGGCGCGGGCTTCGCCGGCGGATGGGCCGGTAAAGCCCGATGGCACGATGGAATCCTGAATCGCGTGTGCGAGCTCGTGAAGGATGATGTCGGCGTCCTCTGCGTCGTCGACGCCGCCATCGCCGAAGAAGAGACGCCCGCGTCCCGCCGTCGTGTATCGGTACGACGACTCGTCGAAGCCAGCCGACGCGTGCGGGTCGATCTCGATCGAGTACGGGATGATCTCCTTCTCGCCGTCGAATCCGAGCTCTCGGAGATAAGTCTGAGCGCGATCAACCTGGAAGTAGGCGTTTACCTCTTCAAACTCGTCGCGGTCGCGGGTGAGCTCGAGTGATGAGCCCTGGTCAGCAGGCGCGGTGGCGGGGATCTCGAGGTCAACGATCGTGGCGTGCGGCCCGGAGAGCGGGCCGGAACCACTGAGTCCGGCGAGATCGACGGTGGAATAGGCGCGGTCGGGGACCGAGGTTGCCGCGTCGTCGCCGTCGAGGAGTGTGGCGTCATTCGTCGACGTCACAGGGTTAGCGTCGAAGACACGGGCTCGCGCGGTCGCGAAGAGCGGGTCGATCCAGGCAACGCGGCCCGATTCGGCCGAAACGAAGATGGCGTAGCCACGAAGGCCAACTTGGAGAGTCACGCGGTGGTAGATGCGTGCAACTCCAACGTCATCGATCCACGCGACGAGCTCGACGCCTTCGAGCTCGCTCGGACCTAGGCTGCGTGCCGCCTCGCTCGCAGCGATGATCGCCACGCGTTTTTCGACGTGCGGAGCGTCGGCCGGCGCTCGGCCGGTTCGATCGTGCATCGACGCCGTGCCGTCGGAGTGAACGCTGATCGCGACTCCTCCGTTGAGGACGCGCGCTCCGCCGATCGTTTGAGGGAAGAAGAAGTGGGAGGCGGTGAGCGATCTGCGCTCGGCCGGTTCTCCAAGCTCGATCGCGCTGCCAGCGGCGAGGCTTTTCGAAGAGTGGGAAAGCAACCGCGTCGCGGCCTCGCGCGGAGACGAGGAGGCAGGTATGGGCACGCTCCAGGCGTCGCGATGGCGAGGACTCGGATCCCGCTGCGCTGCGGCGTTGAGCGCGAGCGCCGAGAGTGCAATGAGCGAGACGAGAAATCGCGTGACGGTATCCATGTGGTCGCAATCCTGAACGAGAGGGGCGCTGAACAAGATTTCGCGAGACGGATCGAGTCGCACACGTGGTGGTGCCGATTCCACCCTCACAGGCGGTTACGAGCACCGCTTCGCGCTGATTCGCTTCTCCTCGAGTTGCGCGAGAAGCCGATCCACCCGCGATCTGCGAACGTCGAGTACGAACACGTTGGGTTCGCCGAACGTCTCAGAGGCGAGTGTGACATCTGGAGGGGCAACGAGACGGTAGACGGCGCTCATCGCGCTGAACGGCACCTCGACGACGATTCGGTCGTAGAGGATCTTCCGCGCTCGCGGTGCGTTCTCCAGGACCTCGCGTGCGGCGTCGCGGTAGGCGCGTGCGAGTCCCCCCGTACCGAGCTTCACGCCGCCGTAGTAGCGAACGACGATCACGCCCGTGTCGAGCAGAGCTGCCGACTCGATCGCCTGGAGAATCGGCCTCCCTGCGGTACCGCTCGGCTCGCCGGCGTCGGAGCTGTGCGCTCGAAGCTCCCCATCTTCGACACGCCGCCACGCCCAGCAGTGGTGAGTCGCGTCGAAATGTTCGCGTGAGATTCGGGCAAGGGCGGCGTCGAAGTCGCCCTGCGTCGGGCTGGGAAACGCGACACCGATGAATTCCGAGCGCTGGATCTTGATTGTCGCCCGCGTCTCGCCCGGCACGAGCTCGTACTCGTCGAAGTCGATCACGTCAGCGAGAGTCTATCCGAGGAGGCGTTGCCGGAGCCTGTTGCGCAGCCGGCGCTTTTCGTCATCGCGCGCAAACGAGTGCGTAACCGCATTCGATGCGATCGTCGCGAGCTCCCGCCGTGAGAGCCCCAGACGCCGTGCGAGGCGGAACTCGTGCGAAAGATCGGTGCGGAACAGAGACGGGTCGTCCGTGCTCAGAGTCACCGCGATCCCCGCATCGATGAGCGCCCTCACGGGATGGTCGCCGCGCACGGCGCCTGTCCGGTAGTTGCTCGTCAGGCATACGTCGAGCGCGATGCCGCGATCGCGAATCTCGGCGACCAGCCTCGGATCGTCGACGGCGCGAATCCCGTGCGCGACGCGCTCCACCTTCAACGTCTCGATGGCTGCGCGAACATCGGCAGCGTTGCTCACTTCTCCGGCGTGTACGACGGTGTGCAGGCCGAGAGTGCGCGCGCGGTGAAACGTATCCTCGAAGAGCGCAAGCGGTAACTCTTCGTCCCCTCCGAGGCCGAAGCCGATCGCCCGTGCGCAGCCCGAACGCTCGAATGCGTCGAGGACTGCGGCTGCCGCCTCCGTTCCCCACTGTCGCACCGAGTCGAGCACGATCGCGCAGCGCGCCCCTCCCTCGCGCTCGCCCGTGCTGAATCCTCGGTCGGCCGCAGAGAGCGCAGCGGCACCATCGAGCCCGAAGTGCGCATAGATGTTAGGCGACACATACACCTCGGCGTATATCACGCCGGCCGATGCGAGTGAGGCGGACAGTTCTCGCGCGGCGCGCTCCAGAACGTCATAGGCCGAGAGCACTCGCGCCATCTCCCGAACGGTCATGAGGAAATCGGTGAAGGTGGGGTAGCGGAACTTGCGACGAAGCTCGTGCGCCGTCAGTTCGCCCCAGGGAAGCCCGCGCTCCCTCGCAATCTCGACCGCGCTCTCGACCCGGAGCGAGCCCTCGAGATGCAGATGCAGCTCGGAGACCGAAGGGGCGAGGCGAGGCGCGCTCACTCTTCGCGGACCCTCGTTCCCGCGATCCGATCGCCACTGCGCCGGGAATCGCGCGCAAACAGCAGGAGCCAGATCTCGACGACGTTCCATCCGGGAACTACGAGCGGCAGATTGCGCGCGATGGATCGGAGCCAGGAGCAGGGCTTGTCGTCGGGTGTGTCGACGCGGAGTCCCATGAGGCGTTTGCCGGGTGAGCGGCCATGGTAGGCGTCGCGAAGAAGGATCGAGACCACGACGATCAGAATCGTCGAGTGCCAAATCCTCGCGATCCCCCAGGTCGAGTCCCAGAGCCAGACGGCCAGATAGCTCAGACCGGTCGCCGGCGCAATCAGGAGAGCGAGGATCGAAACCGAGTCGACGAGAAAGGCGACGATGCGGAGTACGGTGGTCTGAGAGAGCTCGCGGGCCATGGCGGTCGGGACGGGGCGCATGACAGCACGAAATTGACCAAAACTCCAGAATTACGAGGCTGGCGAAAACCTTTCGCTCCCGTTTACGTTTATGCCCTCAGTTGGAGGTCGCCATGAACGCCAGAATTGTCGGACTCGCCGCCGTGACCGCCCTCACCCTGGGGACCGGTTGCGGAATCACTCCGAGCCGGCATGAGGTCGAGGTTCGCAAGAACTGGCCGGCCGCTGGACTGGAGACGCTGAAAGTCACCGGCACGAACGGGCGCGTCGATGTCACTGCCGACCCGAAGGCGACCGAGATCACGATGGTGGCGCAGTGCCGCGTCGGCAAGACGGAAGACGCCGACGACATTCTGACGATGGACGTCAAGGGCACGACGCTGGCGATCGCCGAGAAGGAGCGAAAGAACCGCCGCTTCCTTTTTGGTCGTGAGACGAAGATCGACTACGAGTTCCGCGTTCCCGAAGGGATCAAGCTTCGGATCGACAACGTGAACGGCCGGATCGAGGTCGACGGTGTCGACGCGAAGATGGAACTGACGACGGTCAATGGCCCGATCGAAGTGACGACACCGAGCGGTGAGCTCGTCGCTCGCACGGTCAATGGTTCGGTCCGCGCCGACTTCCTCGAGCGATTCCCCGGTGCACGGCTCAAGACCGTCAACGGTTCGGTCAAGGTCCGCGTGCCGCGCGATTGCCGGGTCAACCCCGAGATCCATCAAGTGAACGGGAGCTTCCGCTCCGACATCCCGGTGACGATCAACAGTGGTGGGATGGATGAGGAGAGCCTCGAAGTGACGACGGTGAATGGCAGCGTGACGCTATCGGAGCTGAACGGGCTCGACATTCCCGAGCTCCCCGAGGTGCCTGCGACTCCCGAAGCGACCGAGCTTCCCGCCGCGCCAGTGGCACCTGCCCCGCCTGCTCCCCCGGCCGCGATCGCGCTCTGAGCGCGACACGAACGACCACGAACGATGCCCGCGGAAACGCGGGCATCGCGGTCTCAGAGTGAAGGCCGGCGCGGCTCTCGTGAGCGATCGAAGTGTCCGTACCGCTCGGCAAGTCCCCGCTATACTCGCCGCGATGGATGGAGAGGTGCCAACGACGACGCTGACGCGATGGCGGGCGTTCGCGCTCTTTGCGCTTGTCGCGTTCGCGTCGATCACGCCGATTCGCAGTTACGATTTCTTCTGGCACCTCGCGGCTGGACGTTGGATCGCCGAGCACCGCGCGCTCCCGGCAACCGATCCCTTCAGCGTGTCGAGCGACGACGTGCCGTGGGTCGATGGAGAGTGGCTGTTTCAGCTCGGTGCGATCGCGGTCGAGGCCGTCGGCGGCGAGACGGGAATCTCGGTCGCGCGCGGAGTCGTCGTCGCGGCGATCGTGATGGCCGGTGTTATCGTCGCCGCGAAGGAGGCAGGGAGTGGGGTGGCGCTGCTGCTCGCAGCGATCGGGCTCCTGGGAGCGAATCATCGCCTCACTGCGCGTCCCGAAACGTTGGCGACGCTCTTACTGCTTCTCGTGCTGGCCGTCTTGCTTCGGCCGCTGACGCGTGCCTCCGTGCTCCTCTTTCTCGCGATCGTCGTGATCTGGATCAACGTCCATCCTTCGGCGCTTCTCGCGCCGCTCGTCGCAGCCCTGTCCGGCGCCGCATGGTTCGTCGCGGGAAACGAAGGCGCGCGGAAAGCGTGCCTGGAGCGATGCGGGCTCGCAGCGGCTGGGGCAATCGCGCTCCTCGCGAACCCGTGGGGCCTCGAAGGGATCGTCGCGCCGCTGCGGCTCGCAAAGCTCGTCACTTCGGGGCTCTTCCTGAACATCGAGTGGAGCCCGACGCGCTTCGCCGACTTCCCCTTGATCTTTGTCGTGGCGCCGCTCGGACTCGCGCTCATGCTCATGGTGAAGGAGAGGCGTGTGCTGCTGCCGAGGACGGTCGTCTATGTGCTTCTCGCGTTTCTGGCATTTCGCTATGTGCGCAATCACGGCTTCTTCTTCGCGGCGATGCCGCTGCTCGTTGCGCCCGCCGTGCCGCGATGGCTTCCGGGGAAGGCTGCCGCGCTCGTGGCCGCGGCGATACTGGCGATCGTCGTGGTAACGCAGGGAGGGATTGGCGTCGGAGCGGATCCGGCGCAGTTTCCCGTCGCGTCGGTGTCGCGGCTGGAGCTGCTTGGGCTGAAGGGGAACGTCTACAATCCCGACCAGCTCGGTGGCTACCTTCATTGGCGCTTCTATCCCGAGCGACGCGCTGTGACTGACGGCAGGAACGAGCTCCATGTCGGGTGGATTCGCGAGTACGGCGAGGCTCGGCTCGACTCGCGCAAATGGAACGCGATCGTGGAGAAGTACCGTCTGACGCTCGCGGTGGAGGAGTACAAGCGAGAGTCGATGGAAGTGATTGACGCGACGACCGGAATGCGGAAGCGGATACCGGCGTCGCTCGTCTACTTTCCGCGCGACAAATGGGCGCTCGTGGCGTTCGACGACGTGGGACTCGTCTTCGCGCGGCGCGATGCATACGACGCGGAGCTCATCGCGCGCGAAGAGTACCGCGCGCTGGTTCCCGATGCCGCGATTCCGTTGATCGACGAGAGGCCGGAAACGATTGCGCAGGCGAGACGGGAAGTCGCGCGTGCGCGCGCGCAGCTCGGCCGCCACGAAGCGATCGAGCGGATCGCAAGAGGGCTGGGAGAACGCTGAACTCGAAATGCGAAACGCGGAATGCGGAATGCGGAACGCGAAATGCGAAACGCGGAATGCGGAGCGCGAAATGCGAAACGCGGAATGCGGAATGCGGAATGCGTAACGCGGAACGCGAAACGCGCAGGATTGTGAATCGAGAAACGTTCGATCAGGCCGTGATCACTGACAGATGATGCGTCGTGTGATCCGATCTTCTCAGCACTCAGCACTCAGCACTCAGCACTCAGCACTCAGCACTCAGCACTGGTTCTAATTCACCATCTCCCGCGCGCTCACGAAGACGGCCTCTTCGGCGGGCCAGCGTTCGAAGATGATGCGTTCGAGCGATGGCGCGACTCGCGTGGCGAAGTCGCGGCTCATCTCGGGAGAGATCGAGCTCATCGCTTTGTGGGCGCACTCGATGAGGCAGTGTGCCTCGCGGTGCGTCAGCGACCCATCGTGACGGATCAGGTGCGTGGTGAGCTCCACGATCATGCGCGCACGGCGATAACGCCGCCTGCTCATGAACCGCGACTCGACGCCTTCCTGTTGTGGTTCCATCTGGCGGGGCAAAACGCGAGCGACCGATCGGGCATTCCGCGTTCTCGCGACTTCCGGGGCAACCGATCGCAACGCGCGGAGAAACCTCCGGCGGGGTCAGGTCATCGAGTTTGCCGCAAGGGAATTTTTAATCGGCCTTCGGGGGCGCCGACGGCTTCGAAGGCTCGGAAGCAGTCGGCGTCTCGCTCGTCGAGCTCTTCGTTGCGGCCGAGCTCCCCGACCTGCCATAGTCGGTCAGGTAGAAACCCGAACCTTTGAACTGGATCGCCGGGGCGCTGATCAGCTTCTTCAGAGCTCCGCCGCAACTCGCGCAGATCGAGAGCGGAGCGTCGTCGAATCGTTGGACGACCTCAGTCTTCTCGCCGCATTCCTGGCACTGGTATTCGTACAGTGGCATGACGTCTCGTCCCGCAAGAGCTTTGGTGCTCGGGTGGTGTCTGCAAACAGCGCCCCGCCCCGGTCGATTCCTGGAAGAGAGATGCGAGGCGCCGGGTCGCGCACGCACTCGGGGCTGCGTTTCACCAGACTCCTAGTACGACCCGAGAGCAACGATTCCGTCCGCCCCTGCCTGAATGGTAGGGCGGGCCGTAACTATGGCTCCAATCGAATGACGCCGTCGTACTCCGCGACCCAGGCCTTGCCATCGGCGAAACCGACGCTTGCCGTACCTCCGTCGCTCTTCCGGTAGTACCAGGTCTCGTAGGACGATTCTCCCTTCTGAAGGGTGTGCGTCCAGCCGGGACGCGGCTGACCGAGCAGATCGGCAACCTCGTCGTGCGACATTCCTCTGCGGAGATCATCGAAGCGTTCGCGTGGCACGACTGCCTGGGCGCGCGCCTGCTGCAACTCCTCGACGGCCGCGGCGTTTCCCGGTTCCCGCGCCAGCAGATTCTCATAGTAAGGAATCGCGGCTGCGTGGCGTCCTCGGCGAACGAGATCGCGTGCGTACGCCAGCTCCTCGCGACCGTAGAGCGCGGTTGCCTCCTCGTCGTCGGGGTACGCGCGCACGAAGTTCGCAAGAGCATCGACATAGCGTTGCTTTGCCTCGAGCGACGATGGGTCGGCGGTGGCCTTCTGCTGGAGCTCCCGGACATCGCGCCAGAGGACGAGCTGCGCGGGTGAGCGTTTGACACACGCGGAGACAAGCAGCAGGAGGGCGAGCGAGAGGGTAGAGGCGACGCGCATTTCGAACGGCAAATTATGTGGGTGCATGAGTTTCGATGCAATCGCCCTTCCTTGACACCTGAATCTTGCGGGACTGATAATCGCCCGAAGGCGGTGTGTCTTCGCGACCGCGTGGACAGCGTGTCGCCTGGGGGTTCGCGATGGCCGTGTGGGGAGACGACGTAGCGCAGCAGCTCGACCAAAAAGTCCGTGAGCAGATCGAGCGGATGGTCGTCGACGTCCGGTCGACGATTACCGACATTCGCGAGGTGATCGACCAGCAGCTCGACGCCGCGATGCAGAGCGTTCAGGCTGATGCGAATGCAGTCTCGATGAAAGCGATGCTCGCGGCCACTCTTGCCGCCGTGGAGCCACCCCCCGCGCCAGCGGCGCCTGCCGTTGCTCGAGCGGACGCGTCGAAAGTGCGCGACGCAATCCGTGCAATCGAACAGGGCCGTTCTCAGGTCGAGGTTCTCAATGCACTGCTCGAACAGAGCGTCATGTTCGGATCGCGCGCTGCCCTATTGATTCTCAAGGGTGACTTCTTCGCCGGATGGAAGGGGTCGGGCTTCACTCGAATGGGGGGCAACGACGAGCTGGTCAAACGTTTCACCGCGCCAGCTGGAACCGTCGCAGAGCTCGACAGCGTGCTCCGCGAAGAGCGGGTCGTCGCATGGGACGGCGCAAGCCTCGCATCGAAGCTCGGAGCGAGCGCGCCGGTGAGCGCGGTCGTCGTTCCAATGGTCATCAAGGACAAGGTGTCGGCGGCAATGTATGTCGATGTCGTCGCCGGCGAGGAAGCGAACTTCGATCAGGCCGCGATCGAGGCGCTCGTCTTCACGACGGGGCTCCTGATCGATACGCTCGCCGTGCGCAAGAAGATCCCCTCCCCTAGCCTAACCGGGGAGGCTCGGCCGACCGCGCAGGCGGTGGCCGCCGCTCCAACTCCAGCCCCGCGTCCCGCCGCACCGGCACCAGCGCCGGCCGCGCAGGCGCCCGCGCCGGTCGCGCGGCCTGCGGCGCCAGCACCGCCGCCCGCGGCGCCGGCTCCTCCTCCTGCGACGAAGGCGGCGCCGAGTTTCTCATTGAATCAGGTTCCCGTTGCCCCACCGGCCGCCAAGCCTGCGGCGCCGGCACAGTCGCTCCAGACGACTGCAATCCCGGCGATGCGGGAACCGGTACCCGCGCCACCGCCTCCTGCGGCCGTCGCGCCACCGCGACCCGCTCCCCCGGCAGGCGAGGACGAAGGGCGCCCGAGCACTCAGTTCGTGCCGCCTCCCGGACTCCGCGGTGGCGCCGCGAGCGTCGTTGGGGCGCAGAACGAAGCGGCCCGCAAGCACGACGAGGCGCGCCGGTTCGCCCGCCTCCTCGTCTCGGAGATCAAGCTGTACAACGAGGCGAAGGTCGAGCAGGGGCGCAAGAACAAGGATCTCTACGAACGGCTGAAGGAAGACATCGACCGAAGCCGACAGATGTACGACGAGCGGATCCCCGACGAAGTGCGCAAGGCTTCGAATTACTTCTACGAGGAGCTCGTCCGCATCCTTGCCGATGGAGACGCCGGCGCGCTCGGGCTCTGATCGGCCGCGCCGTCGCGGCCCGGCGATCGTCATCGCGATCGCGCTGACGCATGTCCTCCCGGCCGCTGCGGGAACTGCTCCCCCTGTAAGGCTCTCCCCTCCGACGCCCGTTGTCCGGCCGTTGCCAGCCCTCGAACGGCATGCCGAGGCGATGCGTGACGGCTTCGCCGCCCTGACTGTAGGCGACGGCGTCACCGCGCAGCGGAAGCTCTCGTCGTTCTCATACGGCGGGCGGTCCATCGAGCAGGTGCGGCTCTGGTGGCTCGCGCGCGCGCAGGACATGAACCATGAGACGACGGCGGCGAGGCATTCGCTGGCAACGCTGCGCGCTCGCGGCGCTGCGCTCGCAGCGCGCGACGACGCCTTCGACAAACTCGCCACGCTCTACCGTGACGGAGGGTATTGGAGCGAGGCCGCCGAGGTGCTAGCCGAGATCCGCGATGGAGCTCGAGTGCCGGCCGACGCGCGGGTCGCGATGCGAAACGAAATGACCGTGCGATTGGCGCTGGGAGATCCGGGGGCGCTTCTCGCGCGTGCGCGCGGTCTTGCGGCGCGTTTCCCCGCGGATGAGCACGCCGCCGAGGCACTCGCGCTCGCCGCCTCGCTTACCGGCGCTTCGACTACGCTCAAGGCGCTTGCGCCCGAGGAGCGGATCGAGCGTGTGTGGCAGCTCGTCGCAGCGGGTGACACGCCGCGCGCCGTCGCCGAGCTCGACTCGATCGCGGCGGGGGAGCTCTCGCCGCGACTGCGCGCAAAGCTCGGGCTCGCGCGCGCATTCGCGATGCGCAGAGCGGGAAGGCACGCTGACTCGCGTCGAATCCTTCGTGCGCTTCCATTGGATGACGACGAGCTCGAGGCGCGCGTTCTCGAGCTCGATGCCGACAATGCCTCCGCAATGCTCGAGGCCGCCGAAGCGGCCTCGTGGCGCTCCTGGACCGCGAAGGAAAAGGTCGGCACGCGCCGCGTTCGGGTGAAGGGACGCTGGACGACACGGACGATCTACCGAAGCGTGCCGAAGAAGGCGAAGAAGACCGACGCGAAGACGAGGCGGCAGCTCGCCGCGGCGCGCGCGGAGGCGAGAGTCGCGCTCGAACGGCTGCTCGAGGCGCAGGAGGATGCCGCCGGACGGAAGACGACGCTGCGGCAACTCGCGACGATCGCCCGCGACGCCGGCGATCGCGACGCGCTCGAGGCGAGGATCGCCGCCCTCGCCGCGATCGACCCGCGCGAGGACCATCTCCTCCAGGAAGAGTGGAACGACGCGTGGACGGCCTGGCGCACGAGAAAGCTCCCGTCGGCGCGGGAGCGCTTCGGGATGATCCAGCGCGCGTGGGCACTTCCCGCCGCGAGGCGACAGGCGCGTTACTGGTACGCACGCTGCCTCGAGCGCGAAGGCGAGCCTAACGAAGCGAGACGGATTTACGACGAGCTTGCGTCGGTGCGCCGCGACGATGTTTACGCCATCTTCGCACGCGCCCGGGGAGGAACTGCGGTAACGAATGCCGCGACGCAGTCGATGGAGGAGAGCGCAATGCCCGACGACGCTCCACCTCCCGACCTTTCGCTCGCATGGGAGCTCGCGCAAATTGGCCTCAGCGGAGAGGCGCGGACCGAGGTGCGTGCGGCCCTGAGCGATGGCAACCGTCGCTGGGCCTACGCGATTCTCGCCGAGAGCCACTCGCGTGAAGGCGCGCAACTCCTGATGGCGAATGCGTTGCGGCGTGGATTTCCCGAGATCGGGACCGTGGACGAAGATCGCGTCCCTGCTCGATTCCGGGCGATGTACTACGACACTCCGCATCGCGCATTGCTGGAGAAGTCGGCGGCGGCGCAAGGTCTCGACCCTGCGCTCGTCATGGGGCTCGTGCTGCAGGAGAGCTCGGGGGACGCAGGCGCGGGATCGAGGGCGGGCGCGACCGGGTTGATGCAGCTCATGCCCTCGACGGCAGAGGAAGTGAGCCGTAAGGCCGGGATCTCGTTCCACGCGAGCCGGCTCACGGAGCCTGAGCTCAACGCTGAGCTTGGAACCCGCTACCTTCGCGAGCTGCTTGGACTGATGCGGGGAGACGAGATTCTCGCGCTCGCGAGCTACAACGCCGGGATCGGCAACGTGCAGCGCTGGCGTCGCGCCTCCCGCGGCGCATCGGGAGACGAGTTTCTCGAGAGCATCCCGTATCAGGAAACGCGCGGATACGTGAAGCGGGTGCTCTACTACCGCTCGGTCTATCGGACGGGTGGCACGGGATCGTGAACGAGCCCTGTCTCGCGAGCGAGACGATCGGTCTTCGATCGCGACACGACTTGTTTCAGCTTGCGACGTACGGAATCCCGTCGTCCCAGTTCGGAAAACCCGATTCCCGCCGAGGCGCATACGGAAATCTGCGCTCGAAATTCACAGCGTTGAAGAAACCGTAGCTGGAGAAAGGTGCACAATCGGTTAGTGGCTCAAACGAATCAGACACTTAGCGGCGAGAAGCCACCGGCACCGGCATTGAATCACCGATCTCTGCTCATGAGAGGGCGGATTCTACGAAGCGCGCTGATGGCCCTGCTGACGCTTCTGCTCGTCGGCGGCGGTTTCACCTCGTTTCAGAGAAAGCGCTCCTCGTTCGAGCGGCTCGATTTCCAGTTCCACTGGAGCTCGGGTCGAATCATCGTCGACGGGATCGAGGAGGGAGGCGGCGCACTTCGTTCCGGCCTGCGTGTCGGTGACGAGATCCTCATGGTTGGCGGCGTGCCAACCAGCGAGGTGGACGGCCTGAAGCGAACGCTGCGCCGTGTCGGTCCCGTCGACCTTCTCGTTCTCCGAGGCGCCGACACGGTCGTGCTCCGCTACACCGCTCCTGGCCTGCGTGTCGACTACCACTACCTCTTCCTTTGTTTCATCGGATTTCTCTACCTCGCGATCGGTCTCTTTACCTACATTCGCGGGCCTGGAGGTGAGAGCACACTCTTCTTCCTCCTGACGCTCGTCACGTTCGTCGTCTACATCTACTCACCCTCGGGGCAGCTCGACGAGACGTGGAAGGCGATCTTTCTCGCGGACGAACTTGCGCGTGTGCTGCTCCCGCCGCTCACGCTTCACTTCTTCCTCCGTTTCCCGAAGCTGCTAGTGAAGAGCCGCGCGGCGACGGCGTTGATCTACGTGCCGCCGGCACTCTTGGCGCTCTGGTCGGCCGACGTCATGCTTTTCGGCAACGCGTTGGCGCTTGCGCCGGCCGAGCTGTCGATGCGGCTGATCGACCGCTGGGAGATGCTTCACTTCGCCGTATACCTGACAGCGGGCTTCGTCGCACTGGTCTGGGCCTATCGCTCGACCGGCGCAGAGCCGCATCGGCGTCAGATCCAGTGGATTTACCTCGGCGTCGGCGTCGGTTTCATCCCCTTCCTGACCCTCTATCTCGTTCCGTACGTCATGCGCGGGGAAGGAACCGCGTATACGACGGTCGCGGTGCTGCCGCTCGCGCTCATCCCGCTCGCGTTCGCGGTCGCGATTCTGAAGTACAAGCTCTGGGACGTCGAAGTCGTCATCAAGGAGGTCCTCGCCTACACGCTGACGTTCGTCTTCGGCATGATCGCGTTCTCGACGGTGAACCTGTTGTTGACTCAAGTCATCGAAGAGCGGCTCGTCCTCGAGCGAAACTTCCTCGCGTTCGCGTCGGGCCTCCTGATCGCGGGGGTTCTCGTTCCGATGAAGTCGAAGATCGAGTCGTGGATCGAGATGGTTCTCTATCGCGACACGTACCGGCACCGCCGGGCAATGGCCGACTTCGGCTATGAGCTCGCGACGTTCCACGACTTTGCCGAGCTGATCGAGAGCCTGCGGCAGCGTCTCCGCGCGGCACTCGAGATCGAGCAGACGAACCTTTACATTCGTGAAGGCGCCGGCTTCGTGATCTACGCCGACGAAGCGGAGCTTCCGCGCCAGATTCGCGAAGAGGATCTCGGCCCTCGCTTGACGACGGCGCCCGTCGCGCTCGATCAGCCGCGCCTTCCCGACGAATCGTCGGACGTCGTCGATCCGCTCGTCGCTGCCGGCTACCGTTACCTCTTCCCGCTTCGGTTCCGCAGCCGGATCGAAGGGGTCCTGATCTGTGGCGCAAAGCGAGGAGAGTGGCAGCTTTCGAGTGACGACCTCGCACTGATCAGTTCGCTGACCGCACCGGTCGCGCTCGCAATCGAGAATGCGCGCCTTTACGGAAGGTTGCGACGCCAGATCGCCGAGATCGCGTCGCTCAAGGAATACAGTGAGAACATCATCGAGTCGTCGTCGTCGTCGATCGTCGTCGTCGCGGCCGACGGAACGCTTCTCACCGCCAACCACGCCTTTTGGGATCTCGTGGGGAGGGAGCCGAGCGAGGAGCTCGGCATCGACGCAGTCTTTCCGCCGTGGCGCGAGATCGTCGCGTCGACCGAGCGGAGCGCGGCGCCGCTTCACTACGTCAACCGTCGCGGCGACGAAAAGTATGTGAATGCGACCGTGAGTCCATTCCGCGCGCCCGATGTTCCGGCCGGTACTTCGGTTCTCGTCATCACCGAAGTGACTGAGAGAGTCAGGCTCGAGCGCCAGTTGCAGGAAAAGGACAGGCTGGCCTCGCTCGGGCTGCTCGCCGCGGGTGTTGCCCACGAGGTCAATACGCCGCTCACGGGGATTTCTTCGTATGCGCAGATGCTGATCGCGGAGACGCCTCCCGACGATCCGCGGCACGAGTTGCTGAAGAAGATGGAGCAACAGACCTTCCGCGCCTCACACATCGTGAACAACCTCCTCGACTTCGCAGCCGACCGAAAGAAGGCGCAGAGTCGCGCGTCACTCGGTGAGGCGATCACGACCACAGTCGAGCTCCACGAGGTTTTATTGCGCGGTCGAGGAATCCAGCTGCATGTCGCCGAGCTTCCCGAAGCGATGGTCGAAGGGGACACCTACGAGTTGCAGCAGGTCGTGACGAACCTGCTGCTCAACGCGCGCGATGCGGTGCGCCCTGGTGGAAACATCTGGATCGAGCTCGAGGTGTCGGGGAGCGAGGCGTTGCTTCGTGTCCGCGACGACGGACGCGGAATCCCGATCGAGATGCAGAAGCAGATCTTCAAGCCGCTCGTGACCGGACGACGCGGCCAGGGAGGAACGGGGCTCGGTCTCGCCGTGAGCGATCGCATCGTACGCGGACTCGGTGGGACGATCTCGGTCGCGAGCGAGCCTGGGCGGGGGGCAGAATTCCGTGTTCGTCTTCCGCTGTTGGTGACGACAGCCGTTCAGCAAGGGAACACCGACGATGCGCGTACTGATCATCGATGACGAAGAAGTGTTGCGCGACGTGATGCAGGCCGTGCTGCGGCGCGAGGGATTCGACGTCGCACTGGCGGCCACGGCCGAGGAGGGGCTCGCGATCGTCGAGAGTGACGAAATCGATCTCGTCATCCTCGACATCATGCTTCCCGGCATGGACGGGCATGAAGCGCTTCGCAATATCAAGGAGCTGAGCCCGTCGTTGCCGGTCATCATCGTCACGGCATACTCGAGCATCGACGGCGCGATCCTCGCGATGAAGAACGGCGCGTTTCACTACATCCCCAAGCCGTTCAAGAACGAAGAAGTCATCATCACGGTCAACAAGGCCCTCGAACAGCGCCGTCTCTCGCGCGAGAACGAGCGGCTCAAGGCAGAACTGCAGGAGCGCTATTCGTTCGCGAACATCATCGGCAAGAGCGAGCCGATGCGGAAAGTCTTCGAGCTGATCCGCCTCGCAGCTCCGTCGCGCTCGAACATCCTCGTCCTCGGAGAGTCGGGCACCGGCAAAGAGCTCGTGGCGAAGGCGATCCACCACGGAAGCCCGCGCAACAAGAACGCCTTCGTGACGGTGAACTCCGGCTCGCTTCCGCCGGAGCTGCTCGAGTCGAACCTGTTCGGTCATGTGAAAGGAGCCTTCACCGGCGCAATAACCTCGAAGCGTGGACTCTTCGAGGTCGCCGACGGCGGATCGATCTTCCTCGACGAGATTGGGAACATCAATATCGAAACGCAGGCCAAGCTGCTCCGTGTCATTCAGGAAAAGGAGTTCATGCGGTTAGGCGGCGTGGAGACGATTCGTGTCGACGTTCGCATCATTGCTGCGAGCAACGCCGACCTCCAGCAGCTCGTCCGCGATGGCGGCTTCCGCGAAGATCTCTTTTACCGGCTCAATGTCATCACTGTGACGTTGCCGCCGCTTCGCAAGCGCCGCGAGGACATCCCTCTCCTCGTTTCACACTTCCTGCAGAAATACTCCGATGAGAACCGCAAGGGGCGCCGCGTGATCCTCCCCGAAACGATGCGGATCATGATGGATCACGGCTGGCCGGGAAACGTGCGCGAGCTCGAGAACACGATCGAGCGCGCCGTCGTGCTCTCGACGACCGAAGAGATCGGTCCCGATCTCCTCCCCGATTACCTCCGCTCGCCTCGTCGCACCGACCAGCTCGTGACGCTGGTGCCTACGGCCGGACTCGCGCTCAAGGACGCGGTCTCGGAGTACGAGCGAAGCATGGTGCTCCAGGCGCTCGAGCTCGCTGGCGGCGTGCAGAAGCGCGCGGCCGAGCTGCTCCAACTCAAGCCGTCGACGCTCAACGAGATGATCAAGCGCCTCGGCATCGGGTTGAAGAGCGTCGTTGTGGTCCCGGCCGAAGAGGTCGAGGCGGGAGCGGCGGAAAACTAGAAACGCGGAACGCGGAACCGCAGAATCGCGCCTCTCCGGCTTCGCCATATCGGAGCGGTAGCGGACGCGCAGTTGCCTCTTCACGTTCCGCGTTTCACGTTCCGCGTTCCGCACTTCACGTTGCACGTTTCGCATTTCGCGTTTCGCGTTCCGCGTTTCCCGCCATGTACAATCCTCGCCCGGAGGTCGTTCCCTCGATGCACCGACAGCGTTCGCTTCTCGCCCTCAGCGTTCTCGTCGTAGCGTCCTCCCTCTCGGCAGTTGACGTCCCATCACCCGACGCATTCCTCGGCTATCCGTTCGGCTCGAAGGTCACGTGGCATCACCGCGTCGTCAGCTACTTCGAAGCACTCGAGAGGGCCTCACCGCTTGTCGACGTCGAGAACTACGGAACGACCCCGGAAGGAAGGCCGCTCATTCGCGCGGTTTTTGCATCGGCGAGGAATCGCGAGCAGCTCGACGCGATTCGCGGTCGCGTCTCCGCGCTTCAGGATCCTCGGCGAACCGCGCGCGCGGAGGCAGAGAGAATCGCGGCGTCGACGCCGGCCGTGGTGCTCCTCGCTTTCGGTGTTCATGGCGACGAGACGTCATCGACGGAGTGTGCGATGAAGGTCGCCCACTGGTTGCTCACGAGTCCCGAGGCGACCGCGGTCCTCGAGCGACTCGTCGTCGTCATCGACCCTGCGCAGAATCCAGACGGCCGCGACCACTATGTCGACTGGTTCACGCGGGCTTCGGGGAGTGCCGCAAGCTCCGACCCCGAAGCGATCGAGCACAAGGCTCCGTGGCAACCGGGACGGACGAATCACTATCACATCGACATGAATCGCGATTGGGTCTGGGGAACGCAGTCGGAGACTCGCGACCGCATCGCTCTCTATCGGCAATGGAATCCGCAGGTCGTCGTCGACTTTCATGAGATGAACGCGCGCGGAACCGACTATTTCTTTCCACCGGTTGCCGACCCGGTGAACACCAATATCCCGCCTGGTGTGCGGACGTGGCTCGAAATATTTGGTCGTGCGAACGCGGAGGCGTTCTCCTCGCGGAGCTGGCTCTTCTTCGTCGGTGAGCACTTTGACCTTTTCTATCCCGGGTATGGCGACGCATGGCCAACGTTGCGTGGCGCGGTCGGCATGACGTACGAAGCTGCCGGGGGGCGCGTGGCGGGAACTCGTGTCGATCTGGGCGACGGGCGTGAGCTCACGCTTGCCGACCGGATTGACCGGCACTTCGTGTCGGCGACGACGACGCTGCGCACGGCATCGGCGAACAGCGAGCGGCTACTGCTTCATACATATGGAACATTGGCGGAGCCACTCGCGGCGCCCGCGACGTATTTTCTGCTCGATGCGAGCGCGCCTGCTGCGCGATTCGCCGTGGAGGTGCTCGCGCGCCAGGCGATCGAGGTCGAACGGCTCACCGCGGAGATCTCGGCGAAGGTCACGCGCGTCGATCGCGGAGGCGAAGAGACGCGCCGGTTTCCCGCGGGCACGATCGTCGTCTCGACAGCTCAGCCGTTAGGCCGGCTCGCAAGGACATTGCTCGAGCGGACGTCGGCGATCGATGCAAAGTTTCTCGAAGGACAGCGCGCGCTCGTCGAGGCTGACGAGCGCGACCAGTTCTACGACATCACAGCCTGGTCGTTGCCGCTCGCCGCTGGTGTTCCCGCGTGGGAGCTCGCGGGAGCGAAAAAACCGGCCACCGAGCCCTGGCGCGAGAAGGGAAACGCGGCGCCTCCAACGTCGCGACTCGGCTGGGCGGTAAGCGGTCTCGAGCCGCACGTCTACCGTGTCGTGGGGATGATGCTGCAGCGAGAGATTCGCTTCGCGGTCAGTGCCGCCGAGGTGAGAGTCGGAAAGGTGATGCTGCCGCGCGGCTCGCTCTTCGTTCATCGCGGCCTCAACCCCGCTGAGGACTTTGAGGAGGAGTTCCGTGCCATCGTCGCAGATGCCGGCGTCGAGGCAATTCCAATCGACTCGTTCTGGACAGAAGGGCTCGCGATCGGTTCGACGCGCGTGATCGAAGTCCGCGATCCGAAGATCGCGATCGCCGTGGGAGCCGAAGTCAATCGGTTCTCCCTTGGACCGGTCTGGTACCAGCTCGACGTCGCGGACGACGTGCCCCACACGCTCGTCGCGGTCGAGGGGATCGGCACGCTCGACCTCGCGAAGTACCACGTGCTCGTACTTCCCGATGGCAACTACTCGTTCGATGAGAAGACCGCGGCGCGCCTCAAGGCGTGGGTGAGCGATGGCGGAACCATTGTCGCGATCAAAGGAGCGAGCGAGGCACTGCGATCGAAGGAGATTGAGCTCTCGAAGCTGGAAGAGTGGAAAGCGGACGACGAGAAGAAGGACGAGGACGAGCGCGGAACGAAGATCCGCGTGCCTGGTGCCGCGTTCGCGACCGAGATGAACGGGCGAAGCTACCTCACGTTCGGGCTCACCGAGCCGCCCGCGGTGCTGATCGAGGGGAGTCTCGCCTTCGCGCCGCTCCGTCGAAAGGCGGGCAACGTCGTCCGGATCAAGTCGAAGGAACCGCTGCTTTCGGGCGTCGCCTGGCCCGAATCGATGGAGCGGCTGCTCGGGGCTCCCTACCTCACGCTCGAGAGCGAGGGGCGCGGCAAGATCGTCACCTTCGCGGATGAGCCGCACTTCCGCCTCTTTTGGCGCTCGACGTACCCGCTGCTGATGAATGCGCTACTCTACTCGCCATCATTCGATGAGTAGAGCGCTCTCAGCCAGGAGCCGGACGCGATGGCGAATTGCGTACTGGTGTCTGTTCGCCATCTTCCTCGTGACCGCCGCGCTCAATATGGCTTACGTCAGGGCCGGCTTCTTTACTAGCCATGCAGCGGATCTGTTCCTCCCGCCATGGCTCTACATCGTGATTCGTCGCCTCGCGGACCCGACCGCATCGCGAATTTCTCTGTTGCGCTGGCTCGGGAGATCGCCGGAACGATCTGCGCTCAGTCTTTTCGTTGGGAGCAGCCTAACCGAGGTGAGTCAGATCTATTGGCCGAACGGACCTTTTCGCGGCGTATTCGATCCGCTCGATCTCGTCGCCTATGCCTCCGGTCTGCTCGTCTGTTATCTCATCGATCGCGGCCGGCTGCGCGTGTCCGCGGATTCGCACGCGCTCGCGGATTCGCCCGAGGGTTCGTGAGCTTCCTCGAGGGAGCCGCGACCTCCTGTTGTTGCCTGATCTCCGCGCGGCGAGAGGAGGAGCTCGGATGACGATCCAACTCGACCACTTCATGGTGCCGGCGCGTGACAAGGCGGCGGCGGCGAGGATGCTCGCAGAGCTTCTTGGCGTGCCATGGGCTGAGGCGAACGCAGGACCTTTCTGCTCCGTCTTCGTGAACGACGGTCTAACGATCGACTTCGACGAGACGCCGCATCCGTTTCCGGTTCATCACTGCGCATTTCGCGTGGAGCAGGCGGCCTTCGACGCGATCCTCGCGCGCATCCGCGCGGCGGGCCTCCCGTACCGAAGCACGCCCAACGGACCTGTCGACATGCAAGTGAACACGCATCACGGCGGAAGTACCGTCTACTGGGATGCTCCCGACGGGCACTACTGGGAGTTGCTCACCGTCAGCTATGCGCGCAAGAAGAAGTAAACGAGCGCCTAGTGTTCCGTCCGTGAATTGGGCGCAGTTTCGTCGATTTCACGGACAGAACACTAGCGTTCGGATCGGGAGTACTGATTGCGGCGGAAGACGGCGCCGCTCGTGATTCTCTCGGCAAAGGGGCGACGCGAGACCGAGCCCGAGCCGGCAGCTGAGCATGTCGGAGGCAAACATGAGAGCATCGGTGTTCGTCGGGACGAGTCTGGACGGCTTCATCGCTCGCGAGGATGGAAGCCTCGACTTCCTTCCTGAGGGAGGAGGGGAACCTCACGGCTACGACGAGTTCTATGCGTCAGTCGACGCGGTCGTCGTTGGGCGCAACACGTTCGATACCGTGATGACCTTTGACGCCTGGCCGTATGGTGCGACCCCGGTCATCGTGCTGAGCGGGAGACCCCTCCCGCCCCTGCCTGCCGGCGCCGTTGTGGAGCGAATGACGGGCGAGCCGCCGGCGATCGCGGCGGAGCTTGCGCAACGCGGAGTCAAGCACGCGTACGTCGACGGCGGCGTGACGATTCAGAGTTTCGTTCGTGCGGGCCTGATCGACCGGATCATCGTTACGCGCGTTCCCGTGTTGATCGGGAAAGGAATCCCGCTCTTTGGCGCGGTCGATGGCGATGTCGAGCTGCGCCACGTGTCGACGCGATCGTTTCCAGGTGGGCTCGTGCAAAGCGAGTACGAGGTCGTGAGGCGCATGGAGCGTCGTGTGAAGTGAGTGTCCGACGTGCTGCGTAAGGCGTGAGGCCGTGAGGCGGATGGAAGGGCAGGTGCCTGAGCTCGTCACCAATTCGGGCTGGTGCGCTCTGTCGAGCTAACTCCCGATTCCGCATTGCCCTTACACTGAGGCATGCTCTATCCGCGACCTCTCGGATCGACCGGGCTCGATGTTCCGATCCTCGGGCTCGGCGCGGGGCGCATCGGCGACCCGTCACTCGACGACGCAGTCGCAGGACGGATCTTGAATGAAGCGCTCGACCTTGGTTTGACGCTCATCGATGCGGCACCGAGCTACGGAGTCGCCGAGGAGCGGATCGGGCGCCATCTCGCACACCGCAGGCACGAGATCGTGCTGTCGACGAAGCTTGGCTACGGTGTTGAAGGCGTACCCGACTGGACGGGGGAAGCGATCGCACGCGGGATCGACCGGGCGCTCGTGCTGTTGCGCACCGACAGGATCGATGTCGCGTTTCTGCAATCGTGCCCCGTCGAGACATTGCGCCGGGACGACATCGCCGCGGCACTCGCCGACGCCGTCGCGTCGGGGAAGGTTGGCGTTGCCGGCTATTCGGGTGACAACGAGCCGCTCGATGCCGCGCTCGAGTCGAATCGCTTCGGTGCCCTGATGGTCTCGGTGAACATCTTCGATCAAGCCGCTCTCGAGCACGTCACGCCTGTTGCGGCGGAGCGCGGAGTCGGCATCGTGGCGAAGCGTCCGGTCGGAAATGCGCCGTGGCGCTTCGCAGCGCGGCCTACCGGCGATTACGCGGAAGAGTACTGGCTCCGCATGCGGGCGATGGGACTCGAGCTCGGCGATCGCTGGTTCGAGGTTGCGCTCCGCTTCGCCGCGTGGGCTCCCGGAGTCGCCTGCTCGGTGTTTGGCACGGCGATGTCGGAGCGGCTCTCGGACGCGGTGGAGGCGGTCTCGAAGGGTCCGCTCGACGACGAGACTGTCGGCGCAATTCGCGAGTCGTACCATGCGCACGGTGCCGCGTGGCGCGGAGAGGTTTAGTCCCAATGGCCCGAACCTGAGAGGGGGAGGGTGAGGTTAGAGCGATGAACGATGAAGTTTGAGCCCCGGTCGCAGCGGTGCTCGCTGACCACCGATGACCAATGCGTGCGCGAATTGTCATCCCGACGAGCCCAGTCGACTCGCTTCGCTCGCTCAGGGCAGGCTCCGCGAGGAGGGATCTCGCAGGTTGGTGCCCTCGTGCAGCGTACCACTTCGCCAGTGGCGACCGAGTCGCAACCTGAGAGGTCCCTCCTCGCGCTGCTCGTCGGGACGACATCAGGTCCCGGCGTGACAAACTGGCAGCGCCTTTCACAGCAGAAAAGGACCCAGGGCGGGGGTTTCAGGGTTCAACATTCGCGGTTCTAAATTCTAACTTCGAGACGTTCGTCCCTGGGTTCAGGCCATTTCGCTTAGCCCTCACGCTCAATGAGCGACCCCGCCCTTTCGGGCGGGGTCGTCTCACGCGGGATGCTGGTTCCTTCAAGTAGCCTAACGAGCAGTCGGCTCGAAACCTGAAACCTCGGAACCGAGACGTCCTCTAGTTACGATTTCGGCGCCCCCACCGGTGGCGCGGGCGGCGGGGGCGGTGAAAGCTGCTGGATCAGCGAATCGAGCATCTTCCGCCCTTCCTCCTGCTCGGTGAGCGTGCCGCTGAGGAGCTTCGCGGCCTTTCCCAGCTCGTGAACGACATCGGGTGTCGCGTCGCCGATGGCCACGACTCCCGTCGCCTCACCCCCCTCGGCGAGCTCCCGCATCCGCTTGACCTCGATCTCGCGGAGCTTCATCAGCTTTTCCATTTCGCCCGGGAGCTCGAGAACCGCCTCTTCCGCCGTCGCCTTGAGCTGGCCGCGGTTGACAGGCTTTTCCTTGACGATCGAGTTGAGGACGTTGAGCCGCTTGACTGCCGGATGGTGCGGATTGAGCGGGTCGTCGACGAGGCCGGCCTGGAGCAGCGCCACCGACGCGACCGCCTTCTTCGTGCCTGACTCGACACCGATGTTGACCTTGACTCTCGCGGACGCTGCGATCTCGTCGAGCGGCACGCTGTGCGAATCACCCGGATTCACCCAGACACCGACGGGGATCTCGGCTGTGCGAATCTTGCCGTCTCCACTCGTGATCTCGGCGATGACGTCGCGGACGAAGATCTTGTTGTTCGCCGAAATGAGGGAGCGCTTTCTCGGCGCAGTCACGACCACGCTGAACGAGTGCTTCCCGGCCAGCTCGATGGTGTCGAGCGTCGCCTCGGTACTGACTTTGAGGATCTCCTTCTCGTCGGAGATCCGACCCGCTTCAACGCGCTGGAAGCTCGCCCAGCGATAGCTACCGTCGCTCCTCGGTTCGCGGAGCATGTCGAGGTTCTGTTCGACGACTTTGCGGATGACCGGCGCGCACGGCTCGAGGTTGTCGCAAAACTCGGCCATGCGGAAAATCGCCTTGAAATCGACGGCGACGTCCGACATCTTCTTCTCCTCGAGCGCCGACGCTTCTTCGGCTTTGGCCGTTTCTTCCGGAGTCAGTGCCGTCGTCATGGATGGCGCGGCCGGTGCGGGTGTCTCCTGCGCGAGCAGGCCGAACGCGGCAATGGAAAGCAGGGCAATGACGAGGACGCTCGTCAATGTGATTGGGTGACGCATGACTACCTCCGTCTGGCTTGTCAGGGTTGCACGACGAAGCCTATCAGCGCGGCACGCCTGACGTCGAGCGGAGGATTAGGCGCGTGAGAGCGCAACGATGCGCGCGCCATCGTCGCGCATGTCGATACGGAGGTCCCAGTGCCCCGTTTCGAATGCGGCGAAGCTCGCCTTCGGCCACTCGATCAATTTGAGTCCGGGCGACGCGAGGATTTCGTCGAGCCCGATCTCGAGCCACTCACGCTGCGATTCCGAGAGCCGGTAGCCGTCGATGTGGATCACCGGTGGCCCATCGGGCACGGGATACTCATGGATGATTGCAAAGGTGGGCGACGCGACCTCGTAGCGCGATGCTCCCCGCGTTTCCGCAATCGCGCGAGCGAGAAAGGTCTTGCCTGCGCCGAGGTCGCCTATGAGGTGAACGACGGCATCGCGGGGAAGCAACGCTGCGATGGCACGTCCCGCCGCCTCCGAGTCGTCTTCGGTCTCGCAGATCCAGCGTTGCATCACGGAACGCGCCTCCGGAGCTCCTCGACCGCGAGGGGAAGCGCTTCGGCGACGTCGTTTGCGGCGAGGCCGACATCCGACTTTGCCTCGCGCGCGAGATCGCCGGCAAGACCGTGGAGAAAGACGCCGGCGCGCGCCGCCTCGAACGGATCGAGTCCGTGCGCGAGCAGTGCGGCGATGGCGCCCGACAACACGTCGCCCATGCCGCCTGACGCCATTCCCGGATTCCCTGTTGGATTGACCGTAACGATGCCGTCGGGATTCGCGACGACCGTCTGGTGCCCCTTGAGAACGACGACGCAGTTCGTTGTCTGTGAGGCGCCCCGCACCGCGGAGACGCGATCACTCTGGATTGCGGCGGTCGTCGTTCCAAGAAGCCGGGCGAGCTCGCCGGGATGAGGGGTGATGAGCCGCGGCTTTCCATCGCGATTCATCTCTGTTGCACGTCCCTGGAACGCGTTGACCGCGGTGGCGTCGAGAACGCAGGGGATGTCGATCCGCGCGACGAGCTCGCGGATCGCGGCGTAGGCGGCCTCCTCGTCGGGGAGCCCCGGCCCGACAACCGCCGCGTCTTTCGTCGCGACGAAGTCGAGGATCGCCTGGATCGAGTCTGACTCGACTGTCACGTGGTACGTCATCGACTCGAGCGTGGCGGCGTCAACGATGGCCGCAGTGTGGCGGTCGGTGATGACCGTAACGAGCCCGGCTCCGGCACGGATCGCGCCGCGTGCTGCCAGGATTGCCGCACCACTCTTGCCGGCTGATCCCGCGACGATTGCGCAATGCCCGTACGTCCCCTTGTGACTGTCGGCCGCGCGCGCCGGAAGCAGAATGCGCACCTCGTCCGGTGTCGTGAGCGAGAGGAATACGCCTTCGGCGTCGACCGCGGCCTCGGGGATGGTGATGTCCGCGACGACGATCTCCCCGCAGTGCGATGCCGCGGGGTCGAAGACGTGCGGGATCTTCGGTTGCGCAAACGTCACGGTGAGGTCGGCGCGGACGCACGGCTCGGAGGTCTGAGACGACGAGCCTGAGAGGCCACTCGGGATGTCGACCGCGAGGATTGGCAGCCGGATCGCCATGAGGCCTCGGATCGCTTCGGCGAACAACCCGTCGGGCGGCCGGTTGAGCCCGGTTCCGAAGATCGCATCGACGACGAGATCGGCCTCCGTAGCGCGGGCGAGCGCGCGATCGAGTGCCTCGGAGTCTTCGACATCCCACATCGGAAGCCCCAAACGCTCGCAGATGTCGAGGTTCGTCGCCGCGTCACCCCGATACGCTTTGCGGACGCCGAGGACGAAGACGAGCGGAGTGATGCGCCGGTTTTCCAGATGGCGCGCGAGCGCGAGTCCGTCGCCGCCGTTCTGGCCGGGGCCACAGAAGATCGCGACGTTCCCTGCGTCAGGGTAGTGATCGACGAGCGCTTCAACGAGTGCGAGCGCTGCATTTTCCATCAGCACGACCGACGGGATTCCATACTGCTGCGAAGCGCGCCGGTCGATGTTCCCCATCTGTTCGGACGTAAGGATCTTCATTCGATCCACCCCCATTGCTCGAGGAGTCCCTTCAGTCTTCCAGGTACGGCATGAGGGCCGTGACTTCGGAGATCGTCGGCAAAGTCGATGTCACGCCGCGCGGGAAGGGTCGCGAGCGAGAGCTTCCGTTCGTGGATCTTTGCGCACGTCTGCGCAAAAACGCGCGATGTACCCCAGTCGATGTCGCTAAATACTTCGGGGAAGAACGACGCGGCGCGGCAGCCTAACATGTAGTAACCGCCGTCGGTTGCCGGGCCGACCGTCCACTCGCACGAGTCGAGTAGCGCAAAGGCGTGATCGACGAGCGTGCGATCGAGCAACGGCTCGTCGGTACCGACCGCGATCACCTTCGACGCTTCGTGAAAGAAGATTCGTTCGGCGAAGGAGATCGAAAGGCGGTCGCCGAGAGACGAGCCTGCCTGCATTGCGAGCTGTCGGGATCCGAAGCAGGTGCGGAGCAGGTCTCCCGTGACCTCGCGACTCGCAGTCCACATCACTTCGACCTCGGTTGCCGCGTCCGACTCGCCGATCGCGTCGAGCAGGTCGGCCAGCATCGCTCGGTATGCGGCGAGCGTCCGTTCACAGCCGAGCTCCGACGCGAGGCGGGTCTTGACGCGCCCGAGCTCAGGATAACGAGCGAAGACGAGGAGCTTCTGGCGGCCGCGGGTTGTCGTGGGGAACATCGCAGTCTGATTCTATGGGCGAATTGAAGATTGAAAATTGAAAAATGAAAATGAGACCGCACATCCGAGCGTTGGGACATGTGATGATTCGAGACTCGAACGGCTCGTCGTCGCGTTGGCCCTCCGAGGCGGTGCCCCGTCGGCCGCCGGATCGAGATGCGTGCTTGCTGCGCGCGATACTCTCGTTCCGAGGATCAGTCCACCAATCCGAGGGGGCCCGATGCGTGCGCTGATTGCCTTCCTGAGCGATTTCGGCACTCGTGACCCATATGTCGCGCAGGTGAAGGGAGTGATTGCCTCGCGGTGCGACGCGGAGCTGCTCGACCTCACGCATGAGATCGTGCCGTTCGACGTCGTCGAGGGGGCTTTCTTCCTCCGCGATGCCATTAGCTCCTTGCGAGGAGCGCGGCAGGTCATCGTCGTCGCGGTCGTCGACCCGGGGGTCGGTTCATCACGCCGGCTGCTCGCCGCGGTCGACGACAACGTCACGTTGCTCGGTCCCGACAACGGACTCCTCACGCTCGCGCTCACGGACGGAGCCATCGTGCGCGAGATCACGAACGACACGATCTTTCTTCAGACCGGGGTACATACGTTTCACGGTCGCGACCGGCTCGCGCCGGTTGCCGCCGCGCTCGCGATGGGGACGAGGATCGAGGAGCTCGGCGCACGCGTCGAGCGCGGCTCGATCGTGAAGCTGCCGTACGACGCTCCGGAGTATGCCGAGCGGAGCGCGCACGGTTCGGTCACGGCGATCGACCGCTACGGCAACGTATCGACCGATCTCGACCCATCAAGACTCGGTGACATCGATAGCGTGACGCTCGAGGTTGCTGGCGTCACCATCGAGGCGAGCGCGAATTGCTACGCGGAGATGACGGGCTCGAACGAACCTTTCCTGATCGTCGGATCCCGCGGAACGATCGAGATCTCGATTGCAGGAGCGAGTGCGGCGGAGCGGCTTCGGCTGAAGCTGCTCGATCGGGTGAAGGCGGCGAAGAGGGTGTAGAGATTCGCGAAGTTCGGCCCAGGAGTCTGCGCGGTAGAGATGCCCGAGAGCGAGAACGTGGAGCGGCGAGCCAAGTTTGAGACTCGAGCGCCGGAATTCGAGACCCGACCCCTCACTCCTCTTCGTCGATCTCGGGCTCTTCACCGGCGAGGCGCGCCTGTTCCCGCAGCTCCTCGAGCTTCACGATCTGCAGGTTGAGGAACTCGATCAACGGCCCCTCTTCCGTGGCTTCCATCGGGAGGAACGTGATTGCGGAGCGGAACATGTACTCCGGGCCCGCCTTACCGCGCCTCACCTGGACGATCGAGCGGAGTACTTCGCATGGAACGTAGATGCCGCCGTAGGAAGGAAAGATCATCGTGATCGGCACGCCCGATTTAATTGGCGAGCGATGGACGACGGCGGCGCCGTGGAGACTCAGGTCGATGCACTCGCCGTTCAGCTCTGCGAGCTGAACCGGAATCGACGCGGTCTGGTAGCGAATCGACTTGCGGCGGTCTCTCGACATCCTCGGGGCCTCGGTGGCGCGGCGAATTATAACCGGCTCCCGCGACGCCGTGCGCGATTCGTGCAGGGTCCGACTCTGCTACATTTAGCCCGCCTCGAACGGGCAGGATGGATGCGGGAGTCCCGTGGACCGTCCTGGTACCGCCGCCGGCAATGCGCTGCCGATGCTGAGACCGCAATCGCTCTCGAACGTGATTCGCGTCGTCGTCACCCTTACGGGCGACGTGCTGATCGTTTGTGCCGCAATGATCGCGATCGTGACGCTGCGGACGCACGTCGACATGCCGCTCACCCGCGAGATCCTGCCGCCGGGGAAGTTCCCGCTGAGTGCTGCGAACCTGGCGATCTTCTCGGTTGCTGCGGTTCTGGCACTGCTGCTGAGCGGCTTCTATGACTTCCGCGTATCGCACCGGCACCGGCCAACGCTCTTCGTTGCACTTCCGCTTCAAATGGCGCTCGTTGCGATCCTCGGAACGTTGCTCGAGATCAACTGGCCGAGAACCGTGTTCATCCTGGTTCCGGTGCTCGAGGCGTTCGGGCTCATGGGCTGGAGGCTGCTCTCGGCACGTCTCTGGAGACGCTCGGGGCGAAGCACGATCGTGATCGGCGAAGCGGAGACGCTAAGCGCACTCCCGGAGCAGCTTCACCCGTCGGTGGAGCTCGCCGGTTTCGTGTCGCTCGATGAGCCAATCGATCATCCGCTCTATCTCGGCACGATCGAAGACTCGCGCGCGATGGCGGAAATCGCGGCTGCCGAAGAGGTCATCGATTTAGGCGGAGGGGACGCAACCGAGCGCCGCCTTACGCTGATGGAGCGGCGCGGGCCTCGTGGTTTCCTCTGCAAACCGCTGACGGCCGACGCGCTCGTCGTCGATTCAGCATTCGGAAACGTCGGCGAGCACCTGCTGATCCAGGTGAGTATGCCCGGCGCATACGGTGTCGGGGCCGCGGTCAAACGCTTTGTCGACATGCTCCTCGGGGGGCTCGCCGTGACGCTGGCATTTCCTTTCATGATGCTGATCGCGGCGCTGATCGCGATCGACAGTCGAGGCCCTGTGCTGCTCCGGCAAACGCGAACCGGGCTCGGTGGCGCGACGTTCTCGATGTGGAAGTTCCGGACGATGTTCGCGCACAACACGAGCGGCGCGCTCGCGACCGATGACGACGTGCGCGTGACGCGCGTGGGGAGATGGTTGCGTCGCTATCGACTCGATGAGTTGCCGCAGATGATCAACGTCGTGAACGGGACGATGAGCCTGGTCGGGCCGAGGCCGGAGATGCCGGAGCGGATCGACGCGATCACACGACAGCTCCCTCACTTCGGCCTGCGACACTTCGTCCGCCCAGGGATTGCAGGGCTCGCGCAGATTTCGGCAGAGTACGATCAGCCGTCATCCGTGAAGCTGACCTACGACCTGCAGTATCTCTGCTCGTGGACCCCTGGACTCGACATCGCGATCCTCGTGAGGGCGTTGATCACCGTCTTGTCGGGGCGCGGGGTTTGAGGCGAGTGCTTAGGACTAAGGACTACTCCATCACCCTAACCGACACATTCGATGCCGTCACGACCGCGTCGCCTTTTCGGAGCCAGACGACGAGGGTGTAGATGCCTGGGCCGTGCTCGAACGGGATCGTGAAGGTGAACGCGCCATCATCGGCGACGACGAGGTTGCCGGGTGAGGCGGCGCTGGATCGCGCGATGCGGGCAATGCGGCTCTGTTGTTCGAGATTCAGCGGCTTGAAGTCGGTTCGAGTCGCAGGAAGCTCGTAGCTGACGATGCGGCTCGCCGCCGTGCGGCTCAGCGGCCTGGGCGCAGGCTCGTAATGAACGACCATCGCCGCCACGGACCATCCATCGCCGGGTTTTGCGGCGCACACGGCGCGTTCTCCGGCGCGAAGCTCGCGAGGTGGCGGCGACGTCCACTTCAGGTAGCGGCGTACGAATTCCTGTGCGATGCGGACCTCTCCGTCGCGCCAGGCAAAGCCGAGGCCGACGTGTGTCGCATGCGGATCGAGGATCGCGCGTCGATGGCCATCGTCGGGAGGCGCTTCTCGGAGCATCGCGCGCATCGACTCCTCGACGAGCCTCTCAATCTCGCTTGCGGTGTAGGGCGTCTCCCGCGACCAGGCCGCTGTGTTCTCCGTGATTCCGTGCAGGCCTCCCGCAAACGAATAACGGTGATAGGGAGCGAGGCCATCGGTCGAGTAGTGGCCAACGGAGCGGTCGTAAACCTGCCGTTTGCAGAGCGCGTCGGCAACACTCGACGCGAGAGGGTCGAGGCGTACCGCGCCGAACCCGAATTCCCTGCGCTCGTCGTTGATGATCGCGAGCATCTTTGCCTTGATCGAGGCGGCGAGCTCCGGTGAGGCGGTGACCGGCGCGGCGTGGGCGACGCGGGCTGCGAGTACCGCGGCAACGACGAGGGCGGAGAAGAGTCTCGGCTTCACGAGCGAGCGCAACGCCCGAATCATCGCGCCTCTTCCGGGGCACTCTCTGCGCGGAGTGGCAACTCGATCGTCACGGCGAATCCCCGATCGCGGTTCTCGGCATGAATTGCGCCCCGTTGTTCCTCGATCGACTTCTTTGCGATCGCGAGTCCAAGCCCCGTCCCCGTCGATTTCGTCGAGAAGTAGGGTTCGAAGATCCTCGGAAGCAGGGCGGGATCGACTCCCGGACCGTCATCGGCGACGACGATCGCGAGCATCGCGTCGCGCGCCTCACAGCGAAGCGTAACGACACCGCCGTCGGGCGAGGCGTGACGCGCGTTTTCGACGAGGTTGACGATGGCTCCGGCGAGCATACGGCGGTCGGCGATGACCGTCTCGGGGACCGCATCGTCGACGCGGGCGTCGAGCGTGACGCCACGCGCGCCGCCGTCGCGATACGCCGACGCGATCTCGCTGATCAGTTCCCGGATATTGACCACGCGCGGTGCTGCCGTGCGAACCGATGCATAGTCGCTGAAACCCCGCGCCGTCTCTTGAAGTGTCGCGACCTGCCGGATGATGTTCGCGACGCCGCTCGTGACGGCATCGGCAAGCCGCTCATCGCCGCGCAGAGCGAGGGCGCGGAGGTGCTCGGCGGTCAGCTGGATCGGGGTCAGAGGATTCTTGATCTCGTGTGCGACCTGGCGCGACATCTCCGCCCACGCGCGCAACCTGTTCGACGCGAGAATCTCGGTCACGTCTTCGGCGACGAGCATCCGCTCGCCCGCTTCGGGAAGGTCGACGACCGTCACGCGAAACGATCGCTCGGTGTCGCCAACGACGAGGTCGACCTCGCGTTCGACGATTCCCTGCTCGAGCCCCGAGGAGAGGAGCAGATCGACCGCGTCGGAGCCGGCCCGGAACGGTGCGTCGCCGCGGATGCGGTCGCTTCCGAAAATCGTTGCTGCCGCCGTGTTCGACGCGACGACGCGTCGCTCACGGTCGATGACGAGTACCGCCGCGGCGAGTCGCTCGATGAGCGTGCCGAGGCGATCGCGCTCGACGCGGAGGTCGTCCTGCTGGCGCTTGATCGACTGTGCCATGTCGCGAAACGTGGTGACGAGAAGACGGAGGTCGGGGTCGTACGGGACGTCGATCTCGGGATTGAAGTTACCTCGGGCAACGGCGCGCGCGCCGCCGACGAGGGCGTGTACCGGTCGGGTCACCGAGAGGGCCGCGCGGCGCGCTACACCGAACGCGCCGAGCGCAATGAAGATCAGCAGGAGGTAGATCGACGTCGCAAGGTTGTCGACCTTCCGCTCGATCTCGCGAGCCTGGACGAGGAAGGGGAGCGCGAGCGTATAGCGCCCTTCGCCGCGGAGCCGGATCGGGCTGTAGATCTCCACGAAACGGACGCTCCCGGCGCTCCTGTTCGCGAGGACGGCGGACGACTCGTCGAGCGCGATCCGGCGATAGACGTCGCCTGGGAGGCGGGGCGACTCGACCATGGCGGTGAAGAGGTCGCGCCGGCTCGACGCGATGACCTGGTCGTCGCGGAAGAGGTGAAGGTCGTGCCCGACGACGCGGCCTAACCAGACGAGAATGGAGTCGTCGAGTAGCTGCTCCGGTGTCGCCTGCTCCGACTCGAGGTAGTCCTCGACGACGCGCTGCGCCGTGTTGAGCGCAGCCTGCCCTCGATCGAGGTACTGCCGCTCGAGGCTCGTGCCGAGGTACGTCCGGACGAAGAGCACGAACGCGAGAAGTGGAAGGGCGACCATCGCAGCCACCCAGAGCGAAGTGCGCGCCTGGAAACCGAGCCCATCGCGAAGCGAGCCGCTCCGGAGCTGCTGGCGCAGCTCGCCGAACGCGATCACGAGCAGAGCGATCACGAGCGACCAGACGGCGACGGCACCCGCGCGCCGCAGATGCTCGTCGGTCGACTGCCGTTCGATCGCGAATGCATACAGCTTCTCGCCGACGCGCCGGAGATAGAGATCGTTCTTCCCGTCGCGCGAGGTGACCCAGCGCTCCCCGGACGGGCCCAGGCGCTGGCATAGCGCGGCAGCGGTCTGCGGCAGTTCGAACGATGGGGTGCCGGAAACTTCGCCATTTGCGAGGTAGATGACGGGAGGCGACGATGTGCGGAATGCGCGCGAGAGCTCGACTGGGCGGGGAACCGAACGCGTGGCGAGAGCCGGGGCGACGGAGAGGTCGCGATAGGTATCGCTCACGGTCGCGGCAGCGGGATCGGTCGGGTTGAGCACGTGAATGCTCCCGCGCGCGAAGCGGGCGCCGCGTGCGTCGAGACCGAAATCGAAGGTGAGCAGCTCGTGGGCCGCGCTGCCGATCGTGAGCGTCTCGCTGCCGCTCGTTCCTTCCCGCTTCGGAAGCTGCGGCAGCCCGACCCCGAACTGACTCAACTGCGTTCCATCGGCGGCACTGATCGTGATCACCGATGGTATGGCGACGCGCGATAGATCCGAACGAAGCCAGAGGGCGACGGCGAGATCCGAGAGGTCGGTCTCGGCGAGCGACGCGGGGAGCACGGAATCGAGGTCGACGACGCCGAACTCGCGGTCGAGGAGATCGCGAACGCGCGCGCGCGTCTGACCGCTTTCGCCAATGACGAGTGGTGCGTACGAGTCGCTCACGAAACGGCGCGCACCGGCGTCCTCGTCGATCGCGAGAGGGCAATAGACCAAAGGAGCGACGAGCAGCGCGCGCATGACGCGCCCGGCGTTCGAGGGAACGGCTCCGCTCGAGACGAGGGTGGCGACTGCGAGGGTGGCGAAGATGAATGCGAGGGCGGGACCGCAGTCAGCTTCCGCGAGTGCGAGCGACGCGACGGCGGCAATCACAGGGAGCGATGTTGCGGCGGCGAGCCCGCTCCCCCGAAGGCCGGTCTTCGTCAGCTGGACGAGCGTCCACCCGAAGAGGAGCATCGAGAGAAAGAGCAGCAGCTGAGCCGAGCCCGACGGCGCGATCGAATCGGGTAACGGAGAGATTCGCGCGTTCGCCGTGATGTTCGCGACGAGTCGCTGGAAGGCGAGAGCGGCGGGAAGTGCGAGCAGTGGTGGGATTGCGGCAATGCCGCGCCGGCTGCTCATTCGCGCGATGCGCGACACGACGAACGCGAGTGTGAAGAGCGTGAGCGCGGTCGCGACGAGATCGAACGGCGACGCCGTGAAGGGGCCTGCGAAGCGCGAGCCGAACGCTTCATACCTGAAGGCCGCATCGTCGGAGCTGCGCCCTCGAACGCCGAGTAGCGCGACGCGCGCGGCAACGGTCGTGGCTGCCACGAAGGCTGCGTCGCGAAGCCGTCCTTGACCGAGCCGCCTTGCGCCGGCGAGCGCGAGCGTCACGAAGACGATCGCCGCAAGCGCCGCGGCGATTGCGCGTCCTTGGGCGCGCACCCGCTCGACGACGCTTTGCGTGAGCTCGGGCGTAAGGTCGATGTAGAGCGCGCGTTCGTTGCCAAGCCTGAAGCGTCGCGATCCTCGGGGGAGCGGCGGCGTGCCGTCGTTGAACGCCGAGGCTGAGATCCACTCGCTCGATGCTCCGAGGAGTGTCGTTGCCGGGTCGCTCCCGCCGTTCTTGAGGCGTCGGAAGACGAGAACCTCGAAGTCGCCAGAGGAGGAGGCGACGACGCGCGTCTTGAAGATCTGAACGCCGGTGACCGAGAACGAAGGCGAGCGGGCTCCGATGCGGCGCGGTTCGTCGCCCCACCACGCGACCGGAACGCCATTCGCGGAGATCCGTGCACCGCGTCGCGGCTGCATCAGCTCGCGCGCGAGCAGGTCGAACATCGCGACACGATTCGAAGGGGCGATTGCCTCGAGTCCTGCGGCGATTCGATCGGCGTCGTCACCGAGCGCAGTCTCGATGGCGGCGATCCGCGTGACGACCGCGCGCGCCCGCTCCGTGAGGCGGAGCGTCGACATCGCTTCGAAATCGCGGTCGATCCGATCGGCAACGCCCGCGGTGACGAGGAGCGTCGCGGAGGCCGCGGCGATGCCGATCGACGCGAGTCGCGGAGCCCACGACGAAGCGAGTAACGCCGCAAAGATTGAAAACGCACACGCACCGGCGGAGAACGCGACTGAGGGCGAGGGAAGTGCAAGCGCGGCAAGCACAAGCCCCGCCGCCGCGACCGCGACGGCCAGCGACGCGTTCTCGCGCGGCGTGCGCCCCTTGTCCCTCTCGCTCACGTCCTCACTCGCGATGCGCGGCGCCGAGCGGGCCGCGAGATTGCAACCGCCTTACAGGCCTAAATTTAGCGTCCCGCCGCCCGGATCGAGATGATCGACCAGCGCGCGCCCTTCTCCTGAAGAATCACGTAGACGTCACGGTCCTCAGGTGAGCCGCCCGGGTTGATCGTCCAGCTTCCCTTGATGTGGTACTGCTTCTCGGCACTCACCTTGCGCGCGCTGTTCTGCTCGAAGCCCGTTGGCGCCGCCTTGCGGAAGACGTCGTTGAGTACGAGAGCCGCCTGGTCGGGACCGAAAAAACCTGAACGCTCGGCAAGGCCGGGAAACTGAAGCTCAATCTTGTCGCCGTCGCCGATGCCGGCAACCAGCGGCCCGCTGTCACCCTTTTCGAGTGCTGAACCAATCGCGGTCAGCGCGTTATCGAGGTCGCCATACCCACCGGCGAACGCGACGGCCGGGACGAGCAGCAAGGCGAACGTAAGGATGGCTACCTTCTTCATGGGATTCTCCCGAGCATCATAACTCCGCCCCGCGCGGGAATGTTTCGCGGGCGGTGGATGAAGGCGATGCCTGCGAGCGTGCGGTGGAACGGAGGGAGAGGCCGATGCGCAAAACGCCAGATGCAGGGCCTTTACTCTCCTCGTCGCATCGCCTCGAAGTCTTCCGGCAATGGAGATTCGACGAGGAGCGACTGGCCGGTGGCGGGATGGATCATCTCGAGATGGCGGGCGTGAAGCATCGGCCGGCCGCGGTCGCGATCGCCGTAAAGCCAGTCGCCGACGAGAGGGTGGCCGATGGCTGAGAGGTGGACGCGGATCTGGTGCGTGCGCCCGGTGAGTAGATGGACCTCGACGAGCGAGCGCTCGGAGCCAGGCTCGAGTGGGACGACGCGGGTCAAGGCGCGCTTGCCGTCATCGCGAACTCCGAAATTGATCGCGCCGATCCGGGCGATCGGTGCGTCGACGAGTTGTGGCTCGGCGAGAAACCCGATGCAGAAGGCGACGTAGAGCTTGCGAATCCGCTTCGCCTCGAACTGCCGCGTGAGGCGCGCGTTCATCTTCGAAGATTTGGAGAAGAAGATCACTCCGGTCGTTCCTCGGTCGAGGCGTTGCAGCAGAAACGTCTCTTCGCCCTTCGCAGCGAGGTAGTCCCTCACGAGGTCGAGAAGCACCGGCTCGTCCTGATCATAGCCGCGCTGCACGACGAGCCCGGCGGGCTTGTCGACGAAGAGAAGGAACTCGTCCTCGTAGAGGATGCGTGGGAGGAGCATGGGAGGCTGTCAGTCTTCAGGGAAGGCTGAAGTTGGAAGTTAGAACGATGAACGTCGAATCCAGAAGTGGATTGTTTCTGGATTCGACGTTCATCGTTCCAACTTCTAACTCCAAGCCACTTGATCGAGCCGCGAACGACCGTGATCTAACACGCAACATCCAACGACCAACAACGAACAAACCCGCTTTGCTGCTCTGATCTCTGACCTTTGATCTCTAGCCTGCCTCACTCATACAACAGCCACTCCCGCCTCCGCTCGGCGAACGCCTTCGCGTCTTCGCGCCCTTCGCGGATCCATGCCTCGAGATCGCCTTCTTCGTCGACGATCACGCGGAAGGTGGGGTCACCAGTGAGGAGGTCGATCGCGGGGTGCTCGGTGACGAACTCGTACGCCTCCCGACGCCAGGCGAAGGCGTCGGGATCATGGTCGCGGGCAACCTTGATGCACCAGAGCCCGGTGCGGTACGGCTCGAAGCGGTCACGGTCGGTGACGTGAATCTGCACGCCGCCGCACGTGACGCCGGCGTGTTTCTGAAACGTTGGCAGGAAGAAATGCGGACGGAAGGCGACACCGGGAAGCTCGAGTGCGTTGAGGTCGGCGGCGAGCGCGAAAGGATCGAGCCACGGCGCGCCGCAGATCTCGAACGGCCGCGTCGTCCCGCGTCCCTCGGAGAGGTTCGTTCCCTCGATGAGGCACATGCCGGGGTAGACCATCGCGGTGTCGAGCGTCGGCATGTTAGGCGAGGGGAGCACCCAGGGAAGGGCCGTGTCGTTCCACCACATCGAACGGGTCCAGCCGCGCATCGGCACGACCTGGAGGTCGAGATCGAGCTCGTCGTAGCTTGCGAACCAGGAGGCGAGCTCGCCTGCAGTCATGCCGTGGCGTACGGGAAGGGGATACATGCCGACGAAACTCGCGTATTCGAGGGCGAGGAGGTTGCCTTCGACAGCGAGGCCCCCGAGAGGATTTGGGCGGTCGAGCACCACGACGCGGACTCCGGCGCGTGCCGCGACCCGCATGCAGAGGGCCATCGTGTAGACGAAAGTGTAGTAGCGCGAGCCGACGTCCTGCAGGTCGATGACGAGCGTGTCGAGGCCGTCGAGATCGCTATCCCTGGGCGAGAGCTCATCGAAGGTGTGGCCGTAGAGGGAGCGAACCGAGAGCCCGCTTGCCGGGTCGGTCGCGTGACCGACTCTCGCCATGTCCTGCGCCTCGCCCCAGATCCCATGCTCGGGTCCAAAAAGGCGAAGGAGAGTCCACCGCGTGTCATCAGCGAGCAGTGGCACGGCATGACGAAACTCGGAGTCGATCGCGGCATGGTTCGTGACGAGGCCTAAGTGCCGGCCGACGATGAGGGTCGGGTCTTCGAGAAGTGCCTCGAGTCCTGTCTTGACTCTCCGCGGACTCATTTCGATGCACCTGGATGCTCGTCGACGCGCCCGCCCGCAAGAAGTCTGAGCGTGTGAGGCACGAGATGAAGGATCGCCTCGAGATTCTCGACGGCACCTTTCGGGCTGCCCGGCACGTTGACGATGAGCGCATGGCCGCGCGTCGCGGCTTGAGCACGGGAGAGGGGCGCGAGCGGCGTCTTCTCGAGTGAGCGCAACCGCATCAGCTCGCCGAATCCGTCGATCCGCCGATCGGCGATACGCATCGTCGCCTCAGGGGTGACGTCGCGTGGTGCGATTCCGGTTCCGCCGGTCGTCACGACGAGAAGGCAACCTCCGAGATCGGTTGCGGAGGCGATCGCGTCAGAAATCTCCTGAACCGAGTCGGGAACGACCTCGACGCGGTCGACGAGGTAGCCGCTTCGCTCGAGAATGTCGCGCACCGCGGGCCCCGAAGCGTCGGCGCGCTCTCCGCGAACCGCCGAATCGCTGCACGTAATCACACGAGCACGGACAGGAGGGGATTTCATTTGGGACATTCTGGCACGTCCCTCAGGCTGTGAACTCTGCCGCATCGATTCTCGCTACCTGCTCGGCCGTCAGATCGATGTGCATTGCGCGCGCGCTGTCGAGAGCATGCTCGACCCGGCTGGCGCCAGGGATCGGCACGACACACGGTCCTTTCGCTCGTGCCCAGGCGAGCGCCACGGCCTCAGGGGTGACGCGGAGCTCGCGGCCGATCGCGACCAGCGTCGGAATCGAGCCGATTCGCGCTGAGAGCCGCTTGCCACCGAGGGGACTGTATGCGAGGAACGTCAGCGCCTCACGCGCACACTCGGCGATGACGCCGTTCTCTTCGGCCTCGCGAAACCAGGGGCTGAACCGGTTCTGCACCGAAACGAGCGGAACGATCGTCCGGGCCGACTGGATTTGCGCAGCGGAGACGTTGCTCAGGCCGACGTGCTCGATCTTTCCGTCGTCCCGAAGGCGCGCGAGCTCTTCGACGCTCTTCTCGAACACGACGTCGGGATCTGGAGCGTGGAACTGGTAGAGCGTGATCCGGTCGACGCCGAGTGCGCGGAGGCTCGCCTCACATGCGCCGCGGAGCCTTTTCGGGTCGCCGTCGCAGGTCCACGCGCCGCGCGGGCGGCGGAGCCCCCCTTTCGTGGCGACGATGATCCGGTCACGGTCGTCGCGCTCGGCGAGCACCGAGGCGATGAGTCGCTCGTTGTGCCCAATATCGTTGTCATCCAGGCAGTAGACGTTCGCCGTGTCGATGAGCGTCATCCCTGCGTCGAGGGCAGCATGGAGAACGCGCCTTCCCGTTGCGTCGTCAGGGCGCCCCTGGATGGAAAGGGGCATCGCGCCGAATCCGTGGACCGGAATCGCGATGCCTGTGGTGCTAAGCACAGTGGTTCGCATGGGTGGTCATCCAGCTTGCCTCAGACGTAACCGCAACGCGAGGTGAATCGTTTCAGCTTCTCGTCACTCGAATCCGGGAGGCACGCGTCGATGGAACGTAGTTGCCGATTGGAGTTGCTCGCCGACGGCGAGTACGGTGCGGTCGCCGAGCGCGGCTCCTACGATCTGAATCGACGTCGGGAGGCCGTGGAGTCCCGAGCCGTTAGGGAGCGCGATCGCGGGCAGACCCGCGACATTCGTTCCGCCGATGATCGAGGGGCCACTCTTCACTCCGGGGTAGGCATCGCGAAACTTCACATCGACCGGTGGGGCGACCGTAGCGCGCGAAGGCGCGGCGAGCATCGAGATTCTGGATTCGAACATCTCCGCGAGCGCCACGCGGATCTTCTTCCTTACGCGCATCGCGCGGAGGTAGTCGACGGCGAGCGTCGCCGCTCCCTCGTAACCGCCAATGTGGTCGGCCGCGCAGCGAAGCTGTTTCGCTTTGCCCGAGACGAGGAGATCCTCGAACGCGCTTGCACCCTCGGCGTCGACGATCGTCGAGACGACCGGACCGTAAGGAAGCGCGGGGAGCTCGATCTCGACGAGCTCGTGCCCGAGCTGCTCGAGCATCGTCATCGACCCCTCGAAGTTCGCGCGAACCTCCGCCTGAACGCCCTCGTAGGAGGCCTTGACGATGCCGATTCGGTGGCGCGCTCTTGCCCCCTTCGCTTCCCACGCGATCTTCGATCTGAGTGAGCTCTCGTCTTTCGGGTCATACCCTGCGATGACCCGCATCACGAGCGCGGCGTCGGCTGCGGAGCGCGTGATCGGGCCGAGCTTATCGAGAGTCCATGACAGGGCCATTGCACCATGCCGGGAAACCACGCCGTAGGTCGGTCGGAATCCGGTGACGCCGCTAAAGGCGCACGGCGTAATGATCGAGCCGGAAGTTTCGCTGCCGATCGCGAACGGTACGAGCGCTGCGGAGACGGCGGCCCCCGGGCCGCTCGACGATCCGCCCGACCAGTGCGCAGTGTTCCAGGGGGAGCGACCAGGCCCGGTGAACGATGCGTCGGCCGTGTCATAGCCGAAGCCACCCGCAAGCTCGACCATCGCGAGTTTGGCGCAGAGAACTGCGCCCGCCTCTCCGAGTCGTCGAACGACCTCTCCGTCAAAATCGAAGATCTGGCCCCGGTATGGTTCGGCGCCCCACGTCGTCGCGATTCCCTTCGTCGCGAGCAGATCCTTGACTCCGTAAGGAATCCCGTGCAGCGGTCCACGCCACTTGCCTTTGGCGATCTCGGCGTCGGCGCGTTTCGCTTCCGCCTCCGCGCGTTCGCGCGTGATCGTCACGACCGCGCCGAGCGCCATACCGTGCTTCTCGAGTCGGTCGAGATAGAGGCGGGTCAGCTCGAGTGAGGAGACCGATTTCCTCCGTAGGAGCGCACCGAGCTCTCCGATCGTCGCGTAGGGGCTCACGCTCATCGCGAACCTCCGTCTGCGAAGAAGATCGAGTCGGGCTCGTCGGCGTTCGTCAGCGCGACTGCGTGCATCGACTTCATGTAGCCCGCGGTGTCGTCGAGATCTTTCTCGATCGTGCGCGCGTCATCAGGAGTCAGGTGCTTGCCGTAGCGGGCGCGGAGAATCGACGTCTGCGCTTCGGAGGCGCGAAGGGCGTCGGATCCGGGGGCAGGGGGCGCGGGTGCGGTGGCGCCCGCCTGCGCGGCGGCGTCGGAAGCGATCAGCGGTGCCGCCGCGATTGCGGTCGCGGCGAGTTTCGCGAAGTCACGGCGAGTGCGATTCATGAACGGAGATTGTCGCGCAAGTCGGGTGAAACCGGGTCACGACAGATACTCGGGCACGATCGCGTCGCCGCGTACGACCTTTTCCATCGACTTTCGACTGATCTTTCGGTTGTCTTTCCGAATGAGATCGACGAGCCGCGGAATCCGTCGCGCCTCCGAGCGGGAGTCGTATTTCGCACTCCACAGCACCATCTCGAATAGCAAAGGGATCAGGTCGAGTCCCTTCTCGGTGAGGACGTATACGCCTTTGCGTCCATCTGCTGCATCCGCGTCGTGTCGGAGGATTTCCGCCTCGACGAGAGCCGTCAGCCGCGACGCCAGGATGTTTGTCGCAAACCCTTCCTCTGAGCTCAGGAACTCGCCATACGTCCGCTTCCCGCGGAAGACGATGTCCCGAACGATCAAGAGCGCCCAGCGGTCACCCACGATCTCGAGCGCGTAGTTGACAGGGCAGTGCGACCGTAGCCCACTGTTTCTCGCTCCCATAGCGTATTCACCCTACTGCGATCGCTTGTCCATCGCAAGCGATACAGGTTTGTTACTTGCTATTTGCAAGTAATTTGTTAGCGTAGTATTGCTTGCATGATGCAAGTGAACGAGGACATCGAGAGACGACTGGAGGGCAGATGGTCGACATCATCCATCGGATTGGCATCAAGGCGCCTGCGACCGAGGTCCACGCGGCGTTGTCTTCACTGCAGGGCCTCGCGAATTGGTGGACCGAGGAGGTCCAGGGGAACGTCGGAATCGGGGGCTCGATCGAGTTCCGCTTTCGATCCGAGACGGGAGAGCTGAAAGGCACGATCGTCATGGAAGTGCGGGAGCCCGAGGTTCCGGGCGATGTTCGTTGGCGATGTGTCGGAGGACTCGACGAATGGATCGGGACGGACGTCACATTCCAACTGAGCGAGCAGGATGGTCAGACCATTCTCCTGTTCGGTCACAGGAACTGGCGCGAGGCGATCGAGTTCACCTCGCACTGCAGCATGAAGTGGGCGACCTTCCTTCTGAGCCTGCGCGAGTACGTCGAAACCGGGAAAGGACGGCCGTCGCCGCGCGACCTGAAGATCGACAACTGGAACTAGCTCCTTCGAGGGCGGGGCGGCAGCGTCCGCGTTGTCGCTCCTCCTCGACGATGTCGCATGAGCGCCTCGTCGTCGCATCGAGTGCCCCCGTGCGGAGCGCAATCAGAACTTCGACACGACCTTTCCCGGCGGCGTGTTTTCCAGAAACATCTGGAGCGCGGTCGTCACAACCCTAGCGTGGTGTGCGCGGTCGCCCGCGGCGCCGGCAATGTGACCGACTGTGCAGCCTTCCCACGTCATCCCTCGCGGAGGGCGCGTCGACTCGGTTGCCGCCGGACTCGCGCTGATCACGATCGTCGGAACGCCGCGCGATTCGATCTCCCGTGCCAGGTTCGAGATCGAGCGATGACACGTCTCGGGGCAGCCCGCCATCAAGACGACGAGCTTCGTCTTCGACTTTTCGACGTTGTCGGCGATCTCCGGGAACGTCGCCTCGTAGAGCTCCTTGAGACGCGTGGTAAAGCCGTACGAGTAGTGTTTGTCGTTGACGGCTCCGATGACTCCTTTTGCGGCGAGCTCGCGCAGCGTCTCGAGAGGGAAGACGATATTTGGATCGCCATCCGCTTCGGTATGGTCGTAGTGGTGATGCGCGATCTTCAGGGCGGCGACGTCTGCGTCGCCCGCGATGATGCGGTACGAGATGTCGCCCGGATCCTCGGTCGGGAACGCTTCCTGTCCCGGAGCGTAGACGCCGGTCGCGCAGACGAGCGTCACCGTCGCTGAGGCGAGGTCTTTGTCGTAAGGAGTAAAGGGAATGCAGCGCCGGGAGATGTTGAGCATCGGAGCTCGCTTTCAGGATCGATTGCGGGGCGGACCCGTGAGGGTCCGCCCCGTGGGTGATGAAGAGGCCCGGCGCGTGGAACGCCGCGGCACGTTTGTTAGGCGAGCTCGCGCAGCGCTTCGATGATCTGCGCGTTTTCGGGCTGCTCACCGATGTCGTGGACGTCGATGTAGGCGACCTTGCCCTGTTTGTCGATGATGAAGATGGCGCGCTCGTTGATCCCCTTGTCGTCCATCCAGACGCCGAAGAGCTTCGCTACCTGGCCCTTGGGGTGAAAGTCTGCAAGGAGCGGATACGAGTTGATGCCACCGAGAGACTTCGCGAATGCAACGTGACTGGGAGTGCTATCGACCGAAATGCCGAAGACCTCGGCATCATACCGCTCGAAGTCGGCGTGCTCCGCCTCGTACGAGGGCATTTGGACCGTTCAGACAGGGGTCCAGTCGAGAGGATAGAACGCGATGACCACGTTCTTCTTCCCGCGGTAATCGCTGAGTTTGACCTTCTCGCCACCGCGATGACCCGCCAGCTCGAAGTCGGGCGCAACATCGCCGACATTGAGCGTGCTCGTCTTCGAGGCAACGGAGGTCCGGCCTACTTTGACACTCATGGAGGTCCTCCTTGGTTGGATTGCGTCAGATCCAATGACCTTAAGTTAAGAAAAGAAGACCGAAGTGAGAACGTTGAACGCTGAATTTCGAACCCAGAAACCCCCTCCCAGGAGCTATTTCCGGGTTCAAAATTCATCGTTCAACGTTCTCACTTCAGGGGTCCTCTCCTTAACTTAAGGCCATTGGGGTCAGATCAATGAGTGCGATGTCCACGTGCATCGCGGGAGCAACCGCTCGCCGGGGTGAATTCTATAGCAGGGCGGGAAGGGGAGGGAGGAAAGCCCAAAGTGGAGAGGGCTTTGGAGGGAAGAAACCCTGAAGTGAGAAGTTAGAACGCTGAACGTTGAGTCCAGAAATGGAGACTTTCCTGGATTCAACGTTCAGCGTTCTAACTTCTCACTTCAGGGTCTCCTGACCGCGCTGCTGCGCTTTCGACGCAGATCGCCCCCCAGGGAGTAAAATCATCGCATCGACACGATGCTGCCCACGGGAACCACTGGCGACCGTCTCGTGCTCGGAATGGCGGGCGGAGGCGACTTTCGGGTCATTGCGGCGCAGACCGCAGACTCGATCGAGCTCGCGCGACTCCGCTGCGATCTCTCGCCTGTCGCAGCGGCTGCGCTCGGCCGAGCGCTCACGAGCGCTGTGCTGCTCGCGCGGCTTCTCGACAAACAGGTGCCGGAGCAGCATGTCTCGCTTCGCCTCGAAGGGGGAGGGCCGCTGGGGCCCGTCATCGCCGAGGCGACGATCGACGGGAGGGTCCGCGGCTGCGTCGGAAACCCGCAGTACGAGGATACGGATTGCGATGTCGGCCTTGCGATCGGCACCGATGGCAATCTGACCGTCGTCCGCAAATCGCCGCCGCTCATGAAGCCGTACACCTCGCAGGTGCGACTCGTCTCCGGTGAGGTCGCGAAGGACGTTGCACACTACCTCGCGACGAGCGAACAGATTCCCACGGCCTTGCTGCTCGGAGTGCTCAACCGCCCGACCGGCGTCGCAGCGTGCGGTGGAATCGTGATTCAGTCGTTTCCGCACACGACGACGAAGACGATCGAGGCGGTGGAGAAGGCGATCCTCGATGCCCCTCCCCTCTCGTCCCTCCTCGCCGAGCTGCCGATTCACCACGCTGTCGCTCGCGTCCTTGGAAGCGTCGGCTACAAGCAGCTCGACCCGTCCTTCGACATTCCGATCGAGTATCACTGCCGCTGCTCGCGCGAGAAGGCCCTCCAGATGTACCGCTACTTCCCGCCGCAGGAGCTGGGTGAGATGATCGGCGGAGGCACAGACACTGAGGCCGTCTGCCACTTCTGTGGCATGCGCTACATCTTCACGCCAGACGATCTTTTGGGTCTGGAGCTCGGAACGGAAAACTGAGAAGGAGGCGGCCTGGGTGAAATCGTGCGTACACGGGCGGCCGATGTTTCCTTCAAGGAAAACTTACGAGGACTCCCATGACCGGCTCCGATATTCAACGTTCAGTCTGCAATCCTGAATGGCCCTCCCGATGCGAAGCGTAATCACAGGCTCCGGCATCGCGCTCCCGCAGCACCTCGTCACCAACGACCGGCTTGCGCGCATCATGGATACATCGGACGAGTGGATCCGTACGCGGAGCGGCATCGAGCAGCGTTACTTCGCCGGGCCCGGGTTGGGATCAGCCGAGCTAGGGTCGATGGCCGCGGAGGCGGCCATCAGAGATGCGGGACTGAAGCCCGAAGACATCGACGTCGTGATCTTCGCGACGATGACCCCCGATCATGTGCTGCCGGGGAACGGGCCACTGCTGCAGAAGCGGATCGGGCTTCGAAACGTTCCGACCTTCGACATCCGCCAGCAGTGCAGTGGGTTTCTCTACGGTCTCGACCTTGGAGACTCACTGATCAAGAGCGGCAAGTTTGAGAGGGTGCTCCTCGTTGGCGCAGAAACCCACAGCGGTTTCATGCCGTGGGATCAGGGGTGGCGGGTCGTGCTGGGGCTCAGCGACGACGAGCCGGACGAAGCGGAAAAGTCTTGGAACACGCAATCGCGCGACCGCACGGTGCTTTTCGGCGATGCCGCTGGGGCGGTCGTTGTCGAACGACGAGAGCAGGGGGCGGCGGGGCTGCTCCGCACGCGCCTTTACAGCGACGGCGGTGTAGCGGACGCGCTGACGATGCGTGGCGCGAGCTTCAAACAGCGTCCATTCGTGACGAAGGAGCAGATCGCGGCGGGCGAGACGATCCCGGTGATGAACGGTCGCGAGGTTTTCAAGACCGCCGTGACTCTGATGCCGCAGGCGGTGCGAGACGTCTGTGCCGACGAGGGCGTGACAATCGAGGAGCTCGACCTGGTGCTGGTTCATCAGGCGAACCTCCGGATCATCGAGGGGGTTCAGAAGCAACTCGGCCTTCCGGCGGGCAAAGTGCCGCACAACATCGAACGCTACGGCAACACGACGGCGGCAACGCTGCCACTCCTCTTCCATGAATGCCGGCAGAACGGGCTGGCCGGGCCGGGTGCGCTCATCGCGTTTACCGCGCTCGGCTCGGGACTGCACTGGGGCGCGGCGTTGTACAGGATGTGAAGAGGGGGACCGAGAGGCGGAAGTGAGAACGGAGAACGATGAATGATGAATTGAGAAAGGGAAGCCGGTCGCGAACGACGGCGTACCATCCTTCTTTGGATTCAGCATTCAACGCTCTCCGTTCTGAATTCATGGTTTCCCTCGTTTCATTGATCCGAACATGCCCCTCGGATAGACTCGCCCCCCTATGAGCGACAAGCTTTCCTACCGCGATGCAGGTGTCGACATCGACGCCCAGGACGAGGCCCTTCGCGAGGTCCGGAGAATCGTCAAG
>JACPDH010000002.1 GCA_016184115.1 Acidobacteriota bacterium | reverse complement strand
CTCGTCGAGCCGGCAATCGAGGATCGCTATTCGTCGGCGACCGCGGTGAGGCGCGACATCGAGCGAGGACGGATGCCGCGGACGCGCGCGCGCAGGCGTCGCGCCGCGCTCGTTTCCGCAGCCGTCGCGATCTCGGTCGCGCTGGGCATCCTGATCACGAGGCCGGCGAGCGACGAACCGGCGACGTGGGCGGACGGACGCGCTGTACCACGCGAACCGGTCGCGGTTGCTGCTCGGGTTAGGGAAACCGGCGTTCCTCCGCCGATTCCCGACGGTGAGCTGCGCGAAGTGGAGCGCAGCCCAGTGCTGCTTCCTGAGCCTTCGGTTCCGGTCTCGGTTCGCGGATCGGTGAGGTATGACGGACGGCCGATCACCGAGCTCACGAGCGTTCCGCCCCAGTTCTGGCTCCGCAACGAGGCTACCGGTAAAGTCGCGACCGCGCGGGCACGTTACCAGCGCGGCTCATTCACTCTCTACGGACTTGCGCCTGGCAAGTACGGAGTCAACCTGCGCTTCGACGCCGTCGCAGGGAACGCTCTCGGTTACCCGGGCGACTTCTACGCATGGCGAATCTTCGACGTGACCGACGGCGGCGTCACGGAAATCGATGTCGACGTCGTTCGAATCATCCATCTCACCAGCCCGCAGGACAACGGCATGATTCTCGACGGATGGGGCGAAGCGTGTGAAGCGCGGCGCCCCGGCTTCCGCGGAGCCATGCAGTTCGCCTGGGAGCCGGTGTCGCCCGACGCCACGTATCGCTGGCAGCTGATGCGGGTTGGATGTCCGTACACTGCGCAGTCCGAGGTGGCTTCGGGAGCGACGGAAGAAACCGGCATCCGGATCAGGCTCGCGCCGAGCCGGCCAGGCGAGTTCTACCTCTTCAATCTGGAGGCGGAGCGCAACGGAAGGCGAACGGGTACGCTAATGACCTACGGATCGTTTGGACATGGATGGGACTATCGATTCGTCGTGACGGGGCGATGAGGCCGCGGGGAGCGAATGATCGATCGATATGAGCTTCTCGCGGAGTTAGGCCGAAGTCCCCACGCGGTGACCACGCTCCGCGTCGACCGCGAGACCGGCACGAAGTGCGTCGTGAAGTCGCTCGATCTTGGAGATGTCGACGACCTCAAGATCATTGAGATGTTTCACCGTGAGGCTCGAGTGCTGCGCGGGCTCGATCATCCGGGGATCCCGCGGCTTCTAGACGCCTTCGAAGAGCGCGGCGAGGCGAAACTCGTCATTCATCTCGTGCAGGAATACGCTGCGGGAGAGAACCTCGCCACCGTCCGAGGCCGGACGACGAAAATCGGCGAGGAGGAGGTCGTGCGGATTGCGCGCGAGCTGCTCGCCATCCTTCGCTATCTCCATTCCTTTTCTCCGCCGGTGATCCATCGCGACATCAAACCGGCCAACATCATCCTCGCGAAGGATGGCACGGTCCATCTGATCGACTTCAGCGGCGTTCGCGACACGATGAAGCAGGACAGGCATCCGGAGGGAGGCTTCACGATCGTCGGAAGCTACGGGTACATGCCGTTCGAGCAGTACGAAGGACGGGCATTCCCTGCATCGGACATCTACGCGCTCGGCATGACGATGATCTTCATCCTGACGGGGCTGGAGCCGATCGAGCTCGAGCGCAGCGGGATGCGTGCCTTGATCCCGGGCGACGCGGCGATCTCGAAGCGGCTCTGCGCGGTGCTGGAGCGGATGATCGATCCCGACGTCGAGGTGCGGTTCCCAACGGCGGACGATGTGGAGCGGGCTCTTCCACGGCCGGCGACGTTCGCGAAGAGGCCGGGAACTGGGGCATGGGTGGGGTTGGGACTCGCACTCGCCGGCGCGATTGCGACGTTTATGCTGATTCAGGGAGAGTCTCGGCGCACTGCTGGCGCCACGGCCCTGGAGCCGCGATCGGAGCGGGAGGGGACGCCGGAGCCCGCGAGCGATTCCGCGGTTGGCACCGCGGCTTTGGCGAAGCGAGCGAATCCCGCATGGGAATCGTTCGAGCCTCTCGCTCCCGACCCGACCCGTTCGGCGCGCGTCGCGCAGGGACTGCTCACGTACGGGGGACAGCCGCTCGCGGCAACGATACGCGCGACCCCGCGGCTCAGGATCTACTCCGAAGAGGCGCGCGGCGAACTTGCCGCTCCGATGCGCTACTCCTCGAGCGAGATCGAGCTTTACGATCTCAAGCCGGGAACGTATTCACTCTGGGCGAGCTACTGGGATGGAGCGCAGATGTTCAGCGGGGGACATGAGATCCGCGTCGAGGCAGGACGCGTCGTACAGTTCGAGTTTCACCTTGCGCGGATGATTCAGGTGCGTGGGCTCGAGCGGGCGGTTCAAAAACCGGGCAGGTGCGAGGCGGTGACCGAATCGCCGGTCGCGCTCTCGTGGGATCCGCTGGAAGAGGGAACCTACTACGACTATGCGGTCTACGAGAACGCCTGCAGCGGGAAGGAGCGAGGCCGGTCGCTGCTTTCCGGCTCGACGCGAGCCACGTCGTTACAGCTCGACCTGGAGCCTAACAACACGACCCGACGGTATCAGGTCAACGTCACGGCGCGACGCAACGGCACCTGGATTGGTAATGGAGGCGTACTGTTCGTCGTCGATCGTCCGGAACCGACCCGCGACGATCGTTAGCCCCAATGGGCTGAACTTAGGAGGCCATCGTCATTAGCACGGTGTCTGCAACAGCAGGCCCGCACGACGCGATTGCCCGCCTCGAATGCCGAGCGCGTCGGGAAACGGCGCAAAACCGAAGACGACGTGGCATCAGTGCACGCTGAGGTGAGAAGACAAGGCGAGCCTTACCACGTGTGAGAAAAGCATCCACTGCCGCGGCTCGCGGTCGCATGACAGCTTCTGCCGCGGCCTGCAACGACGAACGGTAGAGCGTTCCGTCCCGGCGCCAGTGTGCCTCGAAGCGGTCTGCATCGAGAGTCGAGCGCCGGGACGGTAGCCGAGCCTAACGCCGCGCGCGAGCCGTCTTTTTCGCCGGCCGCTTCGCGGCCTTCTTGGCGACAGCCTTCTTCGCGGCCTTCTTGGCGACTGGCTGTTTCGCCGCCTTCTTGGCGGCGCGGGCGGCGGCCTTCTTCTTTGCGGCACGCCATTCCGCCATGTACTCGCGCTGATAATCGCGCAGACACCCGCGGCATAGTCTGCCTTTGTTCGGGTGCTCGTACGTGTTCGACGCCGTCATCTTGTGAATGCCGTTCTTGCAGTAACCGCCGCTCTTCGATGCCATCGCTGAGACTCCCTCCGCTCGTTGGACTTTCGGGTCGGGACATGGCCGCGATTCGATGGCCCGCGGCCGGTCCCTAACGGCTTCCCGCTGAGTTTCCCCTGTCGCCTGATTATAGACCCGAAAGGCGCTGCGTGCGCTCGAATTCGCACAAATCCTCGTGTGAGTGGCGAGATTGCACTTTTGGCATCGTTAGGGATCGTGCCGAGCCCTCGGCCGAACGCCTATTAGGCGCGCTGCGTCCGACAGTCGTCGCCGGGCCGATCGATCGTGGGGCCGGCGGCCCTGAACGGCGTGTGAGCACAGCGTCGCGACGTTTGGATTGTGTGATCCGCGTGAAGGCGTCGTACCATCCGCTGTGTCGCGCGACACTGATGCGCGGTTCCGGTATCGACTAGAAGTCACTCCTGCCGAGGTGATTCATGAACTATCCGATATGGGACGTCCCTGCTCCGGGGCTTCTGATTGCCCTCGTAGCGATCGTCCACGTCTTCGTCGCCCATTTTGCGGTGGGGGGCGGGCTTTTCCTGGTTTGGACGGAGCGCAAGGCGCGTCGCGACGGTGATGACGAATTGCTCGGGTACGTGAGGCGGCACAGTCGTTTCTTCGTGCTGCTGACGCTCGTCTTCGGCGCGATCACGGGAGTCGGGATCTGGTTCACGATCGGACTCGTTCATCCGGCCGCGACGTCGTCGCTGATCAACACATTCGTCTGGGGCTGGGCGATCGAGTGGGTCTTCTTCCTCACCGAGCTTGCCGCTGCGATGGTCTATTACTACGGCTGGGACCGCGTAGCGCCCCGCAACCACATGATCGTCGGCTGGATCTACTTCTGGTCGGCGTGGGCGAGCCTCGTCGTGATCAACGGCATCCTCACCTACATGCTCACGCCGGGCGAATGGCTCGCGTCGCGGAGCTTCTATGACGGATTCATGAATCCGACGTACTGGCCCGCGCTCGTCACCCGCACGCTCGGTTGCGTCGGTCTCGCGGGGGTCTACGCGTTACTCACGTCTTCGTGGGTGAACGACGATGCGTTTGGCCGGCGCATCGCGCGGTACGCGACTCTCGGCTGGATCGTCCCGATGGCGATCGGTCTTCCGATCGGAATCATCTGGTTCTTTTCTGCCGCCGATGGAGCGGGCGTTCCGACCGCCGAGATTCTCGGTGCGGCAGGCGCCTCGATGTCCGATTTCTTCCGGGCGCTCCTACCCGGGGCGACGACAGGCTACCCGTCGGCACAGCGCTCGTTCCGCGTCGCCGTGATCGCCTGCATCGTGACGGTCGTCGTTGCACTGGCAGGTCTTTCAGTCGTTCGGGCCGCGGGGCGGCGGACGGTCGCACTGATCCTGATGCTCTCCTCGTTTCTCGCCGTCGGCGGCGCCGAGTGGTTCCGCGAAGATCTCCGCAAGCCGTGGGTGATCGGCTCGTACATGTTCGTGAACGCGGTGAGGGTTCCCGACACGACGGGTCACGGAGATCCGTTTGCGATCGATCGGATGCCCGAGGCAGGAATTCTGGCCTCGTCGCGGTGGACGCGACTCCCGGACGGCTTCGACCTTGCGAAGGCGACAACGCTCGAGGAAGAAGTGATGGCGGGGGCGGAGGTGTTTCGCATCGCCTGCACGCAGTGCCACACGATCGACGGTTATCAGGCGATTCGTCCGCTCGTCGCGGGATGGAACTCGAGCGCGCTCGAAGGGGTGATCGACCGCCTCTCGGTACCCACCGATGCGGAGAAGGGTTGGCACGCGAAGCCGCTGAAACTCGATTCGTGGCGTGGACGAAGGATGCCGCCATTTCCCGGCAATGAGGCGGAGGAGCGGGCGCTCGCGGTCTACCTCGCCACGTTAGGCGGAGGTCAGGTGATCGCGAAGCCCGTGGCCGGCTCGGTCGACGGCGCCGCGATCTTCGAGGCGGAGTGCTCGGCCTGTCATGGTGAGGGCGGAGACTGGCCGATCGCACCAAGAATCTCGAGAAAGACGCGCGTCTGGATCCACGATGCGCTTGGACATCTCGATACGATCAATCCTGACATGCCCCCCTTCGAGGGAAGCGACGCAGAGCGCGACGCGCTCGCCGGCTATCTCGCCGGCGTTGCGGCGGGCGGGACGAGGTGAAGCGATGATTGCCGCACTGATCAACACGATTCCGCAGGCCGATCCGATCGCGCTGCCGGCGCCGCCGCTGCTGCTCTGGGCGCTTCTGCTCCTCATGTTCTTCTGTCACATGCTTCCGATGAATTTCGTGCTCGGCGGCTCGATCATTGGCGCGGTCGCTCGCCTTCGCGCTGCGAAACACGATGACAGCCGGCGACTCGCCGCATGGATCGGGAAGGCGATGCCACCCATGGTCTCGATCACCGTGACGTTCGGCGTCGCGGCGCTCCTGTTCCTGCAGGTCATGTACGGCCGCTTGTTCTTCTCGAGCGCGATCGTGCTCGGTTGGTTCTGGTTCGCCGTGGTGCCGGTCCTGATCGTCGCGTACTACGGCAGCTACGTAATCAGCTATCGCGGCGACAGGAGTGGCGGAGCGACGGTCGCGATCGCCGCGGGCGTCGCGCTGCTCTTCGTCGCGATCGGGTTCATCTACAGCAACAACATGACCCTGTCGCTTCGGCCTGAGACGATGCATGCGCTGCACCGTGCGGGCGACCGGGCGGCGCACTTGAACCTCGGCGATCCGACGCTGATCCCGCGCTATCTGCACATGCTTCTGGGTGCCATCGCCGTGTCGGGAATGGTAATCTCGGTCGTCGGACGCTCTGCGGCGAAGCACGACGAGCCTCACGGCACCTGGGCGATGCGTCACGGCGCGATCTGGTTTGTGATGCCGACCGTGCTCAACTTCCTCGTTGGACTATGGTGGTTGGGAACGCTCCCTCGCGAAGTCGTCCTCCGCTTCGCGGGACAGAGCGTGCTCGCGATCGTTTCGCTTTCGCTGGGCAGCCTCCTCGGTCTCGTTGCCTGCGTGGCGATGGTGATGGCGATGAACTCGCCGAATCCGGCGCGATATGTCGGCGTCGGCGTTTGGACGCTCCTTGGATGCCTTGCCTCGATGGTTGTCGCGCGAGACGAGGTGAGGACTGGGATGCTCGGAATCGCGGCATTCGAGCCGGCGACGTGGGTCGCGCCGCAGTGGGGAGTCATCGCGATCTTCGTAGTGCTTCTCGTCGCCGGTATCGCGACGACACTCTGGATGGTGTCGTTGCTGCTGAGGAAACCGGAAGGGGCGTGAACCCGAACGTCGTCCGGGGCGACGTTGACGGCAAATGAAACGGGCGACCCAGCCGGTCGCCCGAGTAAACTTCACGAAGCTGTCGCAAATCGTCGCTACGCGTTCTCCGTGACCAGATTCGCTTTCTTGCGCTCGCTGTTGCGGCGCGTGTGATCGAGCGTCTTCTTGCGTACCCGGATCGACGCCGGCGTCAGCTCGACGAGCTCGTCGTCATCGATCCACTCGAGGCACTGCTCGAGCGTCATGATCTTCGCAGGCTCGAGAGGAATCACGATATCGGAGCTCGACGCGCGCATGTTCGTCAGATGCTTCGCGCGGCAGATCTGAACGACCATCTCCGCCTCACGCGAATTCTCGCCGACGACCTGGCCGCCGTAGACCTTCATACCGGGCTCGACGAAGAGGACGGTACGCTCCTGGATCGACGTGATCGCGTAGGCGGTGGTGTCTCCGCCTTCCTTGGCGACGAGCGCGCCGCGCCCGCGCGAGGCGATCTCGCCGCGCCACGGGCCATACTCGAGGAAGGTGTGGTACATCAGCCCGGTGCCGCGCGTTTCGGTGAGGAACACCGTCCGGATGCCGAAGAGGCCGCGCGTCGGGATCTTGAATTCGACACGGACGCGCCCGGTGCCCGGGTTCTCCATGTCTGTCATCTCGCCTCGGCGGGTCTGGATCATCTCCATGACCTTTCCGAGGTGAGTATCTTCTACGTCGACGACCAATGCCTCGTACGGTTCGGCTTTCTGACCATTGATTTCCTTCGTGATGACCTGGGGGCGGGAAAGGGCGAATTCATAACCCTCGCGGCGCATGTTCTCCGCGAGGATCGACAGGTGAAGCTCGCCGCGTCCTGCGACGTCGAAGCGATCGGCCGAGCCGGTCTCCTTGACGCGCAGCGCGACATCTTTGCGCAGTTCCTTCTCGAGACGATCCTTGAGATTTCGCGATGTAACGAACTTCCCTTCGAGACCGGCGAACGGAGAGTCGTTGACGCAGAACTGGATCGAGACGGTCGGTTCGTCGATTGCAACCGGGGTCATCCGTTCGGGATCCTTCGCCGACGCGAACGTCTCGCCGATCTCGACGTCGGCGAATCCGGCGATTGCGACGATCTCGCCCGCGGAGGCTGACTCGACGTCCGCCTTACGCAGTCCCTCGAACACCGTCAATCGTTGGATTCGCGCCTTCTTTTGGTTTCCGTTGTGAAGCATCAGGACGATCTCTTCACCCTGCTTCACGGTGCCGCGCTCGATGCGGCCGATGCCGAGGCGGCCGACGTACTCGTTGTAGTCGATCGAGCTGACGAGGAGCTGGAACGGCCCTTCGGCGTTCCCCTTTGGCGGAGGAATCCGCTTGAGGATCGCGTCGAGCAGCGGACGGACGTCGTCGTTTCCGTCTTCGGGAGCATTGCGTACGTAACCGTCGCGGCCCGACGCGTACAGCGTCGGGAAGTCCATCTGGTCGTCCGAAGCGCCGAGCTCGATCATCAGGTCGAAGACCTCGTTGAGCACTTCGGTGCAACGAGCGTCGGGGCGGTCGATCTTGTTGATGACGACGATCGGCAGCAGCGCGAGGCTGAGTGCCTTGCGGAGGACGAAGCGCGTCTGCGGCATCGGACCCTCGGCCGCGTCGACGAGAAGAATGACTCCGTCGACCATCGAGAGGATGCGCTCGACCTCGCCACCGAAGTCTGCGTGGCCCGGCGTGTCGACGACGTTGATCTTCACCTCGGGAGGGTGAACGAAGACGGCGGGGAGCGCGTGCCCGCTCGCCGTCGGCGTCGCCTCGTGATGTGCCTTGTGCCCCAGCGCATCGGGCTGGTCGACGAAATAGCGGATCGACGTGTTCTTCGCCAGAATCGTAATGCCGCGCTCGCGTTCCAGGTCGTTCGAGTCCATGACCCGTTCGTCGACGTTCTGGTTCTGACGGATGGCGCCCGACTGCTTGAGCAGGGCATCGACGAGGGTCGTCTTGCCGTGGTCGACGTGGGCGATGATGGCTACGTTGCGGATGTCGTGTCTGAACTGCATGCGGGCTGGGTAACGTACGCGGGATCAATAGATTCCCGATGGAGCAGGTCAGAGGGCAAAGGTTCTAGGGCAAAGGTCATCGCAGGCAGCAGGGCGAGCCGGCCGACTCACGGACGGACGACGCGGCGCGGCACGCCGTCCCTTGCACGAAACTGCAACGGGCGACCCAGCGGGTCGCCCGTACGAAAACCTCTCTGCTTGCGAGCTTGCCGCCTGCTATGACCTATGACCTTCGACCCTCGACCTTCGACCTACGACCTCTGACCTCTGGCCCGCCTGTCAGTACTCGACCTTGTAGTCGTAGTTGAACGGTGCGAGCGTCCCTCCCTCGGACATCATCGGGTAGAACTTTGCCTTCTTCACGGCCGCGGTGTGGAGATCGGTCATCTCCTTCTTCCCGGTACTGTTCTGCCACATTCTGACGTCGGCAACATCGCCATACGCGGTGACGGCGACTTTGAGCCAGATGACGCTGCCGCGCGGACCACGCTGCTTCACCTCTGCCGGGGGGACGCGGAAGCGGATTTTTTCTTTGGTGCTGCCGATCTCATGTCTGTCGGCGACGAGCTCGCTGCTCGCGACCCAGCCAAACTTGTCGATCGAGAGCTTCACCTCGCTCCAACCCTCCTTTTCGCTCACGATCGAGATTGGCTCGGTGATGCGCCGCTTGCTGATCGCGGGAGCGGTCTCTGCAGGCGATTCGTGAATCTCGATGTCGTCGGCCGCGTATTTGACAGCGATCGTCTCGCGAGTCTGCGGCACTTCGACCACCGGCGCCTTCCTGAAGTAGTAGTAGTACCCGAATCCGGCGGCAACGCAGAGTAGCAGGACGATGGAGAATCGCTTCAAGTTGCACCTCCTGACTTCGAGGCTAACCTCGGATGCCGCGATCTGCTGTCGTTGCGGTCAAGCTTGGTTGTGGGCCGAGTCAACGCGCCGTGTGATGCATGGAACGCGTGCATGGTCAGCGGCGAACCCTTTCGTGTGAGGGAACGGCATGGCAATCTCTGGCCGCATGCGTGCGCGACATCACCGCCTGCGCCTTTGCGATCACGTATAACCCGGCGTGCACGCCGGCGCTGAAGTCGAGCGGCCGTCTGCTTCGAGGGGAGAGGAGTACGAAATGATGGAAGTCAGCTTTCCCGGAGGAGTGGCAGTCGAAGCGACGTTACGGGGGCACACGGTCCGGACCGACCAGCCGGTCCCGAATGGCGGCGACAGCGCGATGTCGCCGTTCGACCTCTTCTTCGCGTCGCTCGCGACCTGCATGGGCTACTACGCACTTCGCTTTTGCCAGGAGAGAGGCATCGCGACCGATGGGCTCGGCGTGAGGCTCAACACGGAGCAGGACGACGCGAAGAAGCGCGTTGCGAGGGTCTCAGTCGCGCTTACGCTGCCTCCAGGATTCCCTGAGAAGTATCGCGACGCCATCCTGCGCGCAGTCGACCACTGCGCCGTGAAGCGTCACGTCCTCGAGCCGCCGGAGTTTCAGATCGCAATCAAGTAAGGCGCGTGGAAGGTTCCTCGTGCCTGTCTCAGAACGTCGCCGTGTACTCGTAGACGAACTGCTCTGCCTTACCCCCCTGGAGGAGCGGATAGAACTTCGCTTTGCGCAGCGATTCGACCGTCAGGCTCTCGATGTCCTTGCGGCCGGTCGTGTTCTCCAGCGTCTTGACGCCGGTGACATCGCCGTGGACGTTCACGGTTGCTTCAAGGACGATCACCCCTCGGACGCCAGGTTGCGTGACCGGCTCCGGAGCGACACGGAAGCGGATCTGGTCGGCCGTCGAGCCGACGTCGGCCTTGTTAGCGGCAAGGTTCGCCGACTTCGCCCATCCCGATTTCTCGAAGCTGATCTTGATTTCCGACCAGTCGCCCTGCTCTGCGAGGATCGAAACCGACTCTCCGGTCTTGTAGGTGGTCATGAGCGACGCGTCGTCTCGCGGTGCCTCGCGAATCTCGAGGTCACCCGCTGCGTACTTGATCGCGATCGTCGCGCGGCTCGGAGGCGCGGGAGCTTCCTGCTTCGCTCCACATGCGGCGGCGAGCGCGATCGTGGCAATGGTCAATCCCTTCGAAACCCTCATTGCGTGCAACCTCCGGGTGACGAGCGTAACCGATCGAGTGGCATCGGAGCGAGCGGGGACTCTCTAGCCGAACACGTCCCTTCGCGTGAAGAGGCCGTACGCGACGATGAGCGCCGCGGCCGCCCAGACTGCAAGAAGGCTGATGCAGAAAAGCAGCGGCATGCCCTCGTAGGGAGGCGGCTGCCCGGTGTAATAGTCGGCGAGAGGAAGCGCGGAAACGAAGAAGTATTTCCCCGCGATCCAGTCTGGTGTTAGGCGGGTGAGGATCGTTCCACCGATCAGCGCCGCCATCATCGTGCCGATCGACGCCGCGCTGGAACGGAAGATCGTCGAGAGCATCACGGCGATCGACGCGACCATCAGGAGCGCATACCACTCGAGACCGTAGGCGATCAGTGTGTCTTGCCAGAGAGGGAGCTGCCGGACCGCCGCGAAGTCGACCGTTTCACCGGTCAGCCGGAAGCCGCTGAAGGTCGGCGCGCCCCATCCTCTCGATTCGAGCGCGAACGAGGAGATCGTGAATCCAAGCAGCGCGCCGCACAAGAGGAGCAGCGTGGTGAAGAGAAAGACGGCTGCGAGCTTGGAGGTCAGGATGCGCCATCGTCGAACTGGATGTGTGAGCAGCAGTTTGTCGGTACCCTCAGCATGCTCGGCCGAAACGACGTCGCTCGCGAGTACGGACACGAGCAGCGGCAAGAGGAGGAATCCCGCGATGTTTGCAAAGGCCCGGACGATGTAAGGCGCATTCGGCTTGTCTGGTTGAATGTCGCGGTCGAGGTAGTACTGCAGCCGTGCGATCTCGAGCCGGAGCGACCTCGCCCATGTCGGGTTGGCCTGCGCACGCCGCATGGCGTTCTGGTATCGGACGATGGTCTGCTGCGTTCGTGCGCGCCAGTCGCCGTCCTTCGCCGATTGAAGCTGGCGGTACTGTCCGTACGTGACGGCAGACAAGATGACGGCGAGGATCACGACCGCGATCGTGAACCGCCTCCGGCGGAGCAGTTTGAGGACTTCGTTGCGGATGAGGTCGATCATGCAATCGAGTGCTGAGTCCTGAGTGCTGAGTGCTGAGTGCTGAGTCCTGAGTCCTGAGTCCTGAGTCCTGACTACTGAGTACTGACTACTGAGTGATGGGTACTGACTACTGACTACTGAGTGATGACTACTGAGTGATGAGTGATGAGTGCTCAGGACTCAGCACTCAGCACTCAGCACTTAGCACTCAGCACTGCCTTTACACCGTCTCTCCCCCCGTCGCTTCGATGAAGCGTTCTTCGAGTGTGCGGATGCGGCGCTGCGCGTGGAAGATCCTGACTCCCTCGGTCGCCAGCCGCAAGACGACGTCAGGCGCCTGCTCCTCGGCGATCTCGATCGACAACGTGCCGTCGTTGACCGCCACGGGAAAACCCATCGACTCGACGAGCGCGATGGCTCTCGCGGCGTCGTCGACGCGGAACTCCATTTCGGGGGCGTGCGCATGCAGGCCCTGCACCGGACTCGTCTCGAGGATCGTGCCTCGATGAATGATCGCCACGCGGTCGCACATCAGCTCGACTTCGGCGAGCAGGTGGCTCGACACGAATACGGCGAGCCCGTCGTCCGTCGAAAGGCGCCGAAGTAGGTTGCGCATCTCGCGGATGCCTGCCGGGTCGAGCCCGTTCGCCGGTTCATCGAGGATGAGAAGCTTCGGGCGCGACAGCAGCGCGACCGCGATGCCGAGCCGCTGCCGCATGCCGAGTGAATAGGTGCGCACCTTGTCTTCGAGGCGATGACTGAGCATCGCAAGCTCGGCGACCCTCGCGATGTCGGCCTCGCCAACGCCGCGCCGCATCCGTGCGAAGTGCTCGAGATTCTCCCTCCCCGACATGAACCGGTAGAGGTCGGGCGTCTCCACGATGCAGCCGACATTGCGCAGCGCCGCCTCGAACTCGCGCTCGACGTCGTGCCCGCAGATCGTGACGTTGCCCGTGCTGGGGCGGATGAGGCCGACGAGCATTCGAATCGTCGTCGTCTTCCCGGCGCCGTTCGGACCGAGAAAGCCAAATACCTCTCCAGGCTCGATCTCGAACGAGACGTCGGAGACGATCGTCTTCTCGCCGATCGTCTTCGAGAGGTGGTGGGCGATGAGGACGGGACTGGACATGTGCAAGGTCAGAACCTCATCGTTGCACTACGCAATTCTCGAGCGCGTGTTGCGAAGCCGTGGAGGTGGAGTCGTCGAAACTCGCGAATCTCTCGATCGTAGTTACAATCGAGAGCGAGGTTGATCGAGTTGACGGGCACATTGCGCAAGCTGCTCTTCTGGTACCTTCCCGTGACGATCGCGCTCGCTGCGGCGACGCTCTTCGGCTACGGATTCCACCTCCTCTTCCGCGACGACGTCGGCACGACGATCGCCGCGCCCGTGACGGAGGCGGTCGCACGAGCGCCCCAGGGGCCGCTCCGCATCGTGATTCTCGGCGATTCGGTGGCGCGCGGCACGGGTGACGAGACGGGTGAGGGGATCGGGGGCGCGATCGACAAAGAACTCCAGCGTCGCTCCATCACGCACGATCAGCACGTCAACCTCGCCGTGAACGGGGCGAAGTCCGCCGATCTTCTGCGGCAGCTCGACTCACCCAGCATCCGACGGTTCGTCGCGGAGGCGAACGTCGTCGTTGTCTCGATCGGCGGGAATGATCTTTTCGGTGACGTCGCGGGACGCGCGGCGGATCGTCCACCCGACCCGGCGGCGGCGATGAATCGCACCGAGGAGCAGGTTGCGAAGGTCATCGGCGAGATCCGCGCGATCAATGGGAACGCACGGATCTTTTACGTCGGCCTCTACAATCCGTTCGTGACGACGAAGTTCGGCACGTTCGTGAATCCCGCGGTAACGGAGTGGACGGTGAGGCTGACGAGGCGCTTCTCGAAGGACGACAACGTCACCATTGTCCAGACGTTTGACATCTTCTCGCACCGCGACCGGCTGAGCGCCGATCGATTCCACCCAGGCGCGGAGGGGTATCGAATGATCGGACGGAGAATCGGGGAGTCGATCTAGGCCCGGATGCGATTCGAATCGAACTCCTCGACGGAGCGAAACTTGTAGACGCCGGGACGGAATCGAATGTTCGATGTCTTTCGGGAGAACTCCCAGATCTCGCGAAGCGCGCGATAGAGCTCAGGATCACCCGGCTCGCGCCACCTCGGCTGATTCAGCTCCTCGACCGATCGGAACTTGAGCACCGGCATTGCCCGTTCACTCATCTGGCGAAATCGATCTTACAGCACGTGCGCCGCGCGTCGCGATCCGACTGCGGGGCTGCGAACGCAGAACGGGCCCGCTTGCGCGGGCCCGCTCGATTCGAAGCGAGGTGCTGCCTGCTCAGTCGCGCCGGCCGAAGAGGCGTAGCAACATCAGGAAGATGTTGATGAAATCGAGATAGAGGGCGAGAGCACCGATCACTGCGAAATTCGTGACGTTCGGTCCTGCCGCTGCCGCATAGGCCTTCAGTTTCTGCGCGTCGTAGGCTGTGAGACCGACGAATACGAACACGCCGACGAGAGCAATCGTGCCGTCGAGCGCCGACGACTTCACGAACATGTTGACGACTTGGGCGAGGATGATCCCGATGAGGCCCATGAAGAAGAACGAGCCCCACGAGGTGAGGTCCTTCTTCGTCAACGTTCCGTAGGCAGCCATCGAACCGAACATCCCGCCTGCAACCACGAACGCGGAGAGGATCGTGCCTCCGGAATAGACCATGAAGATCGCGCTCAGCATCAGACCGTTGAGCGCCGAGTAGAGTAGGAAAAGGCCTGCAGCAGTTCCCGGCTGAATCTTCGTGATGCGGAACGAGAGGAACATCACGAGCCCGAAGGTCGCGACCATCAGCGCGATTGCGGCAAACGGCTGGAAGACCACCGCGCGCAGCGCCGGTGTCGCGTAAACGAAAAAGGCCGATAGCGCCGTCAGCAGCAGGCCGCCAAACATCCATGCATAGGTCGTCCGGATGAACGACTGCTCGCGCGAAAAGGTCGTTTCCGCGCTGGTCGAGATCCAGGCGGGTTGTTCGTACTGTCGGAAGTCATTCATCGAGTCATTCCTCCCAGGAAGTCGGATCACCGTGGTTAACGCCCCTCACGATCCTGATATTCGCACGTCGATGTAAGGAAATTTATACAACTACACTCAGGTTTCGCAGAGTTGACAGTCAGTCACTCAAGGTTAGGAGCGTACAAAATGGGAAAGATCATCGGAATCGACCTCGGAACCACGAACTCCGTCGTCGCGATCATGGAAGGCAGCGAGGCGAAGGTCATCGTCAACGCCGAGGGTAGCAGGATTACGCCATCGGTGGTCGGCTTCGCGAAAAACGGCGAGCGGTTGGTGGGTCAGGTTGCCAAGCGGCAGGCCGTCACCAATCCAGAGAACACCGTCTACTCGATCAAGCGTTTCATGGGCCGGCGTTTCGAGGAAGTCAATGAAGAGATGAAGATGGTGCCCTATCACGTCGAAAAGGCACCGAACGGCGACGCCCGCGTCGACATCGCGGGCAAGATGTTCGCCCCGCCCGAGATCTCCGCGATGATTCTGCAGAAGCTCAAGCAGGCCGCCGAGGATTATCTCGGAGAGAAGGTCGACCGCGCGGTCATCACCGTGCCGGCGTACTTCAACGACGCGCAGCGCCAGGCGACCAAGGATGCCGGTGAAATCGCCGGTCTCAAGGTCGAGCGACTCGTGAACGAGCCGACAGCGGCCGCGCTCGCCTACGGTCTCGACCGCAAGAAGGACGAGATCATCGCCGTCTATGATTTCGGTGGCGGCACGTTCGACATCTCGATCCTCGAAGTCGGCGACGGCGTCGTCGAGGTCAAGTCGACCAACGGCGATGGGCACCTCGGTGGCGACAACATCGATCAGCGCATCATCGACTGGATCATCGACGAGTTCGTCAAGGACCAGGGCATCGATCTGTCGAAGGACAAGATGGCGCTCCAGCGCCTCAAGGAAGCTGCGGAGAAGGCGAAGATTGAGCTCTCGTCGACCAACAGCACCGACATCAATCTGCCATTCATCACCGCTGACGCATCGGGCCCGAAACATCTCACGATGACGATGACGCGCGCGAAGTTCGAGCAGCTCATCGGCGACATCGTCGAGCGGACGATGGCTCCGGTGCGCCAGGCGCTCAAGGATGCCGGCATGTCGCCCAAGGAGATCGCCGAAGTTGTGCTCGTCGGAGGCTCGACGCGTATCCCGATGGTGCAGAAGGCCGTCGGCGACTATTTCGGCAAGGAGCCGCACAAGGGTGTAAATCCTGATGAAGTCGTCGCGGTTGGCGCCGCGGTGCAGGGCGGAGTGCTCGCGGGCGAGGTGAAGGACGTTCTGCTTCTCGACGTGACTCCGCTGACCCTCGGCATCGAGACCCTCGGTAACGTGATGACACCGATGATCGAGCGCAACACGACGATCCCAACGCGCAAGTCGGAAACCTTCTCCACCGCGGCGGACAACCAGACGTCGGTCGAGATCAAGGTCTACCAGGGCGAGCGCCAGATGGCGCGCGATAACAAGCTGCTCGGCAACTTCAATCTCGTCGGCCTCCCGCCGGCGCCGCGTGGGGTGCCACAGGTCGAAGTCACGTTTGACATCGACGCGAATGGAATCCTCAACGTGGGCGCGAAGGATCTCGGCACCGGCAAGGAGCAGAAGATCACCATCACGAGCTCTTCAGGCCTTAACAAGAACGAGATCGAGAACCTGGTGAAGGACGCCGAGCTCAACGCCGACGCTGACAAGCGCCGTCGCGACGAAGCGGAGACGAAGAACAGCCTCGACTCGCTCGTCTATTCGATCGAGAAGATGCTGAGCGAGAACCGTGAGAAGCTCTCGGGTGCGGACGTGTCGAACCTCGAGGCCGCGATCGGTGACGCGCGCAAGGCGATGGAGCAGGGGGGCGTCGACGGAATGAAGGCGGCGATGGACAACCTGCAGAAGGCGTCGCACAAACTCGCCGAGATTCTTTACAGCCAGGCGAAGCCGGACGGCGAAGGCGGCGCCTCGTCGGGAGAGTCGAAGCCCGATTCGGGCAACGGCAAGGACGACGTCATCGAAGCCGAGGTTGTCGACGAAACGAAGTAGGCGAAGAACGCGAAACGCGAAATGCGGAACGCGAAATGAGTTGATGGGTACGCGGGAGTGGAACGGAATCGATCCACTCCCGCGACCGCTCCAGCAACGGGGAAGAGATGCATCATGGCGAAAAGACGCGACGGTTTCGTGATGATCTCGATCATCGCTGAGCGCTACAACATCCATCCGCAGACGCTGCGGCTTTACGAGCGTGAAGGGCTGATCAAGCCCGAGCGGACGGGAGGGAACACCCGCCTCTACGGCCCCGCGCAGATTCGCCAGCTGGAGACGATCCTCACGCTCACGCGCGACCTTGGTGTGAACCTCGCTGGTGTCGAAGTCTTCCTCCGCCTTCAGCAGGAGATGGAGCAGGTGGAGATGGATGCGGACCTGATTCTCGATTCGATCCGCCGCATCGTGCTCGACCGCCGCATCGGGCTCGAGCGCGAGAACGCACTCGTCAAAGCGACGCCGCGAATGATCGTGCGGATCACGAGGTCGTAGCGGCGAGGAGAAAGGAAGAAGGAGACAGGACCCCGTTTATCAGTCGTGTCGCTTGTAGGTGCTCCGTTCCCCGATTTGCCTTGCTTCGTCGGCCTGTTCCTTGCCCGTCTCGCCGATGTCTTCTCTCCGTTCTCCTGTCTTCTTGTTTCTCTAGCTCCTCTCTTCCTGTTCCCGATTCCTTGCTGCCGCGTCGTTCTGCCGCTCCCGTCTGCTGTAGAATCGCCGTGAGCTGACAACATGTCACCCGGTAGCCGCCGTAGCGCGAGCCATGAAGATTCGTACGACCTGCTGAATCAGTATCTTCAGGAGATCTCGAAGATCGCGCGCCTCACGCCGGAGCGAGAGCGCGAGCTCGGATACCTCGTTCAGCAGGGCGACCGCGCTGCCCTCGAAGAGCTCGTTCAGGCGAATCTGCGTTTCGTCGTCTCGTACGCCAAGCGCTTTCGCAACGCTCATGTGCTCTTCCTCGACCTCATCAACGAAGGAAACATCGGACTCATCCACGCAGCGAAGAAGTACGATCCCGAGAAGAACGTCAAGTTCATCACGTACGCCGTCTGGTGGATCAGGCAGGCGATTCTTCACGCGCTTTCGGAGCAGGGGGGGCCGTTCCGTCTTCCGCCGAAGCGCGCGAATCTGCTCTACAGGCTCGAGCGGATGATCGGGCAGATCGTCACCGAGGAGAATCGGTTCCCCCCTCCGGAAGAGCTCGCGGAGAAACTCGGTGTGTCCGTTCGCGAGATCAACACACTGATGCAGGCGATGAACGACAGCTTCTCGCTCAGCTCGGAGCTCGACGGCGAATCGCACACGGAGCTCGGCGATCTGATCGAGCAGACGACGGTCCCCTCGGCCGAAGACGAACTGACGGAGCAGGCGGCGAGGAGTGAGCTTCTCGAACGGATGGCAGCGCTTTCGCCGAAGGAGAGGCTGATCCTCTGCCTGCGGCACGGTGTCAGCGACAACATTCCCCGCGGCGCGGCCGAGATCGCGGAGTTCATGGGGCTCGAGACGGAGCGAATCGCGGCATCGCTCACATCGGCGAAGATGAAGATGTGCCAGACGCTCGAGATCACCGAAGGCGAGCTTGCGCACCTGCTGCTGAACCTGAATCCGAACCCACGTGCGTCGCTGACGTGGTGGGTGCGACTCGGCGGCGACGAAAACGGCAGGCACTACGCCGACCCGGCGCAGGACCGGTTCTCGCGACTCGAAGGTCTCAAACATGCGGGCGCCGCGCAGAACGGGATGGAGTCTGCGCTCGCGCTCGAGGAGCGGGTCGTCCTGAAGCTCCACTACGGAATCCTGCAGGACGAGCTGACGCTGCGCGACATCGGGGACCTCCTCGCGCTCTCGCGCGAGCGTGTGCGACAGATCGAGGCGAGGGCCGAGGCGAAGTGTCGCCGGCTCGTCCGGCGCGACCGGTCGCGCTGAGACGCTGCACGCACCGTTCGATCCGCTACACTATCGGGCCATGGACGCGACACCTCCCGCCAATCCTCCGATGGGCCGTCTCGATGCTTTCGATGTCGGGCAGAAGAAGCTCACGGTGCAGACCGAGTTCTTTCCACGCCCAGGCTGGCGGCTGGAGACGAAGGTCTACCTCGGCGGCGCGCTCAAGAAGGTGTACACCGAGGAGATGGCGGGTGTCGCGGAAGCGGAGCTGCAGCGGAAGCTCGACGTCTTCCATGACGCGAAGATGAGGGAGCTGGTCGAAGGCCTGAAGAAGCTCCAGGGCTGACTGACCCGACGTCGCTCCGCGCCTAACGGAAACCTGGTTCGCCATGCGCCTGGAAAAACTCACCGAAGCGGAAGAGGACTACTGGCGCGCCGAGTATGGCCGGGAGAACTGGCTCCTCGGCGCGCTCAGCCTCAGTGTCACGCTGCCGGAGTATGGTGGCGGCCGGCCGCAACTTCGTGCGATGCACTTTGGCTACTACCTTCAATCACTCCACCTTGCCGCGATGGATCGCGAGGATCTTCCACGCAAGCTCGTCTGGGTGCTGGCGCGACGGACGCCTTCGATGGACTTTCTGGAGCTCACCGGCGCGGGGATCAGGATTCCGCACGCGTTCCCTCCCGGGTACACGCTCGAGCGCGTGTTGAGGATCATGCTCATGGAGCTGCGCAAGCTCCCTCTTCAGGGTGACACGGGGACGACGGGATGACGGCGGGACAGAGACTTCTAGGCTACCTGGGGCGGTATCGGCGCGACCTCGCGCTCGGAGCGGTCTGTGTGATCGGGGCGGCAGCGTTCTCGCTCGCGAAACCGCTCATCGTCGGAACGGCGGTCGATGTTCTTCGAAGCGGCGTGAGCCGCAGTGCGATCATTCGCTTCTCGTTGTTCTACGTCGGGGCCGCGCTCGTACAGGGGGTGTTCCTATACCTGCACCGATGGATCGTGATCGGCGCGTCGCGCAAGATCGAGTACGACATGCGGGGCGAGTTCTACGATCACCTGCAGTCGCTTCCCGCCGAGTTCTATCAGGAGAACAAGACAGGCGACCTGATGTCGCGGGCCACGAACGATCTCTCGTCGGTCAGGATGCTCGTTGGCCCTGCGGTCATGCATGCGTTCTCGTCGATCCTCGTCGTCGTCGGCGCGTTCGTCATGATGTCGCAAATCGACCTGCAGCTCGCGCTGATCTCCCTGCTCGCGATTCCCGCGGTCGCGGGCGCCGTGAAGTTTTTCGGCGAGCGGATCCACGAGCGCTTCCGCGACGTGCAGGATCACTTCGGCGAGATCTCCGCGCGCGTCCAGGAGAACGTCGCGGGTGTGCGCGTCGTGCGCGCCTTCACGCGCGAGGAGCACGAGAAGCAGGCCTTCGAGGAGATGAACGAGGAGTACGTCGAGAAGAACCGGAAGCTGATCCTGCTCACTGCGACGTTCTACCCGCTGCTTCACTCGATGATCGGCGTCATGTTCGTCGTCATCTTCTTCCTCGGATCGCGCCGGATCCTCTCAGGCTCGATGTCCGTCGGCGAGTTCGTGTCGTTCACGCTTTACCTAGGAAGGCTGGCGTGGCCGCTCATCGCGCTCGGCTGGGTCATCAATCTGTTTCAACGTGGGATGGCGTCGATGAAGCGCCTCCACGAGATTCTCGTTGCGGAGCCTGCGACGGAGACGACGGGTGACGCGTACGGGGGAGAGCAGCTGGCGCCCGAGATCGAGTTTCGCGGGCTGACGTTCGGATATGGCGAGACGCCGGTGCTGCACGATATCGACCTTGCGATTCGCGAAGGCGAGACGCTCGGAATCGTCGGAAGGACGGGGAGCGGCAAGTCGACGCTCTGCTCGCTGGTGACGCGCGTCTGGGAGCCGCCTCCGGGCACGGTTTTCGTCGGCGGTGTGCCGGTGGAATCGATTCCGCCGCGCCGATTGCGGTCGATGATCGGAGTCGTGCCGCAGGAGACCTTCCTCTTTTCCGACACGATCGCCGAGAACATCCGCGTGGGGCGGATCGACGCGACCGATGACGAGCTCGCGGCGGTCGTCGAGCTCGCGGGGCTCGAAGATGACGTTAGGGCCATGCCCGAAGGCATCGCGACGGTGATCGGCGAGCGAGGAATCACGTTATCGGGAGGGCAGAAGCAGCGGACGGCGATCGCACGCGCGATCGTTCGCAACCCCGGCATCATGATTCTCGACGATGCGTTGAGTGCGGTCGACACGCACACGGAAGAGCGGATTCTCCGCTCGTTGCGCGAGCTCCGGCGCGGACGGACCGTCGTCATCGTGGCGCACCGCATCTCGTCGGTGAAAGATGCGGACCAGATCGTGGTTCTCGACGAAGGTCGGATCGTCGAGCGAGGCGCGCATGACGAGCTCCTCGCCGCGGGTGGATTCTACGCGGACCTCTACCGGCGGCAGGCGCTCGAAGAAGAGCTCGAGGAGATCGCCTGATGAGCGCCGTCGAACGGTTCGAGGACGAAGGAACGAAGAAACTCGACCCGCGTCTGACCCTGCGGCTTCTCGGCTACGTTCGCCCGTACCGGCTTCGCGCCGCGATCTCGGTCGTGCTCGTGATTCTCTCGTCGCTCGCCGAGGTCGCGGGTCCCGCGATCGTCGCCATTGCCATCGACCTCTTCGTGGTGCCGAAGGGGGGCGAGATCTCTGGCGTGTCGAAGAGCGTGCGGGAATGGCTGGCCGGGGTGGGTTTGCTGCCGGCGTCGGCGCTCGACGGGATCACGGCGGCGACACTGCTCTACCTCGCAACGTTAGGCGGAGGCTTCGTCGTCCTCTACGTCCAGATGGTCGTGATGAACATGATGGGCCAGCGGATCATGTTCGACATGCGTCGGCAGATCTTTGCGAAGATGCAGAGGCTGCAGGTGCAGTATTTCGACCGGAATCCGGTCGGAAGGCTGATCACGCGGGTGACGACCGACGTCGACGCTCTCAATGAGATGTTCACCGCGGGCTTCGTGGCGATCTTCGGCGACATCTTCGTCCTCGTGGGGATCGTCGCGATGCTCTTCTGGCTCAACTGGAAGCTCGCACTCGTGCTCTTCTCGGTGATCCCGTTCCTGGTGATGACGTCGCTGTGGTTCCGAGAAGGCGCGAGACGCACCTATCGGATGGTCCGCGCGAGGATCGCGGCGATCAACGCGTTCCTGCAGGAGCACATCTCGGGGATGGCCGTCGTGCAGCTCTTCAACCGGCAGGAGCGGGAAGCGGCGAAGTTCTCGGAGCTCAACGCGAAACATCGCGACGCGAACATCGAGTCGATTCACTACTACTCGGTCTTCTACCCGGTGATCGAGTTGATTCAATCGGTCGGTATCGCACTGATCGTCTGGTACGGCGGCGGGAGCGTCGTGCAGGGGACGCTCAGTATCGGTGCCCTCGTCGCGTTCTTTCAGTACGCACAGCGGTTCTACGAGCCGATCTCCGACCTCTCCGAGAAGTACAACATCCTGCAAAGCGCGATGGCGGCGAGCGAGCGGATCTTCAAGCTGCTCGACACGGAGATCGAGATCGAAGATCCGGCCGATCCCGTGGAGCTCGGCGAATTGAGCGAGATCGAGTTTCGCAACGTCTGGTTTGCATACAACGCCGAGGAGTGGGTGCTTCGCGACGTGTCCTTCGTGGTTAGGCGTGGGGAGCGTGCGGCGCTCGTGGGACACACCGGGGCCGGTAAGACGACCGTGACGAGCCTGCTCATGCGCTTCTACGAGGTGCAGCGGGGCGAGATTCTCATCAACGGTGTCGACATCCGACGGTACCGCCTCGCCGACCTTCGGCGGCTCTTCGCCGTCGTGCAGCAGGACGTCTTCCTCTTCTCCGGAACCGTCGCGTACAACGTCGCGCTTGGAGACGTCGCGATCTCGCGCGCATCGGTCGAGGATTCCGTGCGACGCGTCCGTGCCGGGCGGTTCGTGGAACGACTTCCGGAACAGTACGACGCAGCAGTGCGCGAGCGCGGCGCGGGCTTCTCCGTCGGCGAGAAACAACTGCTGTCGTTCGCGCGCGCGCTCGCATTCAATCCCCCCGTGCTCGTGCTCGACGAGGCAACGTCGTCGATCGACAGCGAGACCGAGCGCCTCATTCAGGAAGCGATCGAGGTGCTGATGGAAGGGCGCACGACTGTCGCGATCGCCCATCGCCTGTCGACGATTCGTTCCGCGGATCAGATTCTGGTCTTCCATCACGGGGAGATTCGCGAGCGTGGAACGCATGATGAGTTGCTCCGGAGCGACGGAATTTACCGCCGGCTCTACGAGCTTCAATATCGTGAGGAGCGAGGCGTCGAAGCTTCGGCGTGAGAGCGCCTGCTATACTGGACCCATTCATGTCAACCAAAGCGAGGGTGGGACGGGGTATGAAGATCACGCTGTATTCCACGACGAACGCTGAGAGCCAGTCGATCACGCGCTTCTTCACGAGCCACAATCTGACATACGAGTTCGTCGGCACGGACAAGGTGAAAGCGGTGAAGTCTCATCTCTTCAAGCTCGGAGAGATGCCGGTCGTGGAAGTCGATGGTGAGGCATTCGTCAATCCCAATGACGACGCGCTTCGCCACATTCTGAATATCGACGAGAACGAATGAGAGGGAGTTGTTAGTTTTTAGTTGTTAGTTGTTAGACAGGCAGCGCGAGACGGGTGACCGCCCCGCAGCCGCCTCGAGCGACGAGCAGAGACCGCGCAATCACCGACGCGCGTCTAACAACGAACAACTAACGACTCCCGCCCACCCCCCTCATGAGCTCCGAAAGTACGCCCGATCGAGCGCGCGGTACTGGATCGCCTCGGAGATGTGCGCCGGACCGATCGACTCCGACTCGCCGAGGTCGGCAATCGTCCGCGCAACCTTGAGTACGCGGTCGTACGCGCGGGCTGAAAGGCCGAGCCTGTCGATCGCCTCCTCGAGCCGCTTCGTGCATTCGGCGTCGAGCTCGCAGAAGCGCCGAAGGTGGCGCGTCGTCATCGCGGCATTCGCGCCGATCGCGTGCCGCGCAAATCGCGTGCGCTGGCGCGCCCGCGCGACTTCCACACGCTCGCGAATCGCGGCGGAAGGCTCCGAGGCGGCGGACGAGGCGATCTCCTGTGGTCCGAGCGCGGGTACCTCGACCTGAATGTCGATCCTGTCGAGGAGCGGCCCGGAGATCTTCGCGAGATAGCGGCTGATCTGGAATTCGCCGCACTCGCACTGGTGCCGTGGATCGTTGAAAAACCCGCACGGGCATGGGTTGAGCGCGGCGGCAAGGGTGAACCTCGCCGGAAACGAGAGGCTTCGGAGGGCGCGCGAGATCGTGACGTGTCCGTCTTCGAGCGGCTGGCGCATCACTTCGAGCACATCGCGTCGGAACTCCGAGAGCTCGTCGAGGAAGAGCACGCCGTTGTGCGCGATGCTGACTTCGCCCGGGCGCGGCGTGCTGCCCCCGCCGACGAGCCCGGCATTCGAGATCGTGTGATGCGGCGCACGGAAGGGACGCTCCCGGATGAGCCCTGCGCCGGGGCGCAACAGTCCCGCGACCGAGTGAATCTTCGTCGTCTCAATCGATTCGTCGAGCGAGAGCCCGGGGAGGATCGTCGGCATCCTTCGGGCGAGCATCGTCTTTCCCGACCCGGGTGGGCCGATCATGAGGATGTTGTGGCCCCCTGCCGCGGCCACCTCGAGCGCCCTCTTCGCGTACGCCTGGCCGCGAACATCGGCGTAGTCGGCGGCATCGGGCGACTTGATCGTCTCGGCGCTCTCGACTGGTTCAGCCGGATCGATCGGCGACTCGCCTCGAAGATGGTCGAGAAGCGCTGGAAGGCTGGCCACGCCTACGACGCGCAGCGCCCGCACCGCCGCCGCTTCCGCGGCGTTGCCGGCCGGCACGAGGAGCTCGCGGACGTCACCCTCACGGCTTGCAGCCGACGAGATCGAGAGTGCTCCACGGATCGGCGAGACGGCGCCGTCGAGCGAAAGCTCGCCGACGAAGACGCGCCCGTGGAGGTCGCGGTCGGTCAGCACATCACTCGCGCGGAGGATTCCGATCGCGATCGGTAGATCGAACCCGGAGCCTTCCTTGCGCACGTCGGCAGGGGAGAGGTTGATCGTGACGTACTTGTGCGGCCAGGTGAAGCCGCAGTTGGCGAGCGCCGACCGGACGCGCGCATACGCTTCGCGCACGGCCGTATCGGGCAGGCCGACCATGTTGAAGCCGGGGAGCTTCGCGCCCGCGGCGTGAACCTCCACGACGATACGAACTGCATCAATGCCGAGGGTCGCTGCACTCCAGACCTTGGAAAGCATGGCTTGTGCGACCCGCGCAAGTCCCGAACCGAGAGTACCTCGGCCGGATCGCGATTCGCAAGCGTCCTGCCGCGTTCGGATTCGCAGCACGAGGAAGGTGTGTGGCCGGGTTCGTTGCGCGTCTCGCACAAGGGTTGTCGTAGGGGTGTGTTCATTGATTGAACATAAGGCGGACCTGTAAGGCCGGGAGGCGGGTGGCTCGCTGCGCTGGAGAGTCGGGTAAGGGAAATCGTGTGTGGGCGCGGGGTCAGGTTTTCGGGCCGGAGGGTCAGGTTTTCGGTTTAATGCGACGAACGATCGCGATCTAAGGGATTGATTTTAATGAAGTTATATCTAGTTCGTGACTGCCATGGAATTTCGCGCCGGATCGTTATGTAGAAATTAGTCCGGATCCTGACTCGAAATGGGCGGGAAATGCGCTCGAAATTGTTGACAAAATGCCCTTAGGATTTAATATGACTGTACCAGTCGATTTCAACGGTAAACGTGATGGGTGAGGAGATGGGAAATGCCGTTTGAAAAGTGGGAGCCCAAACCAGATTACGAGCGTGTGCCGGCGTCCGCGACGATCGTGCAGTCGCGCCTGATCCGCCTTCCTGTTCCTGTCGCCGACATGCTCCGGCTCCGCGGCAAGGCGAATGCTCATCTCTTCTACGATCGCAAGCGCAAGGTCATCGGGATCAAGGCGATCGATCGCAAGGAAGAAGGAGCGGCGAAGATCAGGCAGTCACAAAAGTCGACGTCGATTCATGTGCCCAGCTTCTTTCGCCATTATCAGATCGATGTTCCAGGCATCAAGCGGTTCCACTGCTGGTACGACGAGCGCGAACGGATGGCGATGATCGACATCTCGAGGCCATCTCCGCGCGGACGACCGACCGGCACCTGATCCGCGCTAACTAGTGGCCTGTATTGGAGGAATTGGTACCGCCGTTGCGGTCGGCGCGTGGCCATCTGCTTCGCCGTCGCTCCTCGACGATGTCCCAGCATCGCCAACGTCGCGCCGACTCGCATCTGGCCGCGCGGCGTCCGCAACGGCGGTACCAATTCCTCCAATACAGGCCACTAGACTGAAGCACACCGGAAATCGCCGGACGACTCGGGTCGTCCGGCGTTCTTGTTTGCGGCGGGTTCCGCGACGTTGCTTCGCTTCACCCAGGCGTTAGGGAGTGAGATCGCCGAAAACAATCGAGGCGGGCCGTTAGGCCCGCCTCGTGGGTCGGTGCAACTCGTAGGAAGGTTAGTCTCGCGTCTTGTTGTCGACGGGGAGACTCACCTGCACGCCGGCGCCCTGCAGCAGCGATTCGTACGCCTCGCGTGTGAAGATGAACTGCGTGTCGGGAAGGAGCTCTTCGTCTTCCGAGAAGCGGAGCCCACGCTTGCCGTTGTTCTGGTAGAAGCGAGTGATCGAGGCGAACGGGATCTTCGACCCGTAGTTCGCGTTGATCGTGCGGATGAATTCGTTGGCGACGAGCGTGTAGCCGATGTCGCTCGGGTGGAACCCGTCATAGCTGAACATTCCGCCCGTGAGGAATGCCGCGCTGATCGTGATCTCGCCGTAGTGAACACCCGACTTTGCGTGCTCGAAGAAGGTGTCGAAGTCGACGACGGGGATGCCACGCGCGGCGCCAGCCGCGAAGATGTGTGCATTCATCGCGTCGCCGGCCGCGCGGATCTCGGCGATCTCGGTCGGTGTAAGGACGACGGCGTCGGGAAGCGGCTTGCCGGCGTTGAGGAGCGTCGGGAACAACGGCGCCAGGGCTGGCGGGATGCCGTAGCCGGTCGCCATGAAGGATGAAGCTCCCAGCGTTACGAGGCTTCCGGGGGGAAGCTGTCCGAGTACTCCACCCCCGAGGTCGGCGAACATGAAGATCGGCTTACCGTCGGGGCCGAGCACCGGCTGGCTGGTGGCAGGGTTGATGATGACGGCTGGGATTGTCGTCGCGAACGGAACCGAAGCGACGTCGGCAAGGCTGCCGAGCACCATGCCCGCGTTGGGGGCGCCAGCAACGAGACGGTCGAGCAGCGCGTCATAGCTTGCTCTGAACGACTCGATGGGGGTGAGGGCGGCCGGAGTGCCGGCGAGAACCGCGCCGAGGACATCGTTCCCGCCGATCCATACGGAGATGAACGTCGGGTTCTGCGCGAGCGCCTGATCGGCCGCGGTACCGAGCCCGCGGAGGATGAACTGGCCGAAGATGGTCGGCGTGCTGAGCGGCGGCTGCGCGCCGGTCAGTGTCAGCAAGTCGTTCACGCGCGCGCCAGGGATGCTGAGGTTGTTGTAAGGGCGCTGGAGCGACAGGTTGGTCGGCACGCCCGTGGTCACAGCCTTGGGCTGGATCACGAGCGGACGGAGCGACAGGAGCTCGAGCTCGGCGGGGATGCCGGGCTGGCTGATCGACGGGATCTGGAAGTTCTGCGCGGCGGCACGCTCGGCGAGGACCGAGACGTAGCCGTTTCGCTGGTGCGCATCGACGAGCGAGCCGCTGGTGAATCCCGCGCCAAAGCTGTCACCGAGTGCGACGTAGCGGGTGAAGTCGGCCTTGCCGCGCGCGCCCCACGCCGGAACGGCCGCCACGATCGCGAGGGCCAGAACTACGATGTTTCGAATTGCCTTCGTCTTGATTCGCATGGTCGGTTCGTCTCCTTGTGGTTCGCTAGAACTTGTAGCCCAGGTCGAAACTCATGAGGTTCGCGGTAGTCTCGTACACGCCATTGAACCCGTCCTCGTTCTGGCCGAGCGTGTCACGATCGACGAACGGGAGGTAAAGGTCGGCGAGGCTGAGGGTCCATTTGCCATGCGTGAGCTCCACGCCGAACGAAAGGCCGACGCGGTCGGAGTCGGGGAGCAGCGGGCCGACGTTCCATACCGGCTGCGGCGACTCGTCGTAGACGACGCCGAGCTGGACCTGCCACATGTCATTGACGCGCTTGTTCGCACCGAGTCGATACGACCATGCGTCTTCCCACTGCTCGTTGTTGACGAGATCGGGCGTTGAGGGGTTCTCGAAGTCGACGACCAACGTCTCGAAATCGCTCCAGCCTGTCCTGACGGCGTCGAGCTCGAGCGTCCAAGTCGGAATCGCGGTGGTCGCGATGCCGATGTGGAGCTGGTCGGGGTAGTCGATTGCCGTCTTGATCGCTTGTTCGGGAGGGAGCTGCGTCGCCACGATCGCGTCGAACTGCGGGTTTCCCGTGAGGATCTGGGTGAAGGTGGCGTCACCTTTGTAGTCGATTGTGATTGGGGCGCGGTAGTTCACACCAACGCTCCATGTCTCGCTCGGCCGGAGGATCACGCCGACGTTCCATCCCCAGGCATCGTTGACCTCGTCGCTCTGAAGAACGACGTGGCCAATGTCGGCAACCTGCAACGTGAAGGGATTGATCGCGGGAAGGTTCCTCTCGAGCGAGACCTTCGACGCACGCCATTCGGCGCCTGCGCCGATCGCGAACTTGCCACTCGAGGTCTTCCAGGCGAACGACGGCTGAACGGAGAAGACCTTGAGGTTCGCGTCCTGCGAGATGAAGCGGCCGGTGAACGCGTCCTGGTTCTCCCAGTGCGTGCGAAGTCCGAACGGCGTGAACTGGCCGATGCCGAAGGTCGCGTTCTCTCCCACGGGAATGAGGAGGTACGCGTTTGGCGGTGTGAAGAGGTGGTCTTCGTAGCCCTCGGTCGTATCGGGTCCGGGGAACTCGTACCGGTCGCCTTTGAACTCATTGCGGAAGCTGATCAGCGTGCCGCCGAGCATCGCGGTTGTCTCCCGCTGGTACGCGATGCCGGCAACGTTGTAAAAGATCGCGCTCGGATCATCGGCCGTAGCGGTGAAGGCGCCGCCCATGCCGGTGGCCTTCGCGCCCTGCTCGAAGATCGAAAATCCCGCCGCGAATCCGAGCGGCGCGATCGAGAGCGTCAGCAGCGCGATCGTGAGAAATCGAAGAGTGGAAGGACGCAAGGTAACCTCCTCGTGAAGCGTGTATGGTCGGTGGAGTAGAAGCCTAAAAATCTCGGAAACTATAACATAGGATATCTTCCTCAAATCAGTGCGCTTGCGCGATGGAAGAGTTCATTCTCGGGAAGGAAACGCAATGAAGAAAGTCACACTCGTTCTCCTCGTACTTCTCTGCTCCATGCCTGCTCTCGCCGGAGTCACCTACGACTTCAAGTCAGTCGTCGATCGCGGTAAGGGCGGGTTGAGCGGGAAAGCCGCTGTCGATGGAAGCAAGATGCGCATCGAGATCGCCAACGGCGACGACGTCGTGCTTCGCGACGGAAGCGTCATGATCTCCAGCGACGGCGGCAAGACATTCAGCGTGCTCGACCAGAAGAAGAAGACATACTTCACGCTCGAGCTCGAACAGTTGCTTTCGAGCGTGGGTGCCGCGATGAATTCGATGGGCGGCATGTTCAAGATGTCGTTCGACAACCACAGCGTGAAGGCTGCCCCACCCGCAGCAGGCGAGGCGATCGAAGGCTATCCGACGACGAAGTACGTGGTCGACTCGAGCTGGGACCTCTCGGTCGAGGTGTTCGGACGCAAGAGCGTGACGAGCGTTTCGTCTCACACAGAGACCTGGGCGACGGAAAAGCTCTCTTCCGCGCTCGCTACGTTCGTGCAGACGAAAGGCCTGAAGACCGGAATGCCGGAGCTCGACAAGTTCGTCGAGAAGGAAACGAGCGCGATCAAGGGTTTCCCGCTCAGGCAGGTCACCACGACGACGCAGAAGCAGGGATCGAAGAGCGAAACGACGAAGACCACGGTGACCGTTACCGCGATCAAGGAGACTGCCGTTCCTGAGTCGAGCTTCGCGGTTCCAGCCGGCTATCAGAAGATCGACAGCCCTCTCGCCGGCCTTGATGCGATGCTGAAGCAGCAGTGATGCAACGCGCGGGCAGGGGAGGAGGCAGCCCTTCCTTCCCTTCCCGCGCGGCGCCGTGCCATGGACGTTCTCTGGTTCAATGGGCGCTGGACGACGACCGACGAGCCGGTCGTGCGCGTCGAAGATCGCGGTCTGCAGTTCGGTGATTCGATCTACGAGGTGCTGAAGTTCCGTCGACGTGCACCGCTTCTCGCCGAGCGACACTTTGCGCGCCTGCAGCGCTGCCTAACGGATCTCGAGATCCCTCCCCCTTGGCACCTCGATGCGTTCCTCGAGCTGCTCCGAGAGCTCCTCGATCGAACGGATCTCGTTCACGGATTGATCTACCTGCAGGTCACGCGCGGCGTGGCACCTCGCGCTCACGCGTGGGGGGCGGCGATCGACCCTACCGCGCTCGCATACGCGCGCGCGTTCGAATTCCCGTCGGCCGAGCGAATGCGCGACGGCATCGGTCTCGTCTCGATGCGCGACAATCGATGGGAGCGCCGCGACCTGAAGACGACGAATCTTCTCGCAAACGTCTTCGCGAAGAATCACGCGATGCGTGAGAAGGCAGGCGAGGCCCTCTACGTCGACGACGGATTCGTCACGGAATGCGCATCGTCGTCGTTTTTCGCCGTGCTGAACGGAGCCCTCGTGACCCGCGAGGACGGGATCGAGATTCTGCCAGGCACCGTTCGCGACGCGGTGATCGAGCTCGCGCAAAGTGACGGGATCGAAGTGCGGCGCCGGCCGATCGCGCTCCACGAACTTGAATCTGCGACGGAACTGTTCGTCACGAGCACGAGCCTCGGAGTCATGCCGGTCTCGTCGATCGATGCCAGCCTAACGCGCGCGCGCGGCCCGGTGACGGAACGACTGCAGCAGCTTCTCACCCTGCTCGAAGAGGACACGATCGACCGGTGGTGGCTGGTTGCGCGGCGCGCCGAATCGTAGCGGCTGGTGGCGGAGGAATCGGAAAGATTCTTTCTTAACTCCGGCCCGCGCTTCGAAGTGCGAACGAGAGCGACTCGAGGTCGATTCGAAGATCGACGCACTTGATGACGACACCGTCACGCAACTCGAGCTGGACGGGTGCGAAGTTCAGGATTGCGGGGATTCCCGCTCCGGCGAGCAGATCACAGACGATGTGCGCCGCAGACGCCGGCACCGCGATGATCCCGATCTCGACACGCTCCCGCTCGACGATCTCTCGAAGTCTCTCGACCGGATGGATCGCGACGCCGTTCCTCGTCGACGTTCCCGTCTTCGCCGGGTCGTCGTCAAACAAGGCGACGACCGAAAAGCCGTTCTCGTTGAATCCGCGATGGTCGGCAAGTGCCGTTCCAAGGTTCCCGGCTCCGAAGATCACGACGGGCCGCGTGCGGTCGATCCCTAACGTGCGAGCGATGTGCTCTCGCAGCGACGCGACGCGATAGCCGACGCCGCGGATGCCGAGCTCTCCGATGCAGGCCAGGTCTTTTCTGATCTGCGCCGAGTTGAGGTGGAAGCACTCAGCGAGACGGGCAGACGAGACAGTCTCCGTTCCGGCTGCCTCGAGCTGTGCGAGGCAGCGGAGGTAGATCGACAGTCTCTCCGTTGTGAACTCCGAAACGCCGTCGCGCTCGGCGCCGCTCGCGCGGAGCCCTTTCAGAGGCGAAGGCATCGGGGCTCAGTGACCTAGGAAGATTGCGTTGGCGGCGAGCGGGAAGAGATCGAACACAGGCATCGGCCAGAGTCCCACGACGAAAACACCCACGATCGCAAGCGCGAGTGCTCCTGTCGCGAACGCGCCGCGCACCGGCACCGGCGTCAGTTCGTCGCCTTCCTTCATGTAAAGGAAGTAGACGACCCGCAGGTAGTAGTAGACCGAGACGATGCTGGTGAATATGCCGATTAGTGCCAGTCCGATGTCGCCCGCATCGATGACGACCTTGAACACGAAGAACTTCGACATGAAGCCGGCGGTACCCGGAATGCCGGCGAGCGAAAGCATGAACACGGTCAGCGCGATTCCCGCGAACGGATACTTGAAGCCCATACCCGCGACGTCGTCGAGCGTCTGCGGATCGTTCTGATTCTTCTGAAGTAGAGAGATGACGCCGAATGCGCCAATGTTCATCAGCACGTAGGTGACGGCGTAGAGTGCGATCGCCGCGACGGCGTCTTCGCGAACGGTCCTGACGGCAAGCATCATGTATCCGACGTGCGCGATGCCGGAGTAGGCGAGCATGCGCTTGAGATCGCGCTGTGCAATCGCGACGAAGTTGCCAAGGATCATCGAAAGGACGGCGAGAATCGCGGCGATGGACATCCACTTCGTCTGCTCTGCGACGGGACTCGTCGCTGCGAAGAGCCGGAGCAGCACGACGAGCGTTGCCGCCTTGGGAGCGGTCGACAGCCATGCGGCGACAGGTGTCGGCGCGCCCTGGTAGACGTCGGGCGCCCAGCCGTGGAACGGCGCGAGCGCAAGCTTGAAGCCGAGCCCCGCCATGATGAGGATGAACGCGATCGTGAGCAGAGGTCCCGCGCTCTGATTCTGCGAGAAGTAGACGAGAAGTTGCGGGATGCTCGTCGATCCCGTCGCCCCGTAGAAGAGCGCAATGCCATACAGGACAAAGCCCGTGGCGAAGGCACCCATCAGGAAGTACTTGAGACTCGCCTCGTTCGAGATCGGGATCCTCCGATGGAATCCGACGAGAACGAAGATGCAGACCGACAACGTCTCGAGGCCGAGCACGACGACGAGGAGCTCGAGCCCCTTCGCCATCATCATCATGCCGAAAGTGCCCCAGAGGAGTAGCGCGTAGTACTCGCCGCAGTCGATGTTCTCGCGCTGCAGGTAGTCGCGCGAGAGCATGATCACGAGCAGCGTCGCGAGGATGAAGGTGAGGTCGAAGACAATCGTCGCGACGCTGATCTGGTACGTTCCGCCAAAGAAGACCCTCGGCGCGTCCGAGACCCATGGGTACATGCCGACGACGACCCACGCCGTTGCCGCGAGAATGACCGCGGCGAGCGGAGCGAGGAGTCGGCGAAGGGTGTCGCGGAAGAACGCCTCGAGGAGAATCAGCAGGAGACCGCCGACGACTAGGATCGTCTCCGGGCGGATCGCTTTGAGCCAGTCGGGCTCGAGCAGCGGGTTGAGGTTCATCGCGACACTCCATCGACGGGATTCGCGGCGGGTGCGTCTGGCTCAGTGACTGCGAGCTTTCCAATCGCCGCGTGATGGTCCTCGACGGTCGTCAACAGTTGCCGCACCGAGGGCTCCATCTTCTTGAGGAACGTGTTGGGGTAGACGCCGATCCAGACGATGAAGACGAGTAGCGGCACGACCGCCGCGAGCTCGTTCCACTGCATGTCGGGCAGTCCCTTGTTCTCGTCCTTGTCGAGCGGTCCGAAGAAGACGCGCTGGACGAGCCAGAGAAGGTAGAGAGCCGCGAGAATGACTCCTGACGCTGCGACGACGGCGTACCACGGAAGCGTCTTGAACGAACCGGTCAGGATGAGGAACTCGCCGACGAAGCCGTTCAAGCCCGGAAGCCCGGCCGACGAGAGGGCGACGATGACGAAGATGGTCGCGTAGACCGGCATCGACTTCGCCAGTCCGCCGAAGTCGGCAAGCATGCGCGTGTGCCGGCGGTCGTAGATCACGCCGACGAGAAGGAAGAGCGCGCCGGTCGAGAGACCGTGGCTCACCATCTGCAGAATCGATCCTTCGATCGACGTCTGCGTGACGGCGAAGATGCCGAGCACGCAGAAGCCGAGGTGTGAGACCGAGGAGTACGCAACGAGCTTCTTCATGTCGGGCTGCACCCAGGCGACGAGTGCGCCGTAGATGATCCCGATCACGGAGAGCACTGCCAATACCGGCGCGTACTTGTAGGTCGCCTCGGGGAAGAAGGGGAGGACGAATCGGAGAAAGCCGTACGTGCCGAGCTTCAGCAGAACGCCTGCAAGGATGATCGAGCCGCCGGTCGGAGCCTCGACGTGCGCGTCGGGTAACCAGGTGTGAAACGGGAAGAGCGGCACTTTGATCGCGAACGCGAGCGTGAACGCGAAGAAGAGGAGTGCCTGCGTCTTCATCGGGATCGCGAGACCGTAGAGGTCGACGATGTTGAAGGTCGGCGCCCCGCTTCCACCCTTGATCACGAAGACGAGGTAAAGGATCGCGACGAGCATCAGGAGCGAACCGGCGATCGTGAAGAGGAAGAACTTGATCGCGGCGTAGATTCTGCGCGGGCCGCCCCACACGCCGATGATGAGATACATCGGCACGAGCATCAACTCGAAGAAGACGTAGAAGAGGAGCAAGTCGGTCGCGAGGAACGAGCCGATCATGCCGAACTCGAGCGCGAGCATCGCGACGATGTAGGAGTTGACGTGCTTGTGGACCGAGTTCCAGGCGGAGAGGAGCACGAGCGGCGTGAGGAATGTCGTCAGCAGCGTCAGCCAGAGCGAGATGCCGTCGATCCCGAGTGCGTAGGAAACTCCCCATGCGGGGAGCCAGGCGGAGCGCTCCACGAGCTGAAAGCCGGCCTCCGCGTCGTCGAATCTTTGCAGGATTCCGAGCGAGAGGACAAAGGTTGCGAGCGCGACGAAGAGGCCCGCGACCTTCGCCTGCTGCTCGAGACGTTTCGGGATCAGAGCGATCGCCAGCGCGCCAACGAGCGGCAGCCAGAGGATCACGCTCAGCAGATGATTGCTCAGTAGTTCAGTCATGCATCGAGCCCTGTGCCGGCCGCATGGCGCCGGCCGCGAGAATTCCTAGACATACACCCAGATGAATACGACGACTCCGAGGAAGAGCATCAGCGCGTAGTTGCGCACGTTCCCGGTCTGGAAGAACCGGATGATGTCGCCTAACGCGGCGATGAAGTAAGCAGCGAGGCTGAGGAGCCCATCGATGATCGCGTCGAATACCTTCCAGCAGATCGTCGAGAAGCCGTGCAGCGGTTTGACGACGATCGCGTCGTAGAGCTCGTCGACCCAGTACTTGTTCTCCCACGTCGAGGCGAGCCCCGGCATGTTCTCGTGGAATGCCTCGTCGGCGGCCGTGCCGCGCGTCGCATACTTCGACTTTGCAAACCACCAGCCAGCCAGCGCGAGGATCGTCGAGCCGGCCATGACGATGATCTCGGGCTGTTCCGCCACGGCGAACGCTCCGTCGCGCAGGCCCGCAACTTTCGTCAGCACCGGCTCGAGCCAGTGCTCGAGAACGTGCGGGATGTGCAATGAATGGCCGAGGAGATGCGGAATCCCGATGAGGCCGCCGACTGCCGAGAGCGAAGCGAGGACGATGAGCGGAATCGTCATCGTCTTCGGCGACTCGTGCAGGTGGTGCTCCTGTTCGTGCGTGCCACGGAACTCACCGGCGAAGGTGAGGTAGTAAAGCCGGTACATGTAAAAGGCGGTGAAGAGCGCCGCAACCGTGCCCATCGCCCACACAACCTTGCCGAGCGAAGCGAAGTAAGGCGTAGCGAGAGCCGACGCGAGGATCTCGTCCTTTGAGAAGAAGCCTGCGGCGAGAGGGAAGCCGGCGATGGCGAATGTCGCGATCGCAAACGTCCAGTGCGTGACCGGGATGTGCTTTCGAAGCCCTCCCATCTTCCGGATGTCCTGCTCGCCACCCATCGCGTGGATGACAGAGCCGGAGCCGAGGAAGAGGCAGGCCTTGAAGAATGCGTGCGTCACCAGGTGGAAGATCGCGGCGACGTACGCGCCGACGCCCGCCGCGATGAACATGAAGCCGAGCTGTGAAACGGTGGAGTAGGCGAGCACCTTCTTGATGTCGTTCTGCGCCACGCCAATCGTCGCCGCGAAGAGCGCCGTGAGCGCGCCGATGAACGCCACGATCGCCATCGCCGTCGGCGACATGCGGAACAGAACGTTCGATCGGACGACGAGGTAGACGCCGGCAGTGACCATCGTCGCGGCATGGATCAGCGCCGAGACGGGCGTCGGGCCCGCCATCGCGTCAGGAAGCCAGACATAAAGCGGCATCTGGGCCGACTTGCCGCACGCGCCGACGAACATCAGCACGCAGATGCCCGTCACGAGCGCGCCAGGGCCGACGCCGATCGCACCCTTCTCGACCGCGCCGAAATCGACGCTGCCGAAGGCCATGAACATCAGGAACATCGCGAGGAGGAAGCCGAAGTCACCGATCCGGTTGACGACGAACGCCTTCTTACCCGCGGCGGGCGCGAAGTCGGTCTGATAGTAGTAGCCGATCAGCAGGTAGGAGCAGAGGCCGACCCCTTCCCATCCGACGAACGCGAAGAGATAGCTCGATCCCAGAATGAGAATGAGCATCATCGCCAGGAAGAGATTGAGGTATGAAAAGTAGCGGAAGTACCCATCCTCCTCGTGCATGTAGCCGACGGAGTAGAGGTGAATGAGCGAGCCGACCCAGGTGACGACCATCAACATCACGATCGAGAGGGGATCGAGCTGGAACGCGATGTCTGTGCCGACGCCGCCGGAGAGGAACCACTGGTAGACGACGTCGACGTGGCGCTCGCCGTCGTGGAAGGTGTGGACATACTCCCACGTCGCGTAACTGCCGAGGATTGCCGAAGCGAACGCGGTTCCGACGCCAACGATCGAGACGAACGTCTTGCCGAGCCGCCGTCCGAAGAGGCCGTTCAGCAGAAATCCGAGGAACGGCATCAGGGGAATCAGTGCCAGTTTATCGAGCATGCCTGTCAGTCTCCCGGGCCGCGACTTCCGGCCCGCGGGATCTCCGTCGGACGGTGCGTTTCCCGCACCCTTCGTGCCGCGCGGATTTCCCCGAATGTCACAGCTCCCGCTCGTGAGCGGGGATTCGTTACCAGTGCATCAGGTTGGCCTCGTCGACATCGATCGTCTCGCGATGGCGATAGAGAGCGATGAAGATGGCGAGGCCGACCGCGGCTTCTGCCGCGGCGACGGCCATGATGAAGAAGACCCACATCAGGCCGTGGAGCGAGCCGAGCTCCCTGGCGTAGGCGATGAACGTCAGGTTCACCGCGTTGACCATGAGCTCGATCGACATGAAGATCGTGATGCCGTTCCGGCGCGTGAGCACGCCGAGTACGCCGAGCGAGAAGAGGATTGCGCCGAGGATCAGAAACCAGCTGGTCGGAATCATCGCGCGCCCCCGTCCTTTGCTTCCGTAATTGCGCTCGTCCGCTGCGAAAGAATCAGCGCGCCGACGATCGCCGCCAGAAGAAGGATCGACACTGCCTCGAACGGGAAGATATACGCCTCGAACATCGAGACGCCGATCGCGCGCGCGTCGGAGACGAATTCCGCGGGTCCGCCGGTGTGCAGCACCGCCGCCTTACAGAGGTAATAGATGATCGTGATCGCGAAGCTCGCCGCGGCGGTGATGCCAAGGAACTGCTGAATCGGGCGGGTAATCGGCTCTTCGGTGTGCGCGAGATTCAAGAGCATGATCACGAACAGGAAGAGCACCATGATCGCGCCCGCGTAGACGATCACCTGCAGGGCCGCCATGAACGGCGCGTCGAGCAGCACGTACATCACGGCGAGCGAGAAGAACGACACGACGAGCGCGAGCGCGCTCACCACCGGGTTTCGGTGGATCACGACGATTGCGGAAAAGATCACCGCGATCGCCGCGAACGTGAAGAAGATCAGATACTCGAACATCAGATCCACCCCAGCGGAATCAGGATTGCGACGATCACCATGTTCAGGAGCGCGAGCGGGAGGAAGACCTTCCACCCGAGCTTCATCAGCAGGTCGTACTTGAGGCGCGGAACCGTCCAGCGAACCCAGACGAAGACCATCAGGAAGAACGTGGTCTTCGCAAGGAATGCGCCGAACGAAGCAAGGAAGCCGACGAACGTGGCAGGCTCGTTCCAGTACGGAACGTCCCATCCTCCGAGGAAGAGCGTCGCCATCAACGCGGAGATCGTTCCCATCGCCATGTACTCGGCCATGAAGAAGAGCGCGAACTTCATCGACGAGTACTCGGTGTGGTACCCGGCAACGATCTCGGCCTCGGCTTCCGCGAAGTCGAATGGAAGGCGATTCGTCTCTGCGAATGACGCGACCCAGAAGACGATGAAGCCGACGAACATCGGGAAGACGTTCCAGGCGGGGAGCGGGATCATGTCGAACAGCACGAACGTACCGCTCTGGCGATAGACGACCTCGGTGAGCTGGAGCGTTCCCGCGGACATCAGCACGCCTACTGCCGAGAGCGTCAGCGCGAGCTCGTACGAGATCATCTGTGCGGAGGCGCGGACCGCGCCGATCATCGAGAACTTGTTCGCCGAGGCCCAACCTGCCGTCGCGAGACCGTACACGCCGAGCGACGAGAGCGCGAAGATCAGAAGGATCCCGATGCTCACGTCGGCGATGATCGGCTCGAAGTAGCGTCCACCGAGTCCGAGAGGCATCGCGACCGACCCGACCGAGCGGAACCACGCGAAGAGACCGAAGAGAACGGGAGCCGTCGCGATGAGTGCGACTCCGACGATCTTGCCGATCCACTGGTTGAACCGAGTTGCGCCCGGCTTGGCGCCGAAGTGGGCGGTGACGCGAAGCGCGATTACGCCGAAGAGGAAGTTCGCGACGGCACCGGCCACGAGCAGTGCGCCGATCACGCCGTTGTAGGTGAAGGCGTCAGGAATCGTGAAGCCGCGGGCGAACGGAATGGCCGCGCAGGTCGTGACGGCGGGGATGAGCCCGAACATCGGCGCGAGGTTGTAGAGCACCTTGTGCGCCTGAGCGGGGACGAGATCTTCTTTGAGGATGAACTTGGCCGCATCAGCCATCGCCTGGATCAGGCCGAGGGGTCCGATCCGGTTAGGCCCGGGCCGATCCTGGATGAGAGCACTTCCTCGCCTCTCGACCCAAACCATGATCGGCGTGACGTTGAGGATCAGTCCGAGGACGATCCCGATCTTGATGAGATTCAGGAGGATGTCAGGGGTGTCGAAGCTCATTGCGATCCTCGAGGGCTAGCTGCCCTGCGGAGCCCCCGTGACGCCGAACTGCTCGATGCCGCTCCAGTCGAGGGATTTGAGCGCCGGGGTCTTCGAGACCATCTGGTCGAAGAGCTCCTCGACCTCGGAGAATGCGTACGAAACCTCGTCGGGAGCGAGAGCGACACCGACGCGGCGGAGGATCTCCCACTCGGGGAGGGCTTCGCCTTTCGGCAGCGAGCCGGCGACGATCTTCTGGAGACGACCCTGTACGTTCGTGAACGTGCCCGACTTCTCGGCGAAGATCGTCGTGGGGAGCACGACATCGGCAGCGTCTGCCAGCGGGTGGTTCTCCCACGCGAGAACGACGAGGAATCTGGCCTTTCGAAGGTTCGCGATGACTTCGGCGCTCGTTGCGCGCGCGCTGAATGCTGCTTCCGTGACGACGAGGACGTCGATGCCATCGGCACCCTTCGTCATCAGTTCTTCGGCGCTTCGGCCGCCGGTGGGCTTGATTCCCGCGGCGCGTACGCCACGGAAGTTAGGCCCTGCCTGTTTGCCTTCGAGCCAGCCGTTGCGCGACTTCATCCGGATCGGGGCGATGTCGTCGACGACGACGTCGGCGTTTTTCGATCCGAGACGATCGATGAAGAGCTGGCGAAGCAGCCAGGCATCTTCGTTCGTCAGCTGGGAGGAGGCGATGACGGCGATTTTGTCGCCGCTCGTGGTGCGAAGCCTCGAGGCGATTTCATCGATCGCCTCGGACCAGCCGGCGATCGACTGGTAGTCGTCACGCATCATGCGGGGCACGACGACGCGATCCGTCTCGTAGCGCTCGTGAGAGAAACGACCGTAGTCGCAGAGCCAGTAGTCGTTGACCTCGGGGTTCACCCGCGGCTTGTATCGATAGATCTTCCCGCTGCGGTGCTCGACGAAGATGTTGCACCCGACGTCGCAGCCGTTGCAGACCGATTCGGTCGATTCGAGGTTCCAGACGCGCGACTCGAATCGGAACTCCCGCGCCGTGAGCGCGCCGGTGGGGCAGACGTCAGTGACGCACGCGCTCATCCAGTTGTCGACGGGGCGGCCCGGGAAGATGCCGACTTCCGTCGAGGCGCCACGTTTGATGAATGCGAGCTCGCCCGTGCCGGTGATCTCGTCACAGAAGCGGATGCAGCGCGTGCAGTGAATGCAGCGATTCATGTTCTGCATCACGTGCGGCCCGATCGGTGTGCGATCCATTCCGGGGTAGGTTCGCTTCACGTCACCGTAACGTGAGGCGACGGCGCCATAATTAAAGGAGTAGTCCTGCAGCGGGCACTCGCCCGCTTTGTCGCAAATCGGACAGTCGAGCGGGTGATTGATGAGCAGGAACTCCATCTGCCCCTTGCGCGCCTTGTCGACCTTGTCGTTGTGGACAGAGATCTTCATGCCGTCGCGCACGGAGGTCGCGCAGCCGGCCTGCAGCTTCGGCATTCCGTCGATCTCGACCAGGCACATGCGGCACTGGCCGACGACACTCAGGGCAGGGTGATAGCAGAAATGCGGAACGTGAACGTCGGCCGCTTTCGCGGCTTCGACGACATTGATTCCGTCGGGGACTTCAACGTCGATTCCGTCGATCGTTACTTTTGCCATGTGTGGTAAAAGGTGTGAGGTTTTTCGCGATCAGGACGGCGTAACCGTCTGGCCGTGAGAGCGTTCACGAGCGGGTGGAGAATAACCGTTTGGCACGGCAGCGTCAAACGCTTTGCATCCATCGTATTGCAGCGTGAAATCGGATCCCTCCGCTCTCCGGTCCGCGAATCCGAAAGGAGAGTTGTGAAGCGAATCGTGTTGTGGTCCGTCGTTGGTCTGCTCATCGTTGCCGGTGTTTGGTACGGCGGTCGTCAGGGCATCGGAAATACGCCCGAGGCGAGCGTCGAGACGTCTTCGAAGAGTCCCGCTCCCGCTGCCCGTCCCGCCGGTGACGTCGTCATCGCGCGCGTCAACGGTGAGGCGATCTACAAGTCCGATTACGAGGTTGCACTCGCGAGCCTCCCGGCGCAGGCGAAAGCAATCGCCGCGAAGCCTTCCGGTCGCCGGCTCATCCTCGACGAGATCGTGAAGCTCAAACTCCTCAAGCAGCAGGCAGAAGCGATGGGGGTCGATAAGGATCCCGAGATCCTGAGCCAGGTTGCCGCGATGCGCGACAACATTCTGGCCGCGTCGGCTCTCGAGAAGATCGTGAGCGAATCGCCGACCGATCTCCAGGCGTTCTATGAGAAGTACAAGAACCAGTTTCGCGCGACGAACGTGCGCCAGATTCTGATCGGCTACGAAGGCTCGATCATTCCGCAGAAGCCGGGCGCAGAAAAAATGTCTGAAGCCCAGGCCGCCGTGAAGGCTGCGGCGATCGTTGCACGGCTTCGCAAGGGCGAGGATTTCGCGACCGTCGCAAAGGCGGAGTCGGACGATGTGAAGAGCAACGAGCATGGTGGTGACCTCGGAACACTCCGCCCTGGACAGCTTGGCCCGAACCTCGAAGGACCGATCGACAAGCTCCAGGTCAACGAGGTGAGTGATCCGGTCACTAGCCCGTACGGCGTTCACATCTTCCAGGTCACCGCCCGCGAGGTCACGCCGTTCGAGCAGGTCAAGCCCGCCCTCGAACAGCAGGGGATGAATCTCCGCGCGCAAGTCGTCGTCAATGCGGTCCGCGAGGGCGCAAAGATCGAGGTGGAAGAGAGCTTCTTCAGCCAGCAGCGGCCGCAGCCGCAGGTTCAGTAAGGCTACTCCGTGCGCAGGGGCACGTTGCCTCGTGCCCCTGCCGCGGCATCCCGTCGTTCGTCGCGCATCGCGTCTTCTGTCTCCTCCTCGGAGACGCCATGTCGGTCATGAGTTGAAAGCTCGATGTCATTTGGTACACTTCGCGAGCATGAGCAGCCGAATCCTCGTGGTCGAAGACAACGAGATGAACATGCAACTCTTCGAGTACCTCCTCGAGGAGAGCGGGTTCGAGATCGTTAAAGCCACCTCTGGTGAGGAGGCGCTTCGCCTTGCGGGCGAGGCGAATCCTGACTTGATCCTCATGGACATTCACCTTCCCGGGATGGACGGGTTGAGCGTGGTCCGCGAATTGAAGTCGGGCGGGAAGCTGACCGGCGTGCCGATTCTCGCGCTGACTGCGCACGCGATGCGTGGCGATCGCGACCGCTTCCTGCAGGCTGGCTGCGACGGCTACATCTCGAAGCCGATCGACGTGAAGACCTTCATTCCGTCGATCCAGAAGTTCCTCTCAGGCGGCGCAGAGTAACAGCGCGCTCGTGGTAACGGCATCCGGCCGTTGCGGCACCGCGGAGCGGGGCGCGAATTCAAAATCGAAGACTTACGGGGCACTAAGCTGCGAGGGCGGCTCGTAGCAGCGCATTCCGTTGCGCGGCATGCCGAGCGCGAGGCTCAGGGGTTGGGACCGCAGCGGATCGGAATCCGTCGCCACGAAGCACTAATCCTCTTTCTTCTTGCCGATCGATCCCGTAAAGAAGGAAATCACGCTGAGGAGGATTGCGCCGAAGAGCGCGGCGACGAAGCCATCGACGGTGAAGCCAGGCACGAGCAGCCCCGCGAGCCAGAGCATGGCACCGTTCACGACGATGAGGAACAGTCCGAAGGTGATGATCCAGAGCGGGGCAGTCAACACCACGAGGATCGGCCGGACGACGGCGTTCAGGAGTCCAAGCACCGCGGCGGCGACGAACAGGACGACGATGGAATCGGCGCGGATGCCGCGAACGACGTAGCAGACGAGGAGGAGCGCGAGCGCGTTGACGATCCAGCGGACGAGGAGCGATTTCATGGTGCCTCCGGAAGGCGAGTATGGCACGCCGAGGTCGCGATCGAGTCATCTATGGACTCAATCGCTTCTATTCGGTAAAGTTAGCGCACCCGGGAGACCAACGTTTGAACATCATCAGGAACCGACATCAGGATGTGACCCTTCTCGACATTCAGGGGGTCATCAAGCTTGGAGAAAGCGCACGCGAATTCTCGAGCTACCTCGAGAAAGTCCTCAACGACGAAACCGGGCCGGTGCTCATCAACTTCGAGGGAATCAATTACATGGATTCCACGGGGCTTGGAGAGCTGATCGGCTACCTGCAGAAGTTCGAGGACCGGCAGCGAAAAATGGCGCTCCTGAATCCGAACCACCGCATCCTCGCGCTCCTGAAGATCACGAAACTCGACACGGTCTTCAAGATCTTCGACAGCCGCGATCAAGCGCTCTCGTTCCTGACGTCGAAAGAAGCGTCGGCCTAGCGCGGCCCGTCCCGACCCTCACGTGCGCGCGGCGCGCGCTGCTTGAAAAGCCCTCTTCGCCGCGATAGAGTTTCGCCGCTTTTCTTGGAGCCTTCGATGACGGAATCCTTCGTCCCGGTCCTGATCCTCATTCTTTTCGGCATCGCGCTTGGCGCAGGCATGCTGATCGTCAATTGGTACGTCGGCACTCACCGGCGCAACCCGTCGAAGCTCGCTCCCTACGAGGGCGGTGTACCGCTGCTCGACACCAACCGGAAGCGGATCAACGTCCGCTTCTACCAGATCGCGATGCTCTTCATCATCTTCGACATCGAGGCAGCCTTCATTTACCCGTGGGCCGTGATCTACCGCGACGCAACGATGACTTCATCGGGTATCGCGCTCTTCGCCCTCGGCGAGATGTTCGTGTTCGTCACGCTTCTCGCGGTCGGCTACATCTACGTCTGGAAAAAGAAAGCGTTCGACTGGAACTGATCCATGGCACATCTCCAACCCGACAGCCCGTACGCTACCGAACGCTTCGCCGACACGACGAAGACGATCGCGTTCTCGCCTGAGGCTAAGGCGAAGTTCGATGCGCTCCTCGAACGCTACCCGACGAAGGAAGCCGCACTCCTGCCGGCGCTCCACCTCGCGCAGGAGGAGATCGGCTGGGTCTCTCCCGAAGTGATGGTCTACCTGGCCGGTCTGCTCGATCTCGAGCCGGCGAAGGTTCTCGGTGTCGTGACGTTCTACAACATGTACAACCAGAGGCCGGTCGGCAGGCATCACGTCCAGGTCTGCACGAACCTGAGCTGCATGATCCGGAACGCGTACGACATCTACGACCGCTGCCTCTCGAAGTTAGGGATTCATCCTGGCGAGACGACGAAGGACGGGCGCATCACGGTGACCGAGGTCGAATGCCTCGGTTCGTGCGGTACGGCGCCTGTCGTTCAGATCAACAACGACTATCACGAGAATGCGAGCGTCGAGTCGATCGACACGCTCCTGGACACGCTCAAGTAATGGAACCGATCAGAGTCCTCACGAAGAACGTCGGCAAGCCGGGTTCGGCTTCGATCGACACGTACATTTCCGGCGGCGGTTACGAGAGTCTGAAGAAGGCGCTCAAATCGACTCCTGATGAGCTCGTTCAGCTCGTCAAGGATTCGGAGATGCGCGGTCGTGGTGGCGCAGGGTTCCCGACCGGCATGAAGTGGAGCTTCCTCCCGAAAGACTCTCCCAAGCCGCGCTACCTCCTCTGCAACGCCGACGAATCGGAACCTGGCACCTTCAAGGATCGCGTCATCATCGAGCATGATCCGCACCTCCTCATCGAGGGGATGATCATCTCGGCCTTTGCGATCCGCTCGTGCCCGATGTCGTACATCTACATCCGCGGCGAGTTCCATCACGGTGCGATGGTGCTGAATCGCGCCCTCGATGAGGCTCGCGCCAAGGGGTTTCTCGGAAAGAACATCCTCGGCAGCGGCTTCGATCTCGACATCACCGTTCATCGAGGCGCCGGCGCTTACATCTGCGGCGAGGAGATGGGACTCATCGAGTCGATCGAAGGGCATCGCGGGCAGCCGCGTGTGAAGCCTCCGTTTCCGGCGGTCGTCGGCGTCTTCGGAAGCCCGACGATCGTCAACAACGTAGAGACGCTCTCGTGCGTGCCGCTGATCGTCGAACACGGCGCCGAGTGGTTCAAGTCGTTCGGACAACCGAAGAACACCGGTCCGAAGCTTTACTGCGTCTCGGGTCATGTGAAGAAGCCCGGTGTGTACGAGTTCCCGATGGGAGTCAACCTGCAGGAGCTGATCTACGAGCACTGTGGCGGCATCACCGATGACCTGCCGCTCAAGGCGGTCATTCCGGGAGGCGGTTCGGCTCCGATGCTGACTCCCGCCGAGATCGACCTGCCGATGAACTTCGATGCATTGATGAAGGCGGGCACGATGTTCGGCTCCGCGGGCATCATCGTGATGAACAGCTCGACCTGCATCGTCGATGCGACGTGGCGCATGGCGAAGTTCTTTGCGCACGAGTCGTGCGGACAGTGCACACCGTGCCGCGAAGGCACGAACTGGATGGAGACGATTCTCGATCGAATCGAACGCGGTGGCGGACGTCCGCAGGATGCCGACCTCCTGTTCGACATGACTGACAACATCGGTGGCAAGTCGCTCTGCGCCCTCGGTGACGCAGCCTGCGGCCCAGTCGCATCGGCTGTGAAGAAGTTCCGCGACGAGTTCATCTACCACATCGAGCACAAGGGCTGCCTGCCGGGAACGAAGCGGTACCGGCGGCTGGACATGCCGGTGGGAGCGCATTAGCGCGGAGGGCATGGGCCGATAGGCAAGTCAAAGGCCCAAGGTCACAGCAGGCAGAGAGCCCGCAGCGAATTCGTAGGGGCGACGCGCTGCGTTGCCCGTTTCATTCGTAGAGCCGATCGAACGTACGGCCCGTCGGGTCGCCCCGACGAACGTCCCGTCGAACCGAAAGACCGCCCTGGCCGATGTTGCATGACTTGACGCAACCAACTTGGCCTGTGCTGGCTTCTGGCCTTGTTTGCGTTGACCTTCGACCTGTGACCGCCCGAAGTAAAGAGGAGAAGGCCGAAATTAGAACGTTGAACGCTGAATTTCGAACCCAGAAACCCCCGCCCAGGATGCGTTTCTGGGTTCACCATTCCACGTTCTGCGTTCTCACTTCAGGGCATTTCTTCTTGACTCGAGGCGATTGCCTCTGACCGGCCTAAACGTACATCCCTGCCACCTCCGGGCCGTACCCGTTGTACTCGATCGTCGCCCGCGTCTCGAGCGTGCCGATGAGGCGCTCGCTCGCCTGCGACCAGCGAGGGTGAGCGACTGCAGGATCGACGTTGGCGAGAAAGTCGTACTCGTTAGGCTCGAGCTCGCTCCAGAACGTTCGCGGCCGCTCCGCGACGAGCTCGATCCGAACGATCGACTTCGCCGATTTATAGCCGTATTTCCACGGAACGACGAGACGAACCGGGGCGCCGTGCTGTTTCGGTAAGGCATGACCGTAGATTCCCGTCACGAGCATCGTGAGCTCGTTCATCGCCTCGTCGATCCGCAGGGCCTCGAAATAGGGCCATGGTTACCAGGGCTGAGAGTCGATTCCCGGCGCCTCTTTCGGCCGGTTGAACGAGATGAAGCGGACGAACTTCGCGTCGAAGCGAGGCTCGACGCGTTCGAGGACTGTCGCGAGCGGCACGCCACTCCAGGGCACGGCCATCGCCCATGCCTCGACACAGCGATGACGGTAGAGCCGCTCCTCGTTAGGGAATCTCGTCAACAGATCGTCGAGTGAAAAGGTAGTGGGCTTCGAGCAAAGCCCGGTCACCTCGACCTCCCACGGATGCGTCACGAAACGCTCGGTCGCCTGCCAGACTTTGTCCTTGTCGAGCGCGAACTCGTAGAAGTTGTTGTATCGAGCGGCGACGAGCTCGTCGGTCTCTGCCCTGTCGAGCGTGAATTTTCTGCTGCGCGGAAACGGGAAGGGCGGTGCGACCCCTGGAATCGTCGCAGCGAGCTCGGCTTCGAGGCTTGCCCGATTCGAGTCGATCCGGCATCCGCCGAGAGCCAGCGCGCCGATGCCGAGCGACAGACCGCTGATGAGCTCGCGGCGGGTCATGAACGACTCTTCGGCAGTCGCGTCGCGATCGGCGATTTCCCAGCGGCGTGGACGTCGAATCAGCATCGGCTCAACCTGAACTGCGACGCGGTCGTCACTGCACGACCTGCCGTACCCGCTTCAGTTCAACTACGAATCCCGTTCCTGTTCGGACCTACGACTCGCCATGCGCCTTGATTGCGCCGTCGCGGGGTGAGATGCTGCGGCGCGTGAAATTCACCGTAGAAACGCCCGGCGCATTGCTCGAGCTCCTGACCGGCTGGTTCCCTGAGGCGTCGAAGTCGACGCTGCGCGAGATGCTGAAGTCGGGGAGGGTGGCCGTTGGTAACGAGGTCGAGAAGAATGCGAAGCGGGCGCTTAAAAAGGGCGAAGGCGTCGAAGTTGGGCGTAGGACGACCGCTTCGAATCTCGACCCAAGCGTGTCTCTACTGTTCGAAGACGAAGACATCCTCGTCGTTCTCAAGCCCGCGGGGCTTCTTACCGTCGGCACGGCAGGGGAGCAGGATGAAACGCTGCAGCGCTATCTCAACGCGTACATGAAGGCGCGGCGCGCGGGCCGCGTGCACCTCGTACACCGGCTCGATCGCGATACGTCAGGTGTGATGATGTTCGCGAAGAACTTCGGAACGAAGGAGCTGCTCAAGGACACGTTCGCCGCGCACGACATCGAGCGTGTCTACATCGCGATCGTCGAAGGGAAGCCGCCGAAGGAGGAAGGGACGATCAGGTCGTACCTGCGCGAGGATCCTGCGACTCTCATGGTCCACAGCACGAACGACCGGTCGGCGGGGAAGCTCGCCGTGACCCACTATCGAGTCGTTGAATCAGGGAAGCGATACTCGAAGCTCGAGGTCAGGCTCGAGACGGGACGCAAGAATCAGATCCGGGCGCATTTCTCCGAGAGCGGATTCCCGATTGCGGGTGACCAGCGCTACGGCGCTCGTTCGAATCCGGTCGATCGCCTTTGCCTCCACGCATTCCT
>JACPDH010000001.1 GCA_016184115.1 Acidobacteriota bacterium | reverse complement strand
CGACGAGCTCGACACCTGGATGCGCTGGACGATGCCGCGCGTATCGCTGAGCGCCCTGGCCGCGGCCCTCGTTGGGGCCGCGTTCGCCGCCGCGCCTGACCGCAGCCCCGAGACGTGATCCTGAACGATGAAGGCGGGCCCGCGGCCCGCCTTCATCGAGTCGGATCTTTGCCGTGGCTCAGAACGCGCTCGTGTCGGCTCCACCCGCGAGCGACAACCCTGGACGTACGTACGTCTTTACCGCGCCCGTAGTCATGTCGGTCACGGTGATCGTCAGCTCGAAGTCGGTAAGACCTCCGTAGAAGACCCAGAACTTGCCGTTGATCGGACGGCCGTCGAGCACTTTGACGAAGACCTCGATGTTCGTCGCGTCGCCAGTGAGTGCCGGAATCGAGTAGTAGCCGACGTTCGCGTTGAACGACGACGCGACGCCGGGCCCGGTTGCTGCCGTACGCGGATCCTTCGCGCTCAGCGTGACGCGGAAGCGGTTACTGTTGAGGCAGAGATTCGCGGTGCTTGGCGTGCAGACGCCGCCGCTCGTTCCGCCTGTAACCGTCAGCTTGTTCGGCGATGCCCACGTGTTGTTGTACGTGATCGAATCGGTCGACGACGCGTTCTGGAGTACGCGCGCGCCGACGTAGTACGAGCCGGAGGGCGCCGACCCCGGAACCGGGATATCGACGAAGGGGGTGTCGTCGAAGCCCGAGGACGGGAAGGAGTTGTAGGTAAACGAGGCGAGGAAGATGTCGCCCGTCGTGATCGTCGTGTCGGTCGAGAGGTAAAACTCGACTTTCACGGATGAGAGGTTCGTCGAACCGACGTTCTCGACCGTCATGTTCGAGACGGTGAACTTACCCGTGCCGGCCGCGACCGAACTGGGAGAAAACGACACGGGCGTGGTCGCCGAATACTGCTGCTTCTGGGGATCGTAGCGGAATGGGTAGGTCCCCATGTCGGTCATCGACTTCGACTGGGAAGGGTAGGCCGCGCGGATGATCGTCGCGTCGGCGATCGCGAGATATTGAGCGGCGAAGTCCTCGAAGTAATTCATCGTGCTCAGGTTGCGGAAATTGTGATGCAGTCCGAGCCCGTGCCCGATCTCGTGAAGCGCGGTGGCGCCGTAGTACGCCGGGCCGTTGTTGTCATCGAAGTCGGGCGGTCCGTTAGGCGTGAAGCCGCGGGAGAAATCGGAATTGATCACGACGTCGGCTTCCTGAAACGTGCCGCACGAGACGCTGACCGGCTTCTCCGAGCAGTCGTTGAACGACGGCGTTCCGGAGAAGGCGGACTGCGGTGAAATGATGCAGATGCCGAAGGTGTCGGGCGTGAAAAAGTCGGCTGTGGCGAAGAAGATCTCGTTCTGCAGGTTAGCGAGGTCGACGTTGTTGCCGTCGCCGAGCGTGGCGCTCACGATGTTCGCGACGTTGTTCCAGCGAGCGAACTCAGCGAAGGCTGCGTTCTGATACGCCGTCGTGCTGTGCTCCACCTGCCAGGGAATCGGTTTCGACGCGAACTGGCCGCAGGTGCATCCCCCGGTGTGTCCCGACTGCGCGATCGCCGAACCGGCGACGAGGAGCGTGAGTGCGAAGACGAAGAGAGTCGGAATGGATCGGGATTTCATCGTCATCTCTCCTTATCGGTTCCTGGACGAGACGGCGCCGAGGCGCCCCTGTGCAAAGAGTCGCAGATCGTCGAGCGTTGCGAATGAACGGACGGGACGTGCCGCGGGCTCGGCGACCTCCGGGGTCGCGACGAAGGTTCGAGTCGAGCCGTCGGCCGCCTCGAAGCTCGACTTCTGCACACGGATCCCAACCGTGTCGTGAACGGCGGATTCGGGCTCGACGATCGTGTTGCCGGAAACGCCCACGAGCGCTCCGCGGGTCAGCAGCCCGCCCGGAGCGAGCTCGAGCGGCTCGCCGTCGGCCGAGACGAGTGCGGTCTGCGACATGCCGCCATTCTCGACCTTGACGATCCGGTAGAGTCCCTGGCCCCATCCGACCGTCGGCACGATGGCCGGCTTCAACGAGTCAGGACGCGGTTCGATGAAGAAGAGGTAGTGGTCGCCCTCGCGGAGCTCGGGTACCCCTGGGATCCCGAAGCTGAGCGATCCGAGGGTGCCACCGGCAAAACTAAGGGTTGTCGTGGAGCCAGGGTCGCGACCCGCGAGCGACTCCTCCACATCAATCTGGTATTCGGTCCATACCATCTTGCCATCGTTTCCAAGCTTCGCCGTGACGCCGACGACCTGCCCGGTGAAGACCGATTCGGCACGGGAGCGAACTTCGTCGAGATCGAGGCGCCTGACGGTGGCTGCCTGGTTGGGAACCGCGATCGCCGCCGCGAGAATGGTCAGTGCGACAAACGCGCGCACGGTGGATGGAAAGCGCTGCATGGACGCCTCCTTGTCGATTTGCCTAGAGTGGTTTGGCATTGGCTGAAAGAACGTAATCATAACGCCGTCTGCTTCCTCGCGTCGCGCACGGCATTACGGTAGCAATCGGCGTGCCGTTGATGCTGCCCGAACCGAAATTGCCAGCAGATGGGGCTTGTTCGCGATCGTGATCAAGGACCAGAATGAGACCCGTGTTGCCTTTGCTTACCGCTGCGATTCTCGTTGTCGCGTCGAGTGTGAGTGCCGAACACCCGGCGCCTGCGCCCCACGAAGGAGCGCCGGTGCGCGTGCTCGAGCTCGCAGGCGCCCATGGTAGCGACGCGGCGCCCGCCCGTCGCGCGTCGCTCGCCGAGCTTGCGTACGCCGCCCCGCGCCTAACGGCGTCCGAGCTCCACTCGGCAGGCCCGCTCGACTCATCGGAACGGGCACGGCTCCACCCGGCGCTTGCTGCCGGTGAGCTGCATCGCGTCGGAATCTCCCGGTCGTTCGCGTCACCTGTCGGTTTCGACCTTTCCGTACGGCAATCGCTTCCGGTCGCGGGCGAGCGTCTCGGCGGTGGTCTTTTCGAGCGAAACGACGACCAGCTCGTCTGGACTGCTGGTTTTGAGAGCCCGGGCGCAGGCGCCGTTCGACTCCGGCTCGAGCAGGTCGATCTCCCTGCGGGTACCGCTGGCTGGGTCTACAGTCGCACGGGTGAAGTTCACGGGCCGTACGATCTGGGGGGCGCGCAGGCTGGACCGTTCTGGTCGAATACGGTGTTCTCGAGCACCGTCTTTCTCGAGTTGCATCTGCCGCGAGGCACGCGTGCGGGCGCCGAGGCGCACTTGCGCGTTGCCGCGATCGAGCACCTCGAAAGTCGCGAATTCGCACCGCCCCCATCGGCAGGTTCCCTGGACGAGGCACTGCCCGATTGTTTCCGAGACGTCCGCTGTGCAGGCGGTGAGGAGCTCGCACACCTCGAAGAAGCGACGCACGCGATCGCGCTCCTCGTCTTCGAGCGTGACGGTTCTTCCTACGTCTGCTCGGGTGCGCTCGTGAACACGACCGAGGGGACGGAGATCCCCTATGTGCTGACGGCGAACCACTGTGTCAACAGCGCGGCGACGGCGAAGTCAGTCGAGTTCTTCTGGGACTACCGAACGGCCACCTGTGCCGGGCAGGTGCCCGACCGCAGCGTGTTCTCCCGTTCCCTCGGCGCGTCGTTGCTCGCGACCGGTGCGATCGAGGCGGGCGAGCCCGACTTCTCACTCCTTCGACTCTCCCAGCCGCCTCCCGCCGGACGCTATTACCTCGGATGGAGCGCAGCGGCGGTAATCGGACAGGGGGGCACCGAGATTTTTCGAATCGCCCACCCTGAAGGTGGACCGCAGATGTTCTCGATGCATTCGGTGTCAGAAGTTCCGACGCCGGGAGAGTGTGCGAACCTGCCGCGAAGCTCGTTCATCTACTCGAAGAACGTCATCGGCGCGACCAAAGGTGGAAGCTCCGGAAGTCCGGCGTTTCTCGCCGATGGGCTGAAGATTGTCGGACAGCTGTATGGCCGTTGTGGCAACAATCTTCCCGACAGTTGTGACGCGGCGCAGAACTCCGCGGTCGACGGCGCGTTCGCGAGCTACTTCGCGAAGGTCGAGCGTTGGCTCGCGCCTCCCGATGTCGAGCCGTGTGTTCCCGGCACGGCGAATCTCTGCCTTCTCGACACGCGATTCCGGGTCACGGTCTCGGCGCGCGACGCGCGGACGGGCGAACGGACCTCGGGCATCGCGCTTGCCGAAAACGACATGTTCGGCTACTTCTCGCTTCCCGCGATCACCGGCCAGGCGGGGAATCCCGAGATTTTCGTGAAGATGCTCGACGCGCGAAACCTGAGCGGGCGGTTCTGGGTGTTCTACGGTGGCCTAACCGATCTCGAGTTCACGCTCACCGTGACCGATACCGCGACCGGCGCCGTCAAGAGCTACACGAAACCGGCGGGATCGTACTGCGGCGACGCCGACACTCAGGCGTTCTAACGCGCGCGATCGGCCGTCAGATCGTGTCGATCGCGGAGTGGAATTCGTCGATTGCCGCGCGAACGCCCCGCGGCGCCTCTGCTCCGTGGCCGCTCGCCTCGAGCACCAGGATGTGCGGAAGCGACGGCGCGTCGGGGTAGGTCTCGTGCCGCTCGACGCCGCGAAGCGGCTCGTGCCGGCTTTCGCCATACGTGCAGCCTTCGATCGATCCGAAGCCGGCGAGGCGGAGAGTCGCTTCGAGCGACTGGCAGTTGTAGAGGAATTGGTGGCCCCACCCGCGAAAGGCGCGATTCGTCCGGAAGCACGAGTCGATCGCGTCGACGTCCGATGCCCAGCTCTCGCGCCTGTAATGCGTCTCCATGACCCAGTCGAGATTCGGCGTCGTTAGGCGCAGGGTGCCGTCCGTCGCGAGAACGCGGCGACATTCGCGCATGAAATTGAAGGCGTCGTCGAACGAGAGGTGCTCGATGAAGTGCTCCGCGAAGACGTACTCCACGTCGCGGAACGGCAGGCCGAGCGTCACGTCGAGCACGTGGTCGACACCCGGATAGGTTTGGTTGTCGACGTTGGTCCAGCCCGGAAGAATCTGCGGGCCGCAGCCGATGTGTAGTCGCGTTCGGGGCATCGTGATCGAGCCTATTCGAGCATTCTGACCGTGATCCAGATGAGCGAGATGCCACCGAGAAGCACCAGTGGATCGAGACGGCCCGAGGCTCCCTGGCGGCGGCGGTGAAGCTCGGGGATCAGGTCGGATGCCGCGATGTAGATGAAGAAACCCGCCGTGACGGCGAGAAAGATCGGGAGCAGCTGTAGAACGCGCGTGCCGACGAGGTACGTCACGACGGCGGCGACGACCGTCGCAAATGCGGAGAGGACGTTGTAAATCACGACGCGCCGCCGGTCGAGGCCGCGATGGAGCAGCAGACCGAAATCTCCGATCTCCTGCGGAATCTCGTGCATCGAGACTGCGATCGTCGTCGCGACCCCGAGCGGGATGCTCACGAGAAAGGTCCCTGCGATGACGACGCCGTCGATGCTGTTGTGGAGAATGTCGCCGATGATCACCATCGGAATCGTGGCCGATTGCTGGTTGTGCTCGTCGTGGGCGTGCGTGTGCTGGTGATGGAATTCGTGGACGAATCGCTCGAGGAAGAAGAAGACCAGCATTCCAACGAGCGCCCATGCGGCAACTCCGGGCCCCGCTCCCTCGGCGGCTTCGGGGAGGAGGTCGAGAAACGCCGTGCCGAGAAGGGCACCTGCCGCGAATGGCGCTGCGACGCGCGCGACGCGCTCGGCAAGGCCGCTCCTCGTGAGTACGAAGAATCCGCCGGCCATCGACAACAGGCTCCCCGCGAGCGAGAAGAGCAGAATGTATCCGAGCGTCGTCATCGGGACTGGTCGAGTCTTCTAGCATCGAACGAGCCGAGGTGTCCAGCGGCGGTCGGCGGAAGTTAAGGCAATGATAGCGAGATCGTGCCTTCGCGCGCCGTCACGAAGACGGTGTCGCCCGGCCGGAATGCCCCTTCCAGAAGCTTCATCGCGAGCGGATCGACGATGCGGCGCTGGATCGCACGCTTCAGCGGGCGTGCGCCGAACGCCGGGTCGAATCCTTCGCGCGCAAGCACATCCTTCGCCTCGGCGCTGACTTCGAGAACGAGCTGCCGCTCCTCGAGCAGCGACGAGACGCGACGGAGCTGGATCTCGACGATTGCCGCGATGTCGGAGCGCGTCAACGAATGGAAGATTGTGATGTCGTCGATCCGGTTGAGAAACTCGGGACGGAAGCGTGCATGGAGCTCCTGGTTCACGCGTCGCTCCATCTCCTCGCGCTCCGCGGGCGACTTCATCGACTGCTGGAATTCGTGGATGTGCTGTGAGCCGATATTCGAGCTCATGATCACGACGGTGTTCCTGAAATCGACCGTGCGCCCTTTCGAATCGGTGAGGCGGCCGTCGTCGAGAATCTGGAGCATCACGTTGAAGACTTCCGGGTGAGCCTTCTCGATCTCATCGAACAGAACGACCGCGTACGGGCGCCTGCGGATCGCCTCCGTCAGTTGACCCCCTTCGTCGTAGCCGACGTAGCCTGGAGGGGCGCCGATCAGACGCGCGACCGCGTGGCGCTCCATGTACTCTGACATGTCGATGCGCACTAGCGCCTGTTCGTCGTCGAAGAGGAACTCGGCAAGTGCGCGAGCCAGCTCCGTTTTCCCGACTCCCGTCGGACCCATGAAGATGAACGATCCGATCGGGCGGGAGGGATCCTTCAGCCCCGCGCGGGAGCGGCGAACCGCATTCGATACAGCGGCGACTGCTTCCTCCTGGCCGATCACGCGCTGCCCGAGACGCGCTTCCATCTTGACGAGTTTCTCGATCTCGCTCTCCATCATCCGCGTGACCGGGATGCCGGTCCATTTCGCGACGATTTCGGCAACGTCTTCGTCGGTGACCTCCTCCTTGAGGAGACCTCCCGAAGTCTGGACTGAGGCAAGCCGGGCCGACTCGCCCTCGAGCTTGGTGTCGAGTGCGGGAAGGGTTCCATAACGGAGCTCGGCCGCGCGCGCGAGCTCACCGTCGCGTTCCGCGCGCAGGGCCTCGTCGCGGGCCTTCTCGACCTGCTGTTTGACCTCGCGGATCGCCGCGATGATCGACTTCTCGTTTTCCCACTGCGCCTTCAGCGCGGAGGCGCGCTCCTGCAGGCCGGCGAGCTGCGCCTCGATCGCGCGGAGGCGTTCGGCGCTCATCGGATCGGTCTCCTTCGACAGCGCCTGCTTCTCGATCTGGAGCTGTCTCACTTTGCGCTCGATCTCGTCGATTTCGGTCGGCATCGAATCGATCTCGATACGGAGGCGCGAAGCGGCCTCGTCGACGAGGTCGATCGCCTTGTCGGGGAGGAAGCGGTCGGCGATGTATCGATGCGAGAGCGTCGCGGCGGCGACGATCGCGGAGTCCTGAATCTTCACGCCGTGATGGATCTCGTAGCGCTCCTTGAGACCACGGAGTATTGCGATCGTGTCGCTGACGTTAGGCTCGCCGACGTAGACCGGCTGAAACCTCCGCTCGAGCGCCGCATCCTTTTCGATGTGCTTCTGGTACTCGGAGAGGGTCGTGGCGCCAATCGCGCGCAACTCGCCTCGGGCGAGCGCCGGCTTCAGGAGGTTCGATGCATCCATCGCTCCCTCGGCGGCTCCTGCGCCGACGAGCGTATGCAGCTCGTCGATGAACAGGATGACGCTTCCGTCCGACTCTTCGACTTCCTTGATGACGGCCTTGAGGCGGTCCTCGAACTCGCCGCGATATTTTGCGCCGGCGATCAGTGCGCCGAGGTCGAGAGCCACGACCCGCCTGTTCTTAAGGCTTTCAGGCACATCGCCCTCGACTACGCGGCGCGCCAGCCCTTCGGCGATCGCCGTCTTGCCGACGCCCGGCTCGCCAATGAGAACGGGGTTGTTCTTCGTACGCCGCGAGAGAACCTGGATCACGCGACGGATCTCCTCATCGCGGCCGATCACGGGGTCGAGCTTGCCTCGTCGCGCGAGATCGGTAAGGTCGCGCGCGTAGCGCTCGAGCGCCTGATACTTGTCCTCGGGATTCTGGTCAGTCACGCGCTGCGATCCGCGAAGCGATTGCAGGGCCTTCAGCAGCGCATCCCGTTTCGCCCCCGCCGAGGCGAGAAGTGAGGCCGCGGCCGCTCCTTTCGTCGCCGCGATCCCGAGGAGAAGGTGCTCGGTGGAGACGAACTCGTCTTTGAACGCCTTCGTCGCCTCGGCCGCCTCGTCGAAGACGTTGCGGAGGCTCGCTGACGGCGACGGCTCGCCGACGTTGCCCGCGACCTTTGCGCGGCGGGAGAGCTCGTTCGCAAGCTCGACTTCCAGGTCACCCGGGCGGCTGCCGAGCTTCGCCAGGAGTGGAGCGACGATTCCCCCTTCCTGTCGAAGCAGGGCCACGAGGAGGTGCTCCGGGGTGTACTCCGCGTGTCCTGCTTCGCGCGCGAGTCCCTGGCCCGCAGCGACCGCTTCCTGGGCCTTGATGGTCAATTTGTTGAAATTCATGGTTTTACCCCTGGTTGGCAGCCCAACTCAAAACTTGACAACGTTACGCTCAACTGTCGAATGTAACTAGAATATGAGTCTCTTCATTTCATATTTCGACGCCAGGGATGGAGTGCAGGCGCGAATTGGTTGAATCGATCATCGGAGGAGGCACGAGACGATGCGAACCCGAGGACGAGTCGAGCGCGACACGATGGGGGTGGTCGAGGTGCCGGCCGGCGCGCTCTGGGGAGCGCAGACGGAGAGAGCTCGGGAGAACTTTCCCGTATCCGGCTTGAGAGCGCATCCCGCGCTGATCCGCGCGTATCTCCTGCTCAAGCGCGCCGCAGCGACCGCAAACCGGCGGCAAGGTGCGCTTGACGCGCGTCGTGCCTCGGCGATCGTCGCCGCCTGCGACGAGTTGTTGGGCGATGCCGCGGCGATGCGGGATCAGTTTCCGGTCGATGCCTTCCAGGCGGGAGCGGGAACGTCGCTCAACATGAACTGCAACGAGGTGATCGCGACGCTCGCGAACCGGAGCGGCAGGAGTGGGGGAGGCTCTCGCCGCACGATCCACCCGAACGATCACGTGAACATGTCGCAGTCGACGAACGACACGTTTCCGACGGCGATGCGCCTCGCCATTCTCGCGGAGCTCGATCGCCTCGATGGATCGCTCGGCGTCCTCGACGACGCGTTTTCTTTGAAGGCAGTCGAGCTCGCGGACGTGATCAAGGCGGGACGCACACATCTCCAGGACGCTGTTCCCGTCACGTTAGGCCAGGAGCTTGCCGCCTGGAGTGCGACGATCACGAGGGTGCGCAAACTCGTCCGAGGCGCGGGAAACGAGCTTCTCGACCTCGGAATCGGCGGTACGGCGACCGGCACCGGCCTCAACGCACCGCGTGGATATGCGGTCGAGATCGTGAAGGAACTGCGGCGTCTGACCGGCTACCCGCTGCGCCGCAACCGGGATCCACGTGAGGGGATGCAGTCGCAGGCACCGATTGCCGCCGTCTCGGCGTCGTTGCGAAACCTTGCGCTCGAGCTGATCCGCATTGCGAACGACCTGCGCCTTCTTGCATCAGGGCCGCGCGCGGGGCTGGGCGAGTTGCGGCTTCCGCCCGTGCAGCCTGGCTCCTCGATCATGCCGGGCAAGGTCAATCCATCGCTTCTCGAGTGCCTCAATCAGGTCTGCTTTCACGTTGTGGGAGCGGACGCGGCGGTCGCGCTCGCCGTGCAGGCGGGCCAGCTCGAGCTCAACGTCATGATGCCGCTGATGGCGTGGGAAGTTCTCTTCTCGATCGACATCCTCGCGAACTTCGTTCCCGTCGTGGCAGAGCGATGCGTGCGCGGAATTGAAGCCGATCGCGAACGATGCATCGCCTACCACGCCGTGTCCCCTGCGCTTGCGACAGTGCTCAATCCGTACATTGGCTACGAGGCGGCGGCCGCCGTCGCGAAGGAGTCGGCCATGAGCGGAGCTCCGGTGCCGGACATCGTCCGCAAACGCGGGATTCTCACGGAGGCGCGCATTGCCGCGGTGTTCGCGCCATCGAAACTGACGGGCGCCGGAAAACGCTCCCCGAGGCGAAGGTAGGATTCACGCGGTGAGGTTGTTCGTCGCGTACAAACTCGCGGAACCGCCGTCGGTGCGACTCGCTGCGCTCGTCGCGGCTCTTCGCCCGCGCCTTCCGAAGGCGGCATGGGTCGCCGCGCACTCCTACCACCTCACCTTTGCGTTTCTCGGCGAGCAGAAGGTGGACGTCGTGCCAATGCTGACCGATGCGCTTGCACGCGCAGCATCGTCCGTGCATGCGGTCGATACACAGTTTGGGCGCGGTGGTTTCTTTCCGAACGAACGGCGCCCGCGCGTCGCCTGGATTGCGATCGCGCCTAACGAATCGATCGAGGCGATCGCCGTATCGTTTCGTGAGGCTGTGAGCTCGTGCGGAGTGTCGTTCGATACGAAGCCATTCAAAGCGCACTTGACGCTCGCGCGGATTCGCGATGCGTGGCGACCCGAGGATGGCGATGCGTTCTTGCGCGCGGCGGCTGCGATGGAAGGGGTTCCGTTCGCGCTCGACCGCGTGTCGCTCTTCGAGAGCCGCCTCCTCCAGTCAGGAGCGGTTCACGAGGAGCTTGCGGGCTTCTCGCTGCGTGGGACGTGAACGACGCTCAGTCGATGAGCTCAATCCCGCCCGTCTGCTGCGAAGGCGAACTCGCGGAAGAAACCGCCTGTACGGGGCGGGCCAGGAAGAGGTCGGTGTCGGGTTTGCCGTCGGGGGCGAAACCGATGACGAGGTAACGATCGGGGTTCTCCGTCGGCTTCGGCAAGTATCGGTACTCGTTCCCCCACGGATCGGTCAGCACGTTGGTGCCGACGAACATCGGGGCGAGCTCTTTGAGGGTTCTCGGCATCTTCCCGTTCGCGAGGTAGTGTGCGTAGACGCCGTCGCTCACCGCTTCAATGCGGCGGAGCGAGATCGCTTTCTTCAATTCGGTGAGCGGGCTCGCGCGCCGCATAAACGGCGCCATCGAGTTGAGCGCGAGAGGGTTCTGGAAGGTGAAGAGCAGGGAGACGATCGCAACGACGCCGAGAACGATCACGAGCGGAAGAGGAAGCGGAGGAATCTCGTCGGTCACCGTGCGGTCGACCACGACTTCCTCGATCGTCGTCGTGGCGGAGGTGGCCTGATGCCTCACTTCTTCGATCAGATCGCGGGTGAGGAGCTCGTAGAGGCACTTCGACGTGTCGAACTCCGACATCTTGCCGATCTCGACGAGGTCTCCGACGGTGAGTCTTCCGTTGATCGCCCGGTAGACGGCGTTCTCCTCCTCCGAGATCCGGATCTTGTTGGAGTCGGTCTTCTTCTTTTTCTTGAGCCGGCTGGCGTCGCCGTCGAAGGCGACCTCGTCGGCGTCGTCCGCCGATACGACGACGATCTCCTGCGCGATCTCCTTCTTGCGAAAGATCATCTCCTGCGAGCGGATGCGCTTCTCGATGATCGGCCATTCGTCGATCATCCGGGCGCCTTCCATCAGGATCGACTCAGCCGTGATCGGCACGACGTTGTCGCGGTCGTACTCAATCGTCGTCTCCTGCGAAAAGTGGTAGTCGCCGTCCTTCCAGCGGAAGAGCCGGTAGACGATTCCGAGAATCTGGAGCTGCAATGCCGCGCGCAGCGCTTCCTGCGAGATGATCTTGTAGTGCGTTAGGATGAATCCGAGCCGCTGCAGCGTCTCCTTCTGAATCTCGAGCGCCTGGCTGAGCTGTTCCTGCGTAAGCGTGTTGCTCTTGACAAGCACGTGGCCGAGCCGGTTCTCGAGCCTCTTGTTCAGCGAATCCGCGGCGACGACCTTGCCGTCGAGAAACGTCACGGTCACCGTGTCGTCCTTGCCGCGCAGCGTCAGGACGCCTGTCTTCCTCTGCAGGCCGATCAACTGGAAGATATCGGCGAGGCTGAAGTCTTTCAGTGTTCCTTCGAGTGCCATCGTTCGCCTTCAGTCTCTCAGTATGTCGGTCGCTGCCGGTAGACGGGTATCGAGATCAGCAGCCAGGTTCCGATCGCGAGAAGGACCGCTACGATTCTGATCGCATGCCGTATCAGCCCGGCGGGGGTCGCGATCGGCACGAGGCTTCCGATCAGCAGGGCAACCGTGAGGAAGAAGAGGAATGAGAAGACGGCGATCAGTCCCTTCGCCGTCGCGCCGTCCATGATCTGCCCCGAGCCGGGGAAGAATGTCGCGAGGAGTTTCTTCAGACGTACCTGCCCGTTCTGATAGTTCTGCACTTCCTTGAGTTTCGACTGTTTCGTGTCGAGTGACACGCCATCGCGTTTGAGGTAGATGTGAATGCACTGTGTGCAGTAGGTCGCGCTCTCTCTCGCCGACTTGCAGCGGAAGCAGAACGTGCGGCCGCACTTCATGCAGATGCCGGAGAAACCCTTCGCGCGCCTCTTCCACCATAGAAGAGGGGCTGCCACGACGCCGATCAGGCATGACGTCGTGACCGGGTTAAGCGCGCTCTGCAGCGGATCGAAGCGTGCATAGCTTCCGAAGAGCTCGCGCGTCTGTCCCCCGGTCGCGAGTCGTTCCGAGATCTCCCACGCCTCGCCGATCGGAAGCGTGTACATCACGATCTTCTGGGTTGGCGGGCTGGCGATCAGCTTCTGAACTCGAACGCGGTCGCGCTTACGCGCTTCTTCGATCATCTGCCCCTGGCGCGCGTAGTCGTAGATCTCACCCGACGCCGCGGCGATGTTGAAGTAGGCGATCGAGAGGGCTGGGGTTGCCTGAATCGCCTTCTCGTAATTCGTGATCGCCGCGCGGAACTCGTTGTGGAAGAAGTCGAGGTTGCCGAGGTTGACGTAAGCGCCGCCGAGTCGCGGATCGAGCTTGATCGCTTCCCGATAGTGGACCAGCGCCTGCTGCTCGTCGCCCAGCTGCAGTTCGAGACCACCGAGCAGCAACTGAAGGCGAGCATTTCCGGGAACGGCCGAGACCAGCTCACGCATCCTGCGCACATTGTCGGGATGGAAGATCGCAAACTCCTCGGCGACCGCCGCGCGCACCACGGGGGAGGTCGAGCCGACCGCGCGGTACACCGCCCAATCGAGTGTGACGGGAACCGCCGAGATGAGCAGCAGGAAGACGACGATCGCGATCCGCTCGCCGATCGTCGCGTAGCTGAAGAAGATCACAAACCAGAAGACGAGCACCCAGGATGGGCCGAGCCAGAGAAAGAGCGGAAGCACGAGCGCCGCGAGCGCCACGACCGAGGCCGTCGTCGAGCCGAGCCCCCATTCCTGCAGGATCTCCCGGAAGTCGTGTGCGGCGGGCCGCGAGTAGCGCGAGAAGAGAGCGATGCCGAGGAGCGAGGCCGTTCCGACGATCGCGATCGTCAGCACCGTGGACAAGTCGGCGCGCGTCGCCGCGCGAGCGGTCGGCTCGGTGAATGTGCGAGTCACGCCGGCGGTGAGTGCTTTTACAGCGCCGCCCCAGTCCGAGCGTTCGAACGCGAGGTCGGCGAGAGCGAACGCAACGGCAGGATCCTTAGGATCGAGCTTCCGCGCGGCGGCCGCTGCCCAATCGATCGCCTGCTTGTTCGCCGGTTGTGTCTTGTGAATCTGTCGCGCGAGTGAGGCCGCAGACTGCGCGTAAAGAGGGAAACGAGTGACGCCGAGGTCCTTGCCAAGCTCGAGAAGCTGATCGAGCTTCTGCTGGGCCACCTGGATGTCACCCGTATCGAGCGCCGCCGTCGCCTGAGGCCATACGTCGGCGGGTACGAGCTGTTGCGCCGGCGCGACGGTCGCCATCAGCGAGAACAACGCGGCTCCGACGAGTCTCCGACCTGTGGCGACGTTCATACCTTGAGGCCCTTCGTGACCTTCACGTAAAGCAACTTCGCTTCACCGAGCAGCTTCTTCAGCGATTCGGATTCTTCGGGTGACAAGTTCCCCGCGGTCTTCTCTTCGAGAACCTCGGTGACGTCGATCATCTGGCGAGCCGCGTCTTTTCCCTGGGGATGGCCGCGCCCCGCGAGCTCGAGAGCATTGTAGACGTTCGCGTCGAGCAACTGCAGGAGCATGATGAATCGGCGGTCGGTCGGAATCGAAGGCTCTTCGTTCGCGGGCTCCGCGGGAGCTTCTGCCTCGGGACGCGTTTCGGCGGGATCGACCGGTGTCACCCTGTTCCGATACTCATCGCGGATATCACCTTCGGCCGTGAATATTCGCTTGTCGGTGACTTTGATCGGTTCGGGTGACTTCTTCTCCGTCGGCAAACCGGCCTCCCCCCTCTGCTCCGCCGCGCAAGACTCGATTGATCTCGCTTCGTATCAATGAGTTGGTTGCGAATGGTATCACCGCGTACGGGCGGATTCCATCCCTTGGCGCGGCGGATCGGCCTTCCGGCGTGTGAGGCGCCACCGAGCGTTCCGCCCGGCCCGCAGAAACGCAACGCGCGCTTCCTGCTCGCTCGCGATTCTACTCTCTTCCCTGCAGAAGGACTGCCTTCAACCGCTCGCTCTTGTGCCAGCCGGGGCGATTCGCAATCATGGGATCGAGGGTTGGGCGCAATCGATGAGGGTGTTCCAGATTCTCGAAAAGAACAGATTCGATACCGGTTCGGTCCATCAGATGTTCCAGGCCGCCGCGGGTCTGTGCGAGCGCGGACACGAAGTGACGATCGTGAGTCGATTCGACGACACGCTGGAAACGCGTGCGAAGGAGGCAGGTGCCGGCTTCGTCGGACTGCCGTTTGCGAGCGATCTCGATCTTGAGACGATTCGAGGGATCTCGCGGCTGGCGCGGGAGAAACGCCCCGACGTGATTCACGTTCACAAGGGGCGCGCGCACACGCTGGCATTGCTCGCCACCTGGATGAACCGCGCGGGGGCGTTCGTCGTCAATCGCGGCGTTTCGTTTCCTCTCACGCGATGGAACCGCCCGAAGTACAGGACGGCGCGAGTCGACAGGATCGTGACTGTCTGTGAGCAGATCCGGGGCGTCATCGTCGAGAGCGGCCACGTTCCACGGGAGAAGGTCGAAGTCGTCTACGCGGGGACCGACGTCGAGTCCTTCGATCCGGCACACTGGTCGCGGATCGATTTCCGCGCCGAGCGCGGTGTGGGCGACGACGAATTCGTCTACATGCAAGTCGGTATTCGCGACTGGAAAGGGTGGCGCGAGCTCGTAGAGTCGTTCGCCGACGTCGCGTCGTGCCGGGACCGTGTTAGGCTCGTTCTCGTCGCCTACAAGAGCGAGCAGGAGCGGCGCGCGATCGAGGAGTACGCCTCGAGCCGCGGCGTGGCTGCATCGGTGACCGCAGTCGAGTACCGCGCCGACATGGCGCGAGTCCTCGCTTCTGCCGACTGCGTCGTCGATGCTTCGTGGGGTGGTACGGGGATCACCGGCACGGTACGGGAGGCGATGGCGCTCGCAAAGCCTGTCATCGCGACCGATTGCGGAGGGAACCGCGAGTTGGTCGCGATGCCGGAGGTCGGATGGCTCGTGCCGGCGCGCGACCGTGCAGCGCTCTCGGCGGCGATGCTCGCCGTCATCGACGACCGCGATGCGGCGATCGCCACGGGACGCGCTGCGCGACGACGAGTCATCGACAGGTTCTCGAAGACTGTCAGGATCGACCGGCTCGAACGGCTCTACCGGGAGATTCTCGCGGGCAAGGGGATCACCGGTTAGGCGATTACTCGTGGCGGAATCCTGATGTGCACCGCTTGGGAACGTGGCGACGGATTCCGAAGTAAGAACGTAGAACGGTGAATGTTAAATCCAGAAAGCGGCAAGCGGTGAAATCGCTTTCTGGATTCAACATTCACCGTTCTACGTTCTTACTTCAAGAGATGCGTTCGGTGGCGAGGTGCTTCGTTGTCGCGCATACTCATGTCATCGCAACGACGTGCTCCTCGACACTCGATGCGAGTCCATCGGGGTCGTAGCCCCCCTCGAGCAGCGAGAGGACCCGACCTCTGCAATGACGCTCGGCCGCGGCGACGACCATGCGGGTCATCAGGCCATACGCGCTCTCGCTGACCCGCATGCCGCCGAGAGGATCGCGCCGGTGCGCGTCGAATCCCGCGGAGACCAGGATCGCGTCGGGTCGATAGTCGTCGATGATCGGGAGGAGCGTCGTCTCGACCGCATCGACGAATGCCGTGTCTCCCGCGCCGCCCGAGAGCGGGATGTTTCGGGTGAAGCCTCGTCCCTTCCCGAACCCAATCTCGTGAGCGGCGCCGGAGCCGGGATAGAACGGGTATCGGTGAATCGACGCGTAGTAGACGTCGTCGCGGTCCTCGAAGATCGTCTGCGTGCCGTTGCCGTGGTGCACATCCCAGTCGAGGATGAATACGCGTTCGATTCCGGGAAGCTCGCGCAGCCGTTCGGCGACGCATGCAATCGTGTTGAAGAAACAGAATCCCATCGCCTCGGCGCGCTCGGCGTGGTGCCCGGGCGGGCGCGCGACGACGAAGCCGCGCGTTGCCTTACCGCTCTCCCAGATTTCCTCCGCCGCGGTGAGGGCTGAGGCGACGGCGGTCGTTGCCGCGGCGTAGCTCTCCCGAGAGATCGGATTGTCGTGGGAGTGGAAGAGCTTGAAGCCGTCGTGACACGCCGACTCGAGCTCCTTTGCGTAGTTCTCCGAATGAACCTTAGCGATGATCCTGCCGGTCTCGATGGTTGGCGAGAGCGAGGTGATGACTGTTCCGTCGAGCCCGGCGCGGTGAACTCCGTGCAGCGCAGCGTCGAGGCGCGCCGCATTCTCCGGGTAGCCCGGCGGCACCTCGTGCGCCCGGAAGCGTGGATGTGTATGGATGCGGAGCATCGGGGGAAGACGATTCGGCGCGGGCATCGTGGCGCCCGGGCCTATTTATGGTACAACCGCGCCGTCTTGAAGCGAACCGTACGCCTTGGAGCCGTGATTCTCGCGATGATCGTCCTGCTGGCGCTGTTCCTGTGGAACAGCAACCCGGGCGAGGTGATCCGATTGATCGCGAGGGTCGATCCGGGCTGGCTTGCCGTCGCATTTGGCGTGAACTTTCTCGCGCTCTTCACGCGCGCCGAACGGTGGCGGACTCTCCTTCAGCCGAGCCACCCGCCTCCCTACTACCCGACGTATTTCGCCGTCACGGTAGGGTACATGTCTTCGTCGATTCTTCCCGTGCGCGCGGGCGACGTCGTCCGCGCAGTGCTGATGAAGGGGAAGACGGGAATCCGCTTTTCCACAGGGATTGCGACGGTATTGACCGAACGAGTGCTCGATCTGATCGCGATTCTCGGCATGCTCTGTTGGTTCGTCGTGTCTTCGGCGAGCAACCCGTCGTTTACCGAGGAGCAGCGGGCGATGCTTCGTTCGGTCGGTTTCGTCGCCGGCGCGATCCTCGTCGTCATGCTCGTGTTCGTGACCGGGATCGTCCTCGCGACCTCGGCAATCCGCCGCCTCCACGAGCGGCTCGGTCAGCTGCTGCCTCACCGCATGCGCGATCCGTGGATGCATTTTTTCGACACGTTCGCGGCGTCGTTCCACAGCGCGGCGCAGCATCCCGCGGCGTTCGCGAAGGTCATTGTGCTCACGCTCGTGACGTGGGCATGCCTGTCGTCACAGTTCTGGTTCACGTCGCTCGCGATGTCGCACGACCTTCCGTTCCTGTCGTGCTTCCTACTGACGGGCGTAAGCATCGTCGGAATGATGATTCCCACGCCTGGGGGCGTAGGGGGCTTCCATAAAGTCTGCCAGGTTGCGCTGATCCAGTTTTACGCATTCGGCATCGATGATTCGGTCGCGCTCGCCCTCGTACTTCACATCGTCGGAACGGCCCCGGTGGTCGTTGGCGGCCTTGCCCTTTTTGTAAGGGAAGGGCTGAGCTGGGGACAGCTGGCGAAGATTGGTGAAACGCGCGAAGAGTGATACATATCGCGCGGGATTCCGTCGATGCGCTGCCCGTATTGCGGCAACACCGAAGATCGTGTCGTCGACTCGCGGGAAAGCCGCGAGGGAGACGTCATTCGCCGCCGCCGGGAGTGTGTCTCCTGCGAGCGACGCTTCACGAGCTATGAAAAGATCGAGCTCGAGCCGTTCCAGGTCGTTAAGCGCGACCAGCGCCGCGAGGCGTACGAACGGGAAAAGCTGATGGGCGGCCTCCGGGTCGCGTGTCGCAAGCGGCCGATCTCCGAGCAGACTCTCGTGCGGATCGCCGACTCGATCGAGGCCGAGATGCAGGAATCGGGCGAGCGGGAGATTTCGAGCCGCGAGCTTGGCAACATGGTCATGCGGCGGCTTCGCGAAGTCGACTCGGTTGCCTACATCCGATTCGCTTCGGTGTACAGGCGTTTCGAGGACCTCGAGGAATTCGTCCGCGAACTGAGTCACTTGAAGGACGAAAGCCGCTGATTCGCGACAGGCATTGCAGGCAGCCCCACGAGAGGACTGAATGAGCGAGACCAACGACGTCACCAAAGACGAGGCGATCAAGATTCCGGACGTGCTGCCAGTGCTTCCGCTGAAGGATCTTGTGATCTTCCCTTACATCATCGTTCCGCTTTCGGTGTCGCGAGAGAAGTCGATCAATGCGGTCGACCAGGCGCTCGCCGAGAATCGCGTCATCATGCTGACGGCGCAGAAGGATTTTCAAAACGAGGACCCTGGAGAGGATGAGCTCTACCGCATCGGCACAGTGGCGATCATCATGCGGATGCTCAAGCTCCCCGACGGACGGATCCGCATCCTCGTGCAGGGACTCTCGCGCGCACGCATCGATTACTTCATTCAGACCGCGCCATTCTTCAAGGCGAAGATCACCCGCATCGACGAGCCGTCGATCAAGGAACGTCCGCTCGAGGTCGAGGCGCTCATCCGCTCGGTGAAGCAAAACCTCGATAAATCGGTCAGTCTCGGCAAGAACATCTCGCCCGAAGTCATGATCATCGCCGCGAACCTCGACGATCCGGCGCGCCTAACCGACCTCGCGGCCTCGAACCTCGACCTGAAGCTCGAGGAGTCGCAGGCGATTCTCGAGACGTTCGATCCGATCGAGCGCCTTCGCAAAGTCAACGAGCTTCTCACGCGCGAGATCAACGTCCTCACGATGCAGCAGGAGATCTCCACCGTCGCGCAAGGCGAGATGAACAAGAGCCAGCGCGAGTACTTCCTGCGTCAGCAGCTCAAGGCGATCCAGACCGAGCTCGGCGAAGGAGAGGAGCTCAGCGAGGAGATCGAGAACTACAGGAAGAAGATCGATGAGAAGTCGATCCCGCAGGAGGCGAAGGAAGAGGTCGAGAAGCAGCTCAAGCGTCTCGAGCGCTCGCATCCCGATTCCGCGGAGACGTCGATCATTCGAACCTACCTCGACTGGATGACCGGACTTCCCTGGAGCGTCCAGTCGGCCGACAATCACGATCTCGCCCGGGCGAAGCAGATCCTCGACGAAGACCACTACGACCTCGAGAAGATCAAGGAGCGCATTCTCGAGTACCTCGCCGTACGCAAGCTGCGCGGCTCGAAGATGAAGGGACCGATTCTCTGCTTCGTCGGGCCCCCCGGCGTCGGAAAGACTTCGCTCGGCCGTTCGATCGCCCGCGCGCTCGACCGGAAGTTCGTCCGGCTGTCGCTCGGCGGCGTGCGAGACGAGGCGGAGATTCGCGGCCACCGGCGGACGTATGTCGGCGCGCTCCCCGGCCGCATCGTTCAGGCGATCAACCAGGCCGGCTCGAGCAATCCGGTCTTCGTCCTCGATGAGGTCGACAAAATCGGGGCCGACTATCGGGGCGACCCATCGTCCGCGCTGCTCGAGGTTCTCGACCCGGAGCAGAACAACACGTTCCGCGATCACTACCTCGGCGTCGCCTACGACCTGTCGAATGTCATGTTCATCGTGACCGCGAACGTTCTCGACACGATTCAGCCCGCATTCCTCGACCGGATGGAGGTCATTCGTCTGTCGGGTTATACCGACGAAGAGAAGGTGATGATCGCGCGCCGCCATCTCATTCCGAAGCAGGTCGAGGAAAACGGCGTCGCCGAGACCGAGATCGTCTGGACCGACAGTGCGATCATGAAGGTCATCATCGGCTACACGAAAGAGGCGGGGCTCCGCAATCTCGAGCGCGAGATCGGCGCCATCTGCCGGAAGATTGCGGTCGAGGTCGCCGGAGGTACGGCTCAGGACGCGTACCGTCTCACCGATGCGACGATCGAGAAGTACCTCGGCCCCACGCGCCACTACGCGGAAGAGCTGCTCGATCGCGACCAGGTCGGCGTCGCGACGGGTCTGGCCTGGACCTCCGTCGGTGGCGACATTCTCTTCATCGAGGCGATCGCCGTACGCGGCAACGGCAAGCTGCAGCTCACCGGCCAGTTAGGCGATGTGATGAAAGAGTCGGCGCAGGCTGCACTCACGTACGCCCGTGCCCACGCCGCGGAGCAGAGTATCGCTTCCGATTTCTTCGAGAAGCACGACATCCACATTCACGTGCCCGCGGGGGCTGTGCCGAAGGATGGACCGTCCGCCGGTATCACCATCACCACCGCGATCATCTCGGTGCTCACGGGGAGAGCGGTCAAGCGCAATGTCGCGATGACGGGAGAGGTGACGCTGCGTGGCGACATCCTGCCGATTGGCGGGGTCAAGGAGAAAGTACTCGCGGCGCGCGCGGCGCAGATCAATACGATCATCATGCCGAAGCTCAATGAGTGCGACCTGCTCGAGGTTCCGGAGTCGCTCAAGCGCGACGTGAAGTTCCACTTCGTGGAACACGTCGAGGATGTGCTCAAGATCGCGCTGCTCGACGGCGCGCCGGCGGCTCCAGCGGCCGATGTGCCGTCGAGCGAAGCGGCGGCACCAGCCGCGACCCAGGCCTGAAAGAACGTCCTGCCAACATGAAACGGGCCGATCGCGAGATCGGCCCGTCTCGTTCGTGGCGTGAGGTTGCGTTACGGCCTGCTGCGGGAAAGGAGCCCGTGCGCCGCGGGCAGCGTCGTCGCCGCAATCGCGATCTTCAGGATGTCCGATGCCCAGAACGGTGCGACGCCGAGCATGAAGGCCTTCTGCGCTCCGAGGCCCATCGCAGTGGCGAGCCAGGCCCAACCGCCGAGGTGGATCGTGGCGACCGCCAGGATCATCGGGGGAATCGTCGTCATCATCGAGCGCGCCCAGCCGCGTTCGGACGCCAATCCGGCAATCCAGGCGGCTGCGGGAAACGCGAGAAGGTATCCGGCCGTTGGACCGAGGAAGACTGCGGGTCCTGCTGCGCCGCCAGCGAACACGGGCATGCCCGAGAGTCCTTCCACGAGGTAGAGCGCCGCGGCCGCTGCGCCGCGCGACGATCCGAGTGCCGCGCCGACGAGCAGGATCGCGACCGGCTGCAGTGTCATCGGCACCGGCTGGAGCGGAATCGCGATCTGTGCCGAAATCGCGATCAGCAGGCTCGCCGCGACGACCAGCCCGATATTGCGGATCGCTGACTTCTGGGCGAACCGCTCGGATACAAAACGGGGAAGGGTGAACGAACTCGTGGTCATTGGCTGGCTCCGGTCGGTATTTCGCGACGATTCTACGGTATTTGTCGCGCGATCCGCACGCATTTGGGTTGTTGATTGTTCGTAGTCAGTTGTTGGAACGAGGTGTGACGAGACGAGTTTTGACGAACGTTGCTTGGCAGGACGGTGAATACGACCGAAACTAACGAGCGCCGCATTCCGCGACAGCCGAGCTTCGTCGCACGAACGACTGATGACTACTCCTACCACCATGCGCCTCATCGTCATCACATTGGTCGCTCTTTTCGCGCTTGCATGTGGTGCCCCTCCGGCTCTCGATGAGAAGCTCGCGGCCGACCTGATCCGGCGGAACGCGATCGACGACGAGCCGATCTACGCTGAAGTCCCGCAGAAGGTCTGGTGGGCGCCTGGTAACGCGAAGGACGACTACGACGGGAAGGCCGTTGCGACGCTTCGCAACCTAGAGGAGGCAGGGCTCCTGAAGGTGAAGCACGTCATCGAAGCGGGCGGCCGGGAGATCTACCAGGGGAAGGTCACCGAGAAAGGGTTCGCGATTCTCGGTACGGTACCGAGCGCGCGCGGCAAGGCGTTCCGCGGCAAGATCTGCGTGAAGAAGATCGATTCGATCGAGAACTTCATCCGCCACCCGAACGACCCAACGATCGGAAGCGCGGAGATCATCTGGCATTACGCTTCTCCGACGCCGCTCTACGAGATGTTCGAAACGAAGATCGACAAGCCGCTCGGCAAGCCGTATCGCTCCGTCGCCTCGATTCGGAACGACAAAGGTCTCTGGCGCGTGGAGCTCGCAGTCCGTAAGGCGGCGGTCGTCGATCGGGTGCCGGCCGTACCCGGCCCCGCAATATCCGCGGCGCCGGACTCGTCGACGGAGCCATCGCGCCCTCAGCCCCCGAGATAGGCTTTTTTGACGCGTTCCGATGCGAGCAGATTGACTGACGTATCGGCGAACGCGATCCGCCCCGTTTCCATGACGTACCCGCGATGTGCAGTGGTGAGGGCCATGTGCGCATTCTGCTCGACCAGCAGGATCGTCGTGCCCGTCTGATTGATCTCGCGAATGACGCGGAAGATCGTCTGGACCATCTGCGGCGCCAGGCCGAGCGAAGGCTCGTCGAGGAGCAGCACGTCGGGTTTCGCCATAAGCGCGCGCGAGATCGCGAGCATTTGCTGCTCGCCTCCGGACAGCGTGCCCGCGTTCTGCTTCTGGCGATCTTCCAGCACAGGGAAGAGTGAAAAGATGTACTCGAGCTCGCTTGCGGCGATCTTTCCCTTGCGTAGATAGGCGCCAAGCTCGAGGTTGTCGTGGACGGTCAGGTTCGAGAAGATGCCGCGGCCCTCAGGGACGTGAGAGATGCCCATCTTCGTGATGAGGTGAGTTTTCATTCCGCGGATCGTCTCGCCGCGATAGAGGATGTCGCCCTTACGCGGCTCGAGAAGTCCGCTGATCGCGCGGAGCGTCGTCGTTTTACCCGCTCCGTTTGCGCCGATCAGCGTCACGATTTCGCCGCGGGCGACTTCGAGATCGACGCCGTGCAGTGCGGGGATCTCACCGTACGCCACCTCGAGGCTTCTGATTGAAAGTACGGTGTCTGCCATGTCATGCATCCGCAGGCTCACCGAGATAGGCCTCGATGACGACCGGGTCGTTCTGGATCGCTTCAGGATGGCCTTGCGCGATCGTCTTTCCGTAGTTGAGGACCAGAATTCGTTCGCAGATACCCATCACCAGCTCCATGTTGTGCTCGATGATGAGGACCGCGATGCCGAAGCGGTCGCGGATCTCGTGGATCTGCGCCATCAGTCCCGCGGTCTCGCCGGTGTTGAGCCCGGCCGCGGGTTCGTCGAGGAGAAGGAGCTTCGGTTTTGCAGCGAGTGCCCGCGCGATCTCGAGTCGCCGCTGGTCGCCATAGGGGAGGCTTCGCGCCTCGTCGTGGGCGCGGTGCGCGAGGTCGAAGATGCTTAGCAGCTCGATCGCTTCCTGGGCGGCCTGCTCTTCGTGCTCGCGAAACTTCACCGAGTGGAGGACGGAATCGGCCCACGAGTACTTGTAGTGGATGTGTCCGCCGATTCTCACGTTGTCGAGGAGCGAGAGGGTCTTGAAGACGCGAATGTTCTGAAACGTGCGTGCCGCGCCGAGCTTCGTGATGTCGCACGCCTTGAGTGACTTTGTGTCAACGCCGTTCACCCGGATCTCGCCTTCCGTCGGCTTGTAGACTCCGGTAAGCATGTTGAATACCGTCGTCTTGCCGGCGCCGTTAGGCCCGATCAGACCGACGAGCTCGGTGGGCCTGATCGACAGGTTGAATTCCGACACGGCCGTGAGGCCGCCGAAGCGGATGGTCACGCCCTGGGCGTCGAGGACGTTGAGGATCGTCATTCGCTTCTCCCGTTGCGCCGTCGGAAGAAGCTACCGATCTCGCGGTTACCGAGCACGCCCTGCGGCCGAAGCCGCATCAGCAGGATCAGCACGATCGCATAGATCACCATGCGCGGATCGGCTGTAAGGCCGAACGCCTCTTTCACGAAGCGGAGTGCCTCGAGTGCAACGGAGAGAATCACCGCGGCCAGCACCGCGCCCGAGATCGAGCCCATCCCGCCGAGGACGACCATGACGATCGCCTCGAACGATTTGGTGAACTGGAACATCCCGGGATTCAGGTAGACGAGGTAGTGGCCGAGAAGTCCTCCCGCGATGCCCGCGAAGAACGATCCGATCACGAACGCCTGCACCTTGTAATGCGTCGTGTTCACGCCCATCGCTTCGGCCGCGATCTCGTCCTCGCGCACCGCGAGAAACGCGCGGCCGACCTGCGAACGGATCAGCCTCCACGACACGATGACCACGATGCAGACGAACAGGTAGACCCAGAAAAAGTTCGCGAAGGCGGGGACGCCGGCGAGCCCTCGCGCGCCGCCGATCTTGTCGATGTTCAGAATCAAAACGCGGATGATCTCGCCAAAGCCGAGCGTGACGATTGCGAGGTAGTCGCCTCGCAGCCGCAGTGACGGAAGGCCAACGAGCCAGCCTGCCAGCGCCGCGATTCCGCCCCCTGCCAGCAACGCGGCCAGGAAGAGAACCTGCTGCATCGCGAACTGCGCCGGCCCTTCCTTCATCGTCGCGAGGAATGGTTGGAAATGAAAGTAGGTCAGGTATGCGGATGTGTACGCGCCGACCGCCATGAATCCGGCATGGCCCATCGAGAACTGTCCCGCGTGGCCGTTGATGATGTTGAGTGAGACCGCGAGGATGATGTTGATGCCGATCGTCACGATCACGCGGTTGTAGTACGCCATCCCGGGGATCGGCAACCATCCGAGCAGGTAGCTGAGCCCGATGAGGATCGCCGAAATGACGGTGATACCGAGAACGTCGCGGACGAGCCAGTTCCGCATCGTCTAGACCTTCTCCGCCTGGTGTTTGCCGAAGATGCCTGAAGGGCGGAAGAGAAGAATGAGGATGAGGATCACGAACGCGATCGCATCTTTGTACGTCGATAGCGCACTCGCGCCCGCAAACGACTCGACGATCCCGATGACGAGTCCGCCGATCACCGCCCCAGGCACGTTTCCGATGCCGCCGAGCACGGCAGCCACGAACGCCTTCAGTCCCAGCATGATCCCCATCAAGGGATCGATCTTCGAATACGAGAGGCCGTAGAGCACGCCTCCCACCGCGGCGAGCATCGAGCCGATCACGAAGGTGATCGAGATGACCCGATCGGTCGGAATGCCCATCAGTGAGGCGGTCTCGTAGTTGTGCGACACCGCGCGCATCGCGCGACCGAACTTCGTGCCGTAGACGATGTACTGGAGGATTCCCATGAAGACGAGCGCCACGACAAGAACGATCACGAGATGCGAGGTGATCGACGTGCCGAAAAACTCGATCTGTTTTTTCTCGAGAAGTTGCGGGAAGAACTTCGGGTCAGGGCCGAAGACCATCTGGCCTCCGTACTCGAAGAGGAACGAAAGGCCGATCGCCGTGATGAGCGACGCGATGCGTGGCGCGTTGCGGAGCGGCCTGTAGGCGATCCTCTCATTGAGGTAGCCGAGTACGCCGCAACACGCGACCGAGAACGCGAGCACCAGCAGAAAGAGCGTCCAGCCTGGCTCGACGACGCTGCTGCCGTACATGAGCTTTGAAAAGATGCGCGCGCCGTAATAGCCCATGAACGCGCCCACCATGAATACGTCGCTGTGCGCGAAGTTGATCAGCTTGAGGATCCCATACACCATCGTGTAGCCGAGGGCGATGAGCGCATAGATCGAGCCGATCCCGATCCCGTTGATTAGGTTTTGCAGGAAACTGTCCATTCGGATTCTCTGGCGATCGCTTAGGGATGTTTCGACGGCGTACGCCGCCCGATCGAGCTTGACGTCCTGAGCGAAGCGAGGGACCTCTCAGGCTGGTAGCTCGTGGAGCCGACACGCGTTTCCTTCGAGAAAGAGTTCGTCTGTACCAGCCTGCGAGGTCGCTCGCTTCGCTCGGGACGACCCTTACGCGTCTGCATCGAGTTTCTGCCTACTTCGCCGTCGTCGTCTCCGTTCCGGTCGCCGGCGCGCTCTCGGTCACCGCCAGCGCGGCGCCGGCCGCGGGGTCGACCGTCGCGCGCAGGACGAGATTGCCGTCCTTGATCTCGAGTACGACGAGCTTCTTGTTGAGAGGATTGCGATCGGGACCGAGAGTGATCGTGCCGGTCACTCCCTGGAAGTCGGCGGTCTTGGCGATCTCGTCGCGCAGCGTCGGCCCTTCGAGGTTCGCCGCGCGCTCCATCGCCGCGGCAAGGAACTTCATCGAATCGTAGCCGAGTGCGGCCATCGCATCAGGTTTCGCGCCGTACTTCTTCTCATAGGAGGCGACGAATTGATGAACGGCGGGCGACGGATCGTCGACATGGTAGTGGTTCGAGTAGAAGCAGCCTTCGAGGGCCTTGCCGCCGATCTCGATCAGCTTCGGCGACTCCCAGCCATCGCCTCCGACGAGCGGCACCGTGATGCCGAGGTCGCGCGCCTGCACCGCGATCTGGCCGATCTCGGTGTAGTAGCCGGGGACGAAGATCAACTCGGGCTTCTGAGATTTGATCGTCGTCAGCTGTGACTTGAAGTCGCTGTCACCCCCGGCGTAACTCGAGTCGGCGACGATCGTCCCACCGAGTTGCGTGAAGGTGTTCTTGAAAAAGTCAGCGAGCCCCATCGAATAATCGCTCTTGACGTCGCGGAGGATTGCCGCGCGCGTGAGCTTCATATCGTTCGCCACGTACTTCGCGAGCGCCTCGCCCTGGTATGGATCGATGAAGCAGATCCGGAAAATGTAGTCGCCCTTTTCGGTCACGGCCGGATTCGTGGAACCGGGAGAGACCATCGGGATCTTGTTCTGCTGCGCGATGGGCCCCGCAGCGAGCGAGTTCGAGGAGGCGATCTCGCCGAGGATTGCAGTCACGTTGTCGCGCGAGATCAGCTTCGACACCGCGGTCGCAGCTTCTTCCTGCTTCGACTGCGTGTCCTCGGTGATGATGCGAATCATCCGCCCCTTGACTCCCCCTGCCGCGTTGATCTCCTCGAGCGCGAGGCGGATCCCCTGATCGGTCTGCTGGCCGAACGTCGCCTGGCCTCCCGTCATCGACGCGAGGTGGCCGATGACGATCTCACCCGATGCGGCGCCCCCTCCGCCAGACTCCTTCGGCGGGCAGCCGAACAGCAGAATGGACGAGGCTGCAATCACGGCGGGAATGATCCGGTCGATCTTCATAGGTCACCTTTGCGTGCGGATTGGCGGGCGATTGTAGCAGCAAATACATGAGGGAAACGCGAAACGCGGAGTGCGGAAGGCGGGGGAAAGGCGAAACGCGGAACGGGTAGTGATGTGGCTGTGCGAAAGCGGAGCCTTCGCGCGTCCGCCGAAAGCGGGCACGAGCGGACGCATGCGCAGTTCAGATGGCCTCGCTCGTTACGACGGATGCCTGAAGCCCGACCGGCTCGCCTCGCCGCGGCGAAGCCTCCTCGGTCCAGCCGGCGTTGCCACGATCGCTTCCGTCGCCTCGAACGGAAAGAACCCGGTGTCGACAACGCCTGCAAATCGGACGAGCTCGTCGACGAAATCGGCCATGTCGCGGCCCGCGGGGAGTCTCACGTCGAGGATGAGGTGCTGTTCGTCAGTCGTGAAAGGCTCGCCGTTCTTCGCGCGCAGCTTCGGGTCGATTCCCATCCGGCGGAATCGTTCTTCGAGGAGTGGCATGGCGAACCGCGTGACCTCGACGGGGAGCACGCCGCGACCCAGGCGATCGACGAGCTTCGTTTCGTCGGCGATGACGACGAAACGGGCGGAAGCCTGTTCGACGATCTTTTCGCGGAGGAGCGCGCCTCCGAGCCCTTTGACGAGTCGGAGCTCGGGGTCGATCTCGTCCGCGCCGTCGACCGCGAGCGCGATCTCCGGCAGATGCTTCGGCTCGAGGATCTCGACGCCGCAGCCGGCCGCCTGGCGTTCGGTCTCGACCGAGGTACAGAGGGCGCGGATCGAAGCGAGCTCGCCCGTCGCAATTTTCTCTCCGAGAAGCCGGACGAACTCCCGTGCTGTGGAGCCGGTGCCGAGACCGAGCGTCATTCCCGACTGCACTTCCTTCAGCGCTTCCGCCGCGGCATCGATCTTCATTTGAAGCTGTGCATCAGTTCCCACCCGTGGCTCCTTGTCCGCGCGGATCGGCGACTGCGACCAGCCCCGAATCCGTGACGAGTATGGCGTTGACTTCGCCGATGGCGTCGCGGAGCTCGACTCCGTGCCCCATCGAGCGAAGCGGCGCGAGTGTCTCCGCCGGCCAGCGATCTTTCTCACACACGAGTTGGTCGCTCGCCTCGGTGCGAAAAATCCTCGGTGCGGCGATCGCATCGGGAAGCGACTGGCCAAAGCTCGCGTAGCGGAGCAGGACCGCGAGGACGATGTGCGGAATCGCCTCTCCGCCAGCGGCGCCGATCGCCATGCGCGGCTTTCCGTCGAAGAAGAGTATGCATGGCGCTATCAGGGTCGCGGGGCGCTTTTTCGGCTCCATGGCGTTAGGCGGAAGCGGAGCGGTCGTCTCGGCCTCGAGGGTCGCGACCGTCGCCTGGAAATCGTTCATCGCGCCGTTGAGGAGAATTCCGGTGTCGCCGGCGACCCAGCCACAGCCGAACTCGCCGCTGAGGGAGAGGGTGAGTGACGCGACGTTCCCGCGTGCGTCGATCACGGCGATGTGAGCCGTGTGCGCCCCCGCTGGAGGCAGCAGGTTCCTCGTCGGCGTCGCGCGCTCGAGGTCAATCGATTCGCGCCAGAGGCGAAGCCGTTCGGGCGCGAGGATCTTGTCGAGAGCGACCCGCGTGTACGCGGGATCACCTACGTCGCGTCGCGCGTCGAGCATCGCCCGTCGCGCGCTCTCGGAGACGAGGTGGATGAACCGTGCGCTCTCCGCTCCTTCACGCCCCAGGTCGAGTCCGCTGGCGATTGCGAGCGTCGAAGCGAGGATGAGCCCTCCCGTCGACGGCGGAGGAACTGGGACGAGCGAATACGCACCTGCCTGGACGCTCAAAGGGGCGCGAACCTCAGACCGGTATTCGCGGAAATCGCGAAGCGCGAGCGAGCCGCCGGTTTTGGCGCTCGCATCGGAGATCCGGATCGCAAGGGCTCCGTCAACGAACGTGTCGGCGCCGCTCGCGATTTTGGCGAGCGTTGTCGCGAGCTGCTTCTGGGTCAGTCGATCGCCCGCTCGGGGCGCTTTATTGTCCGGTGCAAAGATCACCGCTGCCTGCGGATCGAACCTTCCCGAATCGAGGCCCTTCCCGATCGCGCCCGACAGAGCGGCGTCGACGATGATCCCTTCTTCCGCGAGGCGGGACGCGGGAAGTACGAGCTCCTTCCAGGGTCGCGAGCCGAATCGCGTGTGCACATCGGAGAGCCCACGGACCAATCCGGGCATCGCGGCTGCACTCACCCCCGTCAACGGGCCCTCTTTCGGGACAGGCGGGAGCTTCGCTGGCGCCGCCTCGCGGAAATCGACGACCCACGTCGCCTTCCGATCGCGCTCATGGTAGACGAGCATCCCTCCGCCTCCGACGCCCGCCGCGTCGGGTCGCGCGACCGCGAGAACGAACGCTGCGGCGATCGCCGCATCGGCCGCATTGCCTTTTTCACCCAGCACGGCGAGTGCGGCCGCTGTCGCGTAGCGTGAGCTCGCCGACACCGCGGTCTGCTTCGTCGTGCTCGTGCCGCCGCCGAACAGCGGCGCGGCGACGAGCAGCCCGGCGAGGGTGATCAACCGTTTCATCAGCCTCGCCGGCCCCGGCCTTTCGCATTGCGCTCGTAGATGAGTTTCAATCCCTTGAGCGTCAGTTCGAGATCGACGAGGTCGATCGATCGCGCCTCTTCGTGGATCAGCGGCGCAAGGGCTCCCGTCGCCACGACCCGTTCGACCGAAGGCTCTTCTTCGCGGATTCGCCGGATGATCCCCTCGACCAGACTGACGTAGCCCCAGAAGAGGCCCGATTGCATACTCGCGACCGTGTTGGTGCCGATCAAGTGCGCTGGCCTTCGAATCTCGACGCGAGGAAGTCGTGCGGCACGCGTGAAGAGTGCCTCCGCGGAGATCGTGAGTCCGGGAGCGATTACGCCTCCTCGATATTCTCCCTTGGCGGTGACGAGGTCGAATGTCGTGGCGGTACCGAAGTCGACGACGATCGACGCGCCGCCGTAGATGTGATGCGCGGCCACGGCATTGACGATCCGATCGGCGCCCACTTCGAGCGGATTCTCGGTTTTGATCGAGAGGCCCGTTTTGATGCCCGGCTCGACGAACACCGGGTCGATGCCGAAGCAACTCTGGACCATCGTACGAATCGTGTAATGGAGCGGCGGAACGACGGAGGAGACGATTGCGCCGCCGATGCCGCGACGCGCTTCTTCGCCGAGCAACTGCGTGGCGAGGATGCCGTACTCGTCCGCCGTACGGTCGCGCGAGGTCGCGAGGCGCCAGGAATTCACCAGCGCATCGCCGGCGAATACGCCGAGCACGATGTTGGAATTGCCAACGTCGATGACGAGCAGCGTTTCCATGGCGATGACCGGCATTCGATTCTATCGCAGGGAGGGGTTGGTGCCGTGAAGAGAGCAAGTCGTGACGCATGGCGGCATGCGCCACCTGTTCGTGATGTCGTCCCGACGATCCCGCGAAGCGGGAGAGGATGGACCGCTCAGGCTCGTACTCTGGAGCAGTGGAGTCCCGACTGGCCAGCTGAGGTTTCGCTGCTACCGGCCTGAGAGGTTCCTCTCCCGCTTCGCGGGATCGGAACGACAAGCTGCGGGTGAGGCGTAGGAAGGAGCTCCCTGCGTGGTGCCCCGCCTTCACCCGATCGGAACGATGTCGCCCGCGGCAATCACAATGGTCTCGCTGCCTCGGCGAATCTGCGCGCGCCCCGCGTCGTCAATCCCATACCAGGTTCCTTCGACGAGGCTCGTGCCGACGTGGCAGCTCACACGATCGCCTTCCTTGTGCGCGCTCAGCTCTCGCCAGCGCGCGATCGCCTCGCTGGCCGGCGGGTTGCGAGCGAGCTCACGGTCGATCTGCTCGACGAATGCGATCGTCGCGGAGCGGAGGTCGATCGCGTCGCGCTTCGAGACCTGCTCAATCGACACGGCGCTCGCCGGCGCTGCGTCGCTCGGGAAGACATTGATGCCGACGCCGATCATCGCATACGCCCCGGCTCCCTGGATGCGCGCCTCGATCAGGATTCCGGCGATCTTGCGCCCGTCGACGAGGATGTCGTTAGGCCACTTGATCCGTGCGTCGATCGCGTACGCCTCTCGAAGGAAGCTCGCCACCATGCAGGCGATCCGGAGGGGGAGAATTCCGACGTGCGTAGCCGGAAGCGCGTGGAGCGCCGTTGCATAGATGCCCTTACCGGCGGGAGAGTGCCAGGTGCGCTCGCCGCGTCCGCGCCCTTCGCGCTGCTCGCCGGCGATGATGATCGCCTCCGGGATTCTGATGTCGTTCTGCATGCATTCGTCGGCGATTCGCCGCACGAGCGTGTTCGTCGACGTCGCACACGACATTTGCACGACCGATTCGATCGTCGAGAGGCGCGAAGCGAGCGCCCGGACGTCGATCGACTCCATCATTCACCCGTCCCGGCCGGTGCGACGTTCTGCCGCAGCGTCGCGAGCCGGTCGATGATCTCCTGTCGTCGCGCCCTGGCTCCGGCGATGATCTGCGGCGGAGCCTTCTCCACGAACTGCCGATTCGACAGCCGTCCTTCGGCTCCCGCGAGCTCCTTCTCGAGCGCTTCGATCTCCTTTGCGATCTTCGCGAGCGCGTCGGCGGAGATCTCGATCTTCGGGAGCTCGAGTGCGAGCTCGACGCCGCCGACGACGTCGCGGTGCGCCGACTCCGGCGCCGTGCCGTCGAAGCGGACTTCGGAGAGCTTCGCCATGTCGCGCAGCAGGTACGCGGTCGCCTCGAGGGCCGCGCGATCGGCGCCATCAGCCCTGAGGTGAAGACGCAACCGTTCCTTGCCCGGGACGCCGCGGCTTGCGCGAAGGTTGCGCACCGTCGTGACGATCCCCTGCACGATCTCGACCACACGCTCCGCCTCGGCGTCATCGAGCGACGCGTCGTGCTTTGGATACGCTGCCGTCATGATCGACGGATCGGCCGGGCCGAGTTTCTGCCAGATCTCTTCGGTGATGAATGGCATGAAGGGATGAAGCAGCCGAAGCGCGCGGTCGAGAACCGTGAGAAGAACGGCTTTCGCGCGGTGCTGCTCCTCGGGCGTCCCCTCGCGTCCCGAAAGCACCGGCTTCGACATCTCGATGTACCAGTCGCAGAGCTCTTTCCAGAAGAACTGATAGATGGCGTTGGCCGCCTCGTCAAAGCGGAACGCCTCGAGTGAACGGTTCACGTCGCGCGCCGTCGCGTTGCAGCGGGAGAGGATCCAGCGCTCGACGATCCCTAACTTCGCGTGGTCGAATGCCGAGGTCGATTCGGCCAGCGTCGACTCGACATTCATCATCGCGAATCGAGCGGCATTCCAAGTCTTCGTCGCAAATGCAGCGTAGCCCTGCATCCGGCTCTTCGCGAGCGGGATGTCGCGCCCCGACGAGAGAATCGCGAGCGTGAAGCGCACCGCGTCGGCCCCGAACTCGTCGGCGACCTCGAGCGGATCGATCACGTTCCCTTTCGTTTTCGACATCTTCTGTCCGTGCTCGTCGCGCACCAGGCCATTGAGAAAGACCTGAGAGAAAGGGATCTCGCCGGTGAAGCGAAGCCCTGCCATGATCATCCTCGCCACCCAGAAGAAGAGGATGTCGAAGCCGGTGATCATCGTCGTCGTCGGGTAGAAGGCGCGAAGGTCGTCCGTCTCGTTAGGCCATCCCATCGTCGAGAAGGGCCAGAGTGCCGAAGAGAACCACGTGTCGAGCACGTCGGTCTCCTGCGAGATCGACGTCGAGCCGCACTTCGAGCACGATGCCGGACTATCCAGCGCCACCATCACGTGCTGGCAATCGCCGCAGGTGAAGGCTGGTATGCGATGACCCCACCAGAGCTGGCGCGAAATGCACCAGTCGTGAATGTTCTCCATCCAGTTGAAGTAGGTCGAGTCCCACGACGACGGCGTGATCGTGATGCGCCCGTCGCGGACCGCCTCGATCGCCGGCTTGGCGAGCGGTTCGATCTTCACGAACCACTGGCGCGAGACCATCGGCTCGACGATCGTGCTGCAGCGTGCGCAGAAGGCGACCGAGTTCTTGTATGGCTTGGCGTCGCGAAGCAGACCGATCGCTTCGAGGTCGGCGACGACCTTCGTTCGCGCCTCCTCGCGCGTCAGGCGTGCATACGCCTCGCCGGCGGCCGCCGTCATCAAACCGAGCTCGTTGATCACCTGGATGCTCGCGAGTTTGTTGCGCTGACCTGCCTCGTAGTCGTTCTTGTCGTGAGCCGGCGTGACTTTCACGGCGCCGGTGCCGAACTCCGGGTCGACGAGAATCGCGTCGCCGACGACGGGAATCTCGCGCCCGGTGAGCGGAAGCTTCACCATCTTGCCGATGAGGTGTTTGTAGCGCTCGTCGTCGGGGTGAACTGCGACGGCCGTGTCGCCGAGCATTGTCTCGGGGCGGGTCGTCGCCACGGTTAGGCTAGCGCTCCCGTCGGCCAGCGGGTATTCGATCGACCAGATCCTGCTGTCGCGTTCTTCGAATTCCACCTCGAGGTCGGAGATCGCCGTGTGGCACCGCGGGCACCAGTTGACCATCGCGAGGTCGCGGTAGATGAGTCCATCCTCGTAGAGCTTCACGAATACCGTGCGGACCGCATGCGAGAGCCCTTCGTCGAGAGTGAATCGCTCGCGGGTCCAGTCACAGGAGCAACCGAGCCTCTTGAGCTGGTCTTTGATCTGGTTGCCATGGTCGTTCTTCCACTGCCAGACCTTCTCGACGAACGCGTCCCGGCCGAGGTCGTGGCGGCTGAGCCCCTGCTTCGCGAGCTCCCGCTCGACGACCATCTGCGTCGCGATGCCGGCGTGATCGGTGCCCGGCAGGAAGAGCGCTTCGAATCCCGACATCCGCTTCCAACGGGTAATGATGTCGATGAGGGTGTTCACCAGCGCGTGGCCGATGTGGAGCCGGCCGGTGACGTTCGGCGGTGGGATGACGATCGAGAATTTCGGCTTGGTGCTCGAGGCGTCGGGTGTGAAGTAACCGGCGGCTTCCCACGCGGCGTACCACCGCTGTTCGAATTCTGCCGGGGAGTATCGCGTCGAGAGCTCGGGTTTCGTATTGTCCATGATGGTCGAGAGAGCGAATTATAGTCCGGTGAAATGGCTTGTCGGCGGCCGCCTCCGCGGCGCGGAGGGTGGCGGGCTGTGACAAGCACACGAGGCGGATCTTCATTCCATTCCGGACTGCTTCTGGGAGTCGAGACCTCCTGCGATGAGACATCAGTCGCGATCCTCGACCATGAGGGTGCGGTTCACTCGAATCTCATCGCGTCGCAGATTGAGCGGCATCGTCCGTTCGGCGGCGTCGTGCCGGAGATCGCCTCACGCGAGCACCTCCGCCATCTCATGCCCCTCGTGACGAAGGCCGTTTCCGATGCAGGTGCGACGCTCGACGACATCTCCGCGATTGCAGTCACGTCAGGGCCCGGTCTCATCGGCGCGCTGCTCGTAGGCGTTGCGGCAGCACAGGCGCTGGCATGGGGGCGGCGACTCCCGCTTTATCCGGTGAATCATCTCGAGGGGCACATCGTGTCGCCCTATTTGAATCGCGCTGGGGCGGCGACGCCGATGCCCGGCCGCTACCTCGCGCTCGTCGTTTCGGGTGGGCACTCGTCGATCTACGACGTGCGGCCACGATCCGAGGTGCCGGTCGCGGTCATCAATCGAACGCGGGACGACGCGGCGGGAGAGGTCTTCGATAAGGTCGCGAAATTCGTCGGTTTTCCCTATCCCGGCGGACCGCACGTGGAGCGGGCCTCACAAGACGCAGCGGGCTCGCGCTTCTCATTCCCCGTTGCGAAGCTCAAGGACGGTTCGTTCGATTTTTCGTTCTCAGGGCTCAAGGCGAGCGCCATTCGGCTCGCGAGGGTCGAAGGGCTCGAAGGGGCCGGCGCGGAGAGTGTTTCGCCCGATCTTGCCGGCTTCTGTAAGGGATTCCAGGCGGCGATCGTTGAACAGCTCATCGACCGGCTCGACGCGGTCTGGCGCGCTGTCTCGAACGAGAGCGCTCGGCCGACCGAGCTCGCGATCGCCGGTGGCGTTGCCGCGAATGGAGCGCTGCGCGACGCCGTGCTCGAATGGGGGAGCGCCCACGGCGTCGTCGTTCGCCTTCCTGAGAAGATCTTCTGTACCGACAACGCAGCCATGATCGCGTTCGCGGCGATGGTGTTGGGCGAAAGGGCGGCCGACCCTGCGCGGGTCACGGCGCGGTCGAGGTTCCAGCCTGGAACGCGTTTCCCGTGAGCTCACGACCGGACGGAGCCCTAGACGCCCGGTATCGCGCGTCCGTATCAAGTGGCGAAACCTTTTCGGTCTCTCGTCCGTCGCAACTAGCAAGAGACAGAGAAAAGCTCAAACCCTCCCTCCTATCGACCAAAGAACCCAGCGCGTGGCTGGGTTTTTTGGTTTCTGAACGGTTACGCCGAATAAACGCCGCGCCGCGTGCCGTTACCGACCGTCGTGAAAAGGAATCTTCGTTCGCTAGCCCTGGCCGCCGCATTGATCGCGATCGGGTGCGGTAAGGAAAAGCCGGTGGCCGCGGTCGCAGCCGACACCCCGGTCTTCATCATTTCCATCGACACGCTCCGTGCCGACCACCTGCCGGCGTACGGTTACGCGAATGGCTCAACGCCGGAGATCGACCGCTTCCGCAAGGACGCCGTTCTCTTCCGCTCCGCGTTCAGCCACGTACCGCTGACTCTTCCGTCTCACGCTTCGCTCATGACGGGCCTCCTCCCTTACCGGCATGGTGTTCGCGACAACGTCGGCTACGTACTAAAGGAGGAGCAGACGACGCTGGCGGCGATCCTGAAACGGAACGGCTACGCGACCGGCGCGGCAGTGTCGAGTTTCGTCATTCGTGGCGAGACTGGTATCGAGCGTGGCTTCGACGAGTACGACGACCTCATGACGGTCTCGCCGATGGAAACGCTCACGTCGTGGACCCGCGACGGCGACCTCTCGCGTGAGCTGCTCGCGAAATGGCTCGAGAAGAACGCGGGCCCTCGTGTCTTCGCATTCCTTCATATCTATGAGCCGCACGGGCCGTACACGCCGCCCGAGCCATACAAGTCGCGTTTCGCCGCCGCGCCTTACGACGGCGAAGTGGCGTACTCCGACGCGATCGTGGGGAAGTTCCTCGACGAGCTTCGCGCGAAGGGCCTCTACGACCGTGCGCTGATCATTCTGATGTCCGACCACGGCGAAGGCCTTGGAGACCATGGCGAGATCGCGCACGGCGTCCTTCTCTACAACGAAGCGATCCAGGTGCCGCTCATGATCAAACTGCCGGCGGGCGAACGGGCCGGCCAGGAGGTTGCAACCGTCGCCTCGATCGTCGACATCCTGCCGACGGTCCTCGCAAGGCTCGGCATTGGCTCACCCACGGGGCTTGACGGAGTCGATCTCTTCGGCGCGACCGCTGCGGCGGAGCGCGCAATCTACAGCGAGTCGTACTACCAGCGTCTCCACTACGGCTGGAAGGAGCTGATCTCGCTCGTCGATGCCAAACATCACTTCATCGAGGCGCCGACCGTCGAGCTCTACGACCGTGCAACAGATCCGCGTGAGATGAAGAACATCGCGAGCGACCAGCGCCGCGTGGTTGCAGACCGCAGGCGCGCAGCGCAGGCGGTCGTCGCCGCGCACCCGTTCGAGCAGCCGCGCGCCGCCGATCCCGAGGATGTCGCGAAGCTGACGGCGCTCGGCTACCTCGGTTCGGGTCCCTCGGCCACGTCGGGTGACCTTCCAGACCCGAAGGATAAACTCGATGCTCTGACCCTCATGGGGAAAGGCACGGCGTACATCGAGCGAGGGCATTACTCCGAGGCGCTCGAGGTCGGGCGCACGCTCGTGCGCGACAATCCCGATTTTCTACACGGGTGGGGGCTTCTCAGCTCCACGTACTTGAAGATGGAGAAGTACGACCTCGCACTCGCGGCGTTCGAGGAGCAGATGAAGCGCTCGGCGAGTCCGCAGGTGGCGATGGAGATGGCCAACATCTACATGAGGCTGAGGCGCTACGACGAAGCGAGGAAGCACGCCGAGCTCGCGCTGAGCTTCTCGCCCGCATTTGCAGGGGAGCTGCTCGCGCAGATTGCGTTCGCCGAGGGAAGGCTCGATGTCGCAGAGGCAGAGGCGGAGAAGGTGCTCGCCATCGAGCCGGAGCGCGTCCAGCCGCTCATGATGCTCTCGGAGATCCGGAACAGGCAGCAGCGGTTTGCGGAGGAGCTCGAGTACCTCGACAGGACGAAGACGATTGTCGCGAACTTCCGCATGCCGCCGATCCGCGAGCTCGAGCTCCGCAGAGGCGAGGCACTTCTGAGGCTGCGCCGCGTTGGTGAAGCGGAAGCGGCATTGCGCGCGGAGACCGATGCGTTCCCCGACAACGCGCGTGCCTGGTCGAGTCTTGCGCTCGTGGTTGGTGCGCAGGGCCGAGGCGCGGAGGCACGAGCGATCCTCGAGACGGCGACGCGGACGAACCCAGGTCGGGGGATGGAGGCGCTCGCGCGCCAGACGCTGCGCGTGATCGAAGAAGGGGAACGGCAGGGGAGGTAGGCAGCTCGCAGCCGCGCATTCCAATGCGTGGTTTCGCGCGAAGCGCGGAAGAGAATGTGCGAAGGGAGCGATTCGCGCTTCGGCACGCACGATGGGATGGCGGCGGACCGGAATCCGCCGCTGCGAGGGTTGCGACGCTGCGACCTGGACGACTTCCCAATAAGGCCACTGGTTCCGCGAAGCCGAAAGTTGGATGATCGTTCCGCGGAGGCGTGCCATGAAGATCGTCATTGCGGGAGGAAGCGGGTTCATCGGACGGGCGCTCACTCGGCTATTCTCGACGCGAGGCGACAACGTCGTCATCCTGAGTCGCGACCCTTCGGCAGTTAGGGACTCGCGCGGTGTGGAATGGGGCGGAGCGAGCGACGCGTGGAAGAGCGAGGTCGCGAGCGCGAGCGCGGTCATCAACCTCGCCGGTGCGGGCATCGCTGACAAGCGCTGGACCGCGGCACGCAAGCGCGAGATCCGCGAGAGTCGCGTCAGCGCGACGCGCGCGCTGGTCGATGCGATTCGAGAGACTCCTGATCTGCGACGAGTCTTCGTCAGCGCGTCGGCAATCGGCTACTACGGCACAGGTCGAGGAGACGTGCTGGACGAAAGTGCGGCACCTGGCGACTCGTTCCTTTCGCAGGTTTCGGTCGACTGGGAGAACGAGGCACTCCGAGCGGACGGCGCAGCGCGCGTCGTCGTCATGCGTATCGGCATCGTTCTGGCGACCGAGGGGGGCGCGTTAGGCAGGATGCTTCTTCCCTTTCGCATGGGAGTCGGCGGCAGGCTCGGCAGCGGTCAGCAGTGGATGTCGTGGATACACGTCGACGATCTCGTTGCGATGTTCGCCTGGGTGATCGCGAGTGGCTCGGCGCGCGGCGTTTACAACGCAACGGCGCCTGAACCGGTCACGAACGCGGAGCTCACGCGAACCCTCGCGAGAGCGTTGCACAGGCCGGCGTTGTTTCCTGCTCCCGCGTTCGCCCTGAGGGCGACGCTCGGTGAAATGGCAGAGCCGCTCCTGCTGCAGGGCGCGAGGATCGTGCCTGCGCGGGCTTTGCGCGAAGGATTTCGCTTTGCGCAACCGCGACTCGGTGAGGCGCTCGCGAATCTGCTCGCCCGTGATTGAGCATCACCGAAGCGAGTTGCGTCCTGTTCCTCCGCGGCGCTCACAAGTGATTGGGGCGGACCTCACACATCAGGCGTGACCTCGGCCACCGCGTGGCTTCGAGCGCGTGCGTTTCAATGCGTGGCCTTACAGTCGGCGTGGCCCCCGAGCGGCGGGCCTCGATTCACCGGCTGTGGCGCCGTGAGGCTGAATTGCCTCACGCGCGGATTCAACACCCTGCCTCGCGGGCCGGGCTCATGCACTTCGAGTGCGGGCCCGAAATGGGTGAGGTGTGCAGATGAGAGCCGCCCACGTGCGGCACCGCGAGTTATGGACTCGAGGGACCGAAAGCAGGTTTCAAACGGGAGACAACGCATCGATTCGACGTTCTGCGAAGCGACATCCGCGCACCGGTCGCTCGTGTCGGCCGCAGGGAGTCGGTAACGAAACGCGCATTGACCAGCGGCGTTGGGATGAGCCCGGCGTCGTTCACATTCAACAGGAGGGATCTATGCAGTTGATATCGAGAATCGCATTGCTCGCATTCGTGCTTGTGCTGATCGCCGCACCGGCGATCGGACAGGGCACGACGGGAACGCTGAATGGAACCGTGATGCACGAGGGAGCGCCGCTTCCCGGTGTGACGATCACAGTCAGCTCGTCGGCGCTGCAGGGAACGCGTGTCACGTATTCCAATGTGAATGGCGACTACAACCTGCCGGCTCTTCCTCCCGGGGACTACACGGTGAAGTTCGAGATGGAAGGGATGACTCCTGCCATACGCAACGTGAAGGTGGGTGTTGCCCAGGCTGCGCGCGCCAACGCGACGCTGCAGCTCTCGTCGATCGCGGAGCAGATTACCGTGACCGCGAGCGCCCCTTCGGTCATGGAGACCACGGAGGTTCAGACCAACTTCACGCAGACCGAGATCAATGAGCTCCCGCTCGGCCGGACGGTTACCGCGGTCGCGCTCCTCGCGCCCGGAACCACGAGCAACGGTCCGCGGTCGGCGCTTGTGATGTCGGGCTCGTTCGCGAGCGACAACCTGATCCTGGTCAATGGCGCAAACATCCAGGAAAACCTCCGCGGACAGGCCGAGAGCCTCTTCATCGAGGACGCCATCCAGGAGACGACCGTGATGACGGGCTCGATTTCCGCCGAGTACGGTCGCTTCACCGGCGGTGTGATCAGCTCCATCACGAAGTCCGGCGGCAACGAGTTCTCTGGTTCGTTCCGCGACAGCTTCGACAATCCGTCGTGGACGAATCCGAGTAAAGCGGACGAACCGCGCGCCGACAGCACGCTCAACGAGACGTACGAGGCGACGTTCGGTGGGCGCATCATTCGCGACCGCCTCTGGTTCTTCGCTGCCGGACGCTCCGCAGAGCGGACGACGGCCGGAGCGACCTTCGTGAACAGCTCCGAGCAGATCTTCTCCGACTCGAAAAACGATCGCTGGGAAGGCAAACTGACCGGACAGATCACCTCGAAGCATTCGGTCGTGGCGAACTACCTCGACAACCCGTTCAGTTCGACCAACAACAACCAGCTCGGCGTCTACGAGCAAAAGGCACTCGATCCCGAGATCGAGCAGGACAATGATTTCAAGGCCGCCCACTACTCCGGCATCTGGACGTCGAACTTCCTGACCGAGGTCAACTACTCCGAGCGCGGCTTCACGTTCGTCGGCTTTGGCGGCACGAATACCGACCCGTACCTCGGTACCCCGTTGCGCATTCTCGTCGGTGGCAGCGGCGTCGCAAACGCTCCATTCTTCTGCGGCAGCTGCGGGGACGAGTTCCGCGACAACCAGTTGCTGACGATCAAGGGCACCTACTTCGTCAGCTCGCCGACGCTTGGCACGCACAATTTCGTTGCCGGTGTCGAGGACTTCTCCGAGCAGCGCGAGGCGAACAACTATCAGTCGCCGACTAACCTCGTGATCTACATCTTCAACACTCCGGCCGTTCGCAATCCTGATGGAACGGTAACGTACACCTTCGGCGCAGGCGACGAGATCGACTACTGGCCGGTCGTCTATCCGTCGCTCGGTTCGGACCTGCAGACACAGTCGGTCTTCCTCAACGACAAGTGGGACCTGAACGACAACTTCTCGTTCAACATCGGCGCGCGTTACGACAAGAACGACGCGGTCGACCAGGCAGGCAACGCGACCTCGAACGACACTGCAGTCAGCCCGCGTCTCGCCGCGACCTACGACATCAAGGGCGACGGCAAGTACAAGATCAACGCGAGCTATGGCAAGTACGTCGGTCGCCTCGCGGAGACCGTGCAGGGCGCAGGTTCGGCGGCCGGCAGCCCCTGGGACTATTACTGGTACTACGACGGCGAGCCGATCGTCGGCGACTCCGCCACGGTCGTCAAAGGCGTCATCGACTGGTTCAATTCGGTCGGCGGCATCGACGTCGATCTCCATCCGCCCGATGCAGTGAACATCGGCGGATTCAGCCGAAGGCTCGACGGAAAGCTCAAGGCTCCCGGGATGGACGAGTACTCGGTCGGCTTCGCGACGCAGATTGGCAACGGGTTCGCGCGTCTCGACTACATCGACCGTGAGTGGAACAACTACTACGGCAACTTCACCGATCTTTCGACCGGTCAGGTCACCGAGCCTAACACCGGAGCGCGCGCCGACCTCACGCTCGTCCGGAACACCGACCTGCTCTATCGCAACTACAAAGGCGTGACGTTGCAGGGTCAGTACCGCATCGGAAACCGCATTTCGGTTGGCGGCAACTACACATGGTCCGAGCTCCGAGGCAACGCCGAAGGCGAAGGCACCGCGGGCGGCCCGCAGGCCGACGGCGGCTGGATTCTTCAGTATCCCGAGTACCAGGGCTTCATCCAGAACCGGCCGGAGGGCTTCCTCCCGGGCGACCAGACGCACAAGCTACGCGTCTGGATGGCGACAGACTTCTCGTTCGGCCGGTTTGGAAGCCTGAACGTCAGTCTCCTTCAAAACCTGGATTCGGGCACGCCGTACTCGTACGTTGGAACAATCTCGGCGCGGCCCGATCCCGCCGCCGGCGCCGACATCGGCTCCAGGTACCTCGCGGAGCCGACCAGCGTGACGTATTACTTCAGCGACCGCGGAGAATTTCGCTGGGACGACGTGACTCGCACCGACCTCGCGCTCAACTATCAGTTCCCGATCGCGAAGGCGAACCTCTTCATCGAGGCCGAGCTTCTCAACGTCTTCGACGAGCAGGCGCAGATCTCGGGCAACACCGCGATCACGACCTCCACAAGTACCGCGAGAAACTGCAAGGACGGTGCGGGCGCGGCGATCCGCTGCATCGCGTTCAACCCGTTCTCGGAGACGCCAGTCCTCGGCACGAACTACGCGATTCCGTCGACGTTCGGCACGGCAACCTCGGCGAATCAGTACCAGCTTCCGCTGACCTATCGTTTCTCGGTCGGCGTGCGCTTCTAATCGCCGGACAGTTACCACGAAGTGGGGCCCCGGTCCTTCGGGATCGGGGCCTTTTCTCTTCGGTGCGGAACACTTGACGATCGCAAAAGCGTGTTGCGACGCGGGCCGGATGTGCGATTCTGGTTCGTCGCGATCGCGCAGGGTGATCGCCGAGCCGCGACGCGATACGCCGGCCGGAATCGGCAAGGCTCATCCGAATGCAAACGACTTCCAGCAGCTTTCGTCCGACTGGGATGGCAACGTGCGCGTCCCGGTTTCGCGTCGCGTTAGGCTTCGCGGCGCTCGTTCTCACTCTATCGTGTTCGAGGGAGCGCGAGGGCCCGCCGGCTGAAGGCTCGTACGCCGGCGCTCCGGTGATCGTCGTCTCGATCGACACGCTCCGCGCCGACCACCTCCCCGCGTACGGATACCAGGATGTCGAGACACCTGCGCTCGATTCGTTCCGTCGGGATGCAGTGCTCTTTCGAGCCGCGTACTCGCCCTGCCCGATGACACTTCCCTCGCACATCTCGATCCTGACGGGCCTCCTTCCTCAGGAGCACGGAGTCAGGAACAACCTGGGCTATGAGTTCGACGGCGCGAAGCACGCCACTCTGCCTGGTCTGCTGAAGAAGGCGGGATACGAGACCGGCGCCGCGGTGTCTGCATACGTGCTGCGGGGCAACACGGGACTCGCCCGTGCGTTCGACTTCTACGATGACGCGCTTCTCGCTCGCTCGAACGTCAGCATCGGGGAGCTGTCGCGTCCCGGGAAGGCGACGCTCGATTCGGCGGCGCGATGGATCTCCGCGCGCGAAGCGAAGCCCTTCTTCTTCTTCGTTCATCTCTTCGAGCCTCACGCGCCGTATGAGCCCGCGGAGCCATTCAAGTCCCGATACGCGAGCGCGTACGACGCCGAGATCGCGACGGCGGACAGCCTCGTGGGAGAGTTCTTCGAGTCCCTCAAGTCAGCGGGCATTTACGATCGCGCAATCATCGTGGTGCTCTCGGACCACGGCGAAGGGCTCGGCGATCATGGTGAGCAGGAACACGGTCTATTCCTCTATCGGGAAGCGATTCACGTGCCGCTCATGCTCAAGCTCCCAGGATCAAGACTCGCGGGGACGGCCGTTGATCGAAACGTCCAGCTCATCGATGTCGTGCCGACGCTCGCAGCGCTCGCGAAGGTCGACGCTCCCGCGGGGCTTCGCGGGAAGTCGCTTTTGGCGGAGCCTAACGCCGATGCGCGACCGATCTACAGCGAGACCTACCTCCCGCGGATTCACTTCGGCTGGAGCGAGCTGCGTTCGCTGATTGACGATCGCCATCACTACATCGAAGCGCCGCGGCCCGAGCTCTACGACCTCGTATCGGACCCATCCGAGCGGGCGAACATGATCAGCGAGCGACGACGTGAGTACGCCGCGCTCAAGAAGGAGATGCTGGAATACGAGCCGAAGTTCGACTCGCCATCGAACGTCGCACCTGAAGACGCAGCCAAGCTCGCCGCGCTCGGCTACATCGGTTCGGTTCGTTCCGAAGCCGAAGGTCCGCTGCCCGATCCGAAGGACCGGTTCGAAGATCTCGAGACGATGAAGCGTGCCGCGCAACTCGAGAAGCACGACGACTACCGCGGCGCGATCAAGCTCTACCGCGCGGTGCTCGATGACAGTCCAGATTTTGCCGACGCGTGGTTCAGGCTTGCCATCGCGTGCGAGCGCGCGGGGATTGACCGCGAAGCGGATGAGGCGTATCGCCGGTCGATCGCGACCTCGCCATCGCTCGCGCCCGGATTCGCGATGACGTACGGATGGTTCCTCTTCAGGTCGGGACGCCTCGACGCCGCGGCTGACCATGCGCGTCTCGCGCTCGGCCGTTCTCCCGGATCTGCACACCTCCTGTTAAGCAGTGTTGCGCTCGCCCGAGGAGATGCCGCGGGTGCCGAGCGTGAGGCGAAGGCGGCGATGGGGGATTCGATTCGTCGTGCCGACGCCGCCGTGCAACTCGCGCGCGTGGAGGTCGCGACGGGAAGGCTCGCGGAAGCGATGGCGCTGCTCGATGCGACGAAGCGCGATACGGCAAGCCTTGGCGCAGTCGAGGACATCGACCTGATTCGTGGCGACGCGCTGGCGAGACTGCAGCGTTTCCGAGAGGCGGAAGAGGCGTTCGAGAGCGAGATCAGTGCGCATCCGAAGACGCTCGACGCGTACGCGCGCCTTTCGATCCTTCATCTGACGCAGGGTCGAATGTCCGATGCGGAGCGCGCACTCGAGCGCATGGTGTCGGCGAGCCCGACGAAACGTGCGGCGCTCTTTGCCGCCGACACATGCCGCGTGACCGACAACCCGGCGGGTGAGCGGCGGTGGCGCGCGCGTGCGGCCCGGCTCCCGTGAGGCGCGAGGTCTGAGCCTTGGTTCACTCCGACTCGTGGCGGCACATTCCCAAGTGCCTCGGCGCTGCGCTCACGCCGCACCTCCCGGCCGCAGCACGCCGCCTTCGGCGGCACGCCGTCACGGAGTGCCGGCGCTACAAGCAGCACACTCCCATGTGCCACGAAGGCGGGACGGCTCCACCACAAGGGGGTCGCTCCTTCACCCATGGACGCGTGGGGCGGGTCAATTCGGAAAACCGACCCTCCCGGTTCAACGGGCTGGATTCGAGGGGGTGGGATCTTTGCGGGTTGATTTTCTAAGGTCTTTTGGTTCTAATGCGTTGCCGGTTTGGGCAATTTGTGACCGATTCCTGCATAGGACGCAGGAGTCTGGCATTTTTTCCGTGGGCGTTGTTCAAATATTTACGGAGGGTTAGATGAAGGTTACGCAGCGTTTTGTGTTTCTGGTCGCTGTGCTCCTGCTGGTCGCCGGTTCGGCGTTCGGCCAGGGCACGACCGGCTCGCTGAATGGAACCGTCACGCACGAGGGCGCACCGCTCCCGGGTGTCACGATCACCATCAGTTCGCCGTCACTCATCGGTACGCGCGTCGGCGTTTCGAACGTCAACGGCGATTACAACTTCCCGGCACTTCCCCCTGGGGATTACACCGTGAAGTTCGAAATGGAAGGCATGGGCACCGTCACCAAGACGATCAAGGTCGGCCTTGCCAAGACCGAGCGCGTGAACGCGCTCATGCAGCTCTCCGCGGTTGCCGATGTAATCACGGTTACGGCTGCGGCCCCGGCCGTCCTCGAGACGACCGAAGTTCAGTCCAACTACGAAGCAGAGATGATTGAGGACCTCCCGATCGGCCGTACCGTGCAGAACACGGTTCAGCTCGCTCCGGGCGTCACCGGCAGCGCGACCGCCATCGTAGTGTCTGGCGCGTACGCGTACGACACGCTGTACCTCGTCAACGGTGCGGTGACGAATGAGAACGTTCGTGGACAGACGGATAACCTCTACATCGAGGACGCCATCCAGGAAACGTCGATCATCACCGGTTCGGTGTCGGCCGAGTACGGCCGCTTCACCGGAGGCGTTGTCTCGGCGATCACCAAGTCGGGCGGCAACGAGTTCTCCGGCAGCTTCCGCGACAGCTTCACCAACCCGTCGTGGGACAAGACGACCGACTTCGGCGAGCCGCAGCAGGACAGCGTGACCGACGAAGTCTACGAAGCGACCCTCGGTGGCCGCATCATTCGCGACCGCCTCTGGTTCTTCGGCGCGGGCCGCGACGCCGAGCAGACCTTCCCCGGATTCTTCATCAACGGCGGTGCGAATCCCCTCGGCGCGCAGCCCCGTCCGGCCACGATCCAGACGGACGAGCGCTATGAGGTCAAGCTGACCGGCCAGGTCACTCCGAAGCACAGCCTCGTCGGTTCGTATCTGAGCTACGAGGTCGACCAGACGCCGCACTGCGCGTTCGGTTGCTGGGACATCAACACGATGGACATCGACGGGCGGCAGCTGCCGCGCGAGATGATCACCGCGCAGTACAACGGCATCCTCACGAGCAACTTTCTCATCGAGGCTGGTTACTCGACCCGCGACCTCGTCTTCGAGAACAGCGGTGGTAACTATCGCTCGACGACCGATCCGTTCAACGTCGTCCCTGGCAGCGCGAACTTCGAGAGCCAGATCCGTGATCTGGCGCTCGGCACCTGGGCCTATGACTACACCGTGGCCGGCGGCGCCTGGGGCGCCCCGATCTTCTGCGGCGTGTGCGACCCCGAGTCGCGCGAGAACGAGTACTACCTCCTCAAGGGAACGTACTACCTTGCGACCGCAGGCGCCGGCACGCACAACATCGTGGCCGGTTACGAGAACTTCGCCGAGTCGCGTTTTGCGAACAACTACCAGTCGGGCTCGAACTTCGACATCTACGTCTACTCGACGCCGCCGGAGTATGAGGACGACGGCACGTTCCGTCCGATTCTCAACTACGGCGACGTGCTCCGCTACGTTCCGATCGGACTGCTCTCGAAGGGGTCTGATTTCGTGACCGAGTCGTTCTTCATCAACGACAAGTGGGATCTCGGCTCGAAGTGGAGCTTCAACATCGGCTTCCGCTACGACGCCAATGACGGTCAGGACAGCGCTGGCAAGCCGATCTCGGACGACTCGAACACCAGCCCGCGCCTCAGCGTCATCTATGACATCAACGGCGACGGCCGGTTCCGTGTCAACGCCAGCTACAGCCGCTACGTCTCGCGCATCCAGGAGACGATCGGTGGCGCGGCAGGCGGCGGTAACCCGAGCTACTTCGGCTACTACTACACGGGCGATCAGATCGGCGGCCGTGGAACGGGCATGGGCTCGTTCGACGTCATCACCGAGATGTTCCGTTGGTTCTATGAGAATGGCGGCCTGTCGCCCGACAACCCATTCCTCGTCTTTGCGGTCGTGCCGGGTGCCAACACCCGATTTGACGGAAGCCTCAAGTCACCGAACGTCGACGAATTCACAATCGGATTCGGCACGCAGATCGGATCGAAGGGCTTCGTTCGCTTCGACTACATCGACAAGGACTGGCAGGACTTCTACAGCGTCGAGACGAGCCCGAACGATCAGGTTGTGGTCGCCGGCTCGCTGCTCGACGTTCGCACCACCACGAACAACAATGACGTTGAGAAGACCTACCAGGGCCTCTCGGTCCAGGCGAATTACCGCCTGACGGACCGCTTCAACATCGGCGGCAACTACACCTGGTCCGAGCAGAGGGGTAACGAAGTCGGTGAGACCACCGGCGGCGGACCCGGCTCCTCGGCGGTCAATCTCTATCGTGAGTACAAGGCGTATGCGCGCAACAACCCGGTCGGCTTCCTGCCGAATGACCAGGAGCACAAGGCGCGCATCTGGGTCTCGTACGACCAGCCTCTCGGCATGTTCGGTAACCTGAACTTCAGCCTTCTCGAGCGCTTCGACTCGGGCGCGCCCTACTCGGCGGCCGGCAACGTCAACGTCAGCAACTACGTGACGAACCCCGGCTATGCGACTCCGCCGACGAGCGCGTTCTACTATTTCAGCGACCGTGGCGAGTTCCGTTTCGAAGACGCGACCGCAACCGATCTGGCGCTCAACTGGGAGCTCCCGATCAAGAAGGTCAATATCTTCGTTCAGGGCGAGCTGATCAACGCCTTCAACGAGCAGGCGCAGGTTGGCGGAAGCTCGTCGATCGCCGTCATCTCGGGCGTGACCTTCAACCCGTTCACCGACACCCCGCAGGAGTGCCCGGCGGGCACGGCTACGGCTACGTGCCGTGCGAACGGACAGGTATGGCGCAAGGCCACGAACTTCGGTCAGGCGACCGGAGCGGCCTCGTACCAGCTGCCGCTGACGTATCGCTTCTCGGCCGGTATTCGTTTCTAATACCAGTCGAAGCACTGCTGTAACGAGAGGCCCCGGCTTCGGCCGGGGCCTTTCGCTTTGCGTGAGAATTCGTGCGCGCGCGCTCCGTGTTGTCCAGAGACCGATGAGTCCCTCTCGATCGTTCCTTTCCCCGCCCCGCGCAACACTGCGCGCGGCTGCTCCTCTCGCAGTTGCGATTGCGTTCTTCTTCGCCGCCTGCGGCAAGGAGTCACCTCTCGCCCGGCGTCCCGCGTTGCCCGTGATTGTCATCTCGATCGACACGCTTCGTGCCGACCATCTCCCGGTATTCGGTTACGACAAGGTGTCGACGCCTAACATTGATGCGCTCGCAAAAGACGCGATCGTATTCGACAACGCCTACTCGCATGTACCGCTGACGTTCCCTTCGCATGTCTCGATGCTTACGGGCACGCTTCCAGCCGAAACTGCGGTCCGGAACAACCTCGGCTACCGATTCGACAGTGCGAAGCACCCAAGCATCCCGACGCTGCTCAAGGCGAAAGGCTACTCGACTGCTGCCGCGGTGTCCGCGTACGTTCTTCGTGGAGCGACGGGCCTCGCCGAAGCATTCGACAGCTACGACGATCGGATTGGAACGGTCAGCGGGGGCTCGGTCGGTGTCCTCCAACGCCAGGGTTACGAGACGGTTGAGGTCGCCGCCCGATGGGTCGAGGAGAAGAAGGACAACCCGCTCTTCCTCTTCGTGCACGTCTTCGAGCCGCACGCGCCGTACGAGCCGCGCGAACCCTTCAAGACGCAGTATGCCGACCGCCCTTACGACGGCGAGATCGCGGTGAGCGACGCCGATGTCGGCAAGCTCATCGAATCGCTCAAGAGAAATGGTGTCTACGATGATGCGACGATCATCCTGATGTCCGACCACGGCGAAGGGCTAGGTGACCACGGCGAGGAGCAGCACGGCATCTTTCTCTATCGTGAAGCGATTCATGTCCCCCTCCTCGTCAAACTGCCCGATGCCGAGCTCTCCGGAACGCGAGTGAAGACCCCCGTTCAACTGCTCGACATCCTGCCGACGATCGCCGAGGTCGTCGGCTTCGACGTTCCGGCAAATGTGAAGGGAACCTCACTCGTGAAGATCGCGAAGGGCGAAACGCCCGACCGCCGGATCTTCAGCGAGACGATGTACCCGCGCATCCACCTCGGATGGAGCGACCTCGCATCGCTCATCGACGCGACGCACCACTTCATCGAAGCGCCGAAGCCGGAGCTGTACGATCTCGCCGCAGACCCGAGCGAGAAGGCGAATGTTCTTGCCGATCAGCGCCGCGTCTTTGCCGCGATGAGGAAGGAAATGGAGGGGCACGACCGTCGGCTCGAGGTTTCGACGAACGTCGATCCGGAAGAAGCGGCGAAGCTTGCCGCACTCGGCTATCTCGGATCAGTCAGCAGCGCGGCGAACGCGTCCGATCTTCCCGACCCCAAGGACGGCATCCACGACATGAATGGCGTCACGAAGGCGGCGGCTCTCGCGCAGAGGGGACAGCTCGCCGAGTCGGCGAAGCTGCTTCGTGAAGTGCTCGTTCGCAACCCCGCATTCGCCGACGGCTGGACGCAGCTAGGAAAGACGCTCGAGATGCAGGGGCGCTTCGAGGAGGCGCTCGACGCATACAAGAAGACGATCGAAGCCGCTCCGATGCTCGCGCCGGGTACAGCGCTTTCAATGGCCGACGTCTACCTCAGGCTCAACCGGTGGGACGACTGTGTGAAGCATGCGGAGCTTGCGGTCGAGGTGCATCCAGGCGCTGCGCGCCTGACGATCGCGCGGGCCTACCTCGCGAAGCGCGACCTCGTCGCCACCGAACGTGCGGCGCGGAAGGTGATCGAAGATCCGTCGCGCAAGCGTGACGGCTTGATCCTGATGGCCCAGGTGCGCACGTTTCAACGAAGGTTTCCGGAGGCGGCGTCGCTGCTCGATAGCGTAAAGGCCGAAACGTCGGCGCTCGGTCAACAACCGCTCGCGACCTACAACTTCGCGCGCGGCGATCTACATGCGCGGATGGGTCAACTCGTGGATGCGAAACAGTCGTTCGAGGAGGAGATCAGGTACTTTCCTCAGAACCGCGAAGCGTACGTTAGGCTAGCGGTGCTCCTGACGCTCGAAGGACGCGAGGACGATGCCAACAAGACGTTCGAAGCCATGGTAAAGGCAAACCCATCGCGCTCGAGTTACGCGCTCGCGGCCGACACGTTTCGCGACCTCCGGAGGCCCGGTTCCGCGAAATCGTGGGCGGTGCGGGCGAGAACGACCGGATGATGACGACCGGACCAGCGAACCGGCGACGCAGACTCCTCGCCGCGCTCTTCGGAGCAGTGTGGCTCGCCGCGACGGGCTGCGCGGGAGAGAGGAGCGCGGACCCCGGTCGCTTCGAAGGCGCTCCCATCATCCTGATCTCGATCGACACGCTCCGCGCCGACCACCTCCCGGCCTACGGCTATGGCGCCGTGAAGACGCCTAATATCGACGCGCTGGCGGCGGAATCAATCCTCTTCGAGAACGCCTATTCGCATGTCCCTCTCACGTTGCCGGCGCATGTCGCGATCCTCACGGGACAGCTCCCGCCCGCGAACGGGGTGCGCAACAACATCGGCTATCGCTACGATGCGATCAAGAATCCCGCGATTACGGCGGCGCTCAAGACGGCGGGGTATGAGAGCGGCGCGGCAGTCTCGGCGTATGTACTCCGCGGCGTCACGGGCCTCTCCGGCGCATTCGACTTTTACGAGGACGCGATTGGAAGCGAATCGGGGGTCGCTCTCGGACAGCTTCAGCGTCCAGGCAGCGCGACGCTCGAGGTGGCGAAGCGCTGGATCGGCGAGCGCGAAGGGCGTCCGTTCTTCTTCATGCTCCACGTGTTCGAGCCTCACTCTCCTTACGCGCCGACGGAACCGTTTCGAAGCGCGTATGCCTCGAACCCGTACGACGGAGAGATCGCGGTGTCCGACGAGCTGGTCGGTCGCTTCGTCGCGTTTCTCAAGGAGAAGGGGATCTACGATCGCGCTGTGATCATCCTGCTCTCTGACCACGGAGAGGGGCTCGGCGACCACGGCGAAGACGAGCACGGCGTGTTCCTCTATCGGGAGGCGGTTCACGTGCCTCTCATCGTTCGCCTTCCCGGGGCGATGCGTGGTGGCGAGAGGGTGAAGGAGCTGGTCCAGCTGATCGACGTGGCGCCGACCATCGCGAGTGTGACTGGGGTCCGGCCGGCGACGCCGTTCGCGGGGCATTCGTTGCTCGACACGTCCGTAGGCGAGCGCCCAACGAGCGTCTACAGCGAGACCCTCTACCCGAGGCTACATCTCGGGTGGAGCGAGCTCCGGGCGCTGACCGATGCCAGATACCAATACATCGAAGCGCCGACTCCGGAGCTCTACGATCTCGTCGCCGACCCGAAACAGAAGACGAACGTCCTGGCCGACGAACGGCGCGTATACGCCGCGATGAAGAGAGAGCTCGAGGCATACGGGAAGGAGATCATCGCGCCGGTCAACATCAGCCCGGAGGAAGCCCAGAAGCTCGCCGCGTTAGGCTACATAGGCAGCACGCAGGGAACCGGCGACGACCTGCCTGATCCGAAGGAGCACATCGGGGAGTTCGAGCAGATCAAGCACGCGACACGTCTGACGACCGAGGGGCGCGTCGGAGAGGCGCTGGAGATCTACGAGGCGGTGGTCGCGAAGAATCCGAGGTTCGCAGACGCGTGGAGCCTGCTGGCCACGAACTACGAGAAGATGGGGCGAAACGCCGAGGCGGTTGACGCGTACAAACAGGCTCTCAAGAGCTCCGACGTCGTCATGTACGAGGTGGCGCTATCTCTCGGCGGGCTGCTGCTTCGGATGAACCGGTTCGACGAGGCGGAAGAGCACGCAAAGCTGGCGCTCGAGAGCAACTCCGCGGGCGCTCACTCGCTGCTCGCCCGCGTGGCACTCGCGCGCGGCGACTTCGCGGTGGCGGAGCGCGAGGCAACCGAGGCGATGTCTGACCCAACGATGAAGGCACGATCGTCGGTCATTCTTGCGCAGGCGTACGCAAAGGCAGGCAAAACCGATGAGGCGCTTCGCCTTCTCGACTCCACGCGAGACGAAGCGAGGCGCCAGGGAGTGAGAGTGGAACTGCTCGATTACGCGAGGGGTGACATTCTTGCGACCGTCGGCAGGAACAGCGAAGCAGAAACTGCATTTCTCGCGGAGATCGCAGGGTACCCGAGCAACTTGTCGGCATATTCGAGCCTGGCCGTCCTCTATCTCGTGGACGGAAAGCCGGAGCGCGTCGACCGGGTGCTCGAGCAGATGTTCGCCGCGAACCCCAATAGACAGGCATGCACGGTAGCCGCCGAGACACTCGCGACGTTAGGCAACGAACGAGGCGCGGCAGCGTGGCGAAAGCGCGCCTCGGCGATGAAGTAGGAGCGGCGCAGTGCGGAATACGGAGCGCGGAATGCGGAATCCGGGACAGAAGCGAAACGCGAGAGGCGAGGAGCAGGCTGCCGCGTCCGCGAGGCTCGGCAGCGTTCGCGGTGGCGTTGAGTGAGGGCAAGGAGAGCCGGCCGCGCTCGACACGAACTGACTCACGGTGACGACGCGGTGCGACGCCCGTTCGTCTCAGGAGGCCGGCACCGCGTGGCGCTCTGCCCCTCTTCCAACAACAACCACGCGAGGCCGCGCCACTCGGGTCCTGGTCGCCAACTCTCCGGCGCGCAGCGCCGAAGCAAAGTGGGCCCCGGCTTCAGCCGGGGGCATGGAGTTTGGGAATCGCGCACGATTCTGAAGAGAACGTCGCTTGGCCGAAGTTGAAAACTTCGGCCACCACGCGCTTTCCGGTGGTGGCCGAAGATTGTATCTTCGGCCCGTTGATGCCCGAACGCTCCGCCGCTATCGACAACGACCTCTCGCCGCTAGGGCCCAACAGGCTTGAAGTGTCCTAACTCTAGGCCCCGGTCTCAACTGAGGGCGGATTCAATCGGTGGCTGGCCGCAACCCGAAGATCAGTTCCGTGAGTTCAATAGCTCCCAGTCGTTCCGCGGAGCTTCGTAGGGGAGTGGCTGCGACATCGAGTGCACGTCGCAGGCAGTTTCGACCATCAACCGGAACTTCTCGAGTAGACCATTCCGCAGCGGTTCGGGGAGCTCGCGCATCTGTCGCCAGATCGTGAATGCGCCCTCGGGGTTTCCCTGCACGTCGTCGAATCCGAGAAGCGCCTCCAGGTCTTCGCCGAAGAACTCGCTCTCGGTCACGCCGTAGACGCGGAGCAGCCGGCGAAGCTGGCCGACCTTCATCGAATCGACGCGCGCACCCGTTTCAAACGAGCTGATGCTCTTCTCGCCGATGCCGGAGAGCAGCGCAACGTCCTTCTGCTGCAATCCGAGGGACCGGCGGAGCTCACGAAGTCTCAGTACGATGTCGACACCTGTGGATTCAAACATGACCGATCTCCTCTCTCGTTACGCGCTCAGAACCGACGCATCAGGCCGACGACGACGCCCTGTATCGTCACGTCGCGCGTGTGCGCGAAAATCGGCGCCATCGTCTCGTTTGCAGGCTGCAGGCGCACCCGCTCGCCTTCCTTGTAGAAGCGTTTGAGGGTCACCTCGCCTGCGACCATCGCGACGACGACTTCTCCGTTCGACGCGCGATCAAGTTGCTCCACGATCACGTAGTCGCCGTCGAGAATCCCGTCGTCGATCATCGAATCGCCTTTGACCTTCAGAACGAAGTTGCGTCCGCGTGAGGTCAGCGCCTCAGGTACGACGATCATCTCGTCGGCCTGGTCGACCTCGAGCGGGAGGCCTGCTGCAATGTTTCCGAAGAGCGGTAGTTCCTTGACTTTGAGCTCTTCGCGTTCTTCTTCGACGAGCTCGACTCCGCGCTTCTGGTTCCAGTCGCGCCGGATCAGCCCTTTCTTCTCGAGGAGCGAAAGATGCTTGTAGACCGTGCCGTAGGACGAGAAGCCGAACGCCTCGCAGATTTCTTTGTGCGTCGGCGCCACGCCGTGCTCCTGCTGGTGCTTGCGGATGAAAGCCAGGATGTCGCGCTGCCGTTCGGTGAGGTAGGTCATCGTCCGCCTCCGAACGTCAATATCGGCGGTAACGGGGCGGAAGTCAAGCGAAAAAGCGTAAACGAGGCGTAAGTTTACGCTTCGACGTCGGACGGCCTCGGAGCGACCGCCGCCGACCATGCCTCGACGCGGTTGCGGCCTCGGTCCTTCGCGGTGCCGAGGGCACGGTCGGCACGCTCGACGAGCGCGGTGGCGCCAAAGATTGCTTCATCGGGGACGCTCTCGAGACCGGCGAGTCCAATCGACGCAGTGATTCGGAGCATTCCGTCGCCCGCCGCGACGTGTGCCTCAGCGACACGCTGACGCAGACGCTCGGCGACCTGCATTGTTTTCTCGACGCTCGTCTCAGGGAGCATCAGGCAGAACTCCTCGCCGCCATAACGTCCCGGGATGTCGTAGATTCTGCAGCTTTCGCGAAGCATGCGGCCGACAGTCTGGAGGACCTGATCCCCGGTGACATGGCCGTGCGTCTCGTTGATGCGGCGGAAGTTGTCGATATCGAGGATCAGCAGCGACATCGGCGAGCCGTGCCGCAGGCATCGGTTCATCTCCGCCTCGATCTTCTCGAGGACGTACCAGCGATTGAAGAGTCCTGTTAGGGCGTCGCGCGACGAGAGCTCGGCGAGCGCGCGGTTCTTCATCGACAGTTCGACATTCTCCTTCTCGAGAAGGCGCAGACGCTGCTCGAGTGCGAGCGATTCGTCGCTCGCGACGATGTCGTTGAGCATCAGGTCGGCAACTTCCTTCAGGAAGTCGCGCTCTTCTTCGCCGAAGGGGCGCCTGTCGAGGTCGCGGATTCCAACGCGTGGAATACCCGGTTTGAGGCGCGAGACGACCGACCATGCGGTCTCCGCGTCTTCGCCGCCGAGCGCGAGTTTCCTTCCGAGAAGCTTCGCGGTGGCGTCGAGAGCGCGCGTGACCTGAGGGTCGTGAGCCTTCATCGTAGTCCCCAAGGAGAACAATGATTGTAGGCCAGTGCTGGAGGAATTTGAAAACTGAAAATCGAGAGTTGAAAAAGGGAATGCATGGCCGCTGAGCCTGGCGCCGCCGCATTCATCGCGCCGTGCTTCGCCGTTCACACGGTCGCTCGTGAAATGGGCGACTTACCGGCGAGCTCTGCTCCTGATTCTCGATCTACCTCATTCCCTTTGTTCGACTCGAAACTCGTTCACTCCCGCCTTGATCTGATCGCCGGGATGCGCCTTCGTGTTGCGCGCGGGCAGCGTGTTCAGGAACGTACCGTTGCGACTCCCGAGATCGCGCACGCGAAGCGCCCCCTCTTCGTCGAACGTCACGGAAAAGTGTTTGCGCGAGAGGAATTCGTCGGGAACACGGACGTCGCCTTCGCGTCCGACGACGAGTCCGAGCGGGCCGACTTCGTACTCCTCTCCCTTCAGCGGGCCAGCGGTGCAGACGATGAACAGGCGCTTCGCGGTCGACGCGGACTGTGCCGCCTGGACCTTCGCCGCGCGCTCGAGGAGCTTCTTCATCAACTGCGGCGAAGCCTCGAGCAGGTCGTCCTCCCGGAGCTGAAGCTGGCCGACGGCCATGCCTTGCTCCGACGTGGGCTCGATGCAGACGAGGGCGGCGCCGACGCGCAGCAGGTGCGTCCCTTCGCCGATAACGCCTTCGTTGATCGGCTCGCCGTCTAGGAATGTGCCGGTATGGGAGTCATTGTCGAGGACGAGCAGCTGATCACCCCGGCGGACGATCGAGCAGTGGCGTATCGAGAGCTCGGCGTCGTCGATCTCGACATGGCACGCGCGCCGCCCGATCCAGAGCGGCTCGCGATCGATCGTGAAGATGCTGTTGATCGACTCGGTGGCGCCACGGGCGATCACACGCACACTCCTCGGGCCCGAGGTGTCGATCGCCTCGTCGTCGGCGGTCTTTGCGCGCGACGCAGGCGCGGAGCTCTCGATCTTGTACGTCGTGAGGTCGATCTCAGGGACGATTCCTTCGACAGCGAAGCGCGCGAGGATTCGCTCGCGGTTGCCGCATAGCCATTCGCCGCATCCGCACGTGGCGACCGACGTAGGGAGCTGCACCGCGATCTGAGGCGGAATGTCGTATGCCTGGCTGCACTTCGGGCAGCGGATGCGAGGCATGCGCGGATGATAGCAGAGCGTCGCGCGGCCGATAAGAACCGCAGGGACGACGCTGCCGGCGATTCACGTTCGTTGAATTCCCACATGAGCCGCGATTACACTTGTTGCTCGTATGGCTTCCGGTAATGCCCTGCAGGAACGCCGCTTCGGACTTCGATCCAAGTTCGTCCTTTCCGCGTTCATCCTCACGCTGCTGATCAGTGTGCTGATCGTTTCGTTCCAGCTTTACGTGGTCCGTGGGACGATGGACGAGCAGACGTCTCATCAGGGAGCGAGCATCGCCGACACGATTGCTTCGACGTCCGGCTACTACGTCACGTTCGGGCTCGTCGACGATCTGAAGTCGATTCTCGCCGACCTCGAGAAGAATCCGACGGTCGAGTACGCCGACTTTCTCGCGACCGATGGGTCGATTCTCGCGTCGACCGAGGACTCCAAGCTTCCCGCGGGCATCGACGCCAAAGTGCCGAAGGCCGCCGAGACGCGGATCGTCACGCTGCGGAACGGCAAGAGCGGCAAGATCTTCCTTCGTCCGTTTTACGAGAGCCGCGAGATCACTCCCGGCATGGAGCCGCGCGGCTGCTTCCGTCTCGTGGTGAACAACTCCGAAGCGGCGAAGGCGTTCAGCAAACTGCGTCTCATCAACCTGATTGTCGCGTTAGCGGTGCTCGCGATGGCGATGCTGGCGGCATCGTTCGTTGCAAAGCGGATGGTCGCACCAATCCTCCAGGTCATCGAACAGGCAGGGCTCGTCGCCGGCGGAGATCTCACGCGGCGCGCCGAGATCACGTCACGCGATGAGGTCGGTGTGCTCGGCCAGTCGTTCAACACGATGGCGGGAAATCTCGAGAAGACGCTCGCGAAGATCCGCCAGTCGCAGGGCAAGCTCAAGTCGGTCGCAGACACGGTCAGCTCGCGCTCGCAGACGGTCATCGACCGCGTGGAGCAGCAGGGAACCGTGCTTGATGAGGCGTACGCGTCGATCGACAAGCTCAACGGTGGAATTCGCAAGATCTCGGAGAATGTCGAGGCCCTCTCCGCTTCGTCGGAAGAAACATCGTCCTCCATTCTCGAGATGGTCGCCTCGATGGAAGAGGTTACGCGCCACACCGACACGCTGTTCGAATCGGTCGAAGAGACGGCATCGGCGACGCACGAAATGGTCTCGTCGATCACGGAAGTCGACCAGAACGTTGATTTCCTCAAGAACTTCGTCACGGAGACGTCGGCATCGATGGTGGAGATGAGTGCGTCGATCGGCCAGGTCGAGCGGAGCGCATCGCGCTCGCACGAGCTGGCGATGAACGTCACCGAGGCCGCCGAGTCGGGGATGAAGGCGGTGCGCGAGACGATGGAAGGGATGGAACAGATCCGCAAGTCGGTCCATGACGCAAACGGCGTCGTCGCGCGCCTCGGCGATCGATCGGCGGAGATCGGCAAGATCCTCAACGTCATCGACGACATTGCCGAACAGACGAACCTCCTCGCATTGAACGCGTCGATTCTCGCCGCACAGGCCGGCGAGCACGGCAAGGGCTTCTCGGTCGTCGCGGCAGAGATCCGCGACCTTTCCGAGCGGACGGCGAGCTCGACGAAGGAGATCGGCTCTCTGATCCACGCGGTTCAGCAGGAAGTGCAGAACGCCCTCGATTCGATGTCCGCGGGCGCTCGCAGCGTCGAAGGGGGCGTGATGCTCGCCAATGACGCCGGTAAGGCGCTCAATCGGATCCTCGACTCCGCGCAGAAGTCGCTCCAGATGGGCCGCGAGATCGCGGGCGCGATGAAGGAGCAGGCAAAAGGGAGCGAGACCGTTGCGAAGTCGATCGAACGCGTCCAGGACATGGTCAAGCAGATCAACGCCGCAACGAACCAGCAGGCGACCGGCTCCGACCACATCCTCAAAGCCGTCGAACAGATGCGCGAGGTGACGAAGTATGTGCGCCAGGCGACCGTCGAGCAGAAGTCGGGCTCGGTGATGATCTCGAAGGCTGCCGAACGGATGATCGACATGGTCCACGAGATCTTTGGTGTCACGGCCGATCAGGCGTCGGAGAGCGAGAAGATCGTCCACACGATGGAGCAGGTGCGCGATATCGCCGAGAGCAACCGGCGGTCCGCAGGTGAGATGAACGAGACCGTCTCGCTTCTCGCCGACGCGATTCGCGAGCTCGACGAAGAAGTGCGAAAGTTCAGGATCAGGACGTAGCGCGGAGCGGAGCGCGCGCCCGTCCGGGGCCGCCCGACGACATGGCAGACGACAACACCCAGATCCGGCTGATCACCTTCCGCGTCGGGCCGGAGACGTTCGTTCTCGACATCATGATCCTGAGGCAGATCATCGCCTACGGCGGCTCGACACCGGTTCCCAAGGCACCCGATTTCGTCGAAGGAATCATCGTCCTTCGCAACGAAGTCGTTCCGCTGATCGATCTCCGCGGGCGCTTCTTTCCCGGCAGCACGGCCGCAGAAGAGGAGTATCCGCTCGTACTGATCACGGAGAGTCCGGCGGGGCTGATCGGGCTCAAGGTCGATGAGGTGCGCCGGATCGTCACGATCGGTCTACACGAAATCCTTCCCGCGCCGAAGATCGTCAAGGGGATGCACGGCGACTTCTTCCTCGGTGTCGTCCGTTCTGACGACGAAGTCTTCATGTTGGTCGACATCGACTCGCTTCTCACGACCGAAGAGCAGAACTACCTGCAGGACGCGGTAATGGTGGGAGCTCGAAAGAAGTCCTGAGTCCTAAGTCCTGAATCCTGAGTGCTCAGTCCTGAGTAGGGAGTCGTGAGCCCTGAGTGTCCGATACCGAGGCCCGGGAGCACGCGCTCAACACGTAGGACTCAAGACATAGAACAGAGGACTCAACACTCAACACTTAGGACTCAGGACTTAGGACTGAGGACTGAGGACTGAGGACTTAGGACTGAGGACTCAGGACTGAGGACTTAGGACTGAGGACCCAGGACTAGCTTCACCCTTCCACGGGCAATGCCGGCAGCCCGACTCGCAGCAGTAGCCGCGGCGGCGCAGATACGCCTCGGTGAAGACCATGTACGGTCCTTCCCGGTAGAAGTCTTCTCCTTCGACGGCAAGGGAGTCGTCGGGGCGTTTCGGGGTTGTTTCCATGCGCAGGTTCTCGCGATACTCTCTGTCGCTGATGTTCTACCGGAATCGTCTGCTCGAGCTTGCCGAAGCGATGAAGGGGCGCCTCGTCGTCGTCTACGGCGATCTCGTCGCCGACCGCTTCATCTACGGAAACCCGAAGCGAATCTCTCGCGAAGCGCCGGTCCTCATTCTCCGGCAGGCCCGCGAGGACATGCTTCTCGGAGGCGGTGGAAACGCCATTCACAACATCCTGACGCTCGGAGGGCTTCCGATGCCCGTCTCGGTCGTTGGTAACGACCGGGAAGGGAATGCACTGCTCGAGACGCTCGCGGGCAAGGGTGTGGAGTGCGGCGCAATCATGCGGCTCGACCGTTACCGGACACCGACGAAGACGCGCGTGCTGGGAGGCATGCCACACTCGTCGATGCAGCAGATCGTGCGTTACGACGTCGAGGATGTCGTCGAGTTGAACGAGGCCGAGACGGATCGGTTCTCGTCGATCCTTCGGGACCAGATTGCGATGGCCCAGGCTGCGTTGATCTCGGACTACGGGTATGGCGCGGTCACGCAATCGCTCGTCGCGAACCTGACCGGCTTCTCGCGCGGCAAACCGGTGACGCTCGACTCGCGTTACGACCTGCTTCGCTACCCCGACGTGACGGCGGCGACGCCTAACGAGGAGGAAGCGGCCGCGACCGCGGGAGTCGCATTGCAGTCGAGTGAGGACGACGACGCGATCATGTTCGCGGCGCAGTCGATCCAGCAGGCGCTCGACTCCGAGGCGGTCCTGATCACCCGAGGGAGTCGCGGCATGGCGCTCTACGAAAAGGGGAGCGATCACGTCCTCTCGATTCCCGTCTGGGGGACCGACCAGGTTGCCGACGTGACCGGTGCGGGCGATACGGTCATCGCCGCCTTCACACTGGCGCTCGCCGCCGGAGCGACGTTCCCGGAGGCCGCAAAGCTCGCGAACTACTGCGGCGGCATCGTCGTAATGAAGATGGGCACGGCGACGGTGAGCAACGAAGAGCTCCGGCACGCGATCGAGCGGGACGAAGAGCTCGATCTTGAATCGGTCCCATGAAAGAGCCCGCCGCCATTCTCACGGAAGACGACCTCGCGGCTGCGATCGAGCGTGATCGAGCCGCGGGGCGTACGATTGCGTTCGCGAATGGCTGCTTCGACATCCTCCATGTCGGGCACATCCGCTATCTCGCAGGATCGGCCGACGCGGGAGACGTGCTCATCGTAGCGATCAACAGCGATGATTCCGTACGCGAGCTGAAGGGGGAAGGGCGCCCCGTGATGCCGGAGAACGAGCGGGCCGAGATGATTGCGTCGCTCCGCATGGTCGACTACGTCACCGTGTTCAGAGACCGAAGCCCTGCCCGGCTGCTCGAGCGGCTCAGACCCGACGTTCAGTGCAAGGGAACCGACTACACGCCCGAGAACGTTCCCGAGGCCGCCGTGGTGAACGCCTACGGGGGGCGAGTCGTAATCGTTGGCGACCCGAAGGACCATTCGACGACTGGGTACATCCGCAGGTTGGGATCCGCGACGTGACCCCGTTTCCGCGCTCGATTCTCGTGCTTCGTCTTTCCGCGCTCGGCGACATCATTCACACGGTGCCGTCCGTGAATGCGCTGCGCGACGCGAATCCTGGAGTTGCGATCGGCTGGCTCGTCGAAGCGCCGTACGCCGATCTGGTTAGGCTCGTGGCACCGGTCGACGAAGTGTTTACGGTGGCGACAAGGCGCTGGCGCCGCGCGAAGCTCGCCGCAGGTACGCGCGGGGAGATCGCGTCGCTGGGAGTTAGGCTACAGCGGTTCGCGTGGGGACAGGCATCGATCGACTTCCAGGGACTGATGAAGTCGTCGCTTTTCGCTCTCATGGCGGGGGCATCGCGTCGTTATTGCTTCTCCTGGCGCGCGATTCGCGAGAAGCCGGCGCGCTTTTTGGGGAACCGCCCCGTCGATATCGACCAGTCGAAACATGTCGTCGAGTGGAACCTCGCGCTGGCGCGGGCAGCCGGTGCAGCCTCGGGACCTCCGAGGTTCGACCTTTCTCGCCTCCCGCACGACCCGGAGGGGCGCCTTACGCCCCTCGTGCAGTCGCGTCCGGTGGTTCTCTTTCCGGGCGCGGGGCGGCCAGAGAAGCTTTGGGGTGCGGAGCGTTTCCGCGCGCTTGCACGATCGCTGGCACGCGATGCGAGCCGCCGCGTGATCGTGGTATGGGGCCCAGGCGAAGAGGCTCTAGCGCACGAGATTGCCGCGGGAGGCGATGCAGAAGTTGCACCTCCGACGGACCTGCGTGAGCTCGCCTTCTTGCTGCGCCACGCCGGAGTTGTGGTCGCGGGAGACACCGGACCGCTTCACGTTGCCGCGGCATTCGACACGCCCGTGGTCGGGCTTTTCGGGCCGACGAATCCCGCGAGAAACGGACCGTGGGGTCAACTCGAGCGTTGTGTGGAGAGTTGGACGACGACGCGACGGATGGATTCGATCGAGCCCGCCGCCGTTTTCAACGTTGTCGAGCAGGCGCTCGTCTCGGACCTCGTTCGTTGACGTCGTTTTCGACGGGGTGCTAGACTCGCTCAAGTTTTTGGGGGAAATGAAGTTGCCCGATTCCTGGGTATCGCTGGAGGTGCCTCCGGGCGGGGGTGGCTTCTTCGTTTTCCCGTGCGGAGCGGCGATTCGACCATGAGTGTCCGTCTCGGAGAGCTTCTCGTCAAAGCCGGGCTGATCAGTCAGGATCAGCTGAAGGAGGCTTTGAAGTCGCAGAAGGAGAGCAGCTCCAAGCTCGGCGAGACGCTGATCAAACTCGGCTTCGTCGCCGAAGAAGACATCACCGAGTGCCTCTCGCAGCAGTTCGGCGTTCCGTCGATCAACCTCGCGCATTTCGAGATCGACGCCGGTGTGATCAAGCTGATCCCGGCAGACGTCGCTCGCAAGTACAACATCCTGCCGGTCAACAAGACCGGTGCGACGCTCACGATCGCGATGGCCGATCCGACCAACGTATTCGCGATGGACGACATCAAGTTCATGACCGGCTACAACGTCGAGCCGGTCGTCGCGTCCGAGCTCGGCATTCGTTCCGCGATTGACAACTACTACGGCACGACTTCGGCGATCGAGCTCAAGAAGGTCATGGAAGACCTTCAGAACTCCGAGAGCGCAGACCTCGAGGTCCTCGAAGAAGATGAGGACCTCGACGTCGAGGCGCTTGCCGCGGAGTCGGAAGAAGCGCCGGTCGTCAAGCTCGTAAACCTGATCCTCACCGACGCGATCAAGCGCGGCGCTTCCGACATCCACATCGAGCCTTACGAGAAGGAGTTCCGCGTCCGGTTCCGCGTCGACGGCATCCTCTACGAGGTGATGAATCCGCCGCTGAAGCTCAAGGACGCGATCACGTCGCGCCTCAAGATTCTCGCCAAGCTCGACATCTCGGAGAAGCGCCTTCCTCAGGACGGGCGCATCAAGCTGAAGATGAAGCTGAACGAGAAGAACAAGGAGCTCGACTTCCGCGTGTCGATCCTCCCGACGCTCTTCGGTGAGAAGATCGTCATGCGCCTTCTCGACAAGGACAATCTGCGGCTCGACATGACGAAGCTCGGATTCGAGCCCGAATCGCTCGCGAAGTTCGAGGAAGCGATTTTCAAGCCGTGGGGGATGGTGCTCGTGACGGGCCCGACCGGCTCGGGCAAGACGAACACGCTTTACTCGGCGCTCGCGAAGGTCAATACACCCGAGGTCAACATCATGACCGCGGAGGATCCGGTCGAGTTCAACCTCCCCGGCATCAATCAGGTTCAGATGAAGGAGCAGATCGGTCTGAACTTCGCGGCGACGCTCCGATCGTTCCTGCGGCAGGATCCGAACATCATTCTCGTCGGCGAGATCCGCGATTTCGAAACGGCCGAGATCGCGATCAAGGCGGCGCTGACCGGACACCTCGTCCTCTCGACGCTGCACACGAACGACGCGCCGTCGACGATCAACCGCCTGATGAACATGGGTATCGAGCCGTTCCTTGTCGCGACATCGGTGCAGCTGATCGCGGCGCAGCGACTTGTGCGCAGGATCTGCACGGGTTGCAAGGAAGAGGTCGATCTCACCCCCCAGGCACTCCTCAATATGGGCTACTTCAAAGAGGAGATCGGGACGTTCAAGGTCTTCAAGGGACGCGGCTGCGACAAGTGCGGCAACACGGGCTACAAGGGGCGCGTCGGCCTCGTCGAGGTGATGGTCATGACCGACGTGCTGAGGGAAATGGTGCTGTCGGGGGCGTCGGCGATCGAGTTGAAGCGCTCCGCCATCGACGGCGGAATGTTTACGCTGAGGCGCTCGGGTTTGTATAAAATCAAGGAAGGCATCACAACTGTTGAGGAAGTCGTCCGCGAAACCGTCCTCTGACGGTCCGTCGGCGTTCCTCGATTGAGGAGACCCGGGGATGGCTGCGACACTTCATCAGCTTCTCAAGACGATGGTGGAGCGGGGTGGTTCCGACCTGCACATCACGACGAACTCGGCCCCGCAGATCCGGATCGACGGCAAACTGACGCCGCTCGACATGCCGGCGCTCACGGCACCGGAGACGAAACAGCTCGCCTACTCGGTTCTCACCGATGCGCAGAAGCACCGCTTCGAGGAGAATCTCGAGCTCGATCTCTCGTTCGGCATCAAGGGTCTCGCGCGATTCCGCGGAAACATCTTCAATCAGCGAGGCGCGGTCGCGGCCGTCTATCGGCAGATTCCGTACGAGATCCTGGGATTCAAGGAGCTCGGGCTGCCAGCGGTCGTCGAAGAGATTTGCAAGAAGCCACGCGGGCTCGTTCTCGTGACCGGGCCGACCGGATCGGGCAAGTCGACGACCCTTGCCGCGATGATCGACAAGATCAACAAGGAGCGGCACGAGCACATCATCACGATCGAGGACCCGGTCGAGTTCCTTCACTCGCACAAGGCGTGTGTGGTCAACCAGCGTGAGCTACACGCTGACACGCACTCGTTCTCGAACGCGCTCAAGAGCGCATTGCGGCAGGATCCTGACGTCGTTCTCATCGGTGAGATGCGCGACCTCGAGACGATCGAGTCCGCGCTCCGCATTGCGGAGACGGGCCACCTGACCTTCGGCACGCTTCACACGAATTCGGCGGCGCAGACGATCAACCGCATCGTCGACGTCTTCCCGGCGCACCAGCAGCCGCAGATTCGGGCACAGCTTTCGTTCGTGCTCGAAGGCATTCTCTGTCAGGCGCTTCTGCCGCGCGCCAACGGGAAGGGGCGCGCGATGGCGATGGAGATCCTCGTTCCGAACTCCGCGATCAGAAACCTGATTCGCGAGGACAAGGTGCACCAGATCTACTCAATGATGCAGACAGGCCAGGCGAAGTACGGCATGCAGACGTTCAATCAGTCGCTCGCCACGCTCTACTTCAAGAAAGCGATCACACTCGATACGGCGATCAGCCGGTCGTCGAATCCGGACGAGCTGCAGGAGATGATCTCGCGCGGCGCGGGTGCGCTGCAACCGCAGGGCGGTGGCTCCGCGGCTGGAGCGAGACCGAGGCCTTCGTAACGAACGCCGGCAGGGGCTGGCGCGGCGCGGCGTTACCCGTGCGATTGGGAGGTGTAGATGCCTACGTTTGAGTGGAAGGGCAAGGGGAAGAACGGCCAGGACACCAGTGGCCAGCTCGTTGCGGACAACAAAGACGCTGCGATTGCCGCGCTACGCCGACAGCAGATCGTCGTCACCGCCGTAAAGGAGAAGGGAAAGGAGCTCGCGCTCCCGAAGTTTGGTGGGAGCGTCCCGCCGCAAGCGATCGCGATCTTCACCCGTCAGTTCTCGGTCATGATCGACGCCGGCCTTCCCCTGGTCCAATGCCTCGAGATCCTCGGATCGCAGCAGGACAACAAGTCGTTCCAGCGCGCTCTGTTGCAGATCCGCCAGGAGGTCGAGTCAGGTTCGACACTCGCCGACGCGATGCGCAAGCACCCGAAGGTCTTCAATGACCTCTACACGAACATGGTCGCGGCTGGTGAGGCGGGCGGTATTCTCGACACGATTCTCCAGCGACTCGCCATGTACATCGAGAAGGCGGTCAAGCTCAATTCACAGGTCAAGTCGGCGATGATCTACCCGGTCGCGGTCATCTCGATTGCGGTCATCGTCGTCTTCGTCATTCTGTGGAAAGTCATCCCGGTGTTTGCATCGCTGTTCGAAGGCCTCGGTGCAGAGCTTCCCGCGCCGACCGTCTTCGTCATGAAGCTGTCGTACTTCATCAACGACTTCTGGTGGCTGATTGGTGGCGTGCTGTTCGTTACCTGGGTTTCGTTGAAGCGCTACCACGCGACGTACAAAGGCAAACGAGTCATCGACGGAACGCTGCTCAAGACGCCTGTGCTCGGCATGCTACTCCGCAAGATCGCGGTGGCGCGTTTCTGCCGTACGCTTGCGACGCTCACGGCCTCGGGCGTTCCAATCCTCGAAGGCCTGGAGATTACGGCGAGAACGGCCGGGAACTCGATCATCGAAGACGCCATCATGGCAACGCGCAAGTCGGTCGAAGAAGGCAAGACGATCAGCGAGCCGCTCGGTGAGACGGATGTCTTTCCCTCGATGGTCGTTCAGATGATCGCGGTCGGCGAGCAGACGGGTGCACTCGACGCGATGCTCTCGAAGATCGCCGATTTCTACGAGGACGAAGTAGACACCGCGGTTGCGGGCCTGATGAAGCTGCTCGAACCGGTGCTGATTGCGTTCCTCGGAGTCTCGATCGGCGGCATTGTCATCGCGATGTACATGCCGATGTTCTCACTGATCAGCCAGGTCGGTTGATCGACGCCACGAGTCGTTCCGGTCCGCGCGGGCTGGAGGCGAAGTAAGCCTTCAGTCCGCCGCGAGCGGACGCCCAACGATGTTCCGAATCGTCCCCGAGGTCCGCACGCTCATCGCGGTCCGCATCGTCGCGGTCACGACGCTGCTGGTCGTCGTTCTCATTGTTCAGTTCACGACTGACCAGTTCCTTCCGATCAACTACCTGTACCTCGTGGCTGCGCTGACGTACGCGCTGACGATCGTTTACCTCGCCGTGGCTGCGCTCGTCGTTGACCGGGCGGTCAACCTCGCTGTGCAGGTCGCCGGTGACCTGCTCGTAGAGACGCTTCTCGTCTACTTTACTGGCGGACTCGACTCTCCGTTCTCGTTCCTCTACCTCGTCTCGATCATCACGGCGTCGATGCTGCTCTACCGAAGGGGCGGACTGCTGACTGCCTCGGCCTGCGTCATTCTCTACGCGGGACTCGGAGATCTTCTCTATTACGGCGTCATTCCCATGCCCGAACAGGGTTTCTTCTCGATGACCCCGTTCTCGTCGTTCCGCCTCTATTTGAACATGGCCACAAACTTCGCCGGCTTCTATGCGACCGCCTTACTGACGTCGTATGTGTCGGAGAAGCTCCGCGTGACCTCGCTCGAGCTCGATGCGAATCGTCGCAGTCTCGCGCAGCTGAAGGTGCTCAATGAAAACGTCATCGCATCCATCCCGTCGGGGCTCATCACCGTCGCCCCGTCCGGGGTCATCTCGTTCGCGAATCCGTCGGCATGCGAGATCCTCGCCTGTCCGGCAGTCGAGATCGTAGGTCGCCCGCTTGCTGACCTCGAGCTCTTCCCGGAGGAAGACTGGGAGCGTCTACGCGATGCGATGCTGACCCGTAAGGCCGCGCGCGGCGAGACCGAGCACTACATGCGTGGAGGAGATCGGGTCACGATCGGTTATGCGGTCACGCCGCTTAACACGCTCGATGGACAACCAGCCGGCATCAGCATCATCTTCCAGGATCTCACCGACGTGAAGCGGCTCGAAGAACAGCTCCGCCTCAAGGACCGTATGGCGGCGGTCGGCGAGCTCTCGGCGGGAATCGCCCATGAGATTCGGAACCCGCTGGCTGCGATCGCCGGGTCTGTCCAGGTGCTGAAGAAATCGGAGAGGCTTGCGCCGCAAGAGCAACGGTTGATGTCGATCATCCTCAAAGAGTCCGACCGGCTCAACAAGTCGATCCAGGACTTCCTCCAATTCGTGAGGCCGAGCGAACGCCGGGCGATCGAGTTCGACGTCGTGGCGAGCCTTTCCGAGACGCTCGACCTCCTTTCGAACTCGCTCGAGCTTGGCGCGGAACACACGCTCGAGCGAGCACTCGATCCACCGAAGTACATGCTCGTCGGCGATCCCGACCAGATTCGTCAGGTTTTCTGGAACATCGCACGCAATGCAATCCAGGCGATGCCGCGCGGCGGACGGCTTCGAGTCACGACCGCTGCGACCTACGACGCTATTCGCATCGAGTTTGCCGATAACGGTCGCGGGATGAGCGACCACGAGCAACGGGCACTCTTTCAGCCGTTCCGCACGAATTTCCCGACCGGAACCGGGCTCGGGATGGCGATCTCGTTTCGCATCGTCCAGGAGCATGGAGGAAGGATCGAGGTCGACTCGGAGCCCGAGGGAGGGACCGCGATCGCGCTCACGCTCCCGCGAGTACCGACGATGCGGAGTTAGGCGAAAGGCAGGCCAAAGGCCAACGACAGCAGGCCTTTGGCCGATGGCCGCTGGCCTGCCGCCTCAAAACAGAGTGTTCTGCGGCGGCGCGGAACCTGAGCGGCCGGTGTAACCGAGATGCTGATTCGCCATCAGCGCCGCGACGGCCTCGTTCGCCCAACGTCGAACGTTCCGAAGAAGACTCGCTGCACCGATCCGGAGTGGGCTCCGGGAAGCGGCCTCACCGGGCGCCCTCCCGCGACGATCGCGCGCGAGCCGTCGCGCACCGCGACGGGGTCTCCGGCCAGCATGAAGATGCGCCCCGTCCACGCGGTGTAAGGGTCAGGATCGAAGGCGCCCTCGGCGAAGTGATCGCACTCGACGCCGACACCCGGAACCGGGCCACCACCTGGTATCAGCCGTCGGCACGGTCCCCAGTTCACCAATGTTCCCGCGTTCCCCGTCGCAGACGAAGGGGCAGACGAAAGCGATACTGCGAACTGACTGTCCGCGATCAGGAACGCGGGCGCGAGCGGTATGCCCGCCACCGACACGAACCTGCCGTGCAGGTCGGCGAAGTATTTCGAGACGCTCTTCGTCCAGGTGACCAGGTACTTGTCATTGGCGAAGGACACGGATGCGTAACCTCCACCGCAGGAGTCCACGATCGTGCCGTTCGGATCGCCGACGACACCGTCGCGCGTGATTGTGCTCGTGACGAACGCGCATTGCGGATTCGGTCCAGCGCCAGCCCTTCGCGTCCAGGTCACGAGAAAACTACTCCCATCGGATGCGATCGACGGCGCGATTCCCGAGGGACCGAAACGGATCGGTGGCGAGTCGAGAATCTCTCCTGCGCTCGTCATACGAACCGCGTTGAGCCCGTCTCCGTCGGCCCAGGCGAGAAGATAGAGATGTTCGCTGCCGGCGGCGACGATCGCGGCGGGGACGACGTACGGCACGAAGTCTGCGAAGCGTGCGGAAGTGATCTCGATGTTTGATTTCGCCACGGACCCGTCGTCGCGAACGAGGGACGCGAATGCCCGTCGGGAGTTGATGCCAGCATTCTCCGTCCAGGTCACCAGGAAGCCGCCCGGACCTGCGATCACGGCGGAGTAATATTGGGCGGATGGGCTGCGCGCGATCACGGCTTCCGCCATCGCCAGACCTGACGGTTTCACGAGCCGGCCGAAAAGCGCGCCGCTGTAGCCTGCGTCGCCCTCATCCCAGTCCCGTCCGTCGAGCCAAACAGCGAAGAAGCGCCCGTCCACCGTCGAGGAGAGTGCGACCGACCCCTGCCCTCCCGGCGCAGTGACGAGCGGCGTCACCGGCCCGACGAGGTTGCCGACGAGGTCGAGCCGGGCCTGCGCGATTTCGTCGAGGCGCGCCTCGGTCGTCATGGCTGGACGCTCCGTCCACGCCAGCAGCACACCTCCGGGCACGAGCGCCATCGCGGGCCGGAAACGTGTTACGCCTTCGCCCGGGATCTCGACCTCGTAGCCGACCGGCCGGCCCGTCGCGTCCAGGCGCCGAACGTGCAAGTCGCCGTCGCTGGTTGCGATGAGATAGCCCGATGGCACGGGAATGAGTGCGATGGTCGATGAAGAAGCCGACAGATCGAGGTCGCGGACCTTTTCTGGAGTCCCGGCCTCCAGGTCCATTGCGTAGGCTTCTCGCCGGGAACCCCACTCGAGCTCAATCCATGCGAGCACGAAACGGCCTCCGCTCGATGCCGCCGCGGGGCTTAGCTGCTGGCCGAACACGCGCGGCATCGCGCGCTTCGCGACCCTTACGTTTCGCGCCTTATCGACGACAGCGAAGAATGAAGTTTGCGACACGGCGAACGGGTCGTACTCGGTCCACGCGACGATGATGTCGGTTCCATTGCTCGCGATCGTGGTGCCGCCCGAGTCGTAGGGGATTCCCTCCGTTCCTGGAATCGCGCCGCCATCGAGAATCTGCCCGTCCTTCGCGATCGAAACAAGATACACGCCTAACGGTGTCGTCCACGCGACGACATACCCCTCCCCGTGCGCGGTGATGACCGGATCGACATCCCCGGCCCACGTCGGCGCGATCGGGATGCCGAGCGGGTCGAGGATCGTTCCATCGGCCCCGACCCTCGTGCCGAAGACGTCGAGATTTCCCGCGCGGGTGTCGCTCCAGACGGCGAACCAGGAGCCGCCGTTCGACGCGATCGACGCCCGACCCGTCGCGAGAGGCCACGTCATCGCGGGCCCGACGGGAAGAGGATCGAGATCCTCGAGAGCGGGCGCGCGGAATACAGGCTCAGCCCACGCCGAAGCTGCCGCCATCACGATTGCGAGAAGGAGCACCAGGAGTCGCGATTCCATCGAGAAACTGGTACGGTTCGACACAAGCGAACGTTGGGGACAGGGTACTGGTCAGGGGGCAAGGGTCGTTCGCGATCGACGGCCGAGCGTCGGGGATGGCAGCGTCCAGCTCAAAACAACTTGTTCTGCGGCGGAGCCGAGCCGGCGCGGCCGGTATAGCCGAGGTGCGCATACGCCTGCGGTGTCGCGACGCGGCCTCGAGGCGTACGCTGCAGGAATCCGATCTGGATCAGGTATGGCTCGTAAAGGTCTTCGATCGTTCCCTTGTCTTCGGCGATCGACGACGCGATCGAACCAACGCCGACAGGACCGCCGCCGAACCGCTCGATGACCGCGCCGATGATCTTCCTGTCGATCTCGTCGAGTCCGTACTCGTCGACCTCGAGCATCTCGAGCGCCTTATTTGCCACGTCGAGCGAGACTCCGCCGTCATGCCGCACCTCGGCGAAGTCGCGGACGCGCCGTAGCAGCCTGTTCGCGATTCGCGGCGTACCTCGCGATCTGCGTGCAATCTCCACGGCCCCATCTCGAGTCGCCACAATGCCGAGAATGTCGGCAGACCGCTCGACGATCACGGTGAGCGCATCGGCGTCGTAGAAATCGAGCCGGTGAACGATCCCGAAGCGCGCCCGGAGAGGCGCGGTCAACAGCCCCGCTCGTGTCGTCGCGCCGATGAGCGTGAAGCGAGGGATCTCGATCTTCACGGTTCTGGCTCCTGCGCCCTGCCCGATGATTACGTCGAGCCGGAAGTCTTCCATCGCGGAGTAGAGAATCTCTTCGATTTGCGGCGCAAGCCGGTGAATCTCGTCGATGAAGAAGACGTCGCCTTCCTCGAGGTTCGTGAGGATCGCCGCGAGGTCGCCCGCTTTCTCGATCACCGGCCCCGAGCTCGTCTTGATCCCGGCGTTCATCTCGTTCGCGATGATGTTCGCGAGTGTCGTCTTCCCGAGTCCGGGCGGGCCGAAAAGCAGGACATGGTCGAGCGTCTCGCGGCGGTTGCGCGCCGCCGAGACCGAGATCTCGAGGTTGTCCTTCACTTTTTGCTGGCCGATGTACTCCCGCAGAAGGCGGGGTCGCAGCGAGAGCTCGACCGTCTGGTCGTCGTCCACCGCCTCTGCCGAGAGTATCCGCTCGTCGTGCATCGTCGGCGGTATTAAAGCACGGGACGACGGGCGAGCGGAGGGAGAGGAGAACTGGCGCAGCAGCAGGATCACGGCTCTTCGGCTCCGTGGCGATCACGCCTTCGTGTGACCGGTGTCGCATCGTTGGGGCGGGCTCGTGTTGAGAATAGTTCTCAGAGATGAGGTCGCACATGAGCTATCGCCGACACCCGCTTTCCTCTGTTATTGCGTTACATTTCACGCTATTGGCCCTCTGCGGGAGTGCGTTCGGCCAGAGCGTGGAAGGGCTCCCTGCCGGCATCGATCCGGGGGCGGAGTTAATCCTCGATGCGCTGCGTGTCGCCCGCGGCGGCGATTCGACCGGCAATGCGTTCATCGGCAAACTGAGCCTGACGCTCGACTATGACTCGGAGGTTGCGGGCCGGCGCAAGGGAACGCACGGCAGGCTGAATGTGCTCGGCACCTTTGGCGACAGTTTCTCCGAACTTGCGGGTGATCTTCAGGTTGCGAGCAACATCGAGGCGGGAGACGATTTGCGCATCTTCGAGGCCTGGATCGAGCAGTCGATCGGATCGCGCGCGTCGATCCTCGTCGGGTACAGCGACTTCAACGCGGAATTCGACGTTGCGGAGACCGCCGCAGGACTTCTCAACAGCTCGTTCGGTGTAGGCCCTGACGTCAGCCAGGCCGGCCCCTCGATCTTTCCTCGGTCGTATCCAGGGCTACGACTCCGTGTCGCAGGAACCAGCGGGATGTACGCGATCGCGGGCGGCTGGAAGGACGTGCCATTCCCTGAGCCCGACGCCGTTTCTGGTCGCGAGCTGGATGGAACGTTCGGCGCTGTGGAGGGAGGCTGGACTCGAGAGTCGTTCGGGCCTGTCGGATCGCCCAAGCTCGCCGTAGGTGTCTGGCGCTTCGAGGCTCACGGTAGCCGCGATCACAACGACGCGATTGGCGGTGTCTACGCGCTCGCGGAGGGCGTGCACCAGCTGAGCGGCGGACGAACGGTGGGCGGGTTCATCCGAGCGGGACGCGCACTCGAAGGGTCGGGCCCGGTCCGCGAGTACGTTGGCGCCGGTGTTAGGCTGGAGGCGATCGTGCGATCGCGGCCGGATGACGAGCTCGCCTTCGGGATCGCGCGGGCCAGCCTCTCTCGCGAGATGAGCGCGCGGATGGGAACGAGCGCGGAGACGACCGTCGAGCTCAACTGGAAGTTTCAGCTCACCGAGCGGATGGCAATCGTACCCGACGTGCAATTCGTCATGGCGCCCGCTGGCGGCAGGCATGTGCGCGACGCGTTGCTCTTCGGCGTCCGCACGGTGCTGACCCTCGACTGACGAGCCCTACGAAACAATCCGGGCCCAGGATGTGCGTTCGCGGCGGCGGTTCCCGCCAGTCACCCGCGCCGCGCGAATCGAGACTTCAGCATCGATGCAAGTGCTTGGGGGCACGGCGTACCGTGCCCCCGTTGACCAGCCACTCGTGTTCCGTCCGTGAATTCGGGGCAACTGCGCCCAATTCACGGACGGAAAACTCGACCTGCGAGCTACTTCGCAACGCTCGCGTCTTCAATCATGACGTCGTACGCGTAACCGGCGCCGATCTCGACCTGCGTCGCAATCGTGCCGGTGACGACGACCGTGTCGCCCTTTGCAGCGACTGAGGTCGTCGTGACGGTGATGTCGTCATTCCTTTTCTCGGCGGATCCGGATCCGTCGCGCAGATGCATCCAGTTCTTGCCCATGATGTTCGCCGAGTACTTCACGACAACACCGCGAACGACCACGCGCTTGCCTTTGAGCGCATCTTTGTTTGCCCAGATCTCGGCGATCGATTTCGCGTCGGGTCCATCGGCCTTTGCAACGTTGACGTTCGCGAGCTCGGGTGTGGGCGCTGCGCCGCCCATGCTGCCGTGGGGATCGCTTCCCATCGTGCCGCCCATCGCCGCAGCCATTGCGGGAGGCATTCCTCCGCGTGGCGCTGCTGCACCGTCGCCTAACGTGCCAAAGACGATCGACGCAAACGTGCGCTTGAGCGTCGGCGACTCGAAGTCGGTCATCGTCATCTGCGGCGACACGCTGATCGTCGATCCGACCTTGACGTCCGTCTCACCGACCGCGGCCCAGGTCTCGCCCGACGCGGCTTCGATGCGAATATAGGTGTAGCCGCCCGAGCTCATCGTCTCGAGCACCTTGCCGGTGATCGTTCCTGGTGCGGGGGCAACCGAAGCGTTCGCTTCGGCGGTCGCTGCACCGGTCGTCGGCGCTGCGGGTTTGTCGGCGTCTGCGCTCTTGGCGCAGCCGCTGACGGTGGCGGCGATCGCAATCGCCAGAACGAATTGTTTCATCGGTTCCTCCGTGATGCCCTCGTTCCCGGTCCGGAGCGGGGCCGGACAATTGGCGGGTCGGGCTGTTCTCCGGCGAGCATCATCCCGAACCGGCGGAGGTTTCGCTAGTGCGGGCCGTCACAGGGAGCATCGCGGAGTTCGGATTCCGGATTTCGGATTTGCTCCGCAAGTTGTTGGATATTCACAGCTTGTCGCCATATTGGCGTGTTCAGCTCGAGTTGAAGAAATTCGAAATTCGAAATTCGAAATTCGAAATCACTCCTTCCTGAAATGGGCGCCACGCGATTCCGGATTCTTCAGCGCGGCATTCGCAATCAGTGCGGCCATGTACTGGCCGTGGAACAGCTCGATGATGTCTTTCGAGATCGTCGACTCGTGGTAGAACTTCGCAAGGCGATTGCCGAGCTCGCGCATGTCGGCAACGGCGCGCTTGAGGCGCTCGTAGGTTCGCACGATGCCGACGTAGTTCCACATCGTGTGCTGGATCGTCGTCCAGTCCTGCAGGATCAACGCCGGGTCTTCGCGACTCATCGAGCCAGGTTGTTTCCAGTCGGGGATGCTCTGAAACTTCGACGCCGGGACGGCGCCCACGCCCGGCAGCGGCGAGCGGCGCACGGCGGGGGCCTTCGATCCCGCTGAGCCAGCCTCGGGGCCTGCGTGGCCGAACCGTCCCTTGATCGAAAGTGCCGCATGGTAGCCCCAGGTCAGGCCCTCGAGTAGCGAGGTCGACGCGAGCCGGTTCGCGCCGTGAACGCCGGTGCAGGACGTTTCACCGATCGCGTAGAGCCGCGAGAGCGTCGTTTCTCCCGAGCCATTGCAGAGAATGCCGCCGCAAAAGTAGTGGGCGGCGGGGACGACCGGGATCGGCTCTTTCTCGATGTCGACCCCGATATCGGCGCACGCCTTCGCGATGTTAGGGAAGCGCTCCGGTATCGGCTCGTCGCCGTTGTACGAGGAGGCGAGGTCGAGGTAGACGAAGTCGTCCTTCGAGATCGTCATCTCCTCGACGATCGCGCGTGCGACGATGTCGCGTGGAGCAAGGTCGCGCAGCGAGGGCGAGTACTTCTCCATGAAATACTCGCCTTTCTGATTTCGAAGGCGTGCTCCTTCGCCGCGGAGCGCCTCGGAGATCAGGAAGTGATTCGCCTTCTTGTCGTAGAGCGCGGTCGGGTGGAACTGAACGTACTCCGTATTCATGATCCGCGCGCCGGCACGGTGAGCCATCACGACGCCGTCACCGATCGCAGCCCGGGTGTTCGTCGTGTGAAGGAAGATCTGCCCCACGCCCCCAGTGGCAAGCACAGTGTAGTCGGCGAAAACCGTGCAGACTTCATTCGTCTTGTTGTCGAGAAGGTAAGCGCCGACGCACTCGTTCGGGAGCCCGTAACGAATCTGAACGTCGTGAGGATGGTGGTGCGTGGTCAGAAGGTCGATCGCCGTCATGTCGGTGATGAGCCTGACGTTCGGCTCCTTCTTCACCCTGTTGAGGAGAGAGATCTCGATTGCGCGTCCGGTGGCGTCGCCGGCATGAATGATGCGCGAGACCGAGTGCGCCCCTTCCTGCGTCAGGTCGAGCTCTCCTTCGTCCGTCTTGTCGAACGGCACCCTCACCTCCTTGATGAGGAGCTTACGGACGACTTTCGGTCCTTCGACGGCGAGCGTCTTGACCGCCTCCTCCCCTGAGAGCCCGGCTCCCGCGTGAATGATGTCCTCGATGAGCTTCGCCGCCGAGTCATTCGTGCCCTTGTAGATGATCCCGCCCTGCGCCCAGAACGTATTGCAATCTGCGGGGTCGGTCGTCTTCGTGACGAGCAGCACCTTGACGCCCGATTGCGCGAGCACCCAGGCGGACGTGAGCCCGGCGATGCCGGTGCCAATGATGAGGACGGGGTAGTGGGAGCGATTGCGGAGTTTAGGCATGATCTAAAGGCAATGCGGAATGCGGAGTGCGGAACGCGGAATGGCGAAACCCGGCAGGGGAGCCATTCCGAGCCGCGTGTTGAATTGGCAACCCAGTGTGGAATTGCCTGCGTCAGTGATCGCGCGGGTGCTCCATTCCGCACTCCGCATTCCGCACTCCGCATTCATTTCGCCGCCGTCTGTGCGAACCCGGTGATCACGTACGATCCCGACTTCACGTCCTTCTTGATCTTGATCAGGTTTGCGTTCTGCGCGTCCTCGAGCAGGTCGCTGAAGGTGTCGTAACCGTAGTACTCCTCGTTGAATGCAGGCCGCTTGCGCACCATCGTCTGTTTGACCATCGAGCCCCAGAGGATCTCCTTGTTCTCGCGCATGAGAGCCTTGATCGATTCGATGAGCAGGCGGAAGGCCTCCGCCTGCTTCTTGTCTTTGGCCGCGACGGCCGGCGTCCGGTCGAGGCCGCGCACGAGGTCTTCGTAGAAGATGAACTCGTCGCAGTTGTCGATCAGAAGCGCACTCGACGAGTTCTTCACGCCGACGCCGATCACGAACTTGTCATTCTCCTTCAGCTTCGAGACGAGCGGGGAGAAGTCGGAGTCACCCGAGGCGACGACGAAGAGCGAGATGTGCTCCTTCGACCACGACATGTCCATCGCGTCGACCGCGAGGCGGATGTCCGCGGAGTTTTTGCCCGAGTACTGACGTGCCGGAATTTCGATCAGCTCGATGGCCGCCTCGTGAAACTCCCGTTTGTATTCGGGGAACTTGTCCCAATCGCAGTAGGCACGCTTGACGACGATCTTCCCCTTGTCGACGAGGCGCTCGAGGAGAAGGTTGATGTCGAACTTCTGATAGTTCGCCTGTCGGACGCCGAGCGCGATGTTCTCAAAGTCGATGAAGAGCGCGATCTTCGCGTCGGCGATGGTCGCGCGCGGCGCCGCGACGACGAGCTCGTCGTTGTTGTCCGGACGCTGTGGCATGGCGGTAGTGTAGCGCGTTAATGCAGGCCAGAGGCACGATGCGAAACTGCAGCCGACGGGACGGCGGAAAACAACGAACGCAGAATGCAGAGCGCAGAACGTCGAATGAAGAAAAGGGTGGCCAGTAGTCAACTTCTACATTCGAACTTCTGCATTCTGCGTTCTGCGTTCATTGTGTTCGGACGGCTGCACCTACACCAGGTACGCCACCGCGAAGCCGACCTGCGCGGTCATCATCATCAGGTACATGTGCCGCCACGACGGGTGGTTCTCCGTCGAAGTCAGCTCGTCGGGATTGCGAAGGAGGAGCCACGACGTATAGCCGCCCCAAAGCGCGAGGCCGACACCGAGAGCAGAGAGGACGACGGCGTTGCCCGTGAGGACCGTGAGACCGGGAGCGAAGGGGTCGCGGAGCAGCGCGCCGACGGGCATCAGGAGCCAGGGGAGAACGAAGAAAGGCGCCATGATCTGTGCCGAGCGGCGTGCCCCGTACTTGATTGGCAGTGTGATGCAGCCTCCCGCGCGGTCCCCTTCCATGTCGGAAAAGTCTTTCGTCGAGGCGGCTCCGATGAGGAAGAGCATGAAGATCGAACCGATGAACCACGGTTCGCTCGAGGAGACACGCGCCACCATCGACCAACCGGCAACCTTGAGCAGGCAACCGCGAGGGACGGCAATCGTGACGTTTGCCCAGATGCCATAGCGCTTCGTGCGCCCGAGCTCCGGCAGCGAGTAGACCAACGTGAAGACGAGGCCCGCGAGGTAGATGAAGAAACACTCATGGGCGCTGAGTGGTGCAAGGAGCTTTGCTCCCCAGCTCTGATACGGGTAGACGACGACGAGCCACGTCGGAACGATTGCGAGCAGATACCAGACGAGTGTCGTATTCCAGGCGCTCCGTAGAGACATCGCGCCGGTGACGAGCGGCCGTGCCGGCTTGTTGATTCTGTCGATCTCGAGGTCGGCGATCTGGTTGATCGCGTTCGACGCGGCGTTGAGGAACGACGCGCAGAGCGAGCCGAGCACGACCGTGAGGATCACGCTCGCAGTGAGCGTTCGCGAAGGATCGGGATTGTGCGCCGATCCCCACGCGCAGATCGCGCCGGAGATGATGCCGAGCAGCGGCGGCAGAAGTGTGAATGGGCGAGCGAGGTCAGCGTAGCGTTTCAAGGCGCCGGAAGTGTGTCGCCGCGTGAGGGAAAGATCAAGCGGCGGAGTCGCCGACTCCCGCGATGATCCTGCTACGATTGCGCGCGGAGGGCATTCGCGATGAACGGATCGAGCGGAGTCGTGCCGAAGCCTCAGTCTCTTCGGCTGATTTGGGTTGCGATGTGCATTTCGGTCATCGTCTACGGGGTTGTAGCATTCCTCGTCTCGCGCGCGACTGTGAGTGAGCGTGAAGGCTTCCAGCGCGGCGATTTCTTCGCAGACCCTCTCGTGATCGCGCTTCATCTCGCCGGTTTCGGGGCGATTGCTGCAGGATTCGTGTTGCCGGGAATCATGCTGCGGGCACGACAGGCCCGTGATCCGCTGACGCCGCCTCAGCAGCCGGGAGCGCCCTTCGTACTGACCGCTTCGGTCATGCAAGCGGTGATGATTCGGTTCGCGCTCTGCGAGTCTGCCGGAGTGATGGGACTCGTCCTCGCCTTCGTCACGGGGACACCATGGATGTTCGTGCCGCTCGGCCTCGCATCGCTCTCCGCGCTCCTTTTGAGCCATCCCGCGGAAGACAAACTGCGGGAGTTTGACGAGACCGTGAGGGGTCCGCGTTGACGCTCCACTCACACGGGGACTGCGGAAAAGTCGCGTGTTGAGGCAGCAGAGCGTTTTCCACAGGAATCGCCAGTCTGGCTTCGGCGAGCAGGGTTTGCGCGTGTTCGCGTCGCGGGTTTCCTTCGGAAAACATGAGGAGACGCGGAGTCGCAACCCTGTGAATCGGCAGGGGAAATGCTGATGGGAAGCTGCGGGGAATGGCGGTTAGGCTGTGGAAAAAACTGCGGAAAAGTTGTCGAAAGGTGGCGGATTCCCTGCGGGAATGTCATGAGTCGCTAAGTTCCGCAGTTGCAGCGATTTACACAGTATATGGTGGAGATGTAAACTCCGCACCACAAGATGTTGTGGTTTCAGGTTGACACCCGCCTCGTTCGGGTCTATAACTTGGACATCGCAGCACAATCGAGTCGGCATCGGAGGGACGATGAAGGGTTCGAAGAGTCATCTGCGGTTGAGTCCGCCTTCTTCGCTTCGTAGCGTGTCGCTTCATATCCGCGAGACGCAAGTGACGGCGAAGGTCAGGACGCCGATCCCAGTGACGACGCGACCCGGCCTCAAGATTCAGGCGCGGTAGTGTCTGCAGCACATATTTCGAGACTAGCCGGCAACAGGGAAGTTTGAGCTGGAGGTGAGGGCGTGGGCGTGATGCGGAAGGGGGAAACACACCTCGTTCGGGTATCGCGCTCGTGTCCGGGCCTCCAGCCTTTCTTGTCTTCACGCCGGCCGCAACTTACAAGAGGGTAAGGAGACGTAGTCATGTCCATTGAAGTTACGACGCACGAAGCGGTCCGGCAGCCTGCTCGCACGAAGACCCGGACGAAGGCGAAAGGCGACGGAATCACCGTTGAGCGCCATTTCACGAAGGAGGGTGTCGATCCATTCGACACCTGCGAGTGGGAGATGCGCAGCGCCTCGATCACGAACGAGCGTGGCGAGGTCGTCTTCGAGCAGCGTGACGTCGAGATGCCGAAGTTCTGGTCGCAGATGGCGACGAACGTCGTCGTCTCGAAGTACTTCCGTGGGACGATCGGCGCGCCTGACCGCGAATCGTCGGTGAGGCAGTTGATCGGACGCGTCGTGCGTTCGATGGTCGTTTGGGGACACGAAGGCGGGTATTTCGCGAGCGCGACCGACGAGGCCGCCTTCCGCGACGAGCTGACGCACATCCTCCTCTACCAGATGGCGTCGTTCAACTCGCCGGTCTGGTTCAACGTCGGCATCGAGCCGAAGCCGCAGTGCTCGGCCTGCTTCATCAATTCGGTGCAGGACACGATGGACTCGATCCTCGGTCTTGCGAAGACCGAAGGCATGCTCTTCAAGTATGGTTCGGGCACCGGCTCGAACCTGTCGAGCATTCGCTCGTCGAAGGAGAATCTCGCGGGCGGCGGCACGGCGTCGGGGCCTGTCTCGTTCATGCGCGGGTACGACTCGTTTGCCGGCGTGATCAAGTCGGGCGGCAAGACGCGCCGCGCGGCGAAGATGGTCATCCTCAACGCCGACCATCCCGATATCGTCGACTTCGTCTCGAGCAAGTCGACCGAGGAGCGGAAGGCGTGGGCGCTGATCGACGCCGGCTACGACGGCGCATTCAACGCGACCGGCGGCGCCTACGACTCGGTACAGTTCCAGAACGCGAATCACTCGGTGCGCGTGACTGACGATTTCATGCGCGCGTTCGAGCATGACGCTGACTGGACGACCTGGTCGGTCACGCAGCCGAAGCGTCCCATGGGCACGCTCAAGGCGCGCGGATTGATGCGCCAGATCTCCGAATCGGCATGGCTCTGCGGCGACCCGGGGATGCAGTTCGACACGACAGTCAACGACTGGCATCCGTGCCCGAACACGGCGAGGATCAACGCGTCGAATCCATGCTCGGAGTACATGTTCCTCGACGACTCCGCCTGCAACCTCGCATCGCTGAACCTGATGAAGTTCCACGGCGAGATGGGATTCGACGTCGACGCCTATCGCGCGGCGCTGCGAATCGTGATCACCGCTCAGGAGATCGTGGTCGACTTCGCGTCGTATCCGACGGCGGCAATCGAGAAGAACTCGCACGACTATCGTCCGCTCGGCATCGGGTACGCGAACCTCGGCGCCGTCCTGATGGCGCGCGGCCTGCCGTACGATTCCGAAGAGGGTCGCGACTTTGCGGCGGCGCTCACGGCGGTCCTCTCGGGCGAGTCGTACCTTCAGTCGGCGAAAATCGCAGGCAAGATCGGCCCGTTCGCCGGTTACGCGGTGAATGAGGAACCGTTCCTCCGCGTGATCGACAAGCACCGTAAGGCCGCATACATGATCAACCCGCGGCACGTGCCTGACGATCTCGTGCTCGCCGCGCGACAGACGTGGGATGCGGCGTACGATGAGGGGCGTCGCAGCGGCTTCCGCAACGCGCAGATCTCGGTGCTCGCGCCGACCGGGACGATCGCGTTCATGATGGATTGCGACACGACCGGCATCGAACCCGACATCGCGCTCGTGAAATACGAGACGCTCGTCGGCGGCGGAATGCTGAAGATCGTGAACAACACGGTCCCGGTGGCCTTGAAGCGCCTCGGGTACGATCAGAAGCAGGTCAACGACATCGTCAATTACATCGACGAGAACGACACGATCGAGGGAGCGCCGCACCTTCTCGATTCGCATCTCGCCGTCTTCGATTGCGCGTTCAAGGCCGCGAACGGTACCAGGACGATCCACTACAAAGGCCACATCAAGATGATGGCCGCGGTTCAGCCGTTCATCTCGGGGGCGATCTCGAAGACGATCAACATGCCTAACGAGGCGACCGTCGAGGAGATCGAACAGGCGTACTACGAGGCGTGGAAGCTCGGGCTGAAGGCGGTCGCGATCTATCGCGACGGCTGCAAGCGCTCGCAGCCGCTCTCGACGAAGAAAGACAAGGGTGTCGCGGAAGCGCTGACTGCGGAGCAGCGCGCGTCGCGCCGCAAGCTCCCTGACGAGCGCGAGGCGATCACGCACAAGTTCTCCGTCGGCGGACACGAGGGTTACATCACCGTCGGCAAGTACGAAGACGGTGCGCCGGGCGAGATCTTCATCACGATGGCGAAGGAAGGCTCGACGATCTCGGGCCTGATGGACGCGTTCGCCACGATGACTTCGCTCGCGCTGCAGCATGGCGTTCCGCTGCAGCTCCTGGTCGACAAGTTCTCGCACACACGCTTCGAGCCCTCCGGATTCACGAAGAACCCCGAGATCCCGATGGCGAAGTCGATCATGGACTACATCTTCAAGTGGCTCTCGATCAAGTTCCTCTCGCGCGAGAGTCAGGTCGAAGCGGGTGTGATCAAGCGTGACGAAGAGCCGGCCGCGGCTCCGGCCCCGGAGCCGGTGACGAAGGCGATCGGCAACGTCGTCGAGCTCGCCACCGAGGACAAGCGCTTCATCAACACGATCAAGACCGAGACGCGCGGAGAGGCTCGCGCGACGCGCGTTGGATTCGAGGAGCCGCAGCAGCAGAAGGCGACGTTCCTGCATCAGCAGGATGCGCCGTCGTGCAGCGACTGCGGGTCGATCATGGTTCGAAACGGGGCGTGCTACAAGTGCCTGAACTGCGGCTCGACGAGCGGTTGCAGCTAGGCGATTGATTGGGAGAGGGGTACCGGGCGCCCGTGCGTCCGGTACCCGAGAGCCTGGAGCTGATGAAGGCCCGGGCCCGAGATGGGATGACGGAACAGGAAGACATCAGCTTCCCCGAGTCGCCGATGGAAATGGCCTCGTGGGTTCGCGACCGGTCGATGAAGGTCGTCAAAGACCTTGCCGGCGTCATCAACGTCGTCAAGCACGACCTCGAGATCCCCGACGACCTGCAACCGAGCCTTCACTTTCCTCTGTCCGCGGCACTCGCGAACGCGATCAAGCTCGCTGCGTTCTCATCGGGACACCACATCACGACCGACGAGCTCTCATCGTTCGTCGGTGCGATCTACGAGCGGGGCGCCGACGGATTTGACGAGCTCGTCGTCCGGCTGAGCAGTCTCGAAGAGCCGCTCGGAGGCAGTCTTCACATCGATTCAGACGAGTGATTCTTGCATGGGAGGGTGAGTGAGCGTGAGCAAGAGCAAATTCGAACTGCTGGACGAAGCGCTGCTGTTCGAGATGGGAGGAACTCGCCGGTTGCTGCGCGGCCTCCGCGAGCCGGTGGCTGGCGAGCGGGCGCGAGGCGATTTCGATCAGGCACTGGCGCGTTGGCTCGTTCTAAAGGCGGACCTTGATGCCGACCTCGCTGCCGGCAGCGGGAAGTTCGTCGGCGATTTCATGGCGGGGATCGAGCCGACGCTTTTTTCTGCGCGTGCAGTCTGGAGCCTTCGATCCTGCCTCGCCTGGGCACTCGGCACGCGGGGATCGCATCCGACGGCGCCGCGCGACGACTTTCCGCTCCGCGCGGAGGGTGACGTCATCGTCCGAGCGCTCCTCCACATGATCGACCCGTGGGAAACCGAGGCGATGCTGACCTCGATGGAGAGGCGGGTCGGTGAGGCGCTCAACGAGTTCCTACTCCGGCCGTCGCAGACCGCAGGTCTCGACGAGCTTGCGGAGATCGTGCTCATCGCGCGCGACTACATGTTTCGCGTCGAGTATCTCCCGCAGCTCGAAGACACGCTCGAGCACCATCGGGTACGCGCGCGCGTCGAGTTGTTCAGGCCGGCGGTGCAGCAACTGATTGACCGGATCTTCCTCGTCTCGCGGGAACTGATCCTCTACGGGCCGGCGGTGCAGAGCCCGTACTTCTCGCGGAGCGAGACGGCAATCGTCGCAGACGGTCTTACGGATCCGATGTAGTTCCTGTGCGGCGCGCCCTGGGGGTGCGACCGCGCTGGTGATGTTCACGGGCCGCTCTCCGGCGGACGGCCGGAGAGGGCAGACGGAGGGGTGGATGCGACCAGTCCTGTGGAGTCGGGTTGGAGTCAGGTCGAATCAGTTCCGGCGTCGTTGCCTCGTCGCCCGCGTGCGTGCGCGGGATACACGCTTTGCCGCGAGGCCGGCTCCAGTTAGGCGATGTCCGCGGGCATGCCGTCCGCGTTCGCTCTGCCGCGAGTAGCTGACGCGTCAGCGTCAGCGCCAGCGGCGCGCGCTCTGCTCCCGAGCCAGAGCAGGAGTGCGCTGATCGCGCAGGCGACGGGACAGACGAGAAGCGAGAAACGCATCTGCTCCGCGTTCGTCGCAACGCCGAGCAGGTCACTCAGCTTGCCGATGAGCGGCGAACCGATGCCGTAGGCGACGACGTTGACGATCGAAAAGAAGACGCCGATCGCCAGCCCGCGCAGCGCCGGCCCCGAGAGCTCGTGCACATCGGCCGTCGCAGGCCCCACCCAGAGAATCGACACGCCATAGAGCACGATGTTCAACGCAAAGAGGAGCGGGAGGTTGTCGACGTTGAGGAGACCGATCCAGAGAGGGATCGAAACGAGTGCGGCGCCTGCGGTCATCGCCATCCGGCCGCCGCGGAACGCGCGCCGCAGACGATCCGAGAGATAACCGCCGTAGACCATCGCCGGGATACCGACGAAGACCGAGATGACTCCCGCCGCGGTGCCGATCGTCATGATGTTCAGCTGGTGCACGCGCACGAAGAAGGTCGGGACCCAGATCCCGAGGTTGTTCGATGCGAGGCCGAGCAGCGCGTAGCCGAAGAAGAGATAGCGAAGCGGCGCGGACCGGAACAGATCCTTCCAGTCGCCGGTCGCCTGCGCCGCGACGCCCGCCTCACTCGCTCCGCGAGGCCGCTCGCGCAAGAGAAAGACGAGCACGGCGAGGACGAGGCCGGGGAAGCCGAGAAGGTAGAAGGCCCAGCGCCACCCGAACGACTGGCCGATCCATCCTCCGAGGAAGAAGGCGAGACCGCCGCCCACCGCGATGCCCGAGGAGTAGATCGACTGCACCGTAGCGCGAACCCGTGGCGGGAAGTAATCACTGAGGAGCGAGAGTGCGGCGGGACCGAGGGTCGCTTCCCCCACGCCGACCATCACGCGGCAGAGGAAGAGCGTCCAGAAGCTGTCGCAGAATCCGGTGAGACCCGAGAAGAGGCTCCAGATGGCGAGGCCCACCGCGATGATGTTCTTCCGCGACTTCTTGTCGGCGAGGCGGCCGAACGGAATGCCGAGCAACGTGTAGAAGATGACGAACGACGTCGTTCCGAGCAGCGCGAGCTGGAGGTCGGAGAAGTGCATCTCCGTCTTGATCGGCGTGAAGAGGATGTAGATCAGCGTCCGATCGAGGAAGTTCAGCGCGTAGACGACTGTGAGGATCGCGAGCGCGTACCAAGAGTAGACGGGAACGCGGTCGGGTGCTGCGTTGGTGTCGGTCATCTGTTCGTTGTCTCCCGGTCGCGATGTGACGAGGCAGTGTAGAAGAAAGCAGGCCCAGGGCGAAAGAAGAGTGAAGGGTGAAGAGCGAAGAGTGAAGGGCGAAGGGTGAAGGGCGAAGGGTGAACAGTGACGGGTGGAGGGTGAAGGGTGAAGGGTGAAGGGTGAAGAGAGGCGAGGGGTGCGAGGTGGGTAAAGAGTCATGGATCGCCTCGTTCACGCTTCCACCAGAGACCTTTCACTCGCGGCACCTAACTCTCAACTCTTCTCTCGCAACTCACAACTCATGACTCTTCTCTCACGTGCGGCCCGCTCCATGCGTCCGACAGAAAGAACGCCCGGCCGTAGGGCCGGGCGTCGAGTGGGAAGAGTGGCGATGGCTGATCAGAATCGCGCGATGAACTCCATGCCGAAGATTGCAGGGTCGTTCATCATGCCGGTGAGGTTGTTGAAGTCGATGCCGTTCTGCACGATCTCTTCGTCGGTCACGTTGCGGCCATAGGCGGCAACTTCGTATTTGCCGTCGTTCCAGCCGTATCCGAATCGAAGACCGAGCTCGAAGCCATCGGCGTGGAATTCCTCCGACTCGTAGAGGAAGAACTGCTTGTCGTCGTAGTACGACCAGTCGAGCGAGCTGATGAACTGGCCTGCGCCGACGGGGCGCTTGTAGTCGATGATTCCGTTGAAGATGATCTCAGGAGCGTGCGGGAGGCTGTTGCCGTCGATGAATGCGAGGCCCTCGACGACGGGATCCCTCATGGTGCACCCTCCGCCGCACGCGGCCACGGTCAGCTCCGGGTCATTGATTTCCGTATGGTTGTAGCTGAATCCGAGCGTCACGAGCCAGCTCCTGTTAGGCGCCCAGTTGATGTCGCTCTCGAAGCCGTACCCTTCCGTCTTGTCGGCGTTGAGGAGCGTCGCGACGTTGAATGCGCCGCCGACGGCCGTCAACTGCTGGTCCTTGACCTCGTAGATGTAGACGTCTGCGTTGACGCGCAGGCTCTTGTTCAGGAGCTCAGTCTTCACGCCGAATTCGGCCGAGGTGTTGGTCTCGGTGTCGGCGACTGAAACTCCGTTCGTCGCGGGGTTCGCACCGCCCTCGAAATCGGGGGCGAAGAGGATGCGTCCCTGGATGCTGGGTGCGCGCGAGCCGGTGGCGATGCGGCCGTACCAGTTCACGTTCTCGCTTGCCGCGTAGGTTGCACTGATGTCCCAGTTGATGAAGTCGTCGTCGGTGCTTGCGGTGACCGGGGCGAACGTCGGCAACTGAAAGGTCGGATCGGGGCGTTCCGCGGAGAATTCCTTCTTGTCGTTCGTGTAGCGAAGGCCGCCCTTGAAGGCCCAGTGAGGCGACGGTTTGTAGTCGAACGACGCAAAGAAAGCGTACGACTCGGCGCTCTGCGTCTGCGTTGCGTAACCCTCGACTGGATTGCCAGGCGCGAGCGAGGCGTAGCTGAACGTTTCCGCGTCGAGATCCTCGTCGAAGAAGAAGGCGCCGACGAGCCACTGCAGCGGGCTCTCGGTGTTGCTGGCGTATCGAATTTCCTGCGTGAACTGGTCGAGGTTCGGGATCCCGTCCGCCGACTCCGACGGGAAGGGAATGAAGCCCGGGCCCGACGGCGGTGCGAAGACCGCGCCGAATCCGCCGTCGATGTCGCCTCGGCTGAACATGTCGAGCGATTCGAAGGCGGTGACGGAGGTCAGCGTGCCGGTGTCGAAGTCGTAGTCCATCTTGATCACGCTGCCCTGCGACGAGATGTCCTGCTTGTTGAGTCCGTCCTGGAAGACGGTCTCCTGATCGAAGCCGTCGACCAGATCGTTCGTGCCGGGCTTGATGATGTTCGCGCGGAAGACGCGTGCGGTACCGTCGACGTCCCAGCCATGCAGATTGACGAGGGCGCTGAACCGAATCGTTGGCTCCCAGAGGAACTGCAGGCGGTACGCAAGGTTGTCGTAGCCGCCGAGCGCGTCGTTCTCGCCGGTGAAGCCGTTGTCGATCCAGTCGTCCTGCGACTGGTAGAGGAAGGAGAAGCGTGCGGACAGCGTGTCGGTTAGGCCGCCGCCTACGGCGCCCTTGATGTCGGTCGTGTTGTAGGTCCCGATCGAGCCCTGCGCGTAGGCCTCGAGCTCCTGCGACGGCTTTTTCGACTCGAACTTGATCAGGCCCGCGGGGGTGTTGCGTCCGAAGAGCGTTCCCTGCGGACCGCGCAGAACCTCGATCCTGTCGAGATCCCAGAGCGGCATGCCCTTGACGACCGGATTCTCGAGGACGACTTCGTCGTAATACATCGAGACCGGCTGCGATGCGTTGAGATCGAAGTCGGTGTTGCCGAGCCCGCGGATGTAGAAGCGGGGGAAGGCGCGACCGAACGACGACTCGATCATGAGGCTGGGAACGCGGCCCGAAAGCGCTTTCACGTCAGCGCCGCCGCCGGTGATCACGTTGAGCGTCTCCTCGTTCACGGTCGTCACCGCGGCGGGAACGTCCTGCACGTTCTCTTCGCGCTTCTGCGCCGTGACCACGATCTCTTCGAGCAGAGGCTGCTCTTCCGCGGTCTGTTCCGCCTGTTCCTGCGGCACTGGATCCGGGGGTGGAGTCTCCTGCGTGAGGGCGGGTGAGGCGGGTGTGACGAAGAGGAGAAGCAGAACCAGGAGAGCGAAACTGCGACGAAGCATCGCGCGAGCCATAGATCCCTCCAAAGTTGCAATCGAATTCCGGGCGAGAATATCACACGAGAAGTGAGGCGGCGCGTGCGTTTGCGCCTTCAGCACCTGCGATCGCGAAGCCGGCGGGCGCGGCTCTCCGCATGAAGGAGTGGGCACCCCGCTCATCGGTCTGCTGAAGCAAAACGGGCCGCGTCTCCGCGGCCCGTTCGAAGGTCGTCGATAGGATCTGCTACTCGATACCGTGCGTCATCTTTTTGATGAGCGGCGAGAATACTAGGAAGAGGAATCCGATAATTCCGACGATCATTGCGACCGTGTTGAAGATCTGCGCAACGGGGAGGCTCTCGATGAATCCTGCGACGAGCCCTGCGATCAGATTGCCGAGCGCCGCGCCGAGGAACCAGGTTCCCATCATCTGCGAGACGAGCCGCTCGGGGGCGAGCTTCGTGATGCTCGAGAGCCCGACCGGCGACAAACAGAGCTCCGCGATCGTGTGCAGGAAGTAGGTTGCAACGAGCCAGTTCGGACTGACCTTACCGGTCGCGCCGGGATCGGGTGAGCCCCACGCGAGAACGAGGAAGCCGATGCCGAGCATGATCAGACCCATGCCGAACTTCACGGGGGTCGCGCCGGGATCGGGTGAGCCCCACGCGAGAACGAGGAAGCCGATGCCGAGCATGATCAGACCCATGCCGAACTTCACGGGGATCGAGGGGTTTCGCGATCCGAGCTTGATCCAGACCATGCCGACGACCGGCGCGAGAAGGATGATGAAAAGCGCGTTGACCGACTGGAACCAGCCAGTCGGAATCTCCCATCCGAACACGACTCGATCGGTGAATGTCTGTGCAAAGAGGTTCATCGACGATCCGGCCTGCTCGAATCCCGACCAGAACATTGCCGCACCGAGGAAGAGGCAGGCGATGACGCCGACCCGCTTGCGCTCGTCGGCGTTCTTGCAGCCGAAGATGATGACCGAAGCGAAGTAAAGCACCGCGATCACGACGAGAATCACGCCGGTTGACTGGGCAAAGGTGACGAGCGTGATGTTGAGGACGCCCGAGGAGCGGAGGAACAAGAGCCCGGCGGCGATTGCGATGACGATGCCAATGCCGACGAAGAGCGACTTCCATGCCGCGCCGATTCGCTCCGGCGTGTTCGATTCGGCCGACAGGTGCCCCGCTTCGCCAAAGTACTTGAGGCCGTAGACGTACTGCACGAGGCCGAGGACCATGCCGATTCCTGCTGCGAGGAAGCCGTAGTGCCAGTTGATCCTCTCACCAAGGTACGAGCAGACGAGCGGCGCGAAGAAGGCGCCGATGTTGATGCCCATGTAGTAGATCGAGAATCCGGCGTCGCGATGCGCGCCATCGGCCCCCTTGTAGAGGTCGCCGACGATTGCGCTGATGTTCGGCTTGAGAAGCGCGGTTCCGGCGACGATCAGCGCGAGGCCGCCGAAAAAGAACGGCTCGCCGGGGACGACGAGCGTGAACTGGCCAAGCGCGATGAATACGCCGCCGATGAATACGGCCTTTCGTTTGCCGAAGATCCGGTCGGCCATCCAGCCACCCGGAAGCGCGACCGCATACACCGCGAAGGTGTAGAGGCCGTAGATCGCCGTCGCTTTCACCGTGTCCCAGCCGAGACCTTTGTTCGCGATCTGGTCGGTCATGAAGAGAACGAGCAGCGCGCGCATGCCGTAGTAGCTGAAGCGCTCCCACATCTCGGTGAAGAACAGCGTAGCCAGTCCGCGGGGATGCCCGAACCAGAGTTGTTTGCTCGGATCTGCCGTCGTGCTCATGAACCCT
>JACPDH010000060.1 GCA_016184115.1 Acidobacteriota bacterium | reverse complement strand
CGTGACGGGCGCCTGGTGTCCATGGCCTCCGCTGTGGGACTTCTCGATTGCGAGTCTGCTCCGCGCGCTCGGATTCACGGGTATCGACGCGCTCGCGGTCGCGATCTGGGTCGCTCCGCTGCTCGGCGCAATCTTCGCGGCGACACTCGGCGTGGCGATCGCATGGAGACTGGGAGCTCCCGCGGGGTTGGTTGCGGGGCTGGGAGTCGCAGTTCCGATGCCGCTGATCTTCGTCTCACAGCTCGCGCGGCTCGATCACCATGTGGCCGAGGGACCGTTGATGGTGGCGATCGCGGCGACAGTCGCGTGGATCGCCGGCGACGCCAGCGGCCCGGTTCGCCCGGGACGCGCGCTCGTGCTGGCCATCGTGCTCACGTCAGCACTCTTCGTACAGACCGCGCTGCTTCTCGGCTGCGGCGTCGCCTTCGGCGTGTTGCTGCTTCTCGCGCCCTGTCGCGCGCGACTGGTCGAAGGGGCGATTGGATTCGCGGTGCCGACGCTTGCCATTGGCGCTTACAGGCTCACGCTGCCCGCCGATTATCCGGAGAGCGCTTGGTTCCTCGGCGTGCCACATGCGCTTCTCCTGGGCGGCGCCGCCGTTGCGCTGGCGCTCGCCGCGACGCCTTGGCTCTGGCGCTTGCCGCGGCCCGCGCGGGCAATCGTCGCGGCGGGACTCCCTGCGGTGATTCTCTCCGCCATGCCGTCGATCCGTAGCGTCGTCGGGCAGGGGGGCGGATTCTTCGGCGGAGATCGGTGGCTTTCGACGATCGACGAGTTTCGTCCCTTCTTTGACGATCGGGCGACGATCTGGCTCGACGCACTTCTACTCGCGCCGACCGTCGCGGCCGTGCTTCTCTTCGTCGCGGCGCGCAAAGACGAATCGCGCAGTCGTCTCGCACTCGCGCTCTTCGCGATCTCTTACGGCGCTCTTGCGATCACGAGCCGGCGCCTCGTCTACGTGTCGGTGCCGCTGATCGCGCTCGCGGGAACGTACGCCTTCGACGGAGAGTTCCGCGCCGGGCGAAAGCGGCTGGCAGGATGGATCGCGGCTCTCGTCGTACTCGCGCCCGGAATCGCAACGTTCGTCTATCTCCCGTCGGCCGGCCGCTCGCCTGGTGTGCAAACCGAGGCAACGATCCGCGCGGCGATCGCGCTGCGCAGCCTAACGACTCCCGGGCGAGTGCTCGCCCCCTGGGACCGCGGACATCTCGTCGCGTTCTACAGCGGGCGGCAAGTGGTGATCGACAACTTCGGTACGATGGGCAAGCCGGGCGAGCTAGAGGCCGCTGCGACTGCGCTGCTCTCTGCCGACGACGAAGCACTGCGACGCTACTGCCGCGATCGTGGCGTGACATTCATCCTGCTCAACCACCCGATCGCGCAGCTCGCGGCGACCGCGAGAATCGCTGGTTTCGACGAGCGCCGGTACGCGCGAGGGACGGGATGGATCGAAGCGGGTCCCGACGCAGCGGCGACCTTCTGGTGGCGCGCCTATTTCGCGAACGGGAAGGCAGCCATCGCCGGGATCGGGCCTCCCGCACCGGTGCGCGGGTTTCACCTCGTCTGGGAGGACGAGATGGACGTCGCGTATGCGTTCGGCCTGCGAGGCGACGCCGCGCAGATCTGGGCCGTGGATTGATCCGGCGGATCAGAGCCGGATCTGCCTAACGTCTCGCATCTCTTTGAAGGAGCGGAGGAACGCAAGCGTCCCCTCGTCGAGAGGCGAGTCGACGGTCACGATCGCCATCGCGACCCCTTTCTCACTCGCCCGGGCGAGGTTGTACTCGGCGATGTTGATCTCGCGGTCCCCGAGAATCGTCCCCACCTTGCCGACGACGCCGGGGACGTCGTGGTTCACCATGTAGAGGAGGTGGCCTGCGGGACGGAACTCGACCTGGAACGCGTTGACGTCGACGATTCGCGCGTTCTTCTCGCCGAAAAGCGTGCCGGAAACGCGCATCTCTTCGGCGTCGCTCCGAACGCGGAGCGTCACGAGGTGTGCGTAATCGACCAGCGTCTCGTGGACAGTCGTGGAGCACTGGATTCCGCGCTGCTGCGCGACCGCGAGAGCGTTCACGTAATTGATCGACTCGCTCAGCACCGGGTCGAGAATCCCCTTGACCGCTCCCACCGCGAGGATGCTGGCGTGTTTCTCTTCGACACCCCACAACTCGAGTGCAATCTCCTCGACGGCACCACGGATGATCTGACCGGCGAAGGAGCCGACCTTCTCCGCGAGATTGATCAAGGCGCGAACGCCACTCTCGGCAACGCCTTCAAACGGCAGATTCACGGCAGAGACGAAGATCGATCCGCGCAGCGCCTCGACGACCATTTCGGCCGTCTGCACCGCGACGCGGTCCTGTGCTTCCCATGTGTTCGCGCCGATGTGCGGAGTGAGCACGAGATTCGGCGCGTTGAGCAGCGGATGATCCGCCGTCGGCGGCTCCTCGACATAGACGTCGACCGCGGCCCCTGCAACCTGCCCCTCGTGAAGTGCGGCAGCGAGATCGTTCTCGTCGTAGATTCCGCCGCGAGCGCAATTGACGAACATCACGCCCGGCTTCATCTTCCCGATCTCGGCCGCGCGGATCATCCCACGCGTCTCCTCCGTCAGCGGCGTGTGGACCGTGACGAAATCGGACTCGGAAAGCAGCGTGTCGAACGTGACTTCCTCCGCCCCGGCCCGTTCGAACGCAAACGTCGCGATGTACGGATCGTACGCGATGATTCGCATGCCGAAGCTGCGTGCCCGCTCGGCGACACGACTGCCGATTCTGCCAAGCCCGATGATGCCGAGCGTCTTTCCGGAGAGCTCGGTCCCCATGAACTTTGCCCGTTTCCACTCGCCTAGGCGTACCGACGCGTCGGCTGCCGGAACGTTCCGACAGAGTGCGAGCATCATCGCCATCGTGTGCTCGGTCGCCGAGAGAATGTTGGCCGTGGGCGCGTTGATGACGAGTATGCCGCGTCTCGTTGCCGCCTCCACATCGACGTTGTCGAGCCCGACTCCGGCGCGTCCCACCACGCGAAGCTGCGTCGCATGCGACAGCAGCTCGTCGGTCACCGCCGTTCCGCTTCGCGTGACGATTGCGTCGGCGGCCGCGATCTCGCGATGAAGCTCCGGACCCGCGAGGCCGGGACGATAGTCGAGGACTACGTCGGACTGCCTGCGAAGCAGGTCGAGTCCGGAATCGGCGAGTGTGTCGGTGACGAGGATGCGGAAACGGGGCTGGGACACGGAATCACCTCGACTCATCGAACACCTCCTCGAGCGCCGCGAGCATCGTCTCGACGTCGGTGAGAGTCAGGTCGCCCATGTGCCCGATCCGGAACGTGTCGTCCTTGATTCGTCCGTAGCCGCCTGAGACCGTGAAGCCGCGTGACTTCATGGAGTCGACAATCGCCCGAGGTGACCGTCCGTGCTTAGGCACGAGAGTCGTGACGCTTGGTGACTCGTGCCCGTTCGACGCGAGAGGGTCGGCATGTGCCGCCGTCTTCGCGAGCACCGCATCGCGCATGGCGCGGTGCCGCGCCCAGCGCGCTTCCAGACCCTCGGCGCGCAGAATGTGCTCGAGCTGCGCCGCGAGGGCGTAGTAGACCGGCACGGCCGGCGTATATGGCACATTGCCGCTCTCGTCGAAGTGCTTACGGAATTCGAGAAAGTCGAAGTACATCCCTTTGAACTTCTCTGACGCGCTCCGCTCCATCGCGTGCTCCGATACGGCGAAGACCGCGGCGCCTGGTGGTACGCCGATTCCCTTCTGACTCGACGCCACGCAGACGTCGAGGCCCCATGCGTCGAATTCGAGCGGCGCGCTCGCGAGCGAGGAGACCGCATCGACGAGAACGAGCGTGTCGCTCGAATGCTCGCGCACGACGCGGGCGAGCGCCTCGACGTCGTTGATCACTCCGGTCGACGTCTCGTTGTGCGTGATCGTCACCGCGTCGTACCGATGACGCCGCGAGGCGAGATGGTCCGCGAGGCGAACCGGGTCGACCGCCTGTCCCCATTCGAGCTCCAGCCTGTCAACTTCGAGGCCGAGCCGGTTCGCAATCGAATACCAACGCTCGGAGAAGGCGCCGCAGGTCGTCACCAGGACGCTCCTCGGCACGCAATTGACGATCGCTGCCTCCAGGAGCCCGGTTCCTGAACAGCTCGCGACGAATGCGTGCTGCGTTGTTCGAAAGAGCGCCTTCAAGTCAGGAAAGATTCGCGCCATCACCGCGCGGAACTCCCCGCTCCGGTGTCCGACCATCGGCCTCGTCATCTCAGCGAGGACTTCGGAGCGCACCCAGACGGGACCAGGAATGAAGTAGCGGCACGGATCGGACATCGGCGGAAGTATGGATTGGGAATTGAGAATTGAAAATTACGCGATTAACAATAAGCGACTACGGTAACGCTATGCTTGACATGAGTATGTACGTTTAAACGATTTATAACTATGTAGCCGAAGGGTAGTCGTGATATTTACAATATTAATTATTACCAATTATTATTTCTTTAATATAATATGTGGCAAAATCGCGGTGAGGCGCGGTTCCGTGAGATAGACGTCGGCCTCGCCGCAGACGCGTTCGCGCCGCGCGACGCCGCCAAAGCCGATGAAGAGCTCGACCGCCGGCTTCGCTTCGAGATCGGTGATGCCGTCGCCGATGAACACCGCCTTCCCTTTCGAGCGAGCGCGGACGTTCATGACGACCGTCTCCTTCCCGCCATTTCGCGTCAGCGGCGAGCTCCGATCGAAGCCGGCGTAGTTACCCGCAACGTCGAATTCCAGCCGGACCGCATGAACGCACCGCTGCGGGATGCCGAGTTTCTCCGCGAGCGGAAGAATCGCCTGCTCGAAGCCTCCCGACACGATGAAGATCTCCATTCCGGCGGCACGCAGCGCCTCCATCGTCTCCGGCGCATCGGGAATCATCGTGTCGAGGTAGCGCCGACTGAGCTCGTCCACCGCTCCCCGCGAGGGCCTCAAGAGCTCCAATCGTCGCGCGTAAACTTCGCCGAGCGCGACCTCGCCATTCATCGCCGCGGTGGTGAGCGCAGCGATCTCCACGCTGCCGCCTGCGAGCTCATCGATGCCCTCGATCGCCGCGAGTGTCGAATCGGCGTCGAAGAAGATGAGTCGCGTGCCGGGCATCGGCCCACGCCGCCGGGACGTTCCTGTAACGACGCCGACGAGGTCGGCAAAGCGGCGGAGCAGGTGGCGCGCCTGGGAGCGGCGGAGCACGTCGATTCCCGTCGCTCCCGTCGCGACGACGGCGCACGCGATTCCGGCGTTCCGAGCCGCGTCGACGTCGACCAGCATGTCGCCGACGAAGAGCGCTGCGTCGCGAGAACCGCCGGCAGCGGCGAGTGCAGCCTCGACGTGACGCGCGTCGGGCTTTCGCGCACCCGCGACGTCGGGTCCGACGACGGCGTCGAGGTAGCGGTCGATTCCGAGATGTTCGACGATCTTCACGGAGAACGACGTCGGTTTGTTCGTGCAGACGGCCATTCGGACGCCGAGGGCGTGAAGCGTCGCGAGTGTTTCAATGACGCCGTCGAGCGGACGCGACTCGGCGCAGCAGACCGCGTCGTAGCGTTCCTCGAAGAGCTCGCGCGCATGAGACGGCACCGGTAAGGGAGCAAAGACGCGCTCGAGAAGAGTCTCGAGCCCATCGCCAACGAAGCCTTTGATCTTCTCACTGTCGAGCGCGGGAAAGCCGAGATGCTGGCGCGCATGGTTCACGGCAATCGCGAGCGCGTCGTAGGAGTCGACGAGCGTGCCGTCGAGGTCGAGGATCAACGTGTCATAGCGCATCAAACGCTCGCGATTCTATCGACAAAGCGCGCGATCCCGGCGAGGTCGTCGGGCGCGAAGCGTGGGACCGGAAGCTCGCTCTCGGTGTCGCTGACAACCGCAACAATCGCGGGAGCCGGGCGAAGGCGCTCGATCCCCGCGCGTTCCACGAGGATCACGGGCCAAAGGCGCAGGTCCTTCCAGCCCTCGACGACGACGAGGTCCGCGTCGATCGATCCCACGAGGATCGCGGGATCATCGTAAGGCTCAGGGGCACTCATCTGCCCGCCGGCGTTCCACTCGACCGAGACTACCTCGTCTGCTGCGACGACGACCGAAGCGCCAGCGAGGCGAGCGAGGTGCGTGTCTCCCTCGTCGCCGAGCGCACCGACGGCGTGATGCGTATGCTTGACGTATGCGACACGCTCGCCGCGCGCGGCGAAGTGGCGCACGAGAGCGACCGCGAGAGTCGTCTTGCCCGAGCGTGAGAATCCGATGATCCCGATAGTGCTGCGCATGGTCGTGGCCAGCGACGGTAAGCCGCTGTCAACATCCAGTGTCGCACGTTCGGAAAGAGAATCGACCAAGACGCCATAACCGTTGTGGATGGAATGCGAACTGCCTTTGTCGTGCTCGTGCTCGCCTTGGCGTTGCCCTCATCCGCAGAGCCCGCGAGGCCTGCGCCCTCTTCGATCAAGCTTACGCACGAGACGCTAGGTGACGGCGACAGCGGAATTGTGACGCGCATGACGGCTGCATTCGAGGGCGTTGAGCCGCCGCCCGGAGTGCCACTCGAGCTTCAGGGCTCCGTAGCGCAGGCTGGCGTCGTTGCGCGCACGTTTCGGTATCAGATTCCGGCTGGATCGCGATCGTGGGCATTCATCCAAACGCTCCCGGCCGGCTCGGTGGGCATCGATGTTCGCCTTTTGGTTCCAATCGAGAATGAGATGCCGATGATTCTCGGTAAGGGGTCTGCAACGATCGACGTTGCGAAGACGGGACGGCCGTATGTCGCGTCGGACGACGCGACTGCCGACGCGATCTTCGCGGAAGGCGTCATTTCGGAGACGGCGGGAGCAGTGAAGATCCGTCCTCCGCGTCGTGACCTCGCGCCGAACCTCTTCATCGTCGACGTCGATGTCGAACCGCCAGTGAAGAAGGTCGAGTTCTGGATCGGCGAGAAGAAGATCTTCACCAAGAACGGCCCCCCATACCGGGCAGAGCTCGATCTTGGAAGCCTGCCGCGGCGCGTCGAAGTTCGCGCGATCGGGTTCGATCCGAAGGGGCGTTTCGTCGATGCTGACGCGTGGGTCGTCAACGAACGCGACAACCCGGTCGAGGCGAAATTGACCAGGAATGCGACGCCCGACGGCCTAACGCACATCAAAGTGAGCATCCAGAATGGCGGATCGGCGACCGCGATCGCGAAAGTCACGCTCGACGCGGGGAGTCGCCGCATCGCGGAATGGAGCCGCGGGCCCTACGCGATCTCGCTGCCTACGAAATCGCTCGAAGGTGCCGAGTTCATCACAGCCGTCGTTCTCGATGCGGAAGGAAAGGAGCTCGCATCCGACCTCCTCTTCCTTAACGGGCAGCGGTTCGGCGAAGAGATCCAGGTCAATCTCATCGAGCTGCCGGTCAACGTCGTCGACAAGGCCGGTGTCGTGATCGCGGGACTCGAAAAGGACGACTTCACCATCCTCGAACAAGGAAAGCCGCAGAAGATCTCGACCTTCAACTTCGCATCGAACCTGCCGCTTTCGATCGGAGTGCTCGTCGATCACTCCGGTTCGATGAAGCCTCGTATCGATGTGGCACGAGGGGCCGCAATCGCGTTCTTCAAGGACGTACTCTCGACTGGCGATCGCGCATTCTTCGGTGGATTCTCCTGGGAGACGCAGCGCATCTCGCCGTTCCTCAGCGACCTCGGCTCGCTCACGAGTCAGATCGAGACGATGCCGGAGCCCGATGGCGGCACGGCGCTCTACGACGCCATCGTCACGGGGCTCTATCGATTTCGATCGATTCCGGGACGGAAGGCGCTCGTCATCGTCACCGACGGCGAAGACACCGTATCGCGATTGAAGTACAACGACATGTTGCAGTACGTGCGAACCGCGCGCGTGCCCGTCTACTTCATCGCGATCGGAATCTCCTCGCTTGGTTCCTCGGCGATCAAGAACCTCGCCGCTGAGACCGGCGCCGTCGTCTACTTCGTGAAGAACGTCGACGGGCTCACCGACACCTATGACAAGCTCGAACGCGACCTGCGCTCGCAATACCTCGTCGGCTACTATGCGGAGGCCTCGAAGAGCGACGGCGCCTATCGTACCGTGGCGGTGAAGGTGAAGAAGGAAGGGGCCGTCGTACGGACGATCCGAGGGTACATCCCTTGATGTCAAAGCGACGAACCGTAGGCGGCTGGGTCGCTCTACGGATCGAGGAGAAAAGCCGAAGTGAGAACGCTGAACGCTGAATTGTGAATCCAGAAACGCTTCCCTTCTGGATTCACAATTCAGCGTTCAGCGTTCTCACTTCGGCCGTTCTCTCAGTCCCGTCCTCCTCGCAACATCTCTCTTCGCATCATCGCGTCGTACGTGGCGTATTTGTAGAGGTCGCCAAGGGTCGGGTAGTTGAAGCAGGCCTGATTGAACAGGTCGGCGCCCGACCCGGAGAGCATCGCCATGAGGCCGATGTGAATCAACTCCGTGGCCTCCTCGCCGATCACGTGTGCCCCGAGGAGCTTCATATCGTCGGCACGGAAGATCAGTTTCAGAAAGCCCGTCTCTTCGCCGATGATCTTGCCGCGAGGGTTATCCATGAACGTCGCGCGGCCAACGACGTACTCGATGCCAAGCTCTCTGAGTGACTGCTCGGTCTCACCGAGGGCGCTGACCTCCGGGATCGTGTAGATGCCGGCCGGCAGAAGGTGAGGGAGCTCGTTCTCGAAGCCGAGATTGAACGCGTGACAGATCGCGACGCGCGCCTGCTCGATGCTCGTCGATGCGAGCGCGGGGAAGCCGATGACGTCGCCCGCGGCGTAGATATGAGGAGCTTCCGTTTCGTACGAGGCGTTGACGCTCAAAACGCCACGCTTTCCGGGGCTGATGCCTGCGGCCGCAAGATTGAGCGAGTCGGTGTTGCTCGTACGGCCCGCTGCGACGAGAACACCTTCGGCGAAGATCTTCCGTCCCGAGGAGAGGGTGAGAACCACCTCGTCGCCATCGGGAGTGGAGCAGGAGGCGACCTTCTCGTTCCAGACGAGCTCGACGCCGTTGTGCTCCATCGCGAGCTCGAGCGTCCGGGCGACGTCTCGATCGAGAAACGGCATCAGTTCGGAGCGGCTGTCGATGAGCCAGACGCGCGTTCCGAGCGCCGCAAACGTGCATGCGTACTCGCAGCCGATCACCCCGGCACCGATGACCGCGAGACTTCGTGGAATTCTCCCCAGGTCGAGAATCTCGTCCGAGTCGTGAATGCGGTCATCCTCGAACGGGAACTCGGGAGGGCGGTAAGGCGAGGAGCCGCACGCGATGAGGAAATTCGTTGCGCGGAGCAGCAGCTCGCTTCCTCCGCGCAGACTAACCTTGACCGTGTGTGGCTCGACGAAGCTCGCGGTGCCGTAAAGCAGATCGACGTCGAAATGGCGGAGGCGGTGAAGCTGGAGATTGCGCGCGCTTTCGGTCACTGATCGCTCGTGCCGCATCAGGTCGGCGATCGTCGCTTCCTGCCGCAGCACGAGGTCGATCTGCAGCTTTCGGGCTCGGATCCCCGAAAGCGTGAGCGCCGTCTCTCGAAGCGTTTTCGATGGAATCGTGCCGGTATTGATTCCGGCACCACCGATAGCAGGGTCGCGCTCGATCAGTGCGACGCGCCGCCCGAATGAGGCCGCGGTCGCGGCTCCCGACACTCCCGCCGGTCCTGCACCGATGACAACGAGATCGTACGGCTTATTGGACATCTGGGATCAGCCCCCGGGATACAGTCACTTTTTCGCAGCCCGCTCCAACCGCCTTCGTGCGGCCCATCCCTCGATGGTCCGTTGCGGTGTTCTCGTCAACGCGAGGGCGCCGGCAGGCACGTCTTTGGTGATCGTCGAACCTGCGCCGACGTAGGCGCCATTGCCGACACGAATCGGGGCCACGAGTTGCGTGTCGGAGCCGATGAATACGCCGTCTTCGAGCACAGTCTTGTGCTTCTGAACGCCGTCGTAGTTGCACGTGATCGTTCCCGCGCCGATGTTGCAGTCGGCGCCAATCTCTGCATCGCCGACGTACGAAAGGTGCGACGCCTTCGCTCCCTTGCCGAAGACCGCCTTCTTGGTCTCCACGAAGTTGCCGACTTTGACCTTTTCGCCGAGGACGGTTCCGCCACGCAGGTGGGCGTAAGGCCCAACCGTGGCGCCATCGGCGACGGTCGAGTCCTCCGCGACAGTGCCGGTCCTGATCTCGACGCCGTTGCCGATGCGGCACCCTTTAAGGTGCACGCCGGGGCCGACAACGCAGTCACTACCGATGACGGTCTCCCCTTCGAGCACGGCGAAGGGGTAGACGACGGTGTCCTGACCGATGCGAACCTGCGCGTCGATCGTGACGCTGTCGGGGTTGCGGAACGTGACGCCTTCGGACATCAGGCGCGCGATGGCGCGGCGGACGAGCTCCCGTTCGACATGTGCGAGGTCGGCGCGTGAGTTCACACCGAGCGCCTCGATCGGCTCGGCAATCAGCGCGCCGACGGACTCCTTCCGGCGTCGTGCCGTGGCGATGGCGTCAGTTAGGTAGTACTCGCCCTGCGCGTTGGTCGCGGAGAGTGAGGCGAGATCGCGTTCGAGTTCCTCGCCGCGGAAGACATAGATACCCGCGTTGACCTCGCGAACTCTCAGCTCGGCCGCGGACGCATCCTTCGCTTCGACGATTCGCTCGACGTTCCCCTCAGGGCCGCGGACGATGCGGCCATACGATCCTGCGTCGTCGAGCATCATCGTCATCATCGACACGCCATGCGCGCGTGAGAGGTGCTCGTCGAGAAGCGCCCGTAGCGTCTCCGGCCGCGTGAGTGGAACGTCCCCCGACAACACGAGCACGTCCGCGCCACGGAGGTCACCGAGGAGCTTGACCGCCTGGAGCACCGCGTGCCCCGTGCCGAGTTGTTGTTCCTGCGTTGCGAAGCGCGCGCGATCACTGCAGTGAGCGACGACCGCCTCACGATCGTGGCCGACCACCATCACCGGCGCGTGCCCCGAAAGTGCGAGCGACATGTCGAGCACATAATCGACGAGTGCGCGACCCGCGGCACGGTGGAGCACCTTGATCCGCTTCGACTTCATCCGCTTGCCCTGGCCTGCGGCCAGGATCACGACTTCCAGTCTTCGTTCGCTCATGTTCGTGCCTGTGCGAAAAGTGAGGCAATCTTACAGCAGGGTGCGAAGGCAGGTGATACGCCAAAGGTCAGAGGGTATTGCAGGCAGGTGACGAAATGCGAGCGGCGACGACAAGGCGGGGTGGAGCACGAGGCTCGGGCGACTGGCCGAGAGATTCAGGTGCTTTGCGACGGACCGGTCTCAGCCCTTTTTCACGCGATAGCCGAGGCCGGTGAGCAGCGCAACGACGAGGTCGGCGTGCTCTCCCTGCAGCTCGATCTCGCCCTGCTTCGCGCGACCGCCAGCCGCGCAGCGCGTCTTCAACTGACTGGCGAGCTTCGTGAGCGATGTCGGAGTCAGTTCGAAGCCTGCGGCGACGGTCACGCTCTTGCCATTGCGCCGCTTCCGGTCGATCGTCACGCGGATCGTCTGCTCGGCCGGCGCGAGATCACGCAGCACCGGCATCTCGCCCTCGTCTCGCAACTTCTTCGCGAGCGCGGGGTCGGTCGTGTAGACGAGTTTGGACACGATAGCAGACTAGCACGAGATGGAATGCGGAATGCGGAGTGCGGAAGGGGAATCTGAAACCAAGAATGCCTAGTGAGGAATGGGAAGCGACGAAGTGCCGCATCGGCGGGCTCGAGTGCACTGAACGACGCGCTTCACGCTTCGCGAGTCAGCCTTACCTTTTCACTTTTCATTTCGGTTTCCGCATTCCGCATTCCGCATTCCGCATTCGGTACTTCCGAGCTATCCTCTCCCCCCAAAGCATGTCGTCCCCCGGCTGGATCGTCCTGAAGTTTGGCGGCACGAGCGTGTCGACGGCGCCGAACTGGGCGTTCATCGCGGAGACGGCCACCAATGCGATACGGGAAGGGGAGCGCGTCCTCGTCGTTCACTCCGCACTCGCAGGAATCTCGAACCGCCTCGAATCAATCGCGACGCGCGCCGCGTCGGAGGATCTTTCCGAGTCACTCGACGCGATCGAGTCGGCGCACCGGACGCTCGCCGCCGGCCTCGGCGTCGATGCCGACGCACTCCTCGGGCACGAATTCGCCGAGCTCCGCCAGATTGCCACGGGGATTCAATTACTCGGCGAAGCGAGTCCGCGCATCCATGCGCGGCTGATGGCGTTAGGCGAGATCATGGCGACCAGACTAGGCGCCGCCTACCTCGAGTCGCGCGGCCTCCCTGCCGTATGGGTCGACGCGCGCGAGCTACTCGTATCGACGCCAGCCAGGAACGCGAGCGACGCGAGCCTCTTCCTTTCGGCGCAGTGCGCATTCGATGCCGACCCGGCGCTCGACGAAAGGATGGCGCTGCGCGGTTCGCTTCTCGTGACGCAAGGCTTCATTGCGAGCAATGCAAACGGCGAGACCGTGATCCTCGGGCGTGGCGGGTCTGACACCTCCGCGTCGTACTTCGGCGCCAAGCTCTCTGCCAGGCGCGTCGAGATCTGGACCGACGTTCCGGGCATGTTCTCTGCCGACCCGCGCGTCGTTCCCGACGCACGCCTTCTCGAGCACCTCGACTATGACGAGGCACAGGAGATCGCGACGACCGGAGCGAAAGTGCTCCATCCGCGCGCCATCGCTCCGGCACGCGCGCAAAAGATTCCGCTCCGCGTGCTCTGCACCGGCCGTCCAGGCTTTGCCGGAACAGTGATAGGCCCCGTCGGCGCCGACGTGCCGCAGGTGAAGGCGGTGTCGGTGAAACAAGGGATCACGCTCGTGTCGATGGAGACGATCGGCATGTGGCAGCAGGTTGGCTTCCTTGCCGACGCGTTCGAGTGCTTCAAGAGACGAGGACTCTCGATCGACCTCGTATCGACCTCGGAGACGAACGTCACCGTGACGCTCGATCCGACGGCGAATGCGATCACGCCTGGAGTGCTCGACGGGCTTGCGGCCGATCTTGCGCCGCTCTGCCGCGCCAGCTTCGTGACCGGCTGCGCTGCGGTCAGCCTCGTCGGCCGCCGCATCCGCTCGATCCTCCCCAGGCTCGGTCCTGCGCTCGAGATCTTCTCCGAGTTGCGTCTCCACCTCGTTTCGCAGGCTGCGAGCGACCTGAATCTTTCGTTTGTCGTCGACGAGGGCGACGCGGAACGACTCGCGCGCGACCTTCACCATTTGCTCATCGGACGGCGTGCGTCGGTCTTCGGGCCGACGTGGCGCGAGCTCTCCGAAGGGGCAACTGATACCGTCGCTGCATCGGAGCCGTGGTGGATGCAGCGCCGGCAGGAACTACTCGAGGTCGCGCGCGAGGCGAGCCCGCGGTATGTCTACGATGGCCGGTCGCTCGACGAGGCCGCGGCACGAGTTCGCGCCATCGACGGAATCGACCGCGTCCTCTTCGCGATGAAGGCGAACCCTCACCCAGGAATCCTGCAACGCTTCGAGCGCGCGGGGATCGGCTTCGAGTGTGTATCGCCCGGGGAGGTCGCGCGCGTGCTCGAGCTGATTCCTGGGATCGATCTCGATCGGATCCTCTTCACGCCTAACTTCGCCCCGCGTCACGAATACGCGGACGCGCTCGAGCGCGGGATCCGTCTGACGCTCGACAACCTGCATCCGATGCGCGCGTGGCCCGAACTGTTCCGCGACCGCAAGCTCTTCGTTCGCGTCGACCTCGGCAAAGGGCGCGGTCATCACGCGCACGTGCGCACCGCGGGACAGTTCTCGAAATTCGGCGTGCCGCTGGAGGAGCTCGACGAGCGTCTCGCCGGTCTCGCCGCACGGTTTCCGGACGTTCGCATCATCGACATTGGCGGAGGCCTCGGCGTGCCCGATGCGCACGACGGGACCGAGCTCGACCTCGGTGCGATCGGCCGCGGCATCGCGGAGCTCCGATCGGCCTGGCCGAAGCTCGATCTCTGGATCGAGCCGGGGAGGTATCTCGTCGCGCGCGCAGGTGTGTTGCTGACGACCGTCACGCAGCTGAAGGGTAAGGGTGAGACGCTCTATGCGGGCGTCGACACGGGGATGAACTCGCTCATCCGACCCGCGCTCTACGGCGCCTGGCACGAGATCGTGAACCTCTCCCGCGCAGGCGAGGTGGCGGACTCTTCAGTCACCGTCGTCGGCCCGATCTGCGAGTCGGGCGATCTGTTAGGGAGCGAGCGGGCGATGCCGGAGCCGCGCGAAGGCGATGTCCTCCTCATTGCCAACGCGGGTGCGTACGGACGCGCGATGAGCTCGAGCTACAACCTGCGCGAACCGGCGGCAGAGCTGCTGCTTAGCTGAAGCAGGCCTGGGCCCGTGGCTATGGGCCTGCTGTTCAGCGCGTCTCTGCCAGCCTGAACACTGTCTCGGCCAGCGCCGCGGAGTCGTGCCGGACATAGTTCCCCTCCGAGATAATGTCGGCGAGGAAGGGGCGGACGCCGAGCGCCTGGACGGCGAGCGGGTCGTAGGCCACGGGGTGCTGATGTTGTGAGGCGTAGGCTTCGAGCGTTCGGTCGGACGGGCGCCGGTCATTCACGATCATCACGTCGACGATCGGGCCGGCGTGATCGAGGATCGTGGCGAGATGCTCTTCGGCGCTGTACCCATCGGTCTCGCCAGGTTGGGTCATCACGTTGCAGATGTAAACGCGGCGTGCGCGTGATCGTGCGATGGCGTCGGCGAGTCCGCAGATCACGAGGTTCGGGAGGATCGAGGTGTAGAGCGATCCGGGCCCGATGAGAATCAGCTCCGCGGCGTCGATCGCCGCGAGCGCTTCGGGGATCGGCTCGGCGTCTGGTGGGTCGATTGCGAGGTGGACGATCCGCGCGTGCTCCGGCCTCGGACGCAAAGGCTCGGTCGGGTCGCCGCTGATCGCGAGCTCGCCCACGAGCTCAGTGCCATCGGCGCATGTCGCGCGGACGCGCACGTCAGCGAGCGTCGACGGAAAAATAGCGCCGTTCACGCGGAGCACTTCCGAAACGGCGAGAATCGCCTTGTCGAAGCTGCCGGTAATCCGCGTGAGGGCCGCAAGGGCGAGGTTCCCGAACGAGTGTCCCTGCACTGCCTCCGAGCCGAAGCGGTAGGCGAAAAGCTGCGAGAGAAGACGCTCCTCCTGCGCGAGCGCGATGATGCAGTTGCGGATGTCGCCCGGTGGCAACATGCCGAGCTCCTTGCGCAGGATGCCGGAGCTTCCCCCTTCATCGGTGACGGTGACGATTGCGCTGAGTGAAGAGATCGAAGGCGACGCGGCCGCGCCGACGCGCGTCTTCAGCCCCCGGAGCAATGTCGAAAGACCGGTGCCTCCGCCAATGGCGACGACGTTCATGAGTGAAAAGAAGCGCTACTTCTTCTTGAGCTCGGTGAGAACCAGCTTCGCGACGGCCTTCAGCGTGTCGAAGACGCCGGTTCCGTTCATCGCGACCGCCTCGAACGTCGGCTCGCCCTTGTAGTTGAGCTGTCGGTACATGTCCTCGACCGGAAGAGCTGTCGGCAGGTCGCGTTTGTTGAACTGAAGCACGTAGGGGATCGTGTTCAGGTCGTAGCCCTGTTCCTTGAGGTTCTTTTCCAGGTTCTGTAGCGACTCGATGTTGGAGTCCATCCTGGGCTCCTGCGAGTCGGCCACGAAGACCACTCCGTCGACCCCTTTGAGGATCAGTTTGCGGGAAGCGTCATAAAAGACCTGACCGGGGACGGTGTAAAGGTGAAAGCGGGTCTTGAAGCCTTTCACGGTGCCGAGGTCGAGCGGCAGGAAATCGAAAAACAACGTGCGGTCGGTCTCCGTGGCAAGGGAGATCAGCTTCCCTTTTGCCTGCGGATTCGTCTTGTCGTAGATCCACTGCAGATTCGTCGTCTTACCGCACAGGCCGGGCCCGTAGTAGACGATCTTGCAGTTGATCTCGCGTGCCGCGTAGTTGATGAATGTCACTGTTCGAAGTCGCCGCTATCGATGGATTGCCATGTCCGGGCTGCCGATTGCGTCGGCGTCTACTCGCTGAAGAGGCTGTCGATGTCCTCGTCGGTGATCTCGGCGAAGGGAGATTCGAATCGTCCCTCCCTGCTTTGATCGGCGGCTGCCTTGGTCACGATGACCTCGAACGTCTTCTCGAGCTCTTGTGAGGCCTTTTTCACCCGAAGCCGGACGAGCCCGAGGGAGGAGCGCTCGTCGAAAATGACGACGAGGATCACGCGCTGGGCGACGAGCGAGATATGGATGTTGTCGCGCTCCCCTTCGTGGAAGAGGATCGAGAACTCCTTCTCGCCAATCAACTTTGCGAGTCCATCGGTTGCCGCGACGTTACCCGCGGTGAGCGAAGCGAGGGAAGTCGCGTCGACCCCGTGCATGTCGCCGTGCGCAGCGATCTGCTGACCGTTTTTGTCGACGAGAAATACGATTTTGGAGTTGGAGTCGCTCTGCAGCCGAGCAAGGATCTCCTTGATCTGCTGGTACTCCTCCTCATACATCACTAGATCGGCCATTCAGTCAATCCATCAATCCATGCAAGGCGAATTAAAGGACTAATGTATAGCACAACGGCGCGGCGAAGACTAAGGAAGAACGTCGCTTCCGCGCCGCGCGCCGTCAGATTTCGCGCCGCCCTTCGAGCGCTTTCGCCATCGTCACCTGGTCGGCATACTCGAGGTCGCCGCCCACCGGCAGTCCGAATGCGAGCCGCGTGACGCGAACCTCGAGGCCGCGAAGCTGCTGCGCGACGTAAAGCGCCGTCGTCTCCCCTTCAACATTCGGGTTGGTCGCCAGGATCACTTCGCGGATCGAGCCGCTCCGAGCTCGCCTCACAACGCCGGCCACGTCGATGTCGTCAGGCCCGATCCCCTTGAGCGGAGAGAGCGAGCCGAGAAGTACGTGGTAGAGGCCGCGGAAGTCGCGCGTCGCCTCGACCGTCGGGATGTTGAACGCCTCTTCGACGACGCAGAGAATCGAAGGGTCGCGCCGCGCGTCCGAGCAGATCGAGCACGGCTCGACGTCGGTCATGTTGTTGCAGACCCCGCAGCGATGAATCTTCTCCTTGACCTCGAGGATCGCGTGCGCGAGCGCTTCGGCTTCCACCGCCGGCCGCTTGAGCAGGTGGTAGGCGAGCCGCGACGCGCTCTTCGCCCCGATCCCGGGAAGCCTGGAGAGCTCGTTGATCAGGTTCGCGAGGGGCGCAGCGGTCATGATGATTAGAAACTTTGATAATTGAAAATTGTAAAACTATGCGTTTAATGCCTTGGCGTTGCGGTCTTATTTATATCCGTTAACGAGATTGATTATTGAGTGCTTGTTTTGCGTCTCTAAATGTCCACTTCGTAATTCTCAATTCCACTAGAAGAGGCCCGGCATCTTCATCCCGCCGGTCATGCCGCCGAGCGACGAGGACATCGCCTCGTCGACCTTGCGGCTCGCCTCGTTCACGGCGGCGAGGATCAGGTCCTGCAGCATCTCGACGTCGTTGGGGTCGACCGCTTCCTTGTCGATCGCAATCGAGAGAAGCTCCTTGTTGCCCCCCATCTCGGCCTTGACCATACCGCCGCCGGCAGTTCCTTCGACACGCAGCTCGGCCATCTCGCGCTGCATCTTCTCCTGCATCTGCTGGACCTGCTTCATCATCTGCTTGATGTTCATGGCTACTCCTTCGATTTCTTCCGAGGGCGTACGACTTCACCCCCCAGGTGTTTTGCAAATGCTTGAATGACCGGGTCATCGCGGCGTGACGCGCCCTGTTTCACGGGCGGCTCCGGAGCCGGGGCAGGCGACTTCACGTCGGTGCGGACGGCCATCTTGCGACCGAGAACCTCCGTAGCGATTGCCTCGAGCGGCGCGAGATTCTCCGCATCGGCGAGGTAATCGGCGGCGTAGGAATCGTCGGGAGCGAACTCGAAGACGATCGCATCATCCTTCACCGCGGACGATCGTGCCTTGCGCAGGTAGCTTGCCGCGATGCGCCGGTGCGCCTCGACACGCTCCAGGAAGCGGTCGAGTGGCGCGACGCCGGCGCCTCCGCGCGCCGCTCGCTGCAGTTCGTTGTCGTCATCTTCTGCGCCCGCGCGCTCTCCGGGCGTTGCCGCGCGGGCGACATAAGCATTCGGTCTCGGAGCTGGCGGCTGCGCGCTAGTCCGCTGCAGCGAACCGCCGGCCGCGAGCGCGTCTTCGACGGCGAGCAGGCGCGGAAAGGTTGCGGCCTTCAGGAGCGCGATCTCGACCGCGAGACGCTGCGATTCGCTCCGCACGACAGTTTCCTCATCGCGCAGCAGGATGTTGATCACGCGGAGCAGGTCGTTCGCCGAGAACTCGGACCGGAGCTCTTCGAGCGACACGAGCTCGTCGGGGTCGGCTTTCAGAATCGAAGAGTCAGCACCGCTGACGAGGAGCATCAGGTTGCGGAAGTAGCCGAGAAGGTCTCGGTAGAGCAGTTTGAAATCACGGCCGCTCGCGGAAGCTTCGTCGACGAGAGAGAGGATGCGGGGAGAGTCGCCCGATGCGATCGCGGCGGCGAGTTGTGAAAAGAGCCGGCTGTCGGCAAGCCCGAGGATCGAGCCGACATCGGAGAGCGTGAGCGCCCCGGGACTGAACGCGATGACCTGATCGAGAAGCGAGAGCGAGTCGCGAACGCTTCCCTCGCCTCGACGGGCAATCATCGAGAGCGCCTCGGTCTCCGCCTCCATCCCTTCGGCGCGGCAGATCTCACCGAGTCGTGCCGCGACTTCGTCGAGCGTGATCTTTCGCAGGGCAAGCTGCTGCACGCGCGAGAGGATCGTCGCCGGGATCTTGTGCATCTCGGTCGTCGCCATCATGAAGATGACGTGCGGCGGTGGCTCCTCGATCTGCTTGAGGAGCGCGTTCCACGCCTGCCCCGAGAGCGAATGGACTTCGTCGATGATGAAGATGCGGCGGCGGTCGCGCGCGGGCTGGAACTGCATCAGTTCCCGAAGGTCGCGAACGTCCTCGGCTTTGGAGTAGGTCGCCGCGTCGATCTCACGGACGTCGAGGTCAATTCCCTCGGTGATCTCCCGACAGATCGTGCACTCGTTGCACGGTTCTTTCGCCGGGCCGTTCTGACAGTTGAGCGCTTTGGCGAAGATGCGGGCTGTCGTCGTCTTCCCGACTCCGCGCACGCCGCAGAAAAGCCAGGCGTGATGAATCCGGTTCTGTTCGATCGCATTCTGCAGCGTCCGCACCACCGCCTGCTGGCCGATGATGTCGCGGAACGCCTGCGGGCGCCATTTGCGCGCTAGAGCTTGATAGGCCATGTGGAGGTGGCGCTCGAAGAGCGAACCGAGAACTGCGAATCGAGAAGCGAGTGATTGACCACGGACATGCTTGACCCGCCTTTCATCGCTCGATTCTCACTTCCGTATTGTCGATTCCGTGCGGCTTCGGCCGCTCGGAAGAGCCCAGGTTTGCTGCGGCACACGGGGACGCTGCCTTATCGCTGCTTCCTTCCGGACCTGACGAGGTTCGACGGCTTCCGCTGCACAGGACCCGGGCTCATCCCAGCGGGCGAGCCCTTTGAATTGAGAATGAAGAATCGAGAGATGCCGCACGTCGGATCGACTGGCGATGAGTCCCATCTCGCGATTCACAGATCCGCTTTATGGCGGAGAGAGTGGGATTCGAACCCACGGTACGTTTTACCGTACACACGCTTTCCAAGCGTGCTCCTTAAGCCACTCGGACATCTCTCCAGAAGACCAAAACCGAGACCGAGAGTGAAGAATGTCGAATCAGGAAGCCGGCGTAGAGCCCGCTCTCGGTTCTGCATTCATCATTCTCCGCTCTTCGTTTCGCCTTGTGAGATCACCACGGAAGGCGATCGATTGGGCGTGGAATGAAGCGCGGCCTGGTCCTTTCGTCTTCTGGCGGAGAGGGGGGGATTCGAACCCCCGGTACCCTTTCAGGTACAACGGTTTTCGAGACCGCCGCGTTCAACCACTCTGCCACCTCTCCGCACCGGAAGACGCTTGGGACTATCGGATCCGATCAGCGCGCGCGCAGGCGCCGGAAGAACTGCTGGAGGAGCTCAGCCGACTCCTCGGCCATGAACTCCGGAACGAGCTCGACCCGGTGGTTCAGGCGCGAGTCCTGCACGAGGTTTCCGAGCGAGCCGCAGAAGCCGGCTTTCGGGTCGAGCGCGCCGAAGACGACACGGTCGATACGGGCGTTGACGATTGCACCGGCGCACATCGCGCACGGTTCGAGAGTCACGACCATGGTCGTGCCGATGAGCCGCCAATCGCCGATCGCCGCCGCAGCCTCGCGGATCGCATAGATCTCAGCGTGACCGAGCGGATCACCCGATTGGCGTGCATTCCTGCCCCGACCAACGATCGTGCCGGTCGCGTCCGCTACCACCGCGCCGATCGGAACCTCGCCTGCCTCGGCTGCTTCCGCAGCCAAGACGAGCGCTTCCTGCATCAACGCTGTCAGATCCATCGCCTGTCAAAGACTGCTACGGCGGGCTGTCGTGCCCGCCGCGGGGTGAATGTCGTTTGGTGCACCCATGAGGACTCGAACCTCAAACCTTCTGATCCGTAGTCAGATGCTCTATCCAATTGAGCTATGGGTGCGTCGAAACGCCACCACGAAAAGGCAGACCGGCTGGAACTTATTTCCGTCCCGCCGCTTCGGGGAGGCGGATTCTACAACAGCGCAGCGCGCGAGAAAAGGGAGGAAAAATTCACGAGCCCACGGTTGGCCGGGGAAGGGTCAGGCAGGCAGAGGCCAACCGTGGGACCCGTGAACACCGAAGACGGCGGAAACCACAGGACGCATCTCAGGCAGGCTTTGAACCGCGGAACTCGTGTCGCAAGCTCTCATTATCATCCGCCCACCCAGCAACGCGTCTCGCTGCGGAGGAACGTATTATACCGAAATGGAAGCGAGTGGAAGCGGGAGTTTTTAACCCCGCGCCCGACATGGAAGCAGCATGCCCTGCAATCATCTTGGACCGATCGAAGTCATGCAGCTCGCCGAGGAGCGCCTTCGAAACGAAGGAACCCCCGAAGGCTCGTGGGACGGGCTCGTCTACGGCTTCGGTGAGGACGTCACTGGATCGCAATGGACCTCCGTCTACACCGAGATCGAACGGCGCGGCGATAGCTGGGTTGTTACGAAAATCGATCGAATGACGACTCCGATCGACGCAGCGCTCGAAGGCCTCACGCGTCGGCCGTCAAGAGCGAGCTGACGAGCCGCTGGACGGCGCTCCGCTTGAAGAAGAGCAGCAGCGCGAACGCAAACGGAATGAGTGACGAGGCGATCAACCAACCCGCCACTCCTTCGATCCCTGGGTGCAGCGGTGTGTGGATCTGCAGATCGAGCGCGACCGACTCGAGGTCGTTCATCAAGGCGCCGCCCTTACCCGCGCGATACCAGGCGAGAAAGTCCGCATCGGTTCGGAGCCGCCAGGCGAAGTGGATCGTGTGGATCACGACGAAGAACGCCGAGAACGCAGCCGCCGGACGTTCGATCTCCGGGATCCGGAAACCGACGTTCGCGAGCGCCATGTAGAAGAAGATCGACGCGAGCAGAACCTCCCCTCCGTGCCCCATCGCGGAAACGACGAGCCCTCGTCGCCACTCCGATGACACGACAAAGAGCCAGCATGCCGCGAGGACGCAAACGAGCACGAACGTTCGCCGGTTGCCGCGAACCGTCCATGCGAGCCAGGCCCACGTTGTGCCGATCGCAAGCGCGATCGGCAGCTTGAAGTTGTCCATGTGTGTGAAGCCGCCGCCATAAACGAAGTCGAACGCCGGTACGGCCGGATGTCCCAGCAGCCAGGAGACGACTGCATGACCGAGCTCGTGAAAAAGCGTGACGAGAGCGGAAAAGACGAAACGGAGAAACGGAAGCGCGTAGACGACGATCGCCGAGACGAGTCCGAAGCCAAGGATCTTCAGCTCGCTGCGACCTAAGCGCCCGTCTTCGACGATGTCGGCAAATACCGGCGGAGCCGGGATGAACGTTGGCGTGTATCTCGCTCCTGCCGGCGGATCCTCGTCGGGCTCCTGTCTCTCTGCGTGAGGCTCGGCACGTTGCACTTTTGCGAAGATCACCCCGCAGCGAGCGCACTCCCGCAGGTCGCTCGCCTGATCGAGACCGCATTTCGGGCATTGCATCGAGCGTTTCTACCACGACGCGATTCCGAGGGACACATGCGCCCGTAATCGAAGAGGCAGGGATCGAGTGTTGCTCATCACCCGGCAACGATCACGACGAGATTAGAATCCTTCGCACTGTGCAAGAGTGCGGGCCAGCGCGGCCCGAGGCCGGCCACCAGCTCGACGCCAGCTCAGCCGATACCTCGAACTGCCTCGCGGCCCGGAATATGGACCTCGAACCAGCCCTGGAGGATCATTCATGACCGCGTTCGTCAATGAGTTCATGGCCCAGGTCAGAGCGAAGAACCCGGCGGAACCCGAGTTCCTGCAGGCCGTTCAGGAGGTCGTCGAATCGATCTCCGTCGTCCTCGAACGACATCCCGAATACCGCAGTGCGAAGATTCTCGAACGGATGGTCGAGCCTGAGCGGCTCATCATCTTCAGGGTTCCCTGGGTCGATGACCAGGGGCAAGTGCGCGTCAATCGCGGATTTCGCATCGAGATGAACAGCGCAATCGGACCCTACAAAGGTGGTCTTCGCTTCCATCCTTCCGTGAATCTCGGGATTCTCAAGTTTCTCGCGTTCGAGCAGGTCTTCAAGAACAGCCTCACGACGCTCCCGATGGGTGGTGGCAAAGGAGGTTCCGACTTCGATCCGAAGGGAAAGAGCGACGTCGAAGTGATGCGCTTCTGCCAGGCCTTCATGGCCGAGCTCTTCCGTCACATCGGACCCGACACCGACGTGCCCGCGGGCGACATCGGGGTCGGCGGGCGCGAGGTTGGCTACCTATTCGGCATGTACAAAAAGCTCCGAAACGAGTTCACCGGCGTGCTCACGGGCAAAGGGCTCAACTGGGGTGGCTCGCTGATCCGTCCGGAGGCAACCGGCTACGGATCCGTTTACTTCGCCGCGGAGATGCTCGGCACTAGAGGGGAGTCGCTGGAAGGGAAGACGTGCCTCGTGTCGGGGAGCGGCAACGTCGCGCAGTACACGGTGGAGAAGATCATCAACCTGGGCGGGAAGGTCGTCACGCTCAGTGATTCGAACGGCTACATCTACGACGAGTCCGGCATCGACCGCGAGAAGCTCAAGTTCGTGATGGATCTCAAGAACGCGCGCCGCGGCCGGATGAAGGAGTACGTGGACAAATACAAGAGCGCCGTCTTCACACCGTTCGATGCAGGAGCGGAGTACAACCCGCTCTGGAATCACAAGGCAGACTGCGCGTTCCCAAGCGCGACGCAGAACGAGATCAACGCGAAGGACGCGCGGAATCTCCTCAACAACGGCGTCTATGTGGTTTCCGAGGGAGCAAACATGCCGACGACCATCGACGGCGTGAAGCTCTTCATCGACGCGAAGATCCTTTACGGTCCCGGTAAGGCCGCGAACGCAGGCGGCGTCGCGACGAGCGGACTCGAGATGTCGCAGAACAGTATGCGTCTCTCCTGGTCGCGCGAGGAGGTCGACGCAAAGCTGCATGGCATCATGAAGGCGATCCACAAGACGTGCGTCGAGACGGCCGACCGTTTCGGAACACCGGGCAACTACGTCAACGGAGCGAACATCGGCGGCTTCCTCAAAGTCGCCGACGCGATGATGGACCAGGGAGTGGTATAGAGCGGGCCACGGCTCTCCGCCGCTGATGAAATGCCGGGCGCGGGCCCGGGAGCGTTCACGTTCACGGGCCCGCGAGTCGAGAGTCCTGGCCGCATCGCGATGATCGCCACATTCTTCGTTTCCGACCTGCATGGGCGCGTTCCCCGCTACGAATCGCTCTTCGCCGCGATCGAGCGTGAGCGGCCGGGCGTCGTGTTGCTCGGCGGCGATCTCCTTCCGCAAGGATTCGGCCCCGGAGCCGACGAGTTCCTCACCGAGTACCTTTCCGCGAGATTTCGTGCGCTTCGCTCCTCGCTACGCGGCGCGTACCCGCGCGTCTTCGCGATCTTCGGGAACGACGATGCGCGGGTTCATGAAGCGGAGATGCGCGCCGGCGAGGGCGAAGGGCTCTGGGAGTACGTTCACGTGAAGCGGGTTCGCCTGGGCGGGTTGACCATCGTCGGCTACTCGTACGTGCCGCCGACCCCGTTTCGACTGAAGGACTGGGAGCGCTACGATGTCGGGCGCTACGTCGACCCCGGCTCGATCTCGCCCGAGGACGGGGTGCGTTCGGTTGCGGTTCCCGAGCACGAGACGCGCTGGGCCACGATCGCCGCCGATCTCGCAGACCTGACCCTTGGAATCGAGCCGCGTTCGCTGGTGATGCTCGTGCACGGCCCCCCGCACGGGACGATGCTCGATCGCGCCGCGCTCGACGGGGTCATGGTCGATCACGCACCGTCCGACGTGCACGTCGGGAGCATCGCACTGCGACGCTTCATCGAAGCGCACCAGCCACGACTGACGCTTCATGGGCACATCCACGAATCCGCGCGCCTAACCGGACATTGGCGGGACCGCATCGGTGAGACCGAGATGCTCTCGGCCGCGCATGACGGCCCGGAGCTCGCGCTCATCCGGCTCGACCTGGACGATCCGACGCGCGCGACACGGGAGCTGGTGAAGCCGGTGTAGGCGCCGAGCCGTGGCGGCACATTCCGATGCGCCGCTCGTACGAAGTGCGCGGACTCTATCGCACCCTCGAGCCCATCGGGAGCGGCCTCGCCGCGTCGGTTGCCGCACCGATCTTCGACGCAAAACTCGTGCGACGCATCACGTCGTCGTCGGTGATGATGTGCGCGTCGAGCAGACCTTCGAGCCTTCGCCCCGTCCTGAGGAAGTTGACCTCGGCGAGGCTCAGGCTCCAGCCCTCGAGCCACGCGAGCAAATCGCGCCTCTGACCCTCGCTTCCGGTGAAATGGATGAGCAAGTCGATGTCGCTGTCGGGTCCTGCGGTCGCGTTCTTGGTACTTCCGAACAAGTAGAGTGCCTTGACCGCGAAACGCTTCGGATCGAGAAGCGAAGCGAGACGCTCCACCATCCGCAGACGCCACTTCCAGTGTGTGTCTTCGATGTGCATCGATGTCTCCTCGCCGCGCCGCACCGGGGCAAGGTCGGCGGCGGAGATCGGAGCATCGGTGAGGAACCCTACCGCTTCGTCGGTCTCGCCATTCATCAGAATCTGAAGCGTGTGTCCGCCGGTCGAGCGCGGGACGTCGATCACACGGATTGTCTTCGAGAGATGCCCGAGCTCCGGGAGAAGCGTCGGCAGGATGTTCTCTGCCTGCTGGAGGAACGCCTCGTTGAAGACGATGCCCTTCTCGTCCGGGTAGAGCGGAAGGTAGCGAATCGATGCTTCGACGAGGTCCTGGAAGAAGTGCGTTCCGAACGAAAGCTCGGGTACGTAGTCCTTCTGCTTGCGCGCGATCTCCATGAGCATCGCGGATGCGTTGATGTCGGAGTAGGTCACGCTCACACCCAGACGAATGTCGCCGCGACTCCCCCACCGCCCAGGGCCCATGAGGATGAACTGACGTTTGGGAAGGATCTCGTTGAGGCGGCTGATCGCGCGACCGACGTTGAGCAGATCCTGCCGCGCGCTCAGCTCGGCGTAACGCAACGGATCGACGTAGACGATGTGCGTGATACCCGAGACGGTGCCGTTCGAAACGTACCGGTTGGCGGTGAAGATCACGCGTTCGGGGTCGAGGTCATGGGGAATCGTCGCCGGTTGTGCGGCCGAACCGTAGCTCTGCGGCCGACACTGCACGAGATAAAGATCCTTGCCGTCGTGTGCGAACTCAATGTCGACCGGCATGTGGAACTCCGCCTGCAGCGCGTCGAGGATCGTGCGAATCTGCTCGAGGAAGCGCGTGCGCGTGACGAGTCCCTCGAACGTGACGACGACATGGTCCTTGTCCGGATCGAAGCCTAGGCCGGTGACTTGCTCGAGCCGGTCGTCACGCAGGAGCGAGACGAGTTGTTGAACCAGCGGAAAGTCGTTCCCGCATTCGCGCATCAGGTCCCGCACGTCGACGCTCTCGAGCTCGTTGGTCTCGAGGTTGATGACGTCGGCCTTACGCGGGGAGTAGCGCACCTTCTCGTCGGTCGTCACATTGACGCGCAACGTCGGCTGACCGGGTGCGATGAGAACGGGGTAGTCGTCGCTCATCCGGTCGACCGCGCGCGTTCCAAGGCCCGGGACCATCCGTGCAAGCCCGTCCTCGCGCTTGATCCGGCGCGACCAGCGGAACTCGTTGTTGCTGAACGCGACACCCGCGAACGCTGGCATGAAGTACTTTCCAACTCTCGTCCCGGCGACTTCCTGGATGAGAACTCCCATCTCTTCATGGAAGTCCACGAGACCGTGCTCGCTCCGGTACTCGATCGGGTCGGGACCGAAGGTCGACGCGTAGACCTCGGTGATCGCGTCCATAAGCGCCACGAGCCGCTCCCGCTTCGTCCCCTGATTCGCGATGAAGAGGCTCTTGTACATTCCGGCGAACGATGCACCGATTCGATCCTCGAGCAGGCTCGAGCTTCGGACGATCAACGGCGTGTCGCCGAAATCGTCGAGCGCCACCGAGAGACCGTTGATGATCTCGGGAGGGAGCGGCGAGTTCCGGAAGACGTGGACGATGTAGGGGTACTCCTGCCGAACGTGCCCGATGTCTTCGTACTTCTGCTCGATGATCTCCTCGAGGTCATTGGTGTCGATGAAATTGAGGATGCCATCGCTCGTCAGGTACCAGGTCTTCGGCGTTTTCACGCAAGACAGCAACTCGTTGTTCTTCCCGACTGCCCTGAGCACTTGCGATGCGAGGAAGAGGCCCGAGGCCTTGCCTCCGAGCTTGCCATGGCTTCCGGTCGGATGGATGACGCGGCGCAGTAAGTCGTAGAAGTCATTGACGTCGATGAAGCGCTTCGCGATTCCGATGAACGTCGAATCGTCGCTGAGCAAACGGCGGATGAGCGATACACGAAACGCCCGTTCGCGAGGGAACGAGAGCTCGAGCCCCTGTGAGGCGAGATGATGAAACCGCTCGATCGCGTTCGTGATCTCGCCGAGGGTCGACTGCGGATTCTCGAGAATCCGAACGAGAAAGCCCGAGCGATCCTCTTTGATCCACTTCTGGATGTTCGAGAGGATCTCGTCTTCGGAAAGCCGTTCGCTCGCGAGCGTAAAGATGCGGTCGGTCTGAGCGAGGAGATCCTGTCGCGAGGTGAGGATCACCGGTCGATTCTCATCGATGATCGAGCCGTCCCGCCCGCCGCGCAGCGACGCACTGAATCCTTCGATGATCAGGTTCGCTTCGTCGACGCCCGACCACGCGAGGTGATTCAGCATTTTTCGCGTGATCCGCGTGAGGAGTTTCGGATCCGTCTTGCGCAACAGTCCGAGAATCACCCGCCACTCGACGCCGGCGACGGTGCGCCGCTGCTCGTCTTCGAAGACGTTTCGCAGGTTCTCGTGAAGAATCCGTCGCTCGAGGCGGTCGGCAATCGTCTCGATCAGTTTCCGCTCTTCCTTGAGAAACGGTCCCTCGTCCGACTCGGGACGCTCTTCGGTATAGCAGACGTCGATTCGCCCGCTCACCTCGTCCTGGATCACGAGGTCGGTGCTCATCGTCCAGGGAGTTTCACGAAACCTCGCTGTCGAGCAGGAGATCTCGCCGAATACGATCCGTGCTTCGCAGACATCGGGATACTGCCAGCCCGCGGGAATCGCGAGAGCGACGCCGTCCATGATCTCGGTCAGCGAGATGCCGGGCCGGCTGAAGAGCTCTTCGACTTCGTAAAGGCAGTTCAGCTCCTTCGCACGCTCTTTGAGCGCAAGCAGAAGCGAGTCCATCCGCGTTTCATGATCCTGCATCGGTCACCCTCACTCCGCTGGCATCGGCCCGGACGATTCCTCGCCCCGTCCGCCCGTCGACGCGAACGTCGAGCGGCGCTTGCGTGACGACGTGGCGCACCAGAGCCGTCTCCTCGATCGCCTGCTGCCGTTCGAGCCACTGCCACGCGATCGGTCGCGCGTTCTCCGATGGTACGGAGAAGTAGAGCACCTCGAAACCCGTCAGATTATGAAAGAAGTGCGACCCCTGACTCAGCTCGACATTCATCGACGGGAGCATTGCTTCCACGATGACGCGCGCGCTCGAGATCTGTCCCCACGCCACCGGAATTCCGAGCCACGGATCGGCCGATCCCCAGCGACCCGGGCCGATCAGAATGTACGGTTCCTTCGCGCCGGCCATGCGGAGATTGATCGCCTCGATCTCGGTGGCGATTCGTGCCGTGTGCCGCGCTTCGAACGTCTCCGGCCTCACGTACACGATGTGCCGGATGCCGCTCTTCTTTCCGTTGCCGAGCGCGCGATCCGAGGCGACGATCGCTCCCGGTGCGTCGAGCTCGCTCTCCTCGATCGAGATGCGATCGCGCGACACGGCCATTGGACGGACCTGGAGCAGGCCGAAGCGTGCTGGATCGAACGACATCGCAAGCTCGATCTCGACGGGAGAATCGAGCGCCTCGGAGCAAGTGGCGAGCAGCGCGCGGATGATGTCGTTGATCGGCAGCTCTCGCAACACGAGGAGCATCGCAAAGTCGAGCACGCGCGGTCCCATCGCCCCGATTCCCGGCGAGATACGGCCGCGACTCGCGTCGAACGTCGATGCGACGAGTCGCAGCGCGCCGTCATCCTCCGCATCGCCGAGACCGCACTCAACGAGATACTCGGTCTCGCGGATCGGATCCCACGCGGGAGGCTTGCCCATGTTCACGGCCCAGAACGTCGTCTGTGTCTGTTTGAGAAGATCGGCCGGCGAGTTGAACGGAGGTGGGTTCGCCGGGTACGCGGGGCTGTAACTCCACGAGATGCCGCCATCGACGATCGTCTTGCCGAGCCCGAGAGCGAGATTGCAGACGCCATCGTCGGGGCGAACCCTCCCGAGCGCGTAATAGTTGTACGACCGAGCGACACCGGAGAGGTGCGGGTACCAGCGATCCTGAAAACGACGGCCGACGACCTCCTGAACGATGACCGCCATTCGTTCGTCGTCGTGCGACTGGTTCGTTGCGCGGAGATAGTCGCGCGCTGCCCGGAACCAGGTCGACGCCCAGACGAACTTGATCGCCTCGACGAGGCGCCGGAACCGCTCGTCGGCCGATGGCTGGTTGTTAGGGATCATCTTCGTCTCGTAGATCCCGGCGAGTGGTGCCTCGAGAGCGTCTTCGAGCAGGCTCGAGGAGCGCACCGCGAGCGGCACCTTCACCTGCTCGACGAGGGCGCGAAGGTCGCCGAGGATCTCGGCCGGCATGTCCCCCTTCTGGAATGCGACCGCGATCGCTTCGTCCGACAGTGTGTCGAGCGCGAGACCATCGAGCTTGTTGCGGCGAACGAATGCGTCGAACAGATCGGTGCAGAGCACCGTGAGGCTCGGGATGCTGACCTCGACGTCGGGGAAGCGCTCGTGCGGAAACGACTCGGCGAGCAACGTGTCTGCGAAGGCGAGACCGAGAGCCTTTCCGCCTAACTTGCCCGCGCCGACGTGCTTGAAACGCTGCCGGGGATCGAAGAACGCACGGTCGAATTGCGCGATGTTGCCGAGAACGTCTTCGTCGCTGATCGATCGCATCGAGTCGTGTGCGGGCGCGTGGTCCGCTCCCTTCCCCTCACATTCTGCGCCTCCGGCGAGCGAGTTGAGCCATCGCGTCGTGACCGGGGAACGCGATCGCGCGACATCCGCGCTCGCATCCGCGTCGATCTGCATCCCTCAACGAAAACGCCCCTCTCCGTGCGGAGGAGAGGGGCGCGGTTGCTTCGAAGGTTGAGGCCTAGACCCAGCCGCGGTCGCGACACGCCTGGGCGACGCGACTGACGGCGATGAGATAGGCCGCGTCGCGCATTCCGACGTTGCGCTTCTTCGACATCTCGTGGACGGCGCGGAACGCCGACGTCATCTTGGTATCGAGCTTGCCGAGGACTTCGTCCTTCTCCCAGAAGTAGTTCGTGTTGCACTGCACTTGCTCGAAGTACGAACAGGTTACGCCACCCGCGTTGGCGAGAAAGTCGGGGATCAGGAAGATGCCGCGCGCCTTGAGCATCTCGTCGGCTTCGGTCGTCGTTGGTCCGTTCGCCCCTTCGACGATGATCCTCACGCGCTTCGAGATCTTCGGGACGTTGTCGGCCGTGACCTGGTGCTCGAGCGCCGCGGGGATGAGAATGTCGGCGTCCTGCTCGATCCACGCGTCGCCGGGGAGAACTTCGTATCCGATCTCCTGCGCCTTCGCCCGGCTTATGCCACCGAACGGGTCGGTGATGCCGATCAGCTCATCGAACTTCACGCCCGACGCCTTCCGGAACGTGAACGACTTCTTCTCCGATTGATCCCAGCTCGAGACGCAAAGCACCTTGCCGCCCATCTTCTCGATCAGCTCGACCGAGTACTGCGAGACGTTGCCGAAGCCCTGCACGCTCGTGACCGTGTTCTTGATGTCGATCTTCATCTCACGGAGCGCCTCCCGGAGGGTAAAGACCACGCCGTAGCCGGTCGCTTCCTTGCGTCCCTGCGATCCGCCGATGCCGAGCGGCTTGCCGGTGATGAAGCCAGGGTACTTCCCGCCGTGGATTGCCTCGAACTCGTCGAGCATCCAGAGCATGTTCTGAGGATTGGTCATGACGTCGGGCGCCGGGACGTCCTGCACGGGTCCGACGTTCCGCGCGACCTGGCGCACCCATCCTCGGCAGAGCTGCTCGGTCTCGCGCGGGGTGAGGTTGTGCGGATCGCAGATGACGCCGCCCTTCGATCCGCCGAGCGGGATGTCGACGACCGCGCACTTCCAGGTCATCCACATCGCGAGGGCGCGAACCGTATCGACGGTCTCGAGCGGATGGAAGCGGATGCCCCCCTTGCCGGGGCCTCGGGCGTCGTTGTGCTGAACGCGGAAACCTTTGAAGATCTGCACCGATCCGTCGTCCATCCGGACAGGAATGCTGAAGTGAAACTCGCGCATCGGAGTGCGGAGCAGGTCGCGCGTCGCCTGGTCGAGACCCAGGATCTCCGCAGCGTTGTCGAACTGTTTCTGTGCCGTCTCGAAAGCATTGTGGGAGCCGGTCTGCATGGATTCACCTTTCGGGTTGGTTCTTGGCCCCCGCGGACGCGGAGACCCATTTCACACGGCCCCATTGTTCGGAGCCGTGCCGCACACTCTAGTGGCCCTGAACATAACGGCACGTGACGAGGGACACAAGGGGAGATCGCGGAACGCGAAACGCCGAATGTCGAACGCGAAACGAGGAACGGGAGCGCGGGAGTGCGGAGGTGCGCGGCGGGGAATCGTCCAATGAACGGGCACCGTCACGGCGCCAGCGCAACTGGTGCGTTCTATATGAGCGTCTGGGCCCAAGAGCTCCGCTTCGGCAAGTTGCGCATCGGTTCCTCGGTCCGCGCTCCGAAATCCTCATTCCGCTTTCCCATTGGGAGCAAAATACAAGCTGAGGCAACGACGTGATGTCAAAGGACTTCCTCGACGATCCTCGCTTCATCGAACGTGGCGCAGGGGCCCCGCTCCTCGATTTCCAGCACCTCATGCGCCACCGCGTGCGCGAGGTTCTGCTCGTCTCGAGCCTCTACGACCTCTACCTGTTCGAAGAGGAAGGGCGCCTCTACGAGTTGATTCGCGACGAATACCTCGGCCTCCACCTATCGCATGCACCCGAGTTGACCCGCGTGTCCCGCGGCGCAGAGGCGCTCGAGCTTCTGCAGGGAAACCACAGGTTCGATCTCGTAATCACCACACCTCACGTCGAAGACATGACGTCGCTGAAGCTGGCGCGAACGCTTCGCGATGCAGAGCTCGATGTGCCGGTGGTACTTCTCGCTTACGACAACCGCGAGCTCGCCGACATGCTCACGCATGGCGACGTGTCGGTGTTCGATCGAATCTTCGTGTGGCAGGGTGACTTCCGGCTTCTCATCGCGATCATCAAGGATCTCGAGGACAGGATCAACGCCGAGTACGACACGAGGGAGCTCGGCGTGCAGTGCATCCTCCTGGTCGAGGATGACCTTCGGCAGTACTCCTGGTTCTTGCCGCTGCTGTACACCGAGACGTTGAAGCAGTCGAAGCGGCTGATCACCGAAGGAGTCAACCTCTCGCACCGATCGCTCCGAATGCGCGGACGGCCGAAGATCCTCTTGTGTCTCGACTGGGAAGAAGCGTGGGAGCGGTTCGAGGCATACCGCGATTCGATCCTTGGAGTAATCACAGACGTAGCCTTTCCGCGCGGTGGCGAACAGGACGCGGAAGCGGGGCTCGAGCTCGCGAGGAAGATCCGGAGCCAGGTCTTCGATGTGCCCATCGTCCTTCAATCGGCAGGGGGCGATTACAGCGCGGCCGCAGAGGAGCTCGGCGCGACATTCATTTCCAAACGATCTGCGACGATGCTCGCCGATTTCCGGCGTTGTCTCACCGATCACTTCAGTTTTGGGGACTTCGTCTTCCGGACGCCCGACGGCACGGAGGTTGGGCGAGCGGTCGATCTTGCATCGCTCGAGCGAGAGTTGATTCGTGTTCCCGACGAAAGCGTTCGATACCATGCGGAGAGGAATCACTTCTCGAACTGGCTGAAGGCGCGAACCGAGTTCGCGCTCGCGGCCAGGTTGCGACCGCGGCGCGTGTCGGATTACGCATCCACGGCCGAGATGCGAGCCGACCTGCTTCGCCACCTCCGCGAGAACCGGCGCATCCGTCAGCAGGGACTCCTCTCGGAGTTCTCGAGCGAGTCGTTCGATCCGGCCGTTTCATTCGCGCGCATCGGAGGAGGCTCCGTCGGCGGTAAGGCGCGCGGGCTCGCCTTCGTGAACATGCTGCTCCACGGCTCGGGAGCGCGCGAGTCTCAAACCGGTGTGGAGATCGAAGTGCCCGCCGGGATTGTGATTGGGACCGAAGTCTTCGATGCGTTTCTAGGGCAGAACCACCTGCGCGAGTTCGCGCTCGCATGCGACGACGACGAAGAGCTTGCGCGACGCTTTCTCGACGCGAACCAGTTTCCGAAAGATGCGATCGCGAAGCTCCGGGCGTTCCTGGCCCTTTGTCGCGAGCCACTCGCGGTGCGCTCCTCGAGCTTGCTCGAGGACTCGCAATATCATCCGTTCGCCGGCGTCTACCTCACCTGCATGATTCCGAACGAGGGTGATGACGAGAAGAGGCTCCAGGAGTTGCTCGCGACGATCAGACGGGTCTACGCATCGACGTTCTTCCGCGCGGCACGCGACTACATGAAGGTCACTTCGTTCGGCATCGAGGACGAAAAGATGGCGGTCATCGTCCATCGGATGGTTGGCGCGCGGCATGGAGAGCGCTTCTATCCCGACATTTCCGGGGTGACGCGGTCGTATAACTTCTACCCGATCGCGCCGCAGACGCCTAACGACGGAATCACTTCGGTCGCGCTTGGTCTCGGAAAGCTGATCGTCGAAGGAGGCGTCGTTGCACGATTCTGTCCGAAATACCCTGGGCATCTCGTGCAACTCGCGTCGCCGGCCGCGGCGCTCCGGAACAGCCAGACGTTCTTCTATGCGCTCGACATGCACGCGCAGCCTCTCGAGATTCGCTCCGCCGCCGGAGACTGTGTCGTCGCGTGCAGGCTCGAGGATGCGGAACGCGACGGAACGCTCGCCCCGCTCGCGTCGACATGGTCGCACCAGAACGACGCGCTCTACGACGGCGTGGGGCGCGAAGGAACGCCGGTCGTCACCTTTGCGCCGATCCTTCGTGGGAAGACGTTTCCGCTCCCCGAGATCTGCGACTTGCTCGCGCGGCTCTCGTCATGGGGG
>JACPDH010000058.1 GCA_016184115.1 Acidobacteriota bacterium | reverse complement strand
GATTCCGAACCTACGCCCGTGCAGCAGCGACCGGAGATCGCGGCGAGCGTCGCAACGGCAAGAGCGGCGCGCAGCGATCGCGACCGCGCTCCCGGGCTTCCGCCCTCCGTCGAGCCCGCGCGGGTTCGCATCAGAGCCGGTACTCCTCTTCCAGCTCGACGCCGAGCCCGAGAGCCATGCGGTTCACGAAATTGAAGTAGGAGACGACGGAAACGAGATCATGGATTCCGGCGTCGGTCAGTCCCGCGCTCCTGAGTGGCGCGAGATCGTCTTCGATGACCTGCTCGGGCGCGTTCGTCAACTCGAGCGCGAAGGCGACGAGCACGCGCCCTCTGGGCTCGAGAGCCGAGCCTAACGGATCGCGGCCAATCCGTTCAACGAGCTCGAAGTCCTTCGTCAGCTTACGGAGAGCCTCTCCGTGATGTCGCATTCAGTAGTGGCAGGAGTTCGCAGACGAGACGGCAATCGCGACGAGCTCCCTCTCGGCGCGGCTCAGCTCCGAGGGGCCGAACATGATCTCGCGGTAGAGCTCGAGGTGGGCAATCATCACTCGCGGTGTCAGCGAATGGATCTTGAGAATGTTGGCGACCTTTCCCCTGGCGGCTCCGACCTTGCCGTACGCCTCCGCGAGCGTGCCTTCCGCATCCCCTTCCGCGACCGTTCGAATCCAGCTCACACAATCCTCCTGTTCCCACTCCACCACGAACTGCGAGGCACGCTGATTGAGGTCACTCACAACGAAGACAATCATATTGCCGCGTTCATCGTCTAAGCCTCTCGCGAATGAGAGGAGTCGGAACGATGCGCGAAGAGTTTGATGTGGTGGTCATCGGCGGCGGCGCCGGCGGACTGGTCACGGCGTCCGGTGCGGCACGGCTCGGCAGGAAGGTCGCGCTGATCGAGCGCGAGAGGCTAGGAGGCGACTGCCTCTGGACCGGTTGCGTGCCGACGAAGGCGCTCGTTGCATCGGCTCGCCTGCTGCATCAACTCGGGCACGCGGACCGCTATGGTTTACCCGACGCGGCAATCGGCGCGAACCCGGGCGCGATCATGGCCTCGATGCGCGAAGCGCGACACCGGATCGAGCCCGCCGACGACCCGGAAAAGTTTCGCAAGCTGGGCATCGACGTCATCGAAGGCGAACGTGCGATCCTGCTCGATCGATCTACGGTCAAGGCCGGAGCGAGAACGCTCGTCGCGAGAGACGTCGTTCTCGCCACCGGCGCGCGCACGGCCGTGCCTCCCGTCGAAGGGCTGGCCGACGCCGGCTTCCTCGATCACGCATCGTTCCTTCGGCAGGACGACATCCCGCGATCCGTGATCATGCTCGGAGGCGGCCCCATCGGCATCGAGTTCGCTCAGATGTTTCGCAGATTCGGCTCCGCCGTGACAGTCGTCGAGATGTTGCCTGAGATTCTCCTTCGCGAAGACCACGACGTCGCGGCCGCTGTTAGGCCCATCCTCGAGTCCGAGGGAATCGAGCTCCGTACCGGTTGGATGGCGAAACGCGCAATGCGAGTCGACGGCGGTATCGCGCTGCGAATCGAAGCGCCCGATGGCCGCTTCGAGGAGCTCCGCGCCGATGCGATCTTCGTCGCCTCCGGACGCAGGGGAAACGTCGAGGGGCTCGGCCTCGAGAGTGCCGGCGTCAAGGTCGACCGCTCGTTCGTCGTCGTCGACAAGTATCTGAGAACGACGGCGAAGAACGTCTGGGCCGTCGGCGACATCAACGGCGGCCTCCAGTTCACACACGTCGCCGCCTATGAGGCGGTCAAGCTCGTGCGCAACATGCTCTTCCCCGGCCATTCCGCGGTCGATTATTCGAACATTCCCTGGGCCGTCTACATCGACCCGGAGGTCGCCCGCGTCGGCCTCACCGAGCGCGAAGCGCTAGAAAAGCACGGAGAGGCGAACGTGCGCGTGTTCAAAGCGCAGATGCACGACGTCGATCGCGCCATCGTCGACCGCAATCCGCACGGGTTCGTGAAGCTGGTCACCAGCGCACGCGGGCAAATCCTGGGCGCACACATCGTCGGACATGGCGCATCGACGCTGATTCAGCAGCTCGTTCTTGCCCGAAAGAAGGGTGTTAGGGTTGGCGAGCTTGCGCAGCTGACCGTCGCGTACCCATCGCTCGCCGACGCGGTTCAGAAGGCCGCGGCACAGTACTACCAGGGCGTCTCCGAGAGCTGGCTCGGCGGTCTGGCGAAGCGCGTCGCCGCATGGTCGCAGGCGTGACCACGGAGTTGAGGATCGATGAAACGGAGTCGGAGTGAACTGCATGAGCTCTTCGGAGAGGGTTCTCCTCGCGCGGCGGATCGGAATCCGCCGCTACGAGGTCCCGGGCAGTTTCGTCTGCGCAGGGCATTCCGCTCGTGGCCGGGCATTCCGATGCCCGGCACGCCGCGCAGCGCCGCTGCGTTCTCCCGTGCGGCGGATCGGAATCCGCCGCTACGAGGTCCCGGGCAGTTTCGTCTGCGCCGGGCATTCCGCTCGTCACACTCACGTCGACGCCCTAACCACACTCACTCGATCGCCGCCTTCGCCGCGGCGATCAGCAGCGCACCACTGATCCGAGTCTTGTAATCGGGATTCACGTACGAGAACTTCACCGTGCCGTCGCGGCCGAGCACGAACGCCGCGGGTACCGGCAGGAGGTGATGCTTCTTGCCCGAATCGGCTTCGAGGTCGATGCCGTACCCACGGTACTTCGTCACGATCGCGTCGTCGACCCGAAACGCGAGCCCAAGCGCCTTTGCCGCCACCATCGCACTGTCCGACAGCAGAACGTAGTGGAGACCGTTCTTGTCCTTCGGCGCAGCGAGCTTCTCAGGCCGATCGGGACTGACCGCGAGGATCTGGTAGCCGAGGTCGACGAGAGCTTGCTCCGCCTTCTGCAACTGGGCGAGGTGCATGTTGCAATAGGGGCACCAACCGCCGCGATAGAAGATGAGAATCGTCGGCTTGCGGGCGATCGACGCGGCAAGGTCGTAAGGCTTGCCTGCCTCGTCCAGAAGCGTCGCGGGCGGGATTTTCTCCCCGATGAGAATCGGGCAAACGTCCTCCGCGCGCTCTGGAATGGCCTCGCCTGACGATGCCCTGGCGAGCATCACGACAACAGCTAGTGCAACGAGTTTCCTGATCCTCATCGACTCCTCCCGACTTCAATTGAGAACATAGGGCAAGGAGCGCGGCGTCGCCGCGCCTGCCCGCATTAGGCCTTGCAACGCCCCTACTTCGTCGCCTTCTCCAGCGTTAGGCGATACGGCCGCTCCTTCCCATCGATCGAGTGGATCACACCCTGAACCGTCGCGAAGCCCTGACCTTTCGGCAGCGCGAGGAAGTCGATATCGATGGTGCGTCCGAACTGATCGCGAAAATAGGAGCAGCTGACATGAAACTTCTCGTCGACGCGGACGTCGCCGTGAATATCGCGGAATCGGAGAGCAAGAAGTCGTTGCTCCACCGCGTCATAAAAGTAGTACGTCCCGTTCGCCATCTGGCCCTTGACGAACTGCTCCATCGAGGCGCGAGCGGTGGCGCGAGAGCCCTCCGACGCGAGCGCCTGCTGCGACGCGTGCGGTTCCGCGGACAGATTCGCGGTCAGGATCAGTAGCGACGTAACGATTGCAATTCGATTCATTGGAACTTTCCTCCAGGGTCATGAGACTTTCCGGGAGACGCGCCGAGGCCCGATCCGATTGCACGGCACCATCACTCGTTTCAGATCAGAAACCGCCAAAAGGGTACTTTCACCCACTCGCCGGCAACGGGTAGAATCCAGCCGGTCATTCGAGTCGCTGACGGCCCCTCGGCGCGACGTACATCCCACACGAGCACCAACCTTGCGCGGAGGCAACCATGGAACGGAACACATCGATCCCACCCTCGCACACGCCGTCATCGGCCGCTTCGACGAATCTCCTGCGCGTGGGCATTCTCGATCCGATTGCCGAGCTCGATCCGCGCGCGGCGGCCGACAACAGCAGTACTCAGGTTCTCGGTCAGATCTTCGAGGCGCCATTCGCGATGCAAGGAGGCGCGTCGCAGTGCCGTCCCCTCCTCTTCGCATCGCCTCTCGAGCTCGAGGCTTCACCGAAGGAGCATCCGGTCTACTCCGCGCCCGTTCGCGAAGAGGTGATGTTCAGCGATGGCACGCCGCTCACAGCCGCCATCATGGCGCGTTCGCTCGCATCCTCCAGAGCCCTCGGTAACAACGCCAGCGTGGAGGCGCGCGGGAATCGCGTCCGCTTCACACTGAACCGGCCGAATCCTCGCTTCGATCTCACCCTCACACACGACAATTGCGGCATCGTCCTCGAAAAGGACGGCGTGTTCCTCGGCACTGGCCCGATGATGTTCGCCGACCGAATCCAGCTCCGGGCTCCGTCGAGGGCGTCGTCGCTGCGGCTCGTGCGGAATCCTCGGCATCGCACGGAGAGCTCGATCGACGAGGTGAAGTTTCAGGTTCTTCCCGCGGATAAGGATGGCGCTCCCTCCGCGTTGATCGAGGCATTCCGTCGCAACGAAATCGACATGACGACGGCGTTGACGCTTCACGACATCGAGAAACACCAACTCTCGTCGGCAACCCCTTCGCTCCATCCGAGCAACTGCACCGGGATTCTATTTTTCAATACACGGCGCCCCGCGCTCTCCGATCCTGCGGTCAGGCGTGCGATCTCGCGTGCCGTGAACACAGGCGAGATCGCAAAACGCTCGTTCGAGAAGCACCACGCGGCCTGCATCGCGATCAGTCTTCTCCCGCCGATGATGGGGCGGGCAATGGGCGCGCCGCAATACAGCGTGACGGACGCGAAGGCGATTCTGAAGAGCGTGTCGTCGCCGCCGGCGCGCCTAACGCTTCTGCTTCCGTGGAGCCCGCGGCCTTATCTTCCGAAACCGCTCGCCGCGGCGCAGGCGATTCAGAAGGACCTCGAAGTGCTTGGAATCGAGGTGACGTTCGTCGAGACGCCGACGAGCGAGCGCTTCTTTCGGGAGATTGCGGCAGGCAATTATGATTTGGCGCTTGCCGGTTGGATCGCCGATACTCCCGATCCAGCAGACTTCTTCGAAGCGCTCCTCTGGTCAAAGATGGCGGAGGGCAAGCACTATTCGAATTACAGTCATTGGAAACACACGGCGATGGATGAAGCGCTGGGTCGTTTTCGCGAGAATCCCACTGACGCGAACAAGAGCGAAATCCAGAGACTGATACGCGACGAGGCGCCGCTCATGCCCCTGATCTATGGACAGCAGGCGGTCATTCACACGCGAAAAGTGAGAGACGTCGTCGTGTCGGCGACGGGCATCGTCTCGTTCGCGACGGTAAAGGTGTAAGGCCGCCCCCCCTCCCGCTTCGCGGGACTCTCGTCGTGAAGCTCCCGGCGAGAGTCTCGCAGTCCGCTCCTCGGGTGGGCTAGCGCTCCGTCCGTGAGCTCGGAGCAATTTCGCCGAATTCACGGACGAAACACTAGCCATCCTGGCAAGCGCGTCGGCTGTTCGGACTCGATCACTGCTTCCAGGGCAGAGCCTTCACGAGATCGCCCGCCGCGTCAGCGAGCGTCCGCTTCCCGTTCATGTACGCGGGCCAGGTGCTCTCGATCGCATTTCGATAGTTGTTCCACTCGCCGCCGCGCTCGAGGATCTCGTACAACATCGGTGAGTATCGCTCGTCGCCCGCATCGCTGAGCACGCTCCGGACGACTTCTCCGGTGGTGTAGAACAGAACTACATGCCAGAGATCTCCGGGGAGTGTTAGGTTGTGCGCGGCGGCCGCGTCCTCCAATGCCTTTCGAATCGGAGCACCGCGCCCCGTCAAGATGTGTGACGCCTCATGGAAGACGATCTCCAGCGCCGACCGCTCGGGGTTCTCCACCGCGACGAGAATCTGGCCTCCGTCCGGATCCCGTAGAATCGTGTTCGCGCCGCTCCAGTTGACGGTCTGCACGACCTCGACCGGGATCGGCAAGCTTCCCCAGCGATTCTGGTACAGCGCCTCCAGTCGGCGCGCAATCACCTTCTCATGGAGAAGGAGCTGCGCGTGCACCGTAGCGATCCACCGACGATTGTCTTCATCCTGCGCGGCCCAGCGGCACGCCTCGTAGGCGGGTCTCGCAGCCTCGCGAAAGGCTGCGGCGATCTCCGCGACCTGCCGGTCCCTGGGCGTCCCTAACTCATCGTCGAATCCGGCGAGGTGAACGCGCACAAGGTACTGCTGTCGTTCGCTCGGAGAGAGGATCTCCGCGTAGTAGTCGACCGATCGATCCCATGCGGCTCGTGCAGGCGGCGGCAGCTTCGCAAAACAAGGCTCCTCGGCGCCGTCGTGAAACAGCTCGGGCTTGTGGCGCCTCCGCGCATCACCGGCGGCAATCAACGCGTCATTCAGGTTCGTCGAGAAGTTGCTGTAGAACGCGAACTGACGCGTCTTCGCGACGGGCGTACGCACGCGCGCCTTCGCGAGCACCGGACCCGTGGCGCAGAGCAGGGCTGCCGCGAGGAAAATGAACCGGGCTCTCGACGCTCGCGATCGCATTCGATTCCTCCGCCAGGACGCAACGCTAGCACGGATCGAGGCCGCGTCGGAGCGATGCGCCTGCTCGAAGGTCGAAATCGACCCGATCGACGAGGTTCTCGAAAACAGAAGCGCCGTCCCCTTCAGCAGGGTCCATTGGAACAGGCAGTCACGTCCGTTCAGATCTGTATCACGACCGTCCTAGGCAGACTTGATCGCGACGCTGGGCGCGGTCGCGGCGCGAATGTCAGTGTCTCGCGAACCAGCGAGCCAGAGCCACCGACGCAAGTAGCCAAACGACAACGACGACGATTGCGGCTGCCGTGCCACGGGGACGCTCCAATGCGGTCGCCGCTTGCACTCGAGAGACGGCAAGTACGTGCGGCGGCAGCAAACGAATCACCAGGACCAACCCGAGCGGGACGAGGATCAGGTCGTCGAGGTAGCCGATGACCGGAATGAAATCGGGTATGAGATCGATGGGGCTGAGCGCGTAGGAGGCGACAGCGAGTGCGAGCAAACGAATGAGGAACGGCGTTTCGGGGTTACGCGCAGCGAAGTAGACCGCCACCGTGTCGCGCTTGATGCGGGATATCCAATCCTTAACGGAACGAAACGCCACCATGCGAACGCGGCGGATATCACCCGCTCGTGCAATCCCTACAACACTCTACCACCTGCTTGGCATGCGGTCGTCGGTGATGGCATGCCTCGTAACCGAGAGTCTCCGCATTCGCGCCACCGAGCTCACCAGGTAGATCGACCTTCCACGACGCGCCAACGCACCGTTGACCATCGCCACGACCTCGTTCTAACGTAGGTTGACCGCGCAGATGACTTTCCGCCCCCAACCGCGCTCCGTAACTCCACGGGACGAGACGTCCTCCGTCACAACCGTCGCTGCCGTCGTCGTTCTCGTACTGGGACTCCAACTCGGAGCGCTGCCGCCCGATCGCGCGGTTTCGCAGTACGTGAAGCGGGCCTGGACTGTCGAGCAGGGGCTGCCGCACGGGACCGTGCGCGGCGTCACGCAAACCAGCGATGGATACCTCTGGCTGGCAACCTACGAAGGCCTCGTCAGGTTCAACGGCGAGGAGTTCCGGATTCTCGACAAACGCTCGAATCCCGACATGTTCAGCAACAGCATCGCCACGATGTGCCGTACGAACGACGACACACTCTGGCTTGGCACACTCACGGGTTTGATGCGCTTCCGCGATGGGCGATTCCAGACGATCGAGACGCGTCTCGGTACCGACATCATCAACGCACTCGTTTCCGCCGGTGATGGAACCGTATGGGCGGGCAGTGCCGGTGGCCGGTTACTGCATCTGGTCCGCGAAGAGCCCCAGCAGCTCTCGCTGCCACTGCCTAAAGGTCCCATCACGGCGCTCGCGCCAGTTGGTCATGGGCTCTGGATCGGCACCCCTCTCGGACTCGCCCGCTATCAGGGTGGCAGGCTCGATTCGTGGAGTAAGGCCACGGGGCTCTCGAGCGATAGCGTCGTCTCACTCCTTGCCGACGGGACAAACGCACTGCTCGTCGGAACGGCTTCGGGTCTCGACCGGATCGAGAACGGACGGATTGAGCACATTGCCGGACTTCCCGCCGATCAGGTGACCGCGCTCCATCGCGACCGCGAGGGAAACCTCTGGATCGGAACATACAGCAGTGGCCTGTTCCGCATGAGCGGCAATCAGATCGCACCCTATGGCATCGGCGACGGCCTGCTCAATCCGACGATTCGCGCCATCTTCGAAGACGACGAAGGAAGCGTGTGGATCGGCTCGAATGGCGGCGTCGAGCAACTTCGCGTCGGTGCCTTCGTCACCTGGAACGAGCGCGAAGGCCTAACCGACGAGTACGCGCGGGCAATCTTCGAAGATCGCGAAGGTATTCTCTGGGCCGGCTCGGCAAACGGCCTGAGTCGCTGGGAGAACGGACGGTGGGTGAAGGTCGACGATTCACGATTCACCGGAATTCTCTCGATCGCGCAGAGTCGTGATGGCTCGCACTGGTTCGGCACCGCGAAAGGCGTCTACCGGATTGCCCCGAACGGCGAAAGCACCCACCTCACGACCGCGAACGGGCTCTCGAACAACTCCATTCGCGACATTCATGAGGACCGCCACGGGAACGTCTGGCTTGCGACTGATTTCGGCCTCAACCGTTTGCGCCCTGGTGGCGAGATCGAGAGCTTTGCCGGTCGAGGTGGTCTCGGCGCCAACTACGCGATGGCGATTGCGGAGACGGCTGACGGCCGCATCTGGGTCGTCACCGGTGGGGGCCTCGGGGAGTTCGACGGAACCAGCTTCATCCTCCACTCGGCACCGCGAGAGCTCCCATCCAACCACAATCACGCGCTCGCCGCCGATGACGACGGGACGATCTGGCTGACCGGCGGCGACGGCCTCGTGAGATATCGCGACGGCAAATTCAGGACGATCACCACGCGCGAGGGACTGGCGAGTGACAAGATCCTCTCTCTCGTCGACGACGGCAACGGGAATCTCTGGTTTGGTACGGTGCGTGGCGCGTTCATGGCATCGAAGCGGGACCTGCATGCCGTGGCGAACGGGACGAGCCCCCGGCTCGTCTCGAGACTGTTCGACGAGAACGACGGGCTCGGGAGCCGACAGTGTAACGGCCACGCGAGTCCCACCGCCTTGCGCTCGAAAGACGGGAGAATCTGGTTCGTCACCGCGAACGGTGTCTCGGCCCTGACGACGAGCCGCGCACCGGCACTCCCCGCGCGCAACCCAGTCGTCGAACGCGTGTTGATCGATGGCAAAGAGCTCCATGGCTCTGCGTTAGGCTCCGTCCCTCCTGGCGCTGGTCGGATCGAGTTCGAGTTCACCGGCCTCACATTCGCGACGCCGGAGCGCCTGAAGTTCCGATACCGCATTGAGGGATACGACCACGACTGGATCGATGCCGGAGCCAAGCGGGTCGCCTCGTACACGAATCTTCGTGCCGGGGCGTATCGATTCATTCTCGCCTCGTCGCGAGATGGACTGACGTGGCGTGTGACCGCCCTCCCCTTTGCGCTGCAACCGCAGTTTTACGAGACGAATTGGTTCATCGCACTATGTGTCGCGGCTGTCGCTGCGCTGCTTCTTACCGCCCACTCGATGCGGCTCCGCCTCAGTCGCGAGCGCGCGCGCGCACTCGGGACGCTGGTCGAGGAGCGCACGCGGCAAATCAGCGAAGAGAAGGAGCGCACCGAACTCGCACTGCTGGCGGCGGAGGCTTCGGCGCGCGACGCCGAGGCCGCGAGAGGCGAAGCAGAGCGTCACGAGCAGCTCACCGAGCGGGCGCTCGCGCACGCGGAAGAAGCGAATCGCGCCAAGAGCATCTTCCTCGCCGCGACGAGCCACGAGCTTCGGACTCCTCTCAACGCGATCATCGGCTTCTCCGAAATCCTCATCTCGCAGTTCGGCCACGAGAGCGACACCCGACAGCAACGCTTTCTCGACAACATCCACTCGTCAGGCCAATATCTTCTCGGCATCATCAACAACATTCTCGATCTGTCGAAGGTCGAGGCCGGCAAGATGGAGCTCCTGCCAGAGACGATCATCATCGGCGACGTGCTGACTGGAATCGGCGCCGTCATGAAGGGTGTCTCGACGCTTCGAAGGATATCGATCGAGTTCGAGATCGCCGACGATGTTCCTCTGCTCGAAGCCGACCAGACCCTCATCAAGCAGATTCTCTACAACCTGATGTCGAACGCCGTGAAGTTCTCGCCGCCAGGATCGACTGTCGTCGTGGCGGCACGGCCACTTCCGCTTGCCGTCAGCCCCGTCGGCGAGAATGCGGTGGAGATTCGCGTGACTGATCAGGGCCCCGGAATCGATCCGAAGGATCACCAACTGATCTTCCAGGAATTCCGGCAAGCCCAGGGCACGCGTGGCGAGCGCCCTCACGGAACCGGCCTGGGTCTCGCGCTGGTGAAGCGCTTCGTGGCGATGCATCGCGGCACGATCCACGTGGAAAGCGAGCCGGGGCACGGCAGCACGTTCGTCGTCGTGTTGCCGTGCCGGTTCCAACCGACCGTCTCCCGGGAGTCGCCCCAGGAAGGCGCCGTGGAACGGCGCTGACCGTCGATAGGCCCGCTACGTCAGCGGTGCGCCGTACAGCATGCGTAGGGCGAGACGCCGGAATTTGCTAAGATGCGCGCTCCCGCGGCACCAGCCTCGTCATGCACAAAATGAAGTCTCTGCCGGTTCGACGGCTCTCGTCGATTCTCGCTCCCATCTCGAGAGCGCTGCGAGAGACGTATGGATTGACGCGGCTGGCGATCGGCGGTGGGAGCGCTCCGGCCCTCCTCGATCATCTCTTTACAGGGCACGCGCTTCGGATGCGCGATCTCGACCTCCTGCTGATCGCGGACCGCGAGGTCGAGGAGCCTCTGGTGAGGCGGATCGGAGAGTCACTCGACGCACCCGAGCTGCGTTTCCTCCCACGTTACGTCTACCCTCGACTGCGCTCCCGCGGTGAGGCCGAGCCCTGGAACGCCGGCTGGGGGCTGCTCTGGGACGCAAACGGAGTCGAAGTCGACCTGTCGATCTTCCACGACGATGAGGCGCTCGAGCTGAACGGCCTCATGAACATCGATCGAATCCTCATTCCGCTCGAATCAGGGAGCAGCCTCAACGAGATCGCGGCGAGAATGTTGAGCGCCGCGTCCGCCGATCAAGCCGTCGAGGAAGGGTTGATCGACGATCCGTGCGGAGGCTACGCATCGTGGGTGCACCGCTCTCCGGTCATTGTGGCCTGGAATGACATCCACGCCTCGCCCATCCTCTCCTCGATCCGAATCGTCCGAGCCTGCGCGAGCAAATTGCACCTAGCACATCTCCACGCGGAGCTCGCAGACCCGCTACGGGCGGCAATTCTCCAGGGGCACGAGCGCGGAGACCGGTTCGTCCGCGTGCGAAACCTCCTCAAGTTGTTCCACGACGATCGCGCCGCCTCGGAGCTCGAGATGCTGCACGCGCTCGGAGCGTTCATTCACTGGATTCCGGAGATCGGTAACCTGATCGAGAAGCTCGGACACGGCGGCCTCGTCAGCCTCTTCGCACAGGCAGATCGCGAGGGACGCAAGGATGCAGACCATCACGCCGCCTTTGCTCTAGCCGGCGAGCAGGGTGCCGACGAAGCGAGCGCGCTACGACTGGAAGCCCTGCTGTTGAACATACCGGCCCTGAAACGCGACGACGTGCTCGATGAGATTGCGATCGCCGAACCAACATTCGCGAACCTCGTGCGAAGCCAGATGCCGCGAGTCGCGAAGCGCCGCGCGAAGAGTCCATCGCCGTCGCGACGCGCTGCTCCGAAACGCCCAGCAGCAGCACGCGCGATCGGCACCGTCTGAGCGACTCAGTCGTTTGCAGCTACGAACAACCCGGTCGACTTCACGACCTTGAACGCACCATCGCGCGCGATGCGAGACTCGACCGCGGCGCGCATCTCGTCCCGCCGCGCATCGACGATTTCCCTCGCGGGTGACCCGAGCGACGCGATGTACGCAAGCAACAGGTCGGAATCGGTCACGCGCAGCGCATTCGGGTAGTCGTCGCGCCGGATGCTCTGGAACACTTCGCCGAGCTGCGGCTCGCCGTTCTCGAGCGTGAAGGAATCGGAGACGTGTCCGGGATCGATTCCGAACTGGCGCATCAGATCCTTGATCTCACGCAGATGTTCGCACCCGTTGGTCACGGCAACGAGCGCGCCGCCGCGCCGGAGAAGCCGGCGAATCTCGCGTAGCCCTTCGACGCGATCCTGAAGGTGGTAGAGCATGTGATTCGCAACGACGAGATCACAGGCTCCATCGATGAATGCAAGATCGGGAAGCGCGCAGGCGACGAACCTCGCGTCGGGCATTGCCGACTTGAGAGCCGCTTCGGAGGTACCGAGCATACCCGCCGAAAAATCGGAGAGGATGAGATGAACGCCTGTCGGAATCCGATCGAGATTCTCGCGCCAGAGGCTCCCCGTTCCGCATGCGACCTCGAGGACCCGCTGACCCGCGGAGAGGTTCAGGCGGTCGAAAACCCATCGCTGGAACGGATACGGGTTCGTGCTGAAGAGCTCGTGCAGCACGATACGGGCGGCGAGATTCGCGCTCGTGGCGTACTGGGCTGCAATCGACTGTTGATCCATAAGCATGGCGTCGCGCTCGAGAGAAATCAAGTATAGCGGGCTTTTCTGACAGGATCGATTTCACCGTTCGGGACCGGTAGACTGAGCCTCAGTGCACACCGCTGCGAGAGCCCTCTTCCTGACGGTTTTCATCGATTTGTTAGGCTTCGGAATCGTCGTTCCCATCCTCGCATTTTCCGCGAAGGAGTACGGCGCGAACGGCATGACTCTCGGGTTGATCCTCGGCAGCTTCTCGCTGATGCAGTTCATCTTCGCCCCGGTGTGGGGAAGCCTCTCCGACCATGCCGGCCGCAGACCGGTGATCATGGCCAGTCTCGTTGGAAACGTCCTCGGATTCTGCGCGTTCGCACTCGCGGCAAATGTCGCGATGCTCTTTGCCTCGCGCATCCTCTGCGGAATCGCCGCTGCGAGTGTCGCGACGGCACAGGCCTACGTCGCCGACTCGACCGACGAAGCGAATCGAACGAAAGGGATGGCGCTGATCGGGATGGCGTTCGGCCTTGGCATCGTGCTCGGCCCTCCGATCGGCGGAACACTGTCGAGCCTCGGATCGGGCCTCGCGCTACCGCCTAACATGCTACCCGGAGCCGCGGCGGCTTCACTTTCCATCGTCGCCATGGCGATCGCCTTCTTCACTCTCCCCGAGTCGAAGTCGAAGTCCGCGGACGGCCGACGACCGGGACTCTGGTCAATGATCGACATCGAGAGCTGGATCCTTTTTTTCCGTCTCCGTCAGCTGCGACTGGCCGGCGGGTCGCTGGCGCTGCTGATGTGCACCCTCTCGTCGCTTGCACCGATTCTCGTGCTCGTCGGCAGGGATCAGTTCGCTCTCAGCGCCCGCGACGTCGGCATTCTCTTCGGCCTCATGGGGCTGGTCGTTGCGGCACAACAGCTCTCGTCGATTCACGTCGCCGCGCGCCATCTGGGAGACGTTGGAACCGGAATCTTCGGAGCGGCCAGCTTGGTGACCGGACTGCTTCTCATTCCGTTCACACGCTCCGTCGAACTACTCGTCGTAGCGGTCTGCCTCATGGGAGTCGGGCAAGGGCTCTGCCATCCGACGCTCAGCGCCTACATCAGCAAAGTCGCGCCGCCGTCGAAGCGAGGTGGGATCCTCGGCGTCTCGAGCTCGATGAATGCACTCGCCCGCTGCTTTGGGCCTCCCCTTGCGGGGCTTGCCTACGACGCCATGAAGGCGCCGGGGGCCGTCTTTTCACAGGCGGCCGTCGCACTGGCCGGAGTCGCCCTCTCGATCACGCTCCTCGCGAAGAAGACAGGCGTCCGGGCCGTTCGCGCATCAGAGTGACGTTCCCGGGGCGGTGGGTCGGCTCGAGGGGTCCGTGCTTCTCTTCTCTGTTCGCACGGGCGACCTGCCAGGTCGCCCGTTGATCGGGCGGGCACGCGTGCGGCACGACTCTCCATCCGCCACGCGAATCCGGGACGATGCAGTTGAGTGTAGTTGGGGACAGAACTTCGCCTTTCTGTTTGGGCTCCGGTCACGCGGTCTGGTCGAGCCGTCACCCTGTGCAATTGGGGACAGAGCTTCGCTTTTCTGTTTTCAAAGGCCCGACTCCAAGTCGCACCTCGCTCCCAACTCTCAGTCACGAGCCTTCGGCGTACGAGTACTTGGTCCGTGGCTCCCGCTCCATCCAGGCGCCGACCCGACGCTCACATCGAGTTCCTGGCGCCGCCCGCGGTGCATTCCGTTCTTCCAGCCACTTCAAACTGGCTCAGGGCCGGCGTGAGGCTGGTCGCCTGCTTCGCGCGACGACGCGCGAATACGCGCGACCTCCGCGGGATTGATCCCGAGCGAGACGAGAAAGCCTTGATGCGCTTCGGGTGCGAGCCGCTCGAACTCCACGTGCCAGCGGTGCATGTCGCCCTCGTCCATTCCGCTCGCCCGGAGGATCGCGACCCAACCCTGCTTGTCGAGCCGCCGCTCCTCCGCCGCTTCCGCCGACTTGCCTAACAGGTCGAGAGTGACGCGCTGTTGCATCGCGAGACCGCGGAATTCTGCATCGATCTCGCGAAGCCGGAGCTCCAGCGCGTCGCGCAGGGCGGAGTCACCTTCCGAGTCGAGGATCGACCTGATCCCGGCGAGCGGCAGGCCGGCGCGACGGTAGAGGTCGATGCGCTCCATTCGGGCGACGTCGTGATCGTCGTAGACTCGGTAGCCCGCCGAAGTCCGCGCGGACGGCGCCAGTACTCCGATCGAGTCGTAGTAGAGGAGCGTGCTGCGCGAGATCCCGAATCGTCTCGCGAACTGGCTGATGGTCCACATGATCTGCGTCTCCGAACGCGGAGAGGTGGGCGCCTCGAGGGCGCCCTCCTCCGTCATCTCTCCTCAGACCGGCTTGCGGCTTCCGGCACGAATCTCGTCGATGTGCGCCGCGTCTACGCCCAACCACTCGAGGAAGCTCTGATGCCCCTCGGGATAGCGGCGCTCGAATTCGGCATGCCATCGCTGCCGCCCTGCCTTGTCGACTCCCACTGCCTCGAATAGTTCGATCCAGCTCGTCACGTTCATTGCGCTCATTTCGATTCTCCTTGACCTTTCTTCGGGCGGCCGGATGCCGCCGTCACGATCGAGCTTCAACCGTGAAGCGGTAGACGAGTCAAGAGCCGCGTGAGCTACAGCTCGGAAAGAGGAATCACACGGCTTGGGACGACCCCTACCAAAATACAAACTCCTTCTCCGCCGAGGCCGGCGTTGCCTCGACGAGCCTACGCGGATCCAAACGTTTGCTGGGTTTCTTGGGAACAACGCTGGGGTTACGTGGAACAAAAGGCGACAGAGCTTCTGATTTCTCGAGCTGTCGAAAAGCGAAAAGAAAGGCTTTGATACCCTGCTCTCCGCCACTTTCACGAGCACAAAGCCGCGAAGACGAACACGATCGTGGCGCGCAAGGCGACGAGCGGCGCGTCATTCTCCACGACGGCGAGGATCGCGTACAGTTGCGGGCTCATCGGTGACGCGGCCCCTCGCTCGGGCTGGCTCCTCTTGCTGGACACCCTCATGACGAATCACTTCCATCTTGTCGTCAAAACACCGACGCCGACCGCGGCAGCGGTTGGAAAGCGACCCGTTCTCACGATCGCACCGAATTGCGAGGCCTCATAGCCGGCTCAGTGGTAGGATCGATGGATCGAGGTTCCCATGCGCGCCGTTCTTGGCATTCTGGCGATGAGTGGGTTGCTCGCCCTGGCCGCTAACGACGGGCTGGCCATCCGAAAGCGTCCCGTTCGTGCTCCAATCCCTCCACCCCACATCACCTCCATCGTTCCCACTTCGGGTCCAATCGCAGGGGGAACTCGCCTAACGATCAACGGAAGCGGCCTGTTTCCAGGAGGCGGAGTTTCGGTCGATGGAGAGCCGGTCACGGAGGTCACGTTCCACGGAGGCTCGCAAATCACCTTTGCGACTCCGCCTCACGACAACGGGTACGCCGTCATCGCAATCGCGACGGCGCAGGGGCGTGCGACGGCGGAGTTCCTGTACGTTCCTCCGGCCCTGAGTGAATTGCAGCCGGGCGGTATAACGACGGTCGCAGGCATCGGCTTCTACCTCGGTGAAGGCCGTGACGGACGGCAGGTGCCGGTCAAGATGTCGGATTTTGCGATCGCGCCCGACGGTACCGCCTACCTCGCGGAGGCCGGCCACGCGATGATCCGTCGCGTGACCCCCGAGGGGACAATCGAGCGCTTCGCCGGAGTTGGGCCCGAACTGCTCGACCTTGGCCCTCCACTCGGCGACGAAGGGCCGGCGCTCGAGGCAGCGCTGAACGCGCCGACCGACGCCAAGATCGGTCCTGATGGCGCGCTCTACGTCGTCGACACGCAGAACCAGAGGATTCGGCGGATCGACCTCACGACCTCCGTCGTGACGACCGTCGTGGGCTCGGGGCCCATCGCCTGCGTCGAGTGCGGCACGTACGCGGGCGATGATGGCTTTGCCACCGCCGCGCGGCTGAACTCGCCAAACCAGATCGCGTTCGACGCCGCGGGAAGCATGTACATCCTCGACGTGTGGAACGCCCGCGTCCGCAAAGTCTCGGGCGGGATCATCACGACCGTGGCAGGAAACGGAATCAAAGGCTTCTCGGGAGATGGCGGCCCGGCGGTCGATGCGCGCATCGACCCTGGCGCGAACTACGACTACGGCGCGCTGAAGGTCGATGCGTCCGGCAACATCTTCATCGCCGAACATGGGAATCGGCTTGTTAGGCGAGTCGACGCCGGTACCGGCATCATCGACACGGTCCTCGGTGGGGGCAACGAGATCGACGATGGCGTTGGGGCGCGCGAGGTCAGGCTCCCGGAGCTCTTCGGGATTGCGCTCGACACTGAAAGGAGGCTCTACTTCACCGACTACGGCCGGATCCGCCGCGTCGAGAGTGACGGCAAGGTACGCACGTTGCTCGGGGCCGCTCCGCACGAAACAGGCTTCAGCGAGGATGGCACGGCGCTCTCGGAGGCGCGGCTGACCGCTCCACTGCGGATGCACGTGCAGCCTGGTGGCGATCTCTATTTCATGGAGTTCAATGGGAAGCGGTTGAGAAAGATCCCCCTCTCGGGGACCGGAGTCCTGACAACGATTGCGGGGATCGAGCCTTACGCGGTCGGTGAGAACGGTCCCGGGACCGCCGCCCTGCTCGATCTCGACATGCACCAGGCGGTGATCGATCCGAGCGGCGAGCTCATATTCGGTGGCAGCATGCGGATTCGCCGGCTGAAACGAGATGGGACGGTGAAGACGATTCCCGGCGGGTATCCGTCATTCGGGATTGCAGTCGACAAGAGCGGAAGGGTCCTCGTCTCGGACTGGGGCGTCGGGCGTATCGAGTCCGATGGCAACTACACGCAACTCACGCAATGGGACCGCGGTTTTTCCGGCGACGGCGGACCCGCCTCCGCGGCGATGTTGGACAACGCGCAGGCGCTCGCGGTCGACTCGAAGGGGAACATCTTCGTGGCGGACAGCTACAACCATCGCATCCGACGAATCGACGCGGTGACCGGAATCATCACGACCGTCGCGGGAACGGCGCCGGCGCACCCGCCCGATGCCCTGGTTCCGAATCGCTCCAGCGGCGACGGCGGCCCGGCGATCGCGGCCGAGATGAATTCCCCCGTTTGGATCGCTGTCGATGCGCTCGACCGCATCTACGTTGCCGACACCGACCGCATCCGGAGAATCGATGACGACGGAATCATCAGGACTGTCGTGTCGTCGTGCCTTGGTGCGCTCGGAACGAACCTCCGTGGCGAAGTCTTCGTCTTCTGCAACTCGGAGGTGCGACGGATCGATGGCATCGAGCAATGGACGCGCCTCGCACGCTTCGGCGCGCCGCAACATGGAGGCGACGGGCTCTCGACGGATGACGCGGGGATCGGGTTCGTCGGTGGACTTGCCGTCGACGATGCCGGGATCGTCTATCTGATCGATGCCGCGAGCCTGCGCGTCCGCGCGGTAAGGCCGCGGTAGCCGACCCGTCTCGCGCAGGGTGAACGGGGATGCACTCGCGTCCCGCGACGCGACGATGCCTTCCGCGGCGTTGGGCAGAATGGACGAGCTCCCGGTAGGGTGGGCGTTCGAGGACGGCAGAAAAGCGAAGCCCTGACCCTCCTGACCCCTGCAGCTATGGAGCCTCCTGGCAATGGCCCCCCTACAGGCCCGCGGCCCACGAGAGGTCGAGTGACGACTCTCCCGAATCGAGGTAGGCCGCCCCGAGCAGCAAGGCGAAGCTCCGTCTCTTCTCTCGCCGCGTGTTCGTTAGGGCGGCGGGTTAGACTCCCGAAGCCTGGTGACGATCTCGAATCGAAGCCTTTCCCGAAAACGCTCACTTCTCTCCGGATCCCCCAGAACCCAGTTTGGCGAGAGCGCGAGCGGAAGACCGACCCACCCGACGACGAGTTTCCCCTTGATGCTGCAGGGAATGACTGCAATCGCGTCGGTCTCCCCAATGCGGAAAAACGAAATCTCGTACCCATACGTTGGAGTAGTGAACTGCGGAACGACTCCGAACGTCAGGATCGGGAGTATCGGAACGAAACCGCCCCTTCGCCACGAGCAGCGGCCCGTTATCCTTGCTTCGAGAGTCGCGGAGTGCGTGATGCCGCTCATCGCTCTTTCGTTCGTAACGGAGCGGAATGCCCTCGATTCCGAGAGCAGTCTCGTCAGGGTGCGCCAGTGAGCGGAATCGTCCGGCTCGACGACGATATCCACCTCGAGCCTCGTCGCGAGCAGCCGTTGACCGGGCGAGAGCGAAGCTGGCAGACGGCTACTCCCGCATCCGACGGCGAGCGTCAGAAGAACGCAAACTCCGAAATTCTCGCGCGTGCGCATAAACGCCCTGCCGGTAGCGCTCAGTCGTGCCGACACGGGCGCGCCACTCGAACAGTCTACGATAACCTCGATGCTGCATCGGCATCGGCTGCAGCGCGATCGTCCGCCCGCCGCCGGAGATCTCCCTTCAGTCGGGCCGCCTCGGCTGGCCAACGCTACTTGGCCGTGCGCGTCTCACACCACGCCCGACACGCCTAACTCGACATAACGCGACAGCACTTCGATGACGATATCTTCGGCGAGGGGCTTGGGGACGTAGTCGGTCATATCGGCGAGCGATGAGTCTTCCGCGTCGTGCGCGGTCATGGCGATGACCGGGAGGTCATGAGTCTCCTGTCGCGCGCGAATCTTGCGCACGGTCATGCGGCCATCGAGCTCCGGCATCTCGACGTCGAGAAGGACGGCGTCGAACGTGTGCTGCCCGAGAAGGTCGAGAGCCTCGAGGCCCGATCGCGCCTCCGTCACCGAGATCCCGAGGCGCTCGAGGAGCTCGCGCGCGATCACGCGATTGATCGCGTCGTCGTCGACCACGAGAACGCGCCCCGACCTGCGCCTCGCGCGCCGCCTTTCGTAGACGAACTCGAGGCCGAGCTTCGCACGCATGAGCTCGAAGATCTGATCCTCGGTGAACGGCTTCATCACGAAGGCGTCCGCACCGTTCTCGAGAAGCGCATCGCGCTCGTGTTCGAATGCGCTCGCGGTGACCGCGACGATCACCGTGCGCTTCGCGCCTTCCGGCGCGTCTGCCTCGATCTGTCGGATGCGCCGCGTCGCCTCGTCCCCATTCATCCGCCGCATTCGCTGATCGATGAAGATCAGGCCGGGGCGCCACTGGCGAAAACAGTCGACCGCTTCGTCACCATCTGTCGCTTCGCGCGGTTCGAAGCCGACCGCACGGAGCAGGCGCGAGAGGAAGACGCGACTGTCGTCGGTGTCATCGGTGACGAGGATGCGAAGCTCGTGCCCGCTTCCAGCCACGCCGACGACGCGCTGCGGCTCGAGCGAAGTGACCGGCTCGTTCGTCATTGGCATGTCGATCTCGAAGAAGAACGTGCTCCCGCCGCCTGGCCGGCTCGATGCGCTGATCTCGCCGCCCATCATCCTCACGAGCTGGCGCGTGATCGGAAGACCGAGTCCCGTTCCCTCTTTCGCCTTCATGCCATTCTCTGTCTGAACGAAGGGATCGAAGATCGCGTCGATTTCGGAGGGGTCGATCCCGGGACCGGTGTCGCTCACCTCGAAGCGGCCGCGATTCTTCGCCCAGGAAGCACGAAGGGTGACACTTCCGCGCTCCGTGAATTTGATCGCGTTGCCGAGCAGGTTGATGAGGATCTGCCGGAGTTTTCCCGCGTCACCCAGCAGCGCATCCGGCAACGACGAGTCGACGATTACCTGGAGCTCCAACCCTGCGGCTTCTGCGCGAACGCGGATCATCGCGGCCACTTCGCCGATGAGCGCGCGCGGGTCGAATGGGCGCGCATCGATCGCGAGCTTTCCCGCCTCGATCTTCGAGATCGAGAGTACGTCGTTGATGAGGCCCAACAGGTGCTCTCCGCTCCGCCGGATGACGCCCAGGCTTTCCCGATCGTCACCCTCGAGCGTTCGACTTCGCGAGAGGAGTTGGGCAAATCCGAGGATTGCGTTGAGCGGCGTTCGCAGCTCGTGGCTCATGTTCGCGAGAAAGACGCTCTTCGCGCGATTCGCTTCGACCGCCCGCGCTTCGGCAGCAGCAAGCTCGTGCGTGCGCACCTCGACCATCGCCTCGAGCTGCGCGGTTCGCAATCGTGTCGTCCGCTCTCGCATGCGGATGGCGAGCGTCACGCACGCCGCCGCGGCGAGCGCGTAGAGGAGAAACGCCCACCATCGCCGCCAGGGAGCTGCGAGGACTTCGAACTCGTATGTCGCCTCACCGGTGCTCCAGACACCGTCGTTGTTGCTGGCGATGACGCGGAAGGCGTGCCGCCCGGGGGAAAGGGAGTTGTAGTGGGCGACGCGATTCGCGCCGCCGTCGATCCACTGCTCGTCAAAACCATCGACGCGGTAACGGAAGCGGACGAGCTCGGGCGAGAGAAGACTGAGCCCGTCGTAGCGAAACTCGTATCGTCGGCTCGACCAGGGAAACGGTCCATTCGATCTCCTCGGTGCGGGCTTGCCGTCGACGAGCACGTCGCGAAGAACCACGGAGGGAGGGACGCGATTCAGATGCAGGTTACCCGGATCGACGATGCTGAGGCCGCCGACGGTTGGAATCACGAGCCTTCCATCGCGCGTCCGGACTCCGGAGGGCTGCGTCGCACCGTTGCACTGATCGCTGCCGAGCCCGTCGGCCTTGCCGAAATACATGGCGCGAATCCGCGGCGCTCGGCCGGCGATCACGTCGTCGATCGATCGTTTGTCGACGCGTGTTAGGCCACGATTCGATGTGAGCCAAAGGCTCCCTCGCCCGTCATCGAGGATCTGAAACACGACGCTGTTACGAAGGCCATGCGCCGCAGTGATCGCGGCGATTCGGCCGTTTCTAATACGCGAGAGTCCTTCGTGCGTGCCGATCCAGAGGTCGCCCCCATCGTCCTCCAGGAGCGCGAACACCATGTTGCTCGGCAGCCCGTCGCGCGTCGTGATTGTGCGGACGATCGCGCGGCCACGGACATGGACGATTCCTTCGTACGTCGCGAACCAGATGTCGCCATTCTTCGCTTCGAGTATGGCGCGAAGATCGCTGAGCCTGGGGTTGCCCTCGAGCCATGGCACGAACTTCCCATCGATGCGGGCTTGAAGGCCGCGAGCTGTGGAAACCAGCAGCGTACCGTCGCGGAGTTGATGGAGCGCCTCGATCTTGTTATTCGCGAGCCCATCGGCCGTCGAATACTCCGTGAGCTTTCCGTCGTGAAGACGCGCAAGGCCATTGTCGGTGCCGATCCAGAGGTCGCCTTCATCGTCCTCGTAGAGCGTCCGGATGAAGAGATCTCCGAGGTTCTCCTCGAGACCAAACGTCGAGACCTGACCCCCTCGAAGGAGGTTGAGTCCGGCACCGTAGGTTCCAACCCAGAGCCCGCCGTCGCGTGACTCGGTGACCACGCGGACGTGCGAGCTCGAGAGTCCCTGCCGCTCGGTGACGTTGACGAACTTGAGGTCTTTGAGGCGCGCAAGTCCGGAGTCGGTCCCGATCCAGATGCTTCCTTCGCGGTCTTCGCCAATCGCGCGGATCGAGTTGCTCGGCAACCCGAGGCGCTTGTCGAGGAAGGTTGCGCGGCCATCGCGGATTTTTGCGACGCCACCGTGCGACGTGCCTGCCCAGATCGTACCGTCGCGGTCCTCGTGAAGGTCGAACACGTAGCCGGCCTGGGGCCCGGCGTCGATCCAGGTGGAGGAGCCGCGATCTGGAGCGATTCGAAGGATGCCGCGCGACGAAACGCCGACCCAGAGCGATCCGTCGCGCGCGAGCACGAGCCCGCCTGTTGCAGAATGCACATCGCCGTCGAGCGGCACAATCGCGAAGCGGTCGCCGTCGCGACGGTAAAGTCCTTCGCCGGTGGCGAGCCAGAGAGTGCCGGCCGCATCTTCGACGATCGCATTGACCTCCGCGTCGGGAAGACCGGCGGCGGGACCGTAGCAAGTTAGGCTGCCGTTGAAGGCCCGACAGACGCCGTTCCCGGTGCCGAGCCAGAGCGCGCCGTCACGCGATTCCATCATCGAGATCACGCTGCCGGCCGGGAGCTCGTCATTCGAGGTCCAGGGCCGGAACTGGCCCTCGCTGTACTGAAGAATTCCGCCGCCGACCGTCCCGATCCAGAGCGTTCCGTTTCGGTCTTCGAAGAGGCGTCGGATTCGCCCGGTGCGCATGGCGGGAACGTTGCTCGGGTCGAATACATCGAACGAGATGCCGTTGAATCGAACCAGCCCTTCCATGGTGCCGAGCCAGAGATAGCCGTCTCGCGTCTGCACGATGGTCCGGACCATGTACTGCGGGAGCCCTTCGCGCCAGACGTCGATCGCGTGCTGATCGAGCGCGCGGTTCGGATCGAGCGCGGACGCACGACCTCCACCAAGCACGATCGCGAGAGTAAGCGCGATCGCGAGAGGGCGTCCCAAGAGGCGTATCACGACCGCCTGCCGCATGAGTCGAATTCTGACACAGAGGGGATAGTGCGCGTCGTCGACTCCGGGCGCGTAGGGCTCCTCATCCAGAAGGCTCCCCACCTTCCCAGAGACGCAGACGCCAGAAGGCAATGGACGACAGAGGCTCAGACACCTTTATCTGGTGACGTCCACCGAGGGCCGAGTCACTCGGCGCGATCGCCGATGAACTGAATCAGGTTCCCTGAATTGTCGCGAATGATCACATTCGCCCGCTGGTCTGCTCGCGCGGGAAACGGACCAAACGCGATCTCGACGCCACGCTGTTTCAACAAAGCAAGAGTCTGATCGAAGTCGTCGACGATCACTCCCGCCTTGAAGAGGCCCCGCGTAGGAAACAGCGGATCGCTCGCCGACCTCGACTTACTCGGCTCGACTCCACCGCCGTATTCGATGAGCTCGACGGTAAGCCCTGGGCCCTCGAGCAACGCAACGGCGACACCGTCGCTCTTCGCAGAGCGGAAGACGACGGATAGCCCGAGCTTCGTCGAATACCACGCGATACTCGAGTCGAGATTCGCGACGTACATCGCGAAGAAGGAGCCCCCGGCGGCGACCGGAGGCGTTGAAGGGGCGACGACGGACTGCCCTAACACAGCAGTCGAAATACAGAGCATGAACAGGAGACATGAGGCGCACTTCATGGACGACCTCCTTCGCGACGCGTACGCCGGTGACTCCACCGGCCCGCAGAGTCGCTGACCCACCGTGAATGGCTCCACCACTGCCGTGATGCCATGCAAGAAACGTACGCACGTCCCGCGATGTCGATTCGTTCGCTTGCTTCGCGCTTCGGAAGCCGCCGCTCAGCGTCGCAGCCGCTTCGCTCACAAGGCGTTAGGCGACAAGCGCCTCCCCAGGCGCCGCAACTCGAGTGAGGAACCCTCGGCGGACCATCGCCAAGCCCGGATAGTCGGATTTACAAGGCTGTTTGCCAACTCGGCACTGCTGTCGTGGGTTATGGAGGACCCTGGACACGTTTGACGTTGCGCGAACCACTGTTCGCGTGACCGGTCATGGGCGTTGCTTCCGCGATCCTCAGCGACTCCGGCGCCCCTCCCACCTGCCTTCTCGGCCGTTTGTGGCGGTCCATCCGCCCGTGAAGGAATCGCCTGAAAAGATATTCGATCCCTGCCCGACCGGCCCCGAGCCATCAGGCAGATAGGTCGAGTAGGTGAAGCGGGCGCCGAGGATTCGCCCTTCCGCGTAGGCCGTTTCTGAGCTCATGCGCACGACGCCGTTCGCCACCGTGACCTTTACGTCGAAGTCGAAACTCTGACCCTTGCGGTCGCCGGTGAGCTCGCTGCTCCTCGTCCTCCACACCGATCCGTCAAGACTGGCAACATCGACCGGGTCGCGCAGCACCGCGACCACGTCGCCGACCTTCGTCTGCACGTACATCCACTCACCGTTCTCCCAGACCCACCGGCAGACCCACCATACGTGCTCGCCCGCACTTCCCTCGGCGGGATCGCGCACGAAGCGGTTGAAACGCTGATTGCCGCTTGCGTCGACCCCGGCGTCGACAGCCTTGAAGAAGTAGATGTCGAGCCCCTTCCCCTCGACGATCTGGTGCTCGTAGGTCGTGTCGTACATCCGCGCGTCGAACGAGACCCGAATGACGCCGGGAGGCGGCGCCGAGGTCGAGGGTGGCGGTGGCGGTGGACGTCGCGGAGCAGGGTTCGGCGAGACGATCGACGCGAGCTGACCGATCGCAGGGGCGCCCGTGGCTTCGACCATCGCGGCGAGCACCGAGTCGCCGTCGATCGACGTGACGCGCCAGGAGCCGACGACGACCATCGGCCCGCCGGGGATCTCGAATCGAATCGTAACATCGTCACCGGGCTGCGGAAGGAGGTCGCCGTCTACGGTTAGGCGCACATCCTTGCCAATTACTCCCGAGACTTTTCCTTTGATCTCCGCCGCACTGGAAGTTGCCGCAATCGCCGCGGCAACACTCAGGATGAGAACGAATCGTCGCAGCATCGCGCGTCTCCTCCATCAGGGTCGGCAGTCGTCGACTCTGCTCGAGCTCGTGGGATCGCATTCCTCGCCGAACATCATCCGGTACGGACGGCCCGACGCGTCAGTGCACGTGCATAGGGGGCGCGCATCGGTGGGCGTTGCCCGCGAGGGAGCGGGCGGAGGCCGGACCGGAGCAGGAGGAGCTGGCAATGGGGCAAGAGTTGCCGGCTCGCTCCCGTCACACGGCCTTCCTCGCCATTCCGCCTCTGCCATCATTTTGTGGGCGAGATCGATCAGCCCTGGCGGGAAAGGGCGCTCTGAACTGACAAACCACTGGACGTTGACGAACACCAGTCGATTCTTGCTCCAGAACTCACCTCGCATGTGCGCCGGCGCCGGGATGCTTCCGGCGCTCGTTTCAAGCCAGCTCTGCGGAACGAACCTGAACACTGGCTGGCCACCACAAGCGCCGGTCCATTGCGCCGGCCGCGAACCACTCGCGTACCACGAGGCGTATACAGCCACCCTCACATCTTCGTATCGGTAGAAGTCTCCCCTTGCGGGACACTCCACGCTGTAATTCCTCGAAGGAGGAACCGTGGTCGCTGGCAGCGACCGGTTCGCGAAGGGTGGACACTGAAAGCGGGCCGGATCGCCCTCGGACGGCGGATTGGCCACTGGTGAAGGCGGCGGCGTGCCAGATGGCTCAACGGTTCGCGCAGCCGCCGTAAACGCGGAATGGATCCTCACCCGTACCCGCGCGCCGACCTCGACAGGAGTGCCAGGAGCCGGCTCCTGCGCCTGCACCTTGAAGGCGGACTCAGCGTTAGGCGCCGGATCGCCCCCCTGGAGATCCGCGACGAGCCCGAATTCCCTGAGGTGCAATTCGGCGGCGGTGGCAGTCAACTCGACGACATTCGGCACGACGCGCCCGCGCTCGAATGCGGAGTAGATCCGCACGACGACAGCGCTGTTAGGCTGCGCCGTTTCGCCCGCGGCGGGGCGCTGATCCTGCACGGTGAAGGCGCGCTCCGCGAAGGGAGCCGGGTCGCCGCCGGCGAACTGCGGGACGAAGTCCGATGCGCGGAGGCGCTGCTCGGCGTCGGGCACCGTGAGTCCGGCGACGCTCGGCACCGTCGCTGACGGCTCGACATACGCGGGGCGGACGGAAATCCGCACGCGGCTTCCCGGCGCGATTCGCGTGTTCGCGGCGGGCTCCTGCCGCTCGATCGTGTACTGCTCCGCGCGCGTAGAAGGAGCCGCACCCGCCACGAGTTCCGCGGTCAGGCCAGCGCCTCGAAGCCGCGTCTCCGCGTCGCTCACGGAAAGTCCCGCGACACTCGGCACGGCGATGAGCGACGCCGGCGCCGGCGTCGCGGACTTGCAGCCGGATCGGAACGCGATGTCGTCGAGGTTCGGATTCGGAACGGATTCGAGCGGATCCCAGCGCGCCGGCGCCTTCGCTGCATTCGCGAGATCGAGGGAGGCGAACGGACCGCGCCCTTCGAGAGAGACGGAATCCCAGTACTGTGGAAGGCCGGCGAGGCTCGCCCCGGGAGCTTCGACGATGTCGTTAGGCGCGATTGAAACCGCACGGCGGCAGTGCGGCTCAGCGACGAGCTTTCGGATCTCGGCGACTGCCGCGGCCGGGCTCGATCCGCGCTCGACCTTGATGAGTACGAGGTCGGCGCGGCCCCGCCTCCGGTGCAGTCCCGCGCGCGCGTCATGATCGCCCGCGCCGGTACTGGTATCGACACCCCCGCCACTTCGGAGGTCGTAGCCAGTCGCGTTCAACGTGACAACGTACCAGTCGTACTCGGTTGCGAGCCGGACCGTGACCTCCGGCGCCGGGAACGCTTCGTGTCCGAAGAGCTCGATCGACGGATTCCACTTGAGCGATCCGTCGAGCAGCGCGGCGCGCGGGCGAAGCACCTTGCGCTCGACGACGAACGATCCGTTCGTGCGCTCGCGATCCCGCTGCATCTGCTCGCTGTCGTCGCTCCAGACGCTCCGTTCCACAAGAGGAATCGCGCGGAACGCGGGCAGCGTCGCCATCCCCTCGAGCCTGTAAGGCTGCTGCGCCGTCACCTCGTAGAGAGACGCCGACGACGGATCGCGCCGGAACGAGACCTTCGCTTCTCCGAACGTGACCTCGAGCCGCTCGACCGCGAAGTGCTTCTTCGCGAGCGTCTCGGGCGTCGCCTGGCCATCGGCATCGAAGTCGTACTGGATCCAGGCCTTCGGAAGCATCCAATCGGCGGGATACCGGCTCACGCGCGTGACCTCCGCGTCCTCGACGAGCGCCGCGTTGATGACGTCGACCGCGGCATCGAGAGAGACATCGCCCCAGGCGATTCTTTGAATCCCGAGCGATTGCTTGATCGTGCGCGGGATGTCGGGCTGCCCCAAGGCTGCCCGAAGCACTTGCTGCGCCAGAGCCTCCGCCCTCAGGGCGCCCGTCAGATCGAGGTCGCCGATCGCGTCCCAGACGAGGTCGTAGTTCGCCGGCTCGACCTGCAGCAACGGCGGGTTCACCTTGCTCAGCCGGTCGAGCACGACCCAGAGCCGTTCCTCGTCGGGCATGCGCGGCTCGACACCGACCGAGGGAGCAAACTCGACGAGTGCCTGAATCGTCCGTTTCGTCATCGCGCGCGCGCGGTTAGGCCGGTGTCCGATGCGGTCGGGGGCGTGGCCCCAGATCGCATGTCCTCGCACGCTGTCGTACTCGTTGTGCGCGAAGAAGTCCTGGAGGTAGTGAATCTGCGCACCGATGTTGCGCTGACGCACGCCGATCGCCGCGAGCGTCGCCTCTCCCTCGCGGCGCCGCTCACTGACCGCGTCGACGTCTGGTCTCGTCCCTACGTACACCGCGTCGGCAAAGGCGTGGAATCGGCGCCAAACTCGCTCGATCGTCGGGTTCGGGGCTCCCGAGTAGGTGTCGGTCTTCGTCGCGTGGAGCGGCCCGGTTTGTGCGTCGTGATCGATGGCCCACGCGGCGCTTGCGAGCTGATACGCCTGGCGCGGCGTGTAGCCGACATGGATCGCCAGGTAGTAGGTCCACGCGTAGTGCGTGTCTCCGTCGTACGCCATCGCGGGCATGGCAGCTGCGCAGAGCGCAATCACGACGAGTGCCACGGCTCCACGACTTCCTCTCGTTCGACCCACTAGCTTCGGATCCCGAGTCGTCATCGTCACTCCGCCGTCCCGATTCGATGCAGGCGCGAGGATCCGAGCGGGATCCCGACTCCTCGGCGTTTCCTGCTTATGCGTTCGCTTCGCGTCGCACGTGAAACAAACCGCACTTAGATCTGTGGGTCAGACGCGGGGCGCAAAGCACGGGAAACACGCTCATCGTAGCACTCGGGAGCGAGGCGGGAGTCGTTCTCATGCGCTGCTTTTCGTGACCTCTTCCTGACACCGCTCGTTCCCAGAGGCGCTATGTTCATTTGTGCTCACTCCCGGGAGGCCACGCATGGCCCGTGTACAGCTCACCATCAACGGCACCGCCAAAACCATCGATGCCGATCCCGAAATGCCACTTCTATGGGTTCTCCGCGACCTGTTAGGCATGACGGGAACGAAATACGGCTGCGGAGCCGGACTCTGCGGCTCGTGCACTATCCTCGAAGGCGACTCGCCCGTTCGCGCGTGCCAGGTCCCCCTCTCCGCGGCCGCCGGCAACTCCTATACGACGATCGAAGGACTCTCGAAGGATGGTTTGCATCCGATCCAGAAGGCGTGGCTCGAGGAGCAGGTCTCACAGTGCGGCTACTGCCAGCCCGGCATGATCCTCGAGGTGCGCGCGCTGCTCAAGTCGAAGCCGAGTCCGACCAACGCCGAAATCGACGGCGCGCTCGCCGATCACGTATGCCGCTGCGGCTCGTATCCGCGTATCCGTAAGGCCGCGAGGCTCGCGGCGCGACTGGGAGGTGGGCGATGACTTCCCGGCGGCAGTTCGTGAAGCTCATGGCCGCGAGCGGCGGCGCCTTCGTTCTCGGCATCCGGTTCAGTTTCGCCGACGATCGCCCGAGCGCGCTCGCACCGAGCGCCTGGCTCCGCATGGAGCCCGACGGCTCGATCCTCATCAAGGTGGGAAAGTGCGAGATCGGGCAAGGCGTGCGCACGTCGCTGCCGATGATCCTCGCCGAGGAGCTCGACGCCGACTTCGACGACGTGAGGATCGAGACCGCCTCTCCCGGGCCCGACTTCAGGAGCCTCGGGACGGGCGGGAGCGGCAGCATCATGCGGACGTGGGCCCCCCTCCGTCAGGCCGGAGCGGCCGCGAGAACGATGCTCGTCGCTGCCGCGGCGCAGCGCTGGGGCGTTCTGCCTGAGAGCTGCAGCACGAAGGCGAGCCGCGTCAACCACGCGGCGTCGAATCGGAGCCTCGCCTATCGAGAGCTGCTCGCCGACGCGGCGAAGCAGCCCGTTCCCGCCGAACCGAAGCTGAAGAAGCCGTCGGAATTCACACTCATCGGAACGCCGCGAGCGAGATTCGACGGTCCCGACATCGTCACCGGCAAGGCCGTCTACGGCTATGACGTTAGGCTTCCGGGCATGCTGTACGCCGTCGTCGCGCGCCCCCCGGTTCTCGGCTCGAAAGCCGCGGCGTTCGACGCCACGGAGACGATGAAGATTCCGGGCGTGAAGAAGGTCGTCGAAACGCGCCGCGGCATCGCGGTCGTGGCGAACGGAACGTGGGCAGCGATCAGAGGACGCGACGCGTTGAAGGTGACCTGGTCGGAGAGCCCTCACGCGTCGTTCTCGAGCGACGGCGAGGTCGCCGAGCTCGAAACGCTCTCCGAGAGTCCGGGCGTCACGATCCGAAAAAAGGGGGCGGGCCGCCGAGCGATCGAAGGATCCGCAAAGACGCTCAACGCGACGTATCACTACCCCTGGGCCGCACACGCCGCGATCGAGCCGGTCAACTCGACCGCCGTCGTCAAGGACGACAGCTGCGAGATATGGTCCCCGACGCAGACGCCTAACGGCGTGCAGGCGTTGGCGGTTCAGCTTCTCGAGCTTCCCGAATCCGCCGTGAAGGTCAACGTGATCCTCGCCGGCGGCGGATTCGGCCGCCGCCTGGGCGTCGACTACGACCTCGAGGCGCTCGAAGTCGCGAGGGAGATGAAAGGGACGCCGGTCCACCTCGTCTGGACCCGCGAGGACGACATGCGCCACGGCTTCTTTCAGGCGCCGAGCGTTCATCGCCTCGCGGCGGGGATCGACGGAGCCGGGAAGGTCGTCGCCTGGGAGCACCGGGAAGTCAGCATTCCCCACAACGCACGCAGGCCGGCGCCGGCGCTCGACGATCTGAAGGATCCGGCTAAGGCAATCGGCAATGCGTGGGGCGTGTACGACACCCCGTACGGATGGCAATCCGAAGAGATGAGCTACACGGGAGTTCACTCGCCCACGCTCATCGGGCCGTGGCGCTCGGTGTTCTCTCCCTCCTCCGTCTTCGCGCGCGAGTGCTTCGTGGACGAAGTTGCCGCCGTCCTTCGGCGCGACGAGATCGACCTGCGCCTCGAGATGCTCGGCGTGAACGACCCCGAGATGCCGCGGAGCTTCGAGATCGACGGCGATCTCGTCGAGCGCGATCGCATGGTCCGCGTCATCGAGCTCGTGAGGCAGAAGGCACGCTGGGGTACGTGGCACGCAAAGGGGCGCGCGTGGGGATTCGCCGCGAGCTACTTTCACACGGGCACCTACGTCGCGCACGCGGTCAACGTGTCGCTCAAAGCGAAGCCGCGTGCGGGCGAGCTTCCGTTCACGGTCCATCGGGTCATCGCGGGTGTCGATTGCGGGATCGTCGTCAACCCCGACGGCGTCGCGCAACAAGTGGAAAGCGGCATCCTCTGGGGCCTGTCGAGCATGAAGAACAGAATCACGTTTCAGAAGGGAAGCGTCGTCGAAGGTAGCTACGACGACTTTCCCGTCGCCATGATCGAAGAGACCCCGCCCGTGATCGAGACGCACATCGTTCGATGGAATGCCGAGCGGCCTAACGGCGTCGGCGAACCCGTCATCGACACCGTCCCGCCCGCGGTTGCGAACGCCATCTCGAAGCTCGCAGGCAAGCGCGTCAGACGGCTTCCGGTCACTGCCGCGGACCTGACCTGACTGGTTGCGGATTCGGGCGGAGATGTGCTCGAATCGGTCCACGCGCGTGCGATCACGACCACGCGGCGGATCGCGATGTTCACATCACTCGAAACGCCTCGCCTTCTGCTCCGTCGATTCTCGACGCAAGACGTCGACGCATTCGTGTCGTACCGCAACGAACCGGCCGTAGCTCGCTACCAGAGTTGGGAGACATTCACGCCTGACGAAGCCGCTGAGATGGCAAGACTACAGGTGAGCCTCGATCCAGGGACTCCTGGTGCGTGGTTTCAGTTTGCGGTGGCCCTGCGGCCCGATCTCGAGATCATTGGAGACGTGGGCCTATATGTGGATGCCGACGATCATCGCCTCGGTGAAGTCGGGTTTTCGTTCGCGTCCAGGTACCAGGGCAAGGGTCTCGCCTGTGAGGCGCTACTCGAAGTCCTGCGCTTCTCGTTCGCATCGCTTGGGCTCCACCGCGTCAAGGCGGTTGTCGACCGACGCAACGATCCGGCTGTCCGGCTCCTTCGCAGGTCCGGCTTCCGCCAGGAGGCTCTGTTTCTTCAGCACGTGTGGTTCAAAGGAGCTTGGTGCGACGAGTATGTATTCGCCATTCTCGCCAACGAGTGGAAGGAAGCGCTTGGAGGCACGCGCTAAGGGGGCGGGATCAGCAGCGTAACGGGGTCAGTGCTTCGCGTTTCTGTTTGCTGCGGCGACTCGCCACGTCGCTCGTTGGTTGGGGGTGGAGATAACAGATGCTCCGTCTAAGGGCCCTTCTCCGATCATCGCCGTCACGGCCGATCGTGCGCTCGTTCTCTATTACCGGCTCGCGCACGAATCAGGAGTCGGAGGAGCGACGAGGCTGTTCGCCCGAAGCCTAACGGTCTCGACGCGCGAGCGTTCGGCGCGACGCTGACGCTCGGCCGGCAGCCGCACGTGGTGAGGGACGACTCTTGGCCGTCCGTGCGCTTCACATCGTTCCCGCACTGTTGCAGGTGTAGGCCGCGGAGCCGAGCTATTTTTCCAGTACAGGCACTGCTTGACTCCAGTCCCGAAGGAGGTGCTCCATGGCACGCGTAGCCACGCTTCTCGCTCTCGTGATCGTCGCGTTTCCAGTGCATGCGCAGTCTCCTTCGCCCTTCCTGAACATCAACCCGTCGTGGTCTCCCGACGGCCGACGCCTCGCGTTTCAGAGCGAGCGCGACGGGCGCGCCGAGATCTGGGTCGTCGACGCCGACGGCCAGAACGAGCGGCGCCTGACAAGGAACGAGTCGGACGACACGCATCCATCCTGGTCGCCTGACGGCGGGTGGATTCTCTTCGACTCGAGCCGTGACGGCACGTGGAACCTCTACCTCATTCGGCCAGACGGCACGGGCGAGCGACGGCTGACACATCGAGGCGCGGGTGTCGGTCCCATGTTCGCGCGGCATCCGTCGTGGTCGCCCGACGGAAAGCGCATCACCTTCGATTCCGACCGGGACGGAGCGCCCGAGCAGGTGTGGGTCATGGACGCGGACGGACGGAACGCCAGGCGCCTAACGAGCCTCGACGGACGCGCGGGCCACGCCACATGGACGCCTGACGGTACTCGCCTTCTCTTCAGCGGTGTCGTGGGCGACAATCAGGATATCTTCATTATCGACGCAGCGGGCGGCACGCCCCGCCACCTCACCGAGAGCGAAGGCGGCGACGGCGCGGCGCGGATGTCCCCCGACGGGCGCTCGATCGCCTTCTACAGCGAGCGGAGCGGCAGCACGCAGATCTACCTCGCAAAGCCCGACGGGTCGAGCCCGCGGGCGATCACGAGCGACCCCGCGACGAAGTACGAGCTCGCGTGGTCGCCCGACGGCAGCTCGATCGCGTACTACTCCGACGCGCCGGGCCGCTTCGAGCTCTTCGTCATGTCGGCAGATGGATCGAACGCTCGCCAGGTCACGCACAGTGCCTATCACAACGCCTGGCCGCAGTGGTCGAACGACGGGTCGAGTATCGTGTTCGCGTCGACGCGCGACCACGACTGGGAGATCTACGTCATGGCAGCGGACGGCACCGGCCAGCGCCGCCTGACACACAGCCCCGGACGCGACGCGCATCCGATGTTCATGCCCGGCGACGCAAAGATCGCCTTCCAGTCGCCGCGCGACTACGACGCAGTGGACGAAGTCGATCTCTACACCATGGACACGGACGGCAGAACCCAGCGTCGCCTTCTCGCGACGCCGGGTTTTGACGGCGTCCCCGTTCCCTCGCCTGACGGCAAGTGGATTGCCTATCAGCGATCGGCCCCACTCGTCGACGGCAAGTACCACTGGGACCTCTACCTCGTCGCGGCCGATGGGCGCGAGGAGCGCCGCCTGACGAGCGCCGCGTGGAGCAGCCAGGTGCCGAGCTGGAGCCCCGACGGCTCGCGTCTCGCGATCCACGCCGATCCGGCGGGCCGGGATCAGTTGCACCTGCTCGACGTCGCGTCGGGCGCGATGACGCCCCTTGCGCCGAGCGAAGGCTCCGACACGTCTCCCGCGTACTCGCGCGACGGAAAGTTCGTCGCGTTCGTGTCGACGCGTGGGGGCGCGCGCGACCTCTATCGGGTCGAGCTCTCGACGGGAATCGTCCACCGTGTGACGACGGGCCTCGATGTCTGGTCGCAACCGTCCTTTTCGCCTGACGGCAAGAAACTCGCGTTCTCCGCCATGAGTGGCGTCCACGAGGTCTACGTGGTCGATGCCGACGGCTCAGGGCTCAAGCGCCTGACACGCGGCAGCGAGGGCGCGCGAGGCCCGTCTCCGGACTGAGCTCGCTGCACTCCGACCGTCACTCTTCATGTCGTTGGATTCGCGCGCCTAACCTCGAAGCATCGCCAGAACGGAAGTGTTGCCAATGAAGAGCAGATCGTTTCTCTCGACGAGTGTCGCGTCCCTCTCGCTCCTCGCCTGCGTGTCGTCGGAGCGCCCGCTGGACGAAGCGGTTCGTTCCCAAGCAGTCTGTGTCGAGGTGGTCCGCAGGCTCACTAACGCCGAGGGGAACCATCGCGCGCCGGCCTTCTCACCCGACGGGCGCAATATCGCCTTCGAGACCGATCGGCACGGCGACTTCGAAATCTACACGATGCGATCCGACGGGAGTGGCGAGACGCGTCTCACGTCAAATCGCTTAAGCGATCGAAGGCCGGCCTGGTCCCCCGACGGAAGCCACCTCGTTTTCGAGTCGGATCGCGCCGGGTCGGCTGACCTCTATTCGATGAGGTTGGACGGCTCCGAGCTCCGCAGGCTCACCGACTGGGATGAGGACGAGTCGTTTCCCTCATGGTCGCCTTCAGGCGATCACATCGCATTCGCCTCCGCGCGCGGCGGGAGCCTCGACATCTACGTGCTCGCGCTGAAAGCGGGCGCGATCGAGAGACTCACCGATCACCCCGAGCGCGACCTCTGGCCTCGCTGGTCGCCGCGGGGCGATCGCATCGCGTTTTTCTCGAGACGGGAGGGATCCCACAACGACGAGATCTTCGTCGCCGAACCTGATGGCAGCGCCGTTCGCCGCCTAACAGACGATCCCCGCCACGACTTCTGCCCTGCACGGTCGCCTGATGGCATCCACCTCGCCTTCGCCTCGCTCCGCGCGGGCACCGAGGCAAAGCTCTACGTGGTTTCGACGACAAGCCTCGCGACCCGGGCGATCACTTGCGACGCGGGAAACGACACGGAGCCCTCGTGGTCTCCCGATGGCCGGCACCTAGCCTTCGCTCGCCGCGAAGGGTCGGCGTACGCGATCTTCGTGGCGGATGTGGAAGTACTCGTGAACTCCTCTCGGGGTCGATAGGATTGGCTGATGTCGCGATTCGGACACGTTCCCAGCCCTCACCTTCCCGCCGGGGACGTCTCTACTTACATTCCAGGACAGGACCGGCTGGGAAGCCTCACGGAATCGACGCCGCCAAGGGAATCCAAATGACGAAACTGAAAGTCGTGGTGCTGCTGTGCATGCTGGCCGCCGCTGGCTGTGCGACGGTCCATGATCGCGCCGCGTCCCCAACGCCGACTCGTTCCATCGAGACGGCGAAACCTCAATGGAGTGAGGGGCGAGTCATGACGCGCGATGGCATCCGCCTCTTCTATCGATCCATCGGCCAAGGACAGATCCCGTTGGTGATCCCCGCCGGTTTCTATCTCGAAGACGCCCTCCGGCCTCTCGCGGCGCACCACAGACTCATCTTCTATGACCCTCGTTGTCGCGGGCGTAGCGAGTGCGGTGATCGCGCCGCGGTTTCGCTCGAATGGCAGATCGAGGATCTCGAGTCGCTCCGGCGTGGCCTCGGAATCGAATCGATGGCTCTCCTCGGCTGGTCCGGCCTCGGGATGGAGATGGCGCAGTACACCATTCGATATCCCGAACGGGTCACGAGGCTGATTCAGGTAGGTGCCGTGCCACCCTCGAAGGCGATCATGGACGCCGCCGGCGACCGCAGATCGGAGCGAATCGATGCAGCAGCGATGTCAGCTCTGCAGGCACGGATGGACGCCGGCGAGTTCGAAGAGAAGCCCGCGGAGCTCTGCCGACTGTACAAGGCGGTGACGGGTCCGGCGAGTTTCGCCGACCGGGCGCTCGCGGACAAGGTACCTGACGTCTGCGTGTACGAGAACGAATGGCCGAAGAACCTGTGGCCATACTTCGGCGCGTTGTTAGGCTCATTTGGTGAGTGGGATCTCACTGAGAAGCTGGGAGCGCTCTCGGTTCCGCGCCTTGTCATTCACGGGCGTGAAGATGGCATTCCACTCGCCGGAGCGGAGGCGTGGGCGTCCGCAGGCGACTCTCGATTGCTCGTGCTCTCCTCCGCCGGGCACTATCCGTTCCTCGAGCGGCCTGATGAGTTCTTCGCCGCGGTGAAGACGTTCCTTGCCGGAGACTGGCCCGAGGGCGCGGTGTCGAGAGCAATGGAAGTCTCCTAGACTGAGCTCGTGGCGGGGTAACGGGGCGTATAAGAGCCAAAATATCGACTTTTCGCTCAACTCGAACGCGAACGGACTCACTCAAGAAGTTGATCGTTCGGTCGTGACCCCGGCCCCCCCCCCCCCGTTAGTTCGTCGCGAGACCCGGCGGGCCATTGCGCTTGCCGGCTACTCCAAGGTCTGTAGCAACCCGTTTAGTGCCGCGCGGATCTGGAGGCTGAGTCCGGCACGCGACGCCGCGGGAATCAGGCCGCCCAACTCCTCGTCGATCGCGCGATCGGTCAGGTTCGCAAGCGCGGCTTCGAGTGCGCGACTGAACGCCGCAATCGTCATCGAACGAACCCGCTTCAGCTCCGGCCGGTTGGAGCGCATCTTACTCAACCTCTCTTCGAGCGTCGGCATGTCGGGGCTGACTCCGACGCGGGCCACGAAGAAGTACGCGTCATAGAGGTCGCGAACGAGGCGGCGCTCGTTCCAGGCAGCGAGCTTGTGCGCGAGCGCGACCGAGAGGTCCATCGCCCGGACGACGCGCGGCGGGTAACCGTTCGCTTCCGCCATCGACGCCGTCGTCATTGCGATCGAGCGGCACTCATCTGCCACCGAGCATCCCACCTGCACTCCAACACCATCGACGCGGATCGCTGCCCGCAGCATCGTCGAGTGAAGACGCACGTCCACCTCGGCGTCGTCGATTTCCTCGAGGATGGCCTTGACCCTGGGCGCAATCTGCCGCTTGCTCCGATACGGGGCGAAGACGAAGTCGGCATCGTTGGTGTCCCGCGGGCTGTCGAGCAAGCGCAACAGAAGGCCCCCCTTCAGAATCGCGCGTTCGTTGAACTCCTCCGCGAATCGGTGCAGTACCCAGACCAGCAGCGCTTCCCGGCTGGTCGGACGGATGAGCGGGAGATTCACAGGCCGACGACTCCCTTCACGAACTCGGCGAACTTCGGGTTCTCGTACGCACGGAGATATCGGCGCAACAGGGTCCGATTCAATCTCGAGTAGTCGACGTCCGAGTAAAGGTCGAACGGGTAGCGTCGTCCGCGCAAGTGAAAGTAGAAGGTGTCGAGCGTTGCCTTCTCGGGGTCGGCACGACGCACTCCGCCCGTTACCTCGCACCCGAAGATCAGGGTGGGCTTGACGCCGAGGTGCGTGACCCGAAGTCCGCATCCCTCGTAGACGCGACTGCGCCCCGTCTTGATCGCAGTGATGCTCGACGTCTGGCTGACACCGATCATCAGCGCGTCGGACAGGACGCGATCGATGCTGACATATGATTCGGGGGCGATTCGCTGGCTTAGTACCGCAAGATCGACGCCGTCCGTCACGTACCATCCGCGCACAAAACGGCGGAGGACTCCGCGATCGATGAGGGCATTCAACCGCCGCGCGAACGCCGCCGGATGCACCTCCGCGAGGGCCGTGTGCAGATCCGCCGCCGAAAACACGCCACGCTGTCGTGGGCCGAGGGCTCGGATGATGTCGATATCTTCGACGATTTTCATAACGCCAGTTAGTCTACAAATATATAGAAGTACCGTCAACGTGAATTACGCCTGCGGGAGCCCGAGCAGCGGTGTCGGCAGAGCCTCGTGGGGGGCACCCATTGGCAGACGCCCCCTTATCAGGAAGTGCGCGGGCATCCGGAATGCGAACGACATCAGTCATGCAACAGCAGTACGGCAACGGAGCTGCCCCGACCTGCCAGGCAGCGCCAAGCGCGGCGAAGAAGAGGACCGTCGCGATGCACGAGAGCGCCGCCCTCGGAGAGCCGCTGGCGAGTCCGGCGACGGTCGCCAGGATGCAGATACCGGCAGCGCTCGCCGCCAGCGAAATCGACGTCAGCCCAGGCTCGTTCCCGGCGGCCAGGGCGCACGCGCATGCCCCGAGAAGTATCGGAGCTCCCGCGCGACTCGCTCCCAGGTTCCGGAGCACGCGCGCCAGCTCCTCGGCCGGCAACTCGTGCGGCGCGCCGTGTTCTACGAAGTCCACGTCCCGTGTGCCCTTGGCAAGGCGAGTCGCGCATTGAGAGTGGCGGCGGCGGCGCGAAGCTTCGCGCGAATTTGAAGCTCCATCCACGACGGTGCGCGTGTGTCGGGCCCGTGCAGGTAGACGATTCGCAGCGGCGGGCCTCGATTGCCGGCGCACGAACATGGCAATGGCGATCTCCGGGCCGTGACCGACGCCAGTCCCATGTCGGGCCAACGGCACGACCGCGAGGACGGACAAGCACGCCGCGTGCTTGTGCACGTCACGATTTTCCAGCGCAGGGCGAAGATCGAGAGACCAGCGTCGGCAGACCAGGATCGCTCCGCATGCAGTCGTCGTCCATTTCTGAAGCCCGGCGACGGCGATGGCCGGCGGTGGCAGACGTCTATCCAGGTACGTCTCCGGCAATGAATGGGGAGTATCGAATTCCGTGGAAGCGCCCTCTCGGGGCGCTTCCTAGTGGCCTGTATTGAAGGGATTGGTACCGCCGTCGCGGACGCCGCGCGGCCAGATGCGAGTCGGCGCGACGTAGGCGATGCTGGGACATCGTCGAGGAGCGACGGCGAAGCAGATGGCCACGCGCCGACCGCAACGGCGGTACCAATTCCTCCAATACAGGCCACTAGTCGGACATCGATCCCCGGTCGGCTCACGCCGCGTCGGCCAGCCCACCGGGCGACGTCGTCCTTGACGTCGGCGTCGGTCGCGCGTTGCCGAGAATTCTCCCGATGACAGGGATGCGTCCAAGCAGAGCGCTCACGAGCCAGCTCGCGACGACCGCGCTGAGGAACACGAGCGAGCCCTTCGCCGCGCCGGAGAGCGGCACGTCGAGCAGCGCGAACTGGAGCCAGGTGGTGCAGGCGTAGTGGACGAGGTAGATCCCGAACGCGTTTGCGCCGAGACTGTCGGCGATGGCATTCGATCGCCTCGCGAAACGGAGAGCGATCGCAACGAACGCGAGCGAGGTCGCGGCGCAGGTGAGGGTGAACGCGAAGTTCCCGAGGCTCCTCAGCGCGAGGCCGGGCCCACCGTTCGGGATCGTCGAGAGGATGATCACCCATGTCGTGATCGCAACGGCGAACAACACGAGCGACGTCGCGATCCAGAGAGGCCAGCGTCGGGCAAGCCTGCCGTCCGTCGAAAGCAGTCCACGATTCACACCGAACGCGCCGAGCGCGACGCCGGCGATGAAGTAGATCGCGTAATGCGCAACTCTGCTCGTCTGCACGAAGAACGGTCCGGCGCCGAACCACTCCATCGGATTGAATGCGGCGGCCATCGGCAGATATCCGATCGACGAAACCAGAACGAGGGCGACGAAGAAGAGAGCCGGACGCTCTCCGAACCGGCCCGCGATCCTCCCGAAAGCCTCGAGCCGCGACGGGGCGAGAGCGTGAACGAGGGCTGCTGCGCAGCCGAACGCGAGGAGGACCCATAGAAACCACGCGGGCCCGGCCGGCCACTTGCCGATCGAAAGCCACTGCGACCAGAACGAGCCCTGTGGAGCGTCGATCGCGGCGTACGTGGCGGAATATGCGAGCGGTGCGAGAAGGCCCGCGCCGACGACAAAGGTCACGCCGAGCTTGAGCGCGCGATCGCGCAGGAACGCCGCCGTCCCTTTGCGCCGCAGCGCCGGCCAGACGAAGAGCCCCGAGATCAAGAACATCAACGACATGAAGAAGGTGTCGTTGAACGTGACGAAGAGCTCGATGCCCTTCCACTTCGCCGAATCGACGATCGGGAACGCGGCCCAGTAGAGGCCGGGATCGAGCGACGTCGCCGGTGGCGGTGACATCGGCAGATACGCGAGCACGGCGTGGTGTGCAACGACCATCAGCGTGACGAACATGCGGAGATGGCCGAACGGGGCGTTCCAGTCGGCGCGCCCGGCGTTGGGATCGAAGTCGTTCTTCATTGGAGTCCTCTTTCGTTCTCGTTTGCGCACACGCGTGGCGGAGCACCGTCTCGTGTGCGGTGATCTGGGTTGGATGTCAGCGATTCGGGATGGCGGCGTCAGCGCTCATTCGCGCTGCTGCGGCAGTGCGACGGCGCGCGTCGACGGCGTCACATGAAATCCCGCTTTCGCGCCTGGAAGAGAAACGCAAGCCCGATCAGCAGCACGGAGAGCGCGAGCTCGGTGGCGAGGAGCGAGATCGCCATCGCGTCCCATACCGCTCCGTGCCCCTTCATTCCCCGCTCGATGCTCGGGATGTGGGAGACCCAGTAGAGGAAGAACTGGAGGAAGAGGTTCGTCACTCCCATGACGCAGAGCGTCCAGCCCTGCGATTCGGTGATGACGGCCGTCGTCAGGACGAGGATGTAGCTCGCGAGGATGTACGTCATGACGATCGTGGCGAACGGTGTGACCGCGCCGGAGCGCGCCCCTTCGGTGTTGAGGATGAGCGTCGCTCCGCCCGTCACGAGCAGCCACGGGACGAGAAAGATCGACAGGTTCGCCACGATCTTCGCGGCCGTGTACTCCCGCGGCGAGATCGGAAGGCTCATGATGAATGGAAGCGTCTGCTCCGTCCTCTCCTGCACGACCGTGACGATCGCGAGGTGGATGCCGATCGTGATCGTAAAGGTGATGATCACGACGGTGCCGGCAAAAAACGACCACGCGGTGTCGAGCAGCACGATCCCTAACCCGAGCAGCGCGGCCGCGGTGTAGGCGGCGATCGGCCCTCGCTGAAAGTACCAGTCCTTGAGGACGAGATGCTTCACCATTGCATGATTCATGCGACGTTTCCTTCCCGCTTGCTCATCACGTTTGCGACGAAGATCTCCTCGAGCGTCATCGTGTCGACGGCGTGGACGGTGGCTCCCGCGCTTTGGTAGGCGGAGGTCATCGCCGGATCGAAGCGGCTCGTCGTGACGACCGACAGCCGCCCGCTGCCGACTGCGGACACGGTCCCCGGCAACGACGGGAGGACGACCCCCGGCGGTACGTCGAGCCTGACGCGGCGCCAGCGCTCTAGAAACGATTCCTTGTCCCCGGAGTCGACGATCCGCCCCCGGTCGATGAAGCTGATCTGGTCGGAGATCTGCTCGACGTCGAGCGTGTTCTGCGACGAGAAGAAGATCGTGCGGCGCTCGTCCGCGAGGACTTCCATCAGCTCGCCGAGAACTTCCTGCCGGGCGACTGGATCGAGCCCGGTCGTCGGCTCGTCGAGGACCAGCAGCCGCGGCCGGCGCGCGAGAACGAGGAGCAGCTCCGCCTTCACGCGCTGGCCATGTGAGAGCCCCTTGATCTTATGCTCCGGCCGCAGGTCGAAACGGCGCAGCAGCAGCTCGGCGTACGACGGATCCCAGCCCGGATAGATCGAGCGGACGAACTCCATGTGCCAGCGCACCGTCGCCGTCTTGTAGAGTCGCAGGTCTTCCGACGCGAAGCCGATGTCGCGCTTCGCCGCCGCCTGGTCGTCCGGCATCCGGTGGCCGAGCACCTCGACGGCTCCCCCGTCCTGGCGCACGAGCCCCATCAGGATCCGGATCGTGGTCGACTTTCCGGCGCCGTTCGCCCCGATGAACCCGAGGATGCCGCCCGTCTCGAGCTTCACTTGAATGTCGTCGAGCTTGAAGTGCGGGTAGCTCTTGCTCACCCCGTCGAGGTGCACAGCGAGGTCAGTCATGCAGTTCCTCTTTCAGCCTTCCTGCGGCGTCGTGGATGCGGGAGGCGAGCTCGTCCGCGTCGATTCCGAGCAGCGACCCGAGACGGGCCACCTGTTCTACGTGATGCGCGAGCTCCTCGTCGTAGAGCCGGGGACGGAGGTCGGGCGCCGACGCCACCGTCGACCCTTTGCCGTGTTGCGTCACGATCACTCCTTCCCGATCGAGCTCGAGATAGGCGCGCTTGACCGTGATCAGGCTTACGCGAAGGGCCACCGCGAGCTGCCGCATCGACGGGATCTCGTCTCCCGGGAGCCAGTCACCGACGGCGACCTTCCGTTTGATCTGCTCCATGATCTGGAGGTACATCGGACGGCCATCTGTCTTCGAGATGACCAGGTCGCTGTGTATATCCACAAGCTGAGTATACACAGATTGCCAGAGGACGCAACTGGAGATTTCGAGGGGAAGCCCCAGAGCCGAGGCCTGACGACAGAAAGCAGACAGGGTCACCCACCACGCCACAAGCGAAGAGCTCGTCTTGGGCTAACACTCGCCAGTCGTCGACCGTCGAAATCACCGCGGGCATCGGCAACGGCTGGGTGTCGTATGACGGCACGTCGGCGGCAACGGCTCACGTCTCCGGAGCCGCGGCGCTCGCCTGGAGCCACTTCCTCACGAAGTCGAGCGCGGACATTCACGTAGGCGGGGCCAGCGCTTCGCTTTTCGGTTCGCGGAGCCAGTACGGGACCAGTAGGCGGGATCGAGGCCAGTAGGCAGGGCCAGAGCTTCGCTTTTCGGTTCGCGAACCGCTTGCGGGCGCAAGTTGGGAGATCACTCTACGACCAGTAGACTTTAGTCCCAGGGGCATCTTACCCAGGCGTCAAGAACCTGCCTATGGCCAATGCGGGAAGGATCTCAACGGAAAACAGAAGCTCTGTCGCCTCTCAATCTGCCCTCTCAATCTGCTGTCCCCTCTCATGCGCAAGGTCGGAGCCGAGAAACTCGAACGCCGTTAGGCCGTCCAGTGTGCCGGCCAGGGGCGCGTCGAGGATCTCAGTCCGAGGGGCGCGTGCCGGCCCGCGACGCGCGCGTGATGTGAGCGAACGTACTGCGGGCGTTCCAGGCTGGAAACGCGCGTACGAGCCACGTGGGTCCGTCGAGCTCGATTCGGCCCTCGCGAAGCGCCTGGGCCCACGACAATTGGCCGCCGTGCCATTTCACGAAGGCTTCGGCCTCAGCGGTGATGAAGAGATCTTCGTCGAAGCCGGGGTGTGTCTTGCAGATCTCGGTATCTCCGCGCTCGATGAGTAGCCAATAGCATTCGGTGCGCCGACGGCCGGTGAAGTCGAAGCGGATCACGACGCGCTGCGTCGGGAGCTGCTCCCGCCGAAGCGCATTGCACATCGACCAAAGGGCCACGAACGGATCGAGGTGCTCGGGGGCGATCTCCAGCCAGCGCGCACCCCACTCGCCGAGCGACGCGCAAACCTTGAAGAGGTCGTGGCCCGCCGGCGTGAGCGTGTAGTAGTGGCCGCGCCCGTCAGGCTTGGCCGCCACGTCGACGATGCCGGCACGTTCGAGCTCCTTGAGCCGCTGCGTGAGCAGGGTACGGGAGAGTCCGGGTGCTCCCTCCAGGATCTCGCCGAAGGTTCGGCAGCCAAGGTTCAGGTTACGGATGATCAGCGGAGTCCAGCGCTCGGCAAAGAGCTCGGCACCACGAGCGATGGGGCAGTACTGACCGTAAGTCCTCACCCCTTCAATATCGGGCGCCTCCACCCGATTGTGAAGTCCAGATTCTTGACTATACGCGCCAGTTCCGCGGGTGTCCGATATGGCCACGCGAGAAAGGAGGACCCAATGACCACATCGACGGCTGCGGACCTCGGCCGCGGCAGCAACAATCCAACGGTGGGCGAGTTCGGCGGTTTCCGAGGCCGATTGATCCGCGGTGACGACGCCGATTACGACACTGCCCGAGCAGTCTGGAATGGAGCCATCGACCGGCGCCCGCGCCTAATCGCCCGATGCGTCGGAACGGCCGACGTGGTTGCCGCCGTGCGTTTCGCTCGGGAACATGATCTGGAGATCGCCATACGTGGTGGAGGCCACAACGTGGCTGGCACCGCCGTCTGCGACGATGGAATCGTCATCGACCTTTCGGCAATGCGGGGCGTGCGCGTCGATCCTGCCGTTCGCAGCGCCTGGGTGCAGGCTGGTGCGCTCTGGGGCGATGTCGACCACGAGACGCAAGCGCATGGTCTCGCCACCACGGGAGGAATCGTGAGCCACACCGGTGTCGCCGGACTCGCCCTCGGCGGAGGCCTCGGTTGGCTGATGCGCAAGCACGGCCTAACCATCGACAATCTCCTCGCGGTCGACGTGGTGACGGCGCAGGGAGAACGGTTGCGGGCGTCTGAACGCGAGCATCCCGACCTGTTTTGGGCTCTGCGAGGCGGCGGCGGCAACTTTGGCGTCGTCACGTCGTTCGAATTCCGGCTCCATCCTGTCGGTCCCACGGTCCTGGCCGGGCCCATCCTCTGGGACGCGAGCGACGCGAGAGAAGTCCTTCGCGTCTACCGCGACTTCGTTCGGGACGCGCCCGATGAGCTCGGAACGGTCGTCCGGTTCGGCACCGCACCGCCGCTATCCTCCATTCCAGAGAGTCTGCACTGGCGCCCCGTATTGATCGTAGGCACCTGCTACGCAGGGTCGATCGAGAACGGAGAGAAGTTGCTCCGTCCGCTTCGCGCGTCGCGGACCCCTCTCCTCGATCTTGTCGGGCCGTCGCCATACGTGGGCTTCCAGAGCGCGCTCGACTCGACCGTTCCCCACGGCTGGAACTACTACTGGAAGTCGACCTACCTTCCCGAACTCCGCAACGATCTGATCGACGTGATCGCCGGCCACGCGTTCTTGTCGAGCTCGCCGCACTCGTACGTGGCGATGTTCCATCTGAAAGGAGCGGTGAGCCGAGTCGCCGCGGGAGAGACGGCGTTCGGGAATCGGCAGGCGTCGCATGCAATGACGATCGATGCCGTGTGGCGGCCCGGCGAGGACATTGGCGAGAGAGACATCGCCTGGACGAGGGAGCTCTTCACCGCCCTCGGCCCGTACCGCGAAGGCGTCTACGTCAACTTCCTCGGCGGCGACGAGGATCCCGGCCGGGTCCGCGAGGCGTATGGCGACGCCATCTACGAGCGGCTGGTCGGTGTCAAGAGCACCTATGACCCTGACAACGTCTTCCACCACAACCAGAACATCCGGCCGCGAAGAATGCCGTCATAGTGGAGCGCCGAAGCGGCGCCGAACATCGAGAGAGAGCTCGCCACCGTAGAGAAGGGTCGAAGGGGGTGGCCCGGACGCTCCAGCAGATCGGTGGAGTCGCGCCGATCACCCCTCGCGCAGTTCGTCGACCCCCTGCCACGTTGCTTCGGTGCAGAACAACGTTCCGGGGTTCACGACGAGACCGACGCCCGGAGGAACGCTCTGCACGAATGCGCGGAACTCGATCTCCAGCCCTTGCGAGTAGTCGGGAACGCGCTTTTGAATTGCTCGCGAGCGTTCGGGGCTGGTGAAGATGCAGACCGCCGGATCGCCGGCGTTCCCGTCGATCACCAAGGGGGTGAAGGTATCACCCGGCGGCGCCGATGCGGATCCCTTGATCAGCACGAAGACGCGCGAAGCGGCGAGCGCGTCGAGGAAGACTCCGATCTCGCACTTTCCCTTGAGGAAGGAAAGTAACGCCTCCTCGAGGGCGTTCGCCGGCTTCACGCCGAACAGCAGCAGCGATTGAAGTCCCACTCGAGGACCGCAACCAGATTGCGCGCTCGCGCATTCTGCAACCGCCGCGGCGCATTCGCGGCGAGGTCCGACGTCAATCGCACTGCCTCGCTGCGAGCATTTCGGACAACGGGACCTGCGACTGGTGGATGGGGCGGATCGGCTCAGTGCCGGGGTTAGCACATCCCCCAGTCTTCGATCGGGGGCTAAGATCGGCTGTCGCTACGCGAAATAGCGTCGAGCAACGGATTTCGCCCACGCGCGAGTCAACATCCACGCCGCGACGTTCTATATTGTGGCTCCACCGCAAGCGATCATGACGCTACGATCCCGATTGCGAGTCAGACAGGAATCGAAATGACCACGCCTTACGGGTCGATCGTCATCCCCACGCACGACCGAGACACGACGCTCGCGTTGGCGGTCCGCTCCGCGCCCTCGCAATCGGTTCGCGATGTCGAGGTGATCATCGCGGGCGACGGCTGCACGCCGGCGGTTCGCGCCGTGGCGCTCGAGCTCGCGCGCGAAGATCGGCGAGTCCGCTTTCTCGACCTGCCCAAGGCTCCATTGCGTGGAGGCGCGAACCGCGACGTCGCGGTGCGAAGCGCTGCCGCATCGCGAATCTTCTACAACGATGACGACGATCTACTGCTCCCGCATCACGTGGAGCTACTCGGCGAGGCGCTCAACGATGCCGACGTCGTCGACACGCCCGTCGTATCGGTCTGCACGGAGGGTCGAGTCGCGATCGGGCTGCACGACTCCGGTCATCCCGTGCAGCGCCGCTTGCTCGTCGAAGAGCGCTTCAAGGGAGTCTTCGACACGCATCTCGCCCATTGGAAACGGACGTACACGGATCGTGCAGGTGCATGGCTCGAGGCCCCCGATCACCGCGCGGTGCTGCATATGCTCAAGAGCTTTGCAGCTTCCTCGGAGGTGAGGTGGACGACGCTCGACTGCCGGATCGAGTAGCTCCATCGATCCACTCACGCTCGGGGACGGCTGCCGATTTCACGCCCGGGAACGTCCCGGAAGGGACGCCGCAATACGTGGGGCCCGAGCAGCTTCGCGGCGAATCGGTCTCGTCGCGCAGCGACATCTTCTCGCTTGGCCCCGTCATGTACGAGCTTTTCGCAGGAAAGCGGGCGTTCGAGGCGAACACGATCGGCAGACTCATGGAGCTTCATTCCGAGGGAACGGCCTCGCCCCGCGCCCCAGAGGCGCGATGATCGATAGCGTCCGCCGAGAAGTTGCCCGGGGATGAACCGGCCATCAGCGAACGAACCGCACGAGGGCGACGACGGCGTCGACGATGCGAGCGTCTGTGTCCGTTCTCGCATAGGCGGAGCCGGACGGTGAGTCGTCGGTGCGTCCTCGTCGAAGATCGCGTTCCGGTCGATCGCCATTGCGCCCTGCTCCACGGCATCCGCGCCGCAGGATGGACAGTATCGCGCGGCCGAGCCGAGTGGCTCGGCGCAAGGGGTGCAGACATTCATGACGACGAGAATCATGGACGTCATCGCCGTCCGGACAGGAGCTGTCGACGGTCGAGACCGTTCAATGCTCGATCCCAGCCGCGCCTAACGCCGCCAGGATCCCGGACGCGACCTGATGAAGCGTCGCTGCGCGAACATCGTCGCCACGCGCGCGCAGCAATTCGGATTGGGCGAGGCGGCAGCGTGCGACCTCGTACGGATAGTCGATCTCCTCGTAGAGTGCCGCCGCGCTCTCGAACCGGTCGAGGGCGCGCTCCGTGCCCGTGGCACTGCGCGCTTCGACCCGTGCTTCGGACTGCCACGCCATCGCGCGCCACGCGCGGCTCCCGTACTGCGCCGCAACGCGGCCGAGCTCGTCCGCCGCGACGCGAGCGCGCTTCCCGTCGCCCTGACCGAGTGCGACCCGCACGATTTCGGGAAGAAGAAGGGCGTTGCACGTCACGCATCGCGCATGCCGCGAGCCTGTCTCTTCACCCGCCCGGATCGACTCCGCGGCGCCGCGATGGTCGCCCGCGGCGAGCCGGTTGCGGGCCCGAGCGGCGAAGAGTCTCGTGAGGCAGTGCGATCGAAGAACGGCACGGTCACCCGCAACAACGCCCTCGTCGATCACGCCTAACGCACCCGCGACGTCACCCCTGGCGGTCAGCAGCACCCCGAGCCGCTGAAGGGCGATCGCTTCGCCGAAGGCGCCACCGATCGAACGATAAAGCTGCACACTTTCGCGCAACTTCTGCTCGGCACTGCTCCATCGGCCTCGCTGGAAATCGACCGCCCCGCCGAAGCAGCGCGCGAGCGCGACCGCACGCACGGCGCACATCCTCGCCGCCTGCGCATGAACCTCGTCGACGGTCGCCTCGATCTCCTTCAGTTGCTGATCACCATACAGGTGATACTCCCAGAGTCAGAGATGAACGTCGAACGCCTGACCGACGTCGACGGCTCCTCCGATCAGCGACTGCCGCTTCTCCTCGAACCCGACTCCCTCGCGCCACTCGCCGAGCGAATGACAGGCGAGCGAGAGAATCTCGTAGCCCCTCGCGATCGAGTCGGCATTGCCGGTCGCTTCGGCTGCCTCGAGGCAGCGCTCCGCGACCCGAAACGCCTCCCGGTAGTTCCCCTCGTGCCAGCGAACCTGAGCCACGTGGTAGAGGATGTCGGGGAGCTCGCACTTGTCTCCGCGCTCCGCCTCGTCGAGCGCAACCGAGAGGCGCCGATCCACCTCGTCGATCTCGCCGTTCGTGATCAGCGCGAGCGCTGCCCATCGCCGTGCCTGCGCGCGGTCGCCGCACGAAGGCTGCCATCCGTCGCCCGCGCGCCACATCCGGCACGCTTCGTCGAGCCCCTCGACCGCCGCGGTCAACTCGCCTAATGCGACCTGCATCTGTCCGATGGCGAGCATCAACTGAAATCGTTCCTGACAGGGCGGAACCCCGACCTCGTCCATCGCGGCGAGTGCCCGGCTGAAGAGAGTCACCGCCTCGCCGAAGCCGACGCGCATCGCAGCCTTCTGTGCGGCGGAGACGAAAAAGGGGATCGCCTTGTCCGGTTGCGCCGCCTCGACGTAGTGATGCGCGATGTCGGCGGCATGTTCGGAGCAGAAGAGCGGATTGCGCTCCATCTCTCGTGCGATCGCGCCGTGCAACTGCACGCGTCCCTCGCGCACGAGCGCTTCGCGGAGCGATTCGCAGACGATCGTGTGCCGAAAGCGGTAAGCATCGTCCACCGCCTCGACCAGCCTCGCCGTGATGGAAGTCTCGAGGCCGGCTAACGCGTCCTCGGTCGCGAGGCCGGATGCTGACGCGGCCGTCGTGAAGTCGAATGTCACTCCCATGACGGCTCCCGCGTGGAGCAGACCTCTCGCGTTACGGCCGAGTCGCTCGACTCGCGCACGGAGCATCTCGCGCAGGTCTGCCGGAATCGTCAGAGCGTCACCCTCCGCGCAGCCGATCGAGATCTCCTCGATGAAGAAGGGATTCCCGTTCGCGCGCCGGATGACATCGCTCGAGATCGTACCGGCTCGGTCGCTGCCGGCGTGATCCTCGACGAGTTGCCTGGCCGCCACCGTGTCGAGGGGACCCACTACGATCTTGCGGCCGAGCCGTTCGCGATACATCGAGGAGAGAAACGAGGCTAACCGCGCGCTCGATGCGACCTCTTCATCACCGCACGTCGCAACGATCGTGAGGTCGCGTGTCCGCGCCGAGCGCGCGAGGTAGTGCAGCAGGCCGAACGTCGATTCGTCCGCGTGCTGGAGGTCGTCGATGACGAGCATGAGCGCCCCCGAGGCAGCGATCGAATCGATGGAGGCGACGACCGCATCGTACAGTCGCAGTTTATCTTCCTGCGGACGCCCCTCGGGCGACGGGACAAACGCCAGGAACGGATTCTCCTCGGGGGGGAGTCTGGCTTCGCGCAAGTGATCGCTCCAGGCGTCGACGAGCGGCGCGAACGGATTCGCGCCCCCCCTCGAGCGCCGCGCCCGACACGATCGTCGCGCCTCGTTCTCCAGCGACGCGAGCGACCTCGACCGCGAGGCGGGTCTTGCCGATTCCCGATTCGCCGAGAATCAGGATGAGCCCGGCGCCCTCCTCGATTGCCGTCGTCAGGGCGGCGAGCTCGCTGTTGCGCCCGCGCAGCGCTCCGGGTGCGCTCGCTCCGAGGAGGCGCTTCGCGGTGCGCATCCAGCCGCGAAGCGAAGAGCGCGGTTGTTCGATCGTCCCGTCGGTGATCGACGCGAAGAGCGTTTGCGTCTCTGGGCCCGGCTCGGCGTCGAGCGCATTCCGAAGCGCGTCGCGGCATGCTTCGTATTGCTGAATCGCGTCGTGCCTTCGTCCCGATTCAGCCAGGTAGCGCATCAACAGCCGGTGCGCTCCCTCGGCGGTCGGGTCGACGTCGACTGCCCGGCGCAGACGCGCGATGGCTGCCGCGCGGTTCGTGACCCACTGGGCACGCGCCACGAGCATCGACGAATCGACGAAGGCACGGCGCAGGCGGTCGCGATGGGCCGTGAGATCGAGCGACGTCTCATCGACGGCGAGATCACCGGAGTAGTTTTCGAGCGCGGCCGCGAGCGTGTCGGGATCGGTCGATCGCATCGCCGCATCGAAGACGTTCGCGTCGATGAGAACCTCGTCGCCGATGCGAAGCACTCCTTTGCCTCCGAGCACGGCGTCGTCACCGATGACTTTTCGCAGATCATGCAAGGCGCGATGCAGATTGTTCGCTCCCGACCCGGCATGTTTGTCGGGCCAGAGGAGATCCGCCGCGCGCTCGCGGCGCATCGCGCGGCCCGGTTCGAGCGCGAGGAGGAAGAGGAGATCGACGGCGCGCCGCCGCTGCCATGCCGCATGCGGAATCGGCACGCCGTCTCGCTCGACTCGAAACTGGCCTAGTACTTGAACACGCACTCGCGCCGTCTTGCGCGGTGCGCCTGCCTGAGAACCCATCCTGTCTCCGATTCGAAGAGAATCGTAACGCCGATTCCGGCAATCCTGCACGAATGGGTAACTGCAGGGTCGCGCTGCGCCGGTATTCGAAAGCGGGGTCGAAGATGCAATCTTCGACCCCGCATCCCTTCGGGGTGCAGGAGGCGACGGTAGCAAGGCGCCTCGGTGCGCGCTTACTTCCGCATCACGATGTCTCCCTTGGTCGATCCGAGGATCGAGAGAAGCTCGTCCTGCTCGGGCTTCGGCACGTGGTGATTGTTGAGCACGCGAACGAGGTCGCGGACCATCGCGTCCCACTCCGCTTCGCTGATGTTCAGCTTCGCGTGAGCCGACTTCATGTCGCGGCCGCCGTACGTGCATGGTCCTCCAGTTGCCTGGCAGACGAGCGACGCGACCTGGAACTTGAGCCCCGCCTTCGGGACGCGAGCTCGCGCCTCGTTGATCGCCGGGTTCGCATTGAGGACGTCGTTCAGGAGCAGCAGATCGATGAACTCGTCGACGACCACCGCGATCGGGTAGCTTCCGCCGAGCCGCTCGTAGAGTGACGGCTTCTTCGGCGGCGCCGGCGCCTGCTCCGCGGCGAGCAGCAGCTCAGGCGTGACGATCAGACAACAGAGCAACAGGGGTAGAAATCTCTTCATGTCGATTCTCCTTTTCGCCCGCTTTTCGCGCGCGAAGATTGATTCCGAGTGTGCCGAACGACGCGGAGCTCCTGTCCTGTGGAGCGCCGCGAAAGACGTCCGCGCGCCAGGGGATTCCGACGTCGTCGAATCCGACCGATCGGACCAGTTCGATGAGCTCTGCTTCCAGCAGAGCGCCGGCGATTCAGCCGGCCCAGAGGTCGATGTTCCGTCTTGCCGATTCCGGAACCGCCTTCTGCACGATGATGTCGCCGATCTGCAGCCGCCCGAACGGTTTGAGTACTCGATGAATCTCGCGAAAGACCGCGCGCTTGTCGGGGGCGAGGTTGATGACGCCATTCGAGATGACGACGTCGGCCGATGCGTCGGGGAGTGGCAGCATTTCGATCGTACCCTCGAGAAACTCGGCGTTCACGGCGCCGATCTCCCGCGCGCTCGTTCGTGCGGTGTCGACCATTTCCGGCGTCATGTCGACTCCGGTGACGCGCCCGTCCGGGCCGACCATTCGCGCCGCGATGAGGCTGTCGAGGCCCGCGCCCGAGCCGAGATCGACGACGCGCTCGCCCGGCCGAAGCTCGCCGAGCGAGAAGGGATTGCCGGTTCCGGCAAGCGCGTCGATCGTGCGCGAGGGAATCCCCTCGAGCCACGCCTCGTCGTAGCCGAGGAGTCGTGCGAGCGGACGCCCCGTGTGGAAGTGGAATCCCTTGTGTGGATTCGTCGCGACCTCGGCGTACTCGCGCCGGATCTCGCAGCGAAGCGTCTCGACGAAAGCCGCCGGCATCGCGGTGTCGTGCGCGGGGTGATCGTGGCGGGGGCCTTCGGCCTCCGTGCCACGACCGGAGTCCGTTGCCACCCCTTGCCCGTTGCCACGCGGCGCGCGGCCCGCCGAGGGAGGAGCAAGAAAGACGGTCGTATCGATGGTGCCGACGTCCTCGTACGTCTCGCGCGTCCTCGACAACGCCTCGAGCGGGAGCGCGACGTCCCTCGCGGCGTCGGTGATCAGAATGTACTCCTTGCGACTAACGGAGTTCTTGAGTAATCGGTGAGCGATGATCACGTCGACTCCGGCGAGCTCGACGAGACTCCCGATGCGATGGAAGACGGCCTGTCCGGCGTGGAGGATCACTTTGAGTCGAAGCGACTCGATGTTCGAGCACGCTCCGCAGCGGCACGAGCTCGCGGCGCTGAGCTCGCCGAGCTTCTCGCCGAATGCATGAAAGTACGTGACGAGCCGTTCGCCGATCCGGCCGCGGACCTCGTTCCAGTCGGGGCCCTTCACTGCGTAGAGAAAGAGCGCGTCTCCTTCCAGCTTCGCCAGGGTGAGCGGCAGCTCCACGCGAGCGAGGAGCGTCTTGACGAGCTCGCTGATGACGAGTCGGCTGTGCGCGGACGCCTCCTCGCCGGCGAGCATCGGGCGCGTGTAACCGCTGATCTCGACGAGGACGATGAGTACCGATCTCTGATCGATGTCCGTCATGACGAAGAGTATCGGCAGGCGACCTCCCGAAATCCTTACTCGGGCTCGTGACCATGAAGGGGACGGCAACGTCCGCAGCGTCGTGACGCCCGGAGGCACGAAGACGAATGACCACGCCGAGGACGAGATCTCCTTTGCGTCGATTTGACTGTCGCACTGGGCGCTGCTAGAGTCCCGCCTCGAAAAGAGTACTAGGGGTGCTCGCGGGCCGATTCGGGCCATGGCGGGCTGAGATCACACCCTTCGAACTGCGCGGGTAATGCCGCGAAAGGAAGTGCGATGCAAATCCTCGTCAACGAGCAGCCGCGCGACGTTCCGTCCGGATACCGGCTGCTCGATCTCCTCGGCGAGCTGGGGCTGGCCTCAGGCCGCGGCATCGCCGTGGCGCTGCACGACCGCGTGATTCCTCGGTTCGAATGGAGCGAGTGTGTACTTCAGCCTAACGTGTCCGTCCTGATCGTCAGCGCGACTCAGGGAGGTTAGGCATGTCAGACAGTCGATCGGAGGCGGTCACCCGGAGGCCAATGCCGGGTTCGGAGAAGTTCTACGTCGCGGAAGAGGCGAAAGGCGTTCGCGTCGCCATGCGCCGCGTGCGGCTCACGGAGTCGGGAGATGACTGCGGGAGGCGTGCGTTCGTCGTTTACGACACGAGCGGCCCCTACAGCGATCCGGCGTGCGAGATCGACGTGCGGCGCGGCCTCGAACGAATTCGCGAGCCGTGGATCGATGCACGGCGCGACACGGAACGCTCCGGCACGGCGCGCGGCCTAACCGAGCCGCCGCCAGGCGAAGCGAGGCTCGCGGCGGCTGCGCCGGCGCTGCGCGCGAAGGGCGGACGGGCGGTAACGCAGCTTCACTACGCGCGTCGCGGCGAGATCACGCCGGAGATGGAGTACGTCGCCATTCGCGAGAACCAGCAGCTCGACGAAATGCGACGGCTGTTTCCCGAGCTCGCGCGGCGTCATCGCGGATCGGCACGCGGCGCAGCGCTTCCGCCCGACGGCGTGACGCCAGCGTTCGTCCGAGACGAGATCGCCGCGGGCCGCGCGATTCTGCCGTGCAACATCAACCATCCCGAAAGCGAGCCGATGATCATCGGCAGAAACTTCCTCGTGAAGGTGAATGCGAATATCGGGAGCTCGGCCGTCAGCTCTTCGATCGAGGACGAGGTCGAGAAGGCGGTGTGGGCCTGCCGCTGGGGCGCCGATACGATCATGGACTTGTCGACCGGGCCCGACATCCACGAAACGCGCGAATGGATTCTGCGGAACAGTCCGGTTCCGGTCGGCACGGTGCCGATCTACGAGGCACTGGAGCGTGTCGGCGGGCGCGCCGAGGATCTTTCGTGGGAGTTGATGCGCGAGGTCCTCGTGGAGCAGGCCGAGCAAGGAGTCGACTACTTCACGCTCCACGCAGGCGTGTTGCTGCGCTACATTCCGCTGACGGCGAACCGCCTCACGGGGATCGTGTCGCGCGGCGGCTCGATCATGGCGAAGTGGTGTCTCGCCCATCATCGCGAGAACTTCCTCTACACGCATTTCGAAGAGCTCTGCGAGCTCATGCGCTCGTACGACGTCGCGTTCTCGCTCGGCGACGGGTTGCGACCCGGTTCAATTGCCGATGCGAACGACGCCGCGCAGTTCGCCGAGCTCGAAACGCTCGGTGAGCTGACGCGTATCGCCCGGCGCGAAGAGGTTCAGGTGATGATCGAAGGACCTGGGCACGTGCCGATGCAGCTCATCGAAGAGAACGTGCACCGCGAGCTCGAGGAATGCCTCGAGGCGCCGTTCTACACGCTCGGACCGCTGACGACGGATATCGCACCAGGATACGACCACATCGCATCGGCGATCGGCGCGGCGCAGATCGGCTGGTACGGAACTTCGATGCTCTGCTACGTCACTCCAAAAGAGCATCTTGGACTTCCCGACAAGGACGATGTGAGGCAAGGCGTGATCGCATACAAGATCGCGGCCCACGCGGCTGATCTTGCGAAGGGACATCCGGCAGCGCAGCTTCGCGACAACGTGCTGAGTCAGGCGCGATTCGAATTTCGCTGGCGCGACCAGTTCCACCTCTCGCTCGATCCCGAGACGGCGGAACGCTTTCACGATCAGACGTTGCCCGCGGATGGCGCGAAGCGCGCGCACTTCTGCTCGATGTGTGGTCCGCGCTTCTGCTCGATGCAGATCACACAGGAGGTTCGCGACTACGCCGCGAAGCGGGCGATCGGCGAACACGATGCGATTTCTGCAGGCTTGGACGAGAAGGCTGCCGAGTTTCGCGCAGCCCGCGAGGATGTCGTCGAATGCAGTTGATCGTCGTTACGAGCGGACACGAACGAGTTGACGAAGTGGAGTTGCTTCGCGAGCTCGCTGCAGCCGGAATGCGACGGCTGCTCGTGTCGAAGCCATCGTGGTCGACGAATCGAGTGCGATTCCTCTTGCAATCGATTCCGAAGGAGATGCTCGCACACGTGACTCTCGACGGCCACCATGGAATCGCCGAAGAGATCGATGTCGGCGGAATTGCCCTCAGCGACCGAGCCAGCGCGAAGGAACGCGCGGAGTTCCTCCGCATTCGCCGAGCGCGGCCAACGGTCGAAGCGTGCGGGCGCTTTCATTCGCTCGCCGAGCTCGACCGGCAGGCCGACACGTTTACGGAGGCGTGGGTGAGCCCTGTTTTCGGGAGCATCTCCAAGGCGGGCTACCGGCCAGCATTCGAAGCCGAGGCTGTAGGAAAGGCTCTCGAGAAGCTGCGAATCCCGGCCGTGGCTCTCGGTGGCGTTCGTGCCGATCGTGTCGCGGAGCTGGCGAAGTTAGGCTTCACCAGCGTCGCGGCGTCGGGTGCGATCTGGGGTGCCGCCGATCCTGTCGACGCGTTCAAGACGCTGAGGGAGGCGTGCCGATGACGAAGCCGTTCGTGCTGAGCGTCGCCGGTCTCGATCCGAGCGGTGGCGCGGGACTGCTCAGCGACGTCAAGACGATGGCGGCCTTCGGCACTCAGGGCCTCGGCGTCTGCACGGCGGTGACACTGCAGAATGGTGCCGAGTTTCGCGGCGTCGAGTGGGTCGAGCACGGGACGGTTCTTGCGCAGATCGAACCGCTGCTCGACCACTACCCGCTCGCGGCGATCAAGGTCGGGCTCGTCGAGTCGATCGAGCTGCTGTGCGACGTGATCGCCATAGCACGAGCGCGCAACGCAGATCTCCCCATCGTCTGGGATCCCGTGTTCGCTCCGAGCAGCGGAGGCACGTTCCGGGAACCATGGACCGCCGCGGAGCTGTATCGCGCATGCGAAGGCCTAACGTTGATCACGCCCAACCGGGACGAGATCGCCGCGGCGTTTCCAACGAGCAAGCCCGATTCCGCGGCGGAGCGGCTCAGCGTCGAAGGCGCCGTGCTCCTGAAGGGTGGCCACGGGACGGGACCCGCGATCGTCGATCAGCTCTTCGTTCGTGGAGTCCTCAAGGAGAGCTTTGCAGGCCCTCGGCTCGAGAACGACAAGAGGGGCACCGGATGCGTCACGTCGACGGCAATCGCGGCCGGCCTCGCACTCGGGCACGGGCTCGGGACCGCGACCGGCAACGCGATCCGTTACGTGCGGAGCTACATCAAGAGCGGCCCGGGTCGCTTCGGCACGCATCAACCCTGGGAGCTGGTTTCGACTGGAGTCGAATGATGAACCGACTGAAATCTCTCCACGCGATTACTCAGGATCTGCCGCATCGTTCGCACGTCGAGCAGGCGACGATGGCTTGTGAGGCGGGCGCGCGATGGGTGCAGCTTCGTGCGAAGGGACTCGAAGTCGCCGATTACGCGGAGCTCGCGAGGGAGGTCGTCGCGGCGACGCGTCCGTTCGGCGCCGTCGTGATCGTCAACGACCAACCAGAGGTCGCCGCCCTCGCCGGAGCGCATGGCGTGCATCTTGGAAAGGAAGACGCATCGCCCGCCGAGGCGCGACGCATCGTCGGCGCAGGCAGGATCATCGGAGTGACGGTCAACGGCGATGACGACCTCGAACGGATCGAGAGAATCACAACGGGATGTGACACCACACGCGTCGATTACGCCGGAGTCGGTCCATTCCGGGCGACGACGACGAAGCCCAGGCACGCGCCGCCGATCGGGCTCGCGGGGATCGCGAGACTCATCGAACGAGCGCGGCCTCTGAATCTGCCGATGGTTGCCATCGGTGGAATCACACCGAGGGACTGCCACGGGCTGATCGCGGCCGGGACGCGAGGCGTCGCGGTTGCGTCGGCGATCAACGAAGCGGCCAATCCTCAGGCGGCCGTTCGTTCGTTTCTGCATGCGTTAGGCTCACTAGAACCGATTGCGATGCCATTGGAGCTCGAGCGAGGCGCGCGATGAGCGTGATGCGGCCCCTCACAATCGGTGGGCGGACATTCCGCTCGAGACTCTTCGTAGGCACCGGGAAGTTCGCAAGCCACGATGCGATGAGCAGGGCGGTGGCGGCATCCGAGGCGGAGGTCGTGACCGTGGCACTCAAGCGGGTTCGAGTCAGCGCGGATGGGGAAGTCGATTCGCTGCTTCGGGCGCTCGAGCTTCCGGGCGTCGCGGTCGTGCCGAATACGTCGGGAGTGCGCGATGCGCGCGAGGCGGTGCTCGCGGCGCAGCTCTCACGCGAAGCGCTCGAGACGAATTGGGTCAAGCTCGAGATTCATCCCGACGTCAGGCATCTGCTCCCCGATCCGGTCGAGACGCTTCGAGCCACGGAGATCCTCGCAAGACTCGGTTTCGTCGTTCTGCCGTACTGCAGTGCCGACCCGATTCTCTGCAAGCGACTGGAAGACGTCGGAGCGGCAGCCGTGATGCCGCTTGCGGCGCCCATCGGATCGAATCGCGGGTTGGAGACGCGCTCGATGCTCGAGCTGATCGTCGCACAGAGCGGAGTTCCAGTCGTCATCGACGCGGGGCTTGGGGCACCGTCGCACGCGGCCGCCGCGATGGAGCTTGGCGCCGATGCAGTGCTCGTCAACACGGCGATTGCCGTCGCAGGCGACAGCGAGGCGATGGCAGCGGCGTTCGCCGAAGCAGTTAGGTCGGGGCGCCGCGCGTACGAGGCGGGGCTCGGAGGCGTCGGTGTCACTGGCGTGGCGACGAGCCCGACGGATGGTCTCGTTGCGGGACTGGAGGAATGAAGTCGTTCGGACAGGTTTTCGCGCGCAGGGATTGGGGCGAAACGCGGAATCGAATCGCATCGCAACGCACACGCGACGTCGAGCGGGCGTTGGCGAGCTCGCGCCGAAGCGACACGCTCGACATGGGAGCGTTCCTCGCGTTGATCTCACCGGCAGCCGAGCCGTTTCTCGGTGAGATCGTGAACGAGAGCCGGGCGAGAACGCGCAGGCGCTTCGGCAACGTGATTCAGCTCTACGCCCCGCTCTACCTGTCGAACGAGTGCAGAAACATCTGCACCTATTGCGGGTTCAGCGCCGACGTTCGCCGGCCGCGCTTGACGCTCGACGAAGCGGGCCTCACGAAGGAGGTCGATGCTCTGGCATCGGAAGGATTCGCACATTTGCTGCTCGTCTCCGGCGAGGCTCCGAGGGAGGTTGGCATCGACTACTTCCTGCGCTGCATTCCCGTCGTGAGACAGCGGATGTCTCAGCTATCGATGGAGGTCCAGCCGCTGTCGGAAGAGGAGTACGTACGCCTGGGGGATGCGGGAGTCAGCGCCGTACTGGTCTATCAGGAAAGCTACGACGAGGCCGGCTATGCACGTTTTCATCCGAAAGGGAAAAAGGCCGATTTCGCCTATCGGCTCGATACTGCCGACAGGTTAGGGCGCGCGGAGATCAAGAAGATCGGACTCGGCGCATTGCTTGGGCTTTCGGACTGGCGCACCGACGCATTCATGCTCGCCTCGCATCTCGACTACCTTCGGACGACGTATTGGCGAACGCACTACTCCGTGTCATTTCCTCGGTTACGCCCGGCAGAGGGTGGCTTCGCTCCGCCAGCTCGCGTTTCAGACAAGGCACTCGTGCAAATGATCGCGGCGTTCCGGCTCTTCGACGCGTCAGTCGACCTCGTCCTATCGACGAGAGAGCCTGCGTCGCTGCGCGACCGGCTGATCCCGATCGGGGTCACGACGATGAGCGCAGGCTCGAAAACCGAGCCGGGAGGCTACGCCTCTCCCGGGTCGGACGCGCTCCAACAGTTCGAGATCTCGGACGACAGGCCGCCGCCCGAGATCGCGTCGGTTCTGCGACGAGCAGGCCTCAATCCCGTGTGGAAGGACTGGGATGCGGTGTTCGACGCCTAACCCAAATGGCCTGATTAGGGACGATGGAATCGAAGTTAGAACGTAGAACGATGAATGTTGAACCCTGAACGCCGCCCGGGGCCCTCTTCCGGGGTCACACTTCATCGTTCAACGTTCCAACTTCAGCATCTTCCTCTCGAGTTCACCCCACTGGGGCGGGGTTAGGCGATCACTCCCGCGACACGCAGGAGCCGATCAAGGCTTCACAGGTGGACACCAGAAAGACGATCAGCATCGGATACCCAGCATGAAGATACCGGATCGTAATCGCGGGAAATGACGTTGCTTCGATGAGCGCGACGATCGCGACCGAAGACACCATCGCGACGAGCGCACTTGCGGCAAGGGCAAGCTCCGCGCTCGGGCTCCGCCAGGGCCTGCGTCGTGCGAGAACAAACATCCATGCGGGCAGTGAAGCGACGAGCAGCACGGGAGTCAGGAATCGATACGCGACTCCGGCGATCCTCATGATCGACGTCCTGACGCCCTCCTGGCCGCCTTCGCCGTCAAGAGGCGCAGGCCTCGAGCCGGTCAGGAGGCGGAACTTTGTTTGCGAGAACTCATTCCCCGTGCTCGGCGGCACGATCGGATCGAAGCGTTCGTATAAGGCCATGAACCGGATCGAACGGAGAAGACTCAGCGCGATCGGCCGTATCGTCTCGCGGTTCAGTCCCGTCACGAACGGGAGCACTGGCTCGGAGCAGTCGAGACGACCCGCCCGGCACGCTTCCAGCACTTCCGCGGCAAGCCTGTCGTAGAAAGCTGATGCCTTCCGGCCGTCCGAATAGAAACCCGCGCCGGCGACCGCGTCTCTCAATGCCCACATGAACCAGCCCCCCGCGATCTCCCCGGAGCCGTGAACCGAAGGGAGCGCCTCGCCGGACGAGAAGACCCAGCCTCT